>CAVRFN010000034.1:0-58339 GCA_963720345.1 uncultured Actinomycetota bacterium
GAAAGCTGAGCCAGGATGCCGCCGACAAGAGCTCGTCGGCGGCACGGCATCTGGCGGCGCGATGGGCGGCCAAGGAGGCCGTGATCAAGGCGTGGTCCGGGTCGCGGTTCGCCAAACGGCCGATGCTGCCCGAGGGCATTCACCGCGACATCGAAGTCGTCACCGACATGTGGGGCAGGCCGAAGGTCCGCCTCACCGGCGCCATCGGCGAACACCTGAAGGACGTGACGATTCACGTCTCGATGACCCACGAGGCCGATACCGCGGCCGCCGTCGTGATCCTGGAGCACCCAGGCCGCGAGCAGGCTGACACGCCGCGCGAAGTGCGGTCGCGCACGAAGCCGAACAGTGACCCGCTGACCTCGAACCATGAGTGATCTGGTGCAGCGGGTGCGCGAGTGCTGCCGTCGGTGCGGCGCGACCTCGAGGACCTGGTGCGCATCGAGTCGGTGTGGGCCGACCCGGCGCGCCGCGACGAAGTGCAGCGCAGCGCCGATGCGGTGGCGAAGCTGTTGTCGGACGCGGGTTTCGACGATGTGCGGATCGTCAGCGAGGGCGGCGCCCCCGCCGTCATCGCGCGGCATCCGGCGCCACCGGGTGCGCCCACCGTGCTGCTGTACGCCCATCACGACGTGCAGCCCGAAGGCGACCGCACGCAGTGGAAGTCGCCGCCGTTTGAGCCCACCGAGCGCGACGGACGCCTCTACGGACGTGGCACCGCCGACGACAAGGCCGGCATCGCAACGCATTTGGCGGCTTTCCGGGCCCACGGGGCAACCCACCGGTCGGCGTGACGGTGTTCGTCGAGGGGGAGGAGGAGTCGGGGTCGCCGTCGCTGTCCCGACTGCTGGCGGCACACCGCGAGACGCTGGCCTCCGACGTGATCGTCATCGCGGACTCCGACAACTGGAGCACCGAGATCCCGTCGTTGACGGTGTCGCTGCGCGGACTCGCCGACTGCGTCGTCGAGGTGGCAACGCTGGACCACGGCCTGCACTCCGGATGTGGGGCGGGGTCGTGCCCGATGCGTTGACCGTGCTGGTGCGACTGCTGGCCAGCCTGCACGACGACGAGGGCAACGTGGCCGTCGAGGGACTGCACGAAGGCACGGCCGCCGACGTCGACTACCCACCGGAGCGTGTGCGCGAGGAGACAGGCCTGCTGGACGGCGTCCGGAGATCGGCTCTGGTTCGGTGCCGCAACGACTTTGGGCCAAGCCGGCGATCACCGTGATCGGCATCGACACGACGCCGATCGACAAAGCGTCGAACACGTTGATACCGCGGGCGCGGGCCAAAGTCAGCATGCGTGTCGCGCCAGGGGGCGACGCGGGAGAACACCTGGCGGCGCTGACCCGTCACCTCGAGCAGAATGCGCCGTGGGGCGCGCAGGTGACCGTCACACCCGGTGACGTCGGCCAGCCGTACGCCATCGACGCCAGCGGAGCGGTCTACGACGCCGCACGTGCGGCGTTCCGGCAGGCGTGGGGTGCCGAGCCCGTCGACACCGGAGTCGGTGGCTCGATACCGTTCATCGCGGAGTTCGCGGCGGCGTTCCCGTCGGCCAAGATCTTGGTGACCGGCGTGGAAGACCCTGCGACACAAGCGCACAGCATCAACGAAAGCCTGCACCTCGGCGTGCTGGAGCGCGCCGCGACCGCCGAGGCGCTGCTGCTGGCGAACCTCGGTTCAGACCGCCTGTAACTTGCTCACTTGTTCGTTGAAGAGGTTCACCAGAATGTCTAGGTCAGCCGGTGAAGGCTCGGCGCCATCCGTGCGCCAGGTGTATACCTCGACGTAGAGGCCCCTGCTGAGACCGATGATTTCGGCGCCCTTACTGCCGTAGGGGCCTGTTGAAATCTGACGCCAAGCGACCGCCGAATCGGGCAACCCCGGGTGTTTCAGGGGCGGCGACACGGTCGACGTGAGTTCACCGGCGTGGAAGGTTGCGCATTTTCCGAGCAAGTCGCGCAGACCTTGAAGGTCTGGCTGTCCGATCGGTACCGCAAGGAGCACCGTGAAAGTCTGCTCCGGCATTTCCGAATCCGCGACGTCGGTCGGCCACATCGACCAGTCAGCGGCCCCCTTTGGGCCGTGCGGCAGCCCCGAAACTAACGGCGTGCACTCCGGCGGATCGGCCTGGTCGGCATACGGGTAGTTCCCGTCGGGGTTCAGGACCGCTCCCGTGAAATCCCATGCTGAACTATCCGGGATCGCCGACGCGCCGACGAACATCGACTCCGTCACCTGTGTGAAATCCGGTCGCTGTGGCGGGCTTTCGCTGCCCTGCGCCGTCGGTTGGGCAGATTGATTGGTGGGCGAAGAGCAGGCTGTACCGACAGAACTGCCAGGAGTGCCGCTGCAGTCGCCGCCAGCAGTCTGTGGAAGGCAACCACACCCATGTCTTCTCCTGCGCCCGAGACGACGTTGTCTCACGTCACAGCCGAGTATGGCCTACCGCTTCGCTTTTGGGCGAGCCAGTTTAGACGGACAGGTCGCGCCGTAGCTTGGCCACATGGCCGGTGGCGCGGACGTTGTACTGCGCCACGGCGATCTTGCCCTTCTCGTCGACGACGAACGTCGAACGGATGACGCCCTGAACGGTCTTGCCGTACATCATCTTTTCGCCGAATGCGCCCCACGCGGTGAGCACTTCGCGGTCGGGGTCGGACAGCAGCGGGAACGTCAGCTTCTCTTTGTCGCGGAACTTGGCCAGCTTCTCCGGCTTGTCGGGGGAGATGCCGATGACGTCGAGTCCGGCACCGTTGAGCTCGCCGAGGCTGTCGCGGAAGTCGCAGGCCTGTTTGGTGCAGCCCGGCGTGATGCGGCGGGGTAGAAGTACACGATGACCTTGCGGCCCTTGTAGTCGGAGAGCTTGACGGTGTTGCCGTCGGCGTCGGGCAGGCTGAACGCGGGGGCTTTGTCGCCCACCTCGAGTCGCGGAGTCTGTGGCACGCGTGCGGATCCCCTCTCATGGACCGGTGCACTTCGATTAGTGCGAGCTGATCTAGGGTAGTTGCGCAAGGCACCAGACTTGGAGCAGGGCTTGGACGCGTATGGAGGGGATGTGGCGGACCGCGACCCCGACACCATCAAGCAGGACATCGACCAGGCTCGTGACCAGCTGGCGTCTGACGGTGGACTCCCTGGCCGAGCGTGCGAACCCCCGCCGGCTCGCAGACGACTTGAAGGCCGGGTTGGTGAGGTTCGTCAAGAAACCGGTCGTCGCCGTCTCGCTCGCAGGCGTCGGTGCTGTGGTGGTCGTACTGGTCGTCCGGCGGATCAGGCAGCGCTGAGGCGGTCAGCTCACCGGCGGCGGCCGAAGCGGAAGAGATCGGCGAACCAGAGCTAGGCGGATTGGCCACACGGCCGAGGCGACTGCAGTTGTGCACCGCGATGGGACCCTGTGCAGTTACCTCATCGTCGGCCTGCGCGCCTGCCGCGCCAGCTCCGAACGATGCGCCAATCTGCGACATCAGCTAAGTCCTTGTCTCGTAGTACCGCCGCCCCCATCGCGCCGAAGCACGTACGGTCAGCTAACCCGGACTCTAGCACCAATGGGTCACTTCTGGCAGCTTGAAACTGGAGAATCTGTGGATAGCTTTGCGTCCGCAACGACCATCGTCCCTGCGTAATCCGTAGGATAACCGGACTTATGTAAGTTCCAGCACACACGTACTTTGGCAAATGCGGAGCCCCCCTAAGGTATTTACGCGAGGCGTAAGCCGCAACCATCTCGAGGATGGCCAGGCGGGGGGTGCGACAGGGTGAGCGGTACCGACGGACCGCAAAGAAACTGAGTGCGCCGTCAGGGTTTCGAACCCCGGACCCGCTGATTAAGAGTCAGCTGCTCTACCAACTGAGCTAACGGCGCTGCGTGTGCGACAATAACAGGCCGCGCGGCGCAGGGTGAAATCGCTACTCGCCCGCCGCTGGAGAGCGACGCTGTCGTCGCGCCCCCGTCCGTCGGTGCCCCTAGACTATTGCCAGAGATTCTGTCTATTCGTGAGGTGGAGCAAACAATGTGGCAGGTCAGATCCGTGGCCCGTCCGCGTCGCAATCGTCGATGGCTGATCGCCATCGCGCTCGTTCCCGCGGTCGTGCTCGGGCTGTCGGCGTGCAGCAGCAACTCCGCGCCGCCGCCGCCCCAGGTCATCACCGATAAGGGCACGCCCTTCGGCGATCTGCTCCTCCCCAAGCTGACAGCGTCGGTGAAGGACGGGGACGTCGGCGTCAGCGTCGATTCACCGGTGACCGTCAGCGCAGAGGACGGCGTGCTGGGCGCCGTCACGATGGTCAACGAGGACGGCAGCCCCGTCGAGGGCAAGCTCAGCAAGGACGGTCTGCAGTGGGCCACCGCCGAGCCGCTCGGCTACAACAAGCAGTACACGCTGACCGCTGAAGTCACTCGGCCTCGGCGGCGCCACCACCCGGCAGATGACCTTCGAGACGCACTCGCCGGAAAACCTGACGATGGCGTACGTGGTGCCCAGCGAGGGTGAGGTCGTCGGTGTCGGTCAGCCGGTCGCGGTCCAGTTCGACGAGAACATCCCGAACCGGCTGGCCGCTCAGCAGGCCATCAAGATCACGACCAATCCGCCCGTGGAGGGCGCTTTCTACTGGCTGAACAACCGCGAAGTGCGTTGGCGCCCAGCCGCTTACTGGAAGCCGGGCACGACGGTCGAGGTGGCGGTCAACACCTACGGCGTCGACCTGGGTGACGGGTTGTTCGGCCAGGAGAACATCACCACGCATTTCACCATCGGCGACGAGGTGATCACGCCGCGTCGACGACAACACCAAGACGCTGACGGTGACGCGCAACGGCGAGGTGATCAAGACGATGCCGGTGTCGATGGGCAAGAACAGCACGCCGACCAACAACGGCACCTACATCGTCGGTGACCGCCGGTCGCACATGGTGATGGACTCGTCCACCTACGGCGTGCCGTCGAACTCGCCGAACGGCTACCGCACCGAGGTGGACTGGGCCACCCAGATCTCCTACAGCGGCATCTATCGTGCACGCCGCGCCGTGGTCGGTGGGCAGTCAGGGCTACAGCAATGTCAGCCACGGCTGCATCAACGTGAGCTCCAGCAACGGGCAGTGGTTCTACGACAACTCCAAGCGGGGCGACATCGTCGAGATCGTCAACACCGTCGGTTCGATCGCTGCCGGGCACCGAAGGGCTGGGCGACTGGAACATCCCGTGGAGTCAGTGGAAGACGGGCAACGCCAACGTCTGACGACAACAAAAAGGTCAGGGAGCGGAATCGCTCCCTGACCTGTTCGGGTGGCTGACGGGGCTCGAACCCGCGACATCCAGGATCACAACCTGGTGCTCTACCAGCTGAACTACAGCCACCATCGCTGCAGCATCTGCAGCGTCGTCGATACTAGCCGCTCGGGCGCTCGGCAGCCGAATCGATATCCGTCGAGGTCGCCGTTCGGCGGGCCGAGTTGCTCGGCGATCGCGGCGATCTCACTGGTCGACGGCCCGGGCGGGGCGACGAAGGCGGTCTGACGGTAGTACTTCAGTTCGCGGATCGACTCGTGGATGTCGGCGAGCGCGCGGTGGGCCAGGCCCTTCTCGGGCTGGCCGAAGTAGATCCGCGGATACCAGCGCCGGCACAGCTCCTTGATGGAGCTGACGTCGATCATCCGGTAGTGCAGGAAGTCGTCGAGCTTGGGCATGTCCCGCGCGATGAAGCCGCGGTCGGTGGCGATCGAGTTGCCGGCCAGGGGAGCGGTCTTGGCCTGCTTGACGTGGGTGCGGATGTAGTCGAGAACGAGTTCCTCGGCCTCGGCCACGTCGACGGTCGACGCCCGCACCTCCTCGGTCAGGCCCGATCGGGCGTGCATGTCCTTGACCACGTCGACCATCGACGACAGCGCCTCGTCGTCGGCGTGGATCACCACGTCGATGCCCTCGCCGAGGATGTTGAGGTCGGCGTCGGTGACTAGCACCGCGATCTCGATGAGGCGGTCCGTCGTCAGGTCCAGGCCGGTCATCTCACAGTCGATCCACACGAGTTCGTCACGCACAGCGCTCACAGTACTGTTTTCGACCATGACCACTGAGTCGAGCGCCACTCCCGCCCAGCAGATCGCCGCCGGTTACGCCGTTCGAAGGGTCAGGCGCTGGAACTGGGCACCGTCGTCGTCGACGGGGTCTGCGACCCGACCGCGCAGGTCCGCATCCCGTTGGCCACCGTCAATCGGCACGGCCTGGTCGCGGGCGCCACGGGCACCGGTAAGACGAAGTCGCTGCAGGTGATCGCCGAGCAGCTGTCGGCTGCCGGGGTGCCGTGCCTGATGGCCGACGTCAAGGGCGATCTGTCGGGGCTGTCGCGGCCGGGTGAGGCAGGCGAGAAGACCGAGCAGCGGGCCAAGGACACCGGCGACGAATGGACGCCCACCGCCTATCCCGGTGGAGTTCTTGTCGCTTGGGGCACAGTCGCAGCGGCATCGGCGTCCCGGTGCGCGCCACCATCTCCAGCTTCGGCCCGATCCTGCTGTCAAAGGTGCTGGGGCTCAACCAAACCCAGGAGTCCACCCTGGGGCTGATCTTCCACTGGGCCGACCAGAAGGGTCTGCCGCTGCTGGACCTGAAGGATCTGCGCGCGGTGATCCAGTACCTCACCGGCGACGAGGGCAAGCCCGAGCTCAAGGCGCTGGGCGCGGTGTCCAAGACGACCGCCGGTGTCATCCTGCGGGCCCTGGTCAACCTCGAGGCCGACGGCGGCGACACGTTCTTCGGCGAGCCCGAGCTGGAGCCCAAGGACCTGATGCGCCTCGATGCCCAGGGCCGCGGCATCATCACTCTGCTCGAGGTCGGCGAGCAGGCCGCGCGGCCGGTGATGTTCTCGACGTTCCTGATGTGGGTGCTCGCGGATCTCTTCACGACGCTGCCCGAGGTGGGCGATCTCGACAAGCCGAAGCTGGTGTTCTTCTTCGACGAGGCCCACCTGCTCTTCACCGATGCGTCCAAGGCCTTCCTCGAACAGGTCGAGCAGACCGTCAAGCTGATCCGGTCCAAGGGCGTCGGCGTGTTCTTCTGCACGCAGTTGCCGACGGACGTGCCCAACGCCGTGCTCTCACAGCTGGGTGCGCGAATTCAGCACGCACTGCGCGCGTTCACCCCCGATGACCAGAAGGCGCTCGCCAAGACCGTGCGCACCTACCCGAAAACCCAGGTCTACGACCTGGAGACGGCGCTGACGTCGCTGGGCATCGGCGAGGCGATCGTCACGGTGCTTTCGGAGAAGGGTGCGCCGACACCCGTGGCGTGGACCAGGATGCGGGCCCCGCGCTCGCTGATGGACACCATCGGTCCGGAGGCGATCGCGGCGGCGGCGAAGGCCAGTCCGCTGCAGGCCGAGTACGGCCAGACGGTTGACCGCGATTCGGCCTACGAGCGGCTGTCCGCCAGAATGGCGCCGCCACCGCCGCGCGCCGCCGGCCGCCGACCCGCAGCTGCCGCCACCGCTGCCTGTCGACGTCGGCGGAGCCACCGCCTCGGGCGAGGTGAAGAGCCGCGGAACCGCCGAGCCCGGAATGCTCGAGAAGGTGATGGACAGTCCGGCGTTCAAGAGCGCGATGCGCTCGGCGGGCACGGTGATCGGCCGCGAGATCACCCGCAGCATCTTCGGCACCGGCCGCCGTGCGGCGCTAGACCCCGCGAACGCTAGTCGCCGCCGAGCTTCTTGTAGACCGCGCCGACGATCGGCGTCACGATCGCGCGCGGCGTGTAGCCGGTGGCCACCGACATCGCCTTGCGAGGTCACACCGGGCACGATCGCGCATCTTGTTGCGCTCCAAGGCCATCCAGCGACAGCTTGGCGGTGTACTCGGTGGAGATCCACAGGAAGTCCGGGATCAGCTTCTCGACCAGCGACTGTTCGTCTCGGATCGGGCAGCGTCTCGCGCACCGGCCCCGGCGCGAGCAGCGTGACGTGCACGCCGTCGCGCTTCAGCTCGCCGCGCAGCGACTCGCTGAACGTGTTGACGAACGCCTTGCTCGCCGCATAGGTGGCGTTGTTCGGTATCGGCGAATTGCCCGCCGCCGAACCGGAAATCAGGATGCCGCCCGCCTTGCGTTCCACCATTCCCGGCACCACTGCGAGCGCAAGATCGTGCACGCCAAGGACATTCAGCTGCACCTGGGCCTTCTCGCCGTCGGCGGATCGAGCGACGCGACTGGCCCGAACGTTGCGGTGCCCGCGTTGGCGCACAGGATCGAGATGTTGCGGACGGCCAATTCGTCGCAGAACTTGCCGCGTTCGGCACGGATCGGCGAGGTCGACCGGACGTACCTCGACGGTCACGCCGTACTGCGCGGTGATCCGGTCCGCCAGTGTCCTCAGCACGTCCTCGCGGCGTGCGGTGATGATCAGGTGGTGCCCGCGGGACGCGAGCTCGATGGCCAGCGCCTCGCCGATGTTCTGCGATGCGCCGGTGACGACAGCGCGGGCATCCGCGCTGGGTGCGGGTACTGGCATGCGCCGGACTATATCGTGGGCCCCCATGAGCGAACCGCGGTCGTCGGCGCCCGCCGCGCGACGGTCGCAGGTCCTGTGCGTGGGCGCTGTGGGATTTCGGCTCGACGGGCTTGAACGCGGTCGTCGTGACCTTCGTGTTCTCGATCTATCTGACCAACGCCGTCGGCGACGATCTGCCCGGTGACACCAGCCCGACAAGCTGGCTCGGATGGGCGCTGGGCGCCGCCGGTCTGGCCGTCGCCCTGCTCGCCCCGGTCACCGGGGTGTGGGTCGACGCGCCATGGCGGCGACGGCGACGCGCTGGCGCGTGCTCAGCGCGTTGGCGGTCGCGCTGACGCTGGCGATGAGCCTGATCCGCGACGACTACCGCTACCTGGCGGCCGGCCTGGTGCTGGTGGCCGCCGCCTCGGCGTGCAACGAACTGGCCACGCGTGCCGTACAACGCCATGCTGCGCCAGCTCTCGACGCCGCAGACCTCCGGCCAGATCTCCGGATTGGGTTTGGGCATGGGGTATTTCGGCAGCGTGGTGCTGCTGCTGGTCGTCTACTTCGGGTTCATCTCCGGGGACGGTGACCACGCGGGTCTGTTGAATCCTCCGGTCGCCGATGGCCAGAACGTCCGCGCTGCCATGCTGTTCACGCGCCGTCTGGTTCGCGTTGTTCGCGCTGCCGTTGCTCATCGCGCGTGCCCAGCCCGAAGCCGGATTCCGTGGCGCCCGCGCGAGACGGCCGTGGCTTCTTCGGCGGGTATCGCAAGCTGTGGGACGAGATCCGCAGCGAATGGCGGCGCGATCACAACGTCGTCTACTACCTGATCGCCAGCGCCGTGTTCCGCGACGGGCTCACCGGCG
This sequence comes from uncultured Actinomycetota bacterium, assembly GCA_963720345.1. Taxonomy (GTDB): domain Bacteria; phylum Actinomycetota; class Actinomycetes; order Mycobacteriales; family Mycobacteriaceae; genus Mycobacterium. The sequence goes on from CAVRFN010000034.1 coordinate 9,353, forward strand.
TCTTCGCCTTCGGCGCGGTGCTGGGCGTCAAGGTCTACGGCGTCTCGGCACGCCGACGTGCTGCTGTTCGGGGTGAGCGCCAGCGTCATCGCCGCCGTCGGGGCGGTCATGGGCGGCCGGCTCGATGACCGGTTCGGCGCCAAACCCGTCATCGTCGGCTCGCTGACGGCGATGATCGTGGTGGCCGTGATCGCTGATGACGCTGTCGGGCGCCCTGGCGTTCTGGATCTGCGGGCTGCTGCTGTGCCTGTTCATCGGGCCGACGCTGTCGGCCGCGCGGACGCTGATGCTGCGCATGTCGGCGGACGGCAAGGAGGGCATGGCGTTCGGCCTCTACACCACCACGGGTCGCGCGGTGTCGTACCTGGCGCCCGTGCATGTTCTCGACGTTCATCGCCGTATTCGGCGCCGACCGCGCCGGGATGGGCGGGCTCATCGTGGTCCTGGCGGCGGGGCTACTGGCGATGCTGGCGGTGAAGACGCCGGGCCGGGTGGCCGCTGCTTAGCCCGTCGCGGTGCAGATCGTCAGGCCGGCACCGGTGCGCTGCTCGAGTGTGACGCCGTTGACGGAGATCGAGCAGTTCACTTCGCGGCCCACATTGATGATGCTGATGCTCGCGGAACCGTTTGCGGGCTCTGGCAATTGGACCTCCTTGCTCCATGGGAGCAGGACATTGAACTCGGTCTGCAGCAGGCCGCCGTTGTCGACGTAGGTGATGTTGATGGCCCGGCCGTCACCGTTGACGTTGTAGACCACGGTCTCGGTGGGGCCGGGTGGGGTCGTGCCGGTCGTCGGCGGCACCGACGGCAGGGTCGGAAGGGGGACACCGGAATCGAGGGGGTGCGGCGACGTCGTCGTCGGAGTTCGGGTCGGGGAGCTGGGCTCAGACAGCGACGGCGGCGGCGCGACGACGGTCTCCTGACGGGAGCTGTTGTCGTAGACGATGACCAACGCGATCACCAGGCCGATGACGGCCAGCACTGCGGTCGCGGCCAGCACCCACAGCCAGCGGGGTGACTTCGGCTCCTCCGGCGGCGGTTCGCCCGGCCCTCCGGGCGGATACTGCCCGCCGTACTGGCCGTACTGGCCGGTCGAGTAGGGGTCGTAGCCGTACGGCGAGTACGCAGGCAGTTGCTCGGTAGGCGGCGCGGGGGGGGCCTGATAGGTGGGGCCGTACGGGGCCTGGCTCGCGTACGCCGGATCGGGGTATCCCGGGTAGCCGTTGCCCAGCGGTTGCGTCGGGTCCGGCCCCTCGCGGAAGCCTGGCTGCTCATCACGTCCGCGGTGTGGTGAATCGGTCATACCCGCCTCATGGCTGCGAGGGTACCTGTGCAGGCGCTCAGTCTGCCCCGCGCGACGGTTCGGATCGCGCGCACTGTCACCATCACCACGTTTAGGGCCTGCGACCTCGGTTTACTCTGGGTCCGATGGCACAGCAGGTTCGTCGCGTCTACGGCGCATCGATGTCGCCGGACGCCACCGCGTTCGCGCACCTCGTCGATGACGGCGGATATCCGCGCGCGGTGCAGCGGTTCCTGCGCGGGTGGCGGGCAAGTTCGTCCCGGGACGTCGAACTGCCCGTCGAGGGGCCGGTGAACCGGGTCATGCATTCCGCGGACGGCTACTGGCTCGCCTGTGAGGTCGCGCCCGAAGGCGGATCCCGAAGCCAGATCTGGGTGGTGACAACCGATCCCGACGACCGCGACGCCCGCCGCATCGACCATTGGCCGGCCGGATCGTCCGAAGGCACCGCGGAGCTGATCGGTTGGGACGGCACCCGGGTCGCGGCGATCCTGACCGGTGACGACGGCGTCGGCAGCTCATGCCTGATCGATCCCGCTGACGGGGCAACGGTGGTGCTCGACCGGCGGTCGGGCGGCAGGCTGGTCGACGCGTGGGCGGGAGCGTCACTCGTGCGGGTCGGACCACGCGGCTACCGCGACCTCATCATGTTGCGCGGCCTGACCGAAATCGCATTGCTGCCTTACGATCCCGGATCCACGACCGACAGCGGGATCATCCTGGACGACCACGGTCCCCGCCGCCTCCGCGCTGGATTGGAGGGAGAGTCCTACGAGCTGTATCAGCCGTCGAGCGCATACGGGGTCAACAGCACCGAAGGGTATGTGCGTGCGCTGATCCGCAGTGAGAACGGCGCCGAGCACGCCCGGCTGCTCGAGGTCACCACCACTCCCGACGGGGTGTCCTACCAGGTGATCGCCGAACGGCCGGGTTATGAACTCGACGAATTCACCGTCAGCGACGACCTCTCGACCGTGGCGATACTGTGGAACTTGCACGGCGCCAGTGAATTACAGATTCTCGAACTCGCCGACTACACGGCATACGCTCCGATTCCGCTACCCGGGATGGTGGCCAGCGAGCTGAGCATCAGCGCCGGCGGCTCGATGCTCGCGATGACGGTCGAAAGCCCGTCGATGCCGGCGACGGTCGAACTGGTCGATCCCCGCACGCGCGAATGGGAGCCCGTCGACCGTGAGCCGAGTCTGGGTCCGGTGTCGGCCGATCCGACGCTGGAGACGATCACGGCGCGGGACGGCCTGACGTTCACCGGTTGGCTCTTCCGGCCTCCCGAGGGAATCGAGCCGATCGGCGCGATGCTTTTCCTGCACGGCGGGCCCGAAGGTCAGGGCCGTCCCGGCTACAACGAGTTCTTCCCGCCGCTGCTCGAAGCGGGTATTTCGGTATTCCTCCCCAACGTGCGCGGTTCTGGGGGATTCGGCCGCTCGTTCATGCACGCCGACGACAGAGAGAAGCGATTCGCGGCGATCGACGACGTCGCGGACGCTGTGAACTTCCTCGCCGACAACGGTCATGCGCACCGCGACCGCATCGCGTGCTGCGGTTGGTCATACGGCGGTTACCTGACCCAGGCGGCGCTCACCTTTCATCCGCAGCTGTTCGCCGCCGGCATCAGCATCTGCGGCATGAGCGACCTGAACACGTGGTACCGCAACACCGAACCGTGGATCGCTGCGGCCGCCTATCCGAAGTACGGCCATCCCGTCAGCGACCGCGACCTGCTCGAGCAGTTGTCCCCGTTGCAGCGGGTGGATGCGTTGACCGCGCCGCTGATGCTCGTGCACGGCGCGAACGACACCAACGTCCCTCCGGATGAGTCGTTGCAGATGTGTGATGCCCTGAAGGCTCTCGGGCGCACCGTCGAACTCCTGATGTTCGACGACGACGGCCACGAGATCGACAAGCGGGAGAACCGCGCCGTGCTGGTCAAGGCGATGCGCGAGTGGCTCCTCACCGCCTTCGTGCCACGTCAGACACCGTAGCCCAATCGTTGCCATCGCCAGGTTTGGACAAATTGTCAGCCGGGTAAACACGCTGCGTGCGCGCCGATTTGGGGCGCCATTAGAGATGGAGGCGCAGCATGCGAGGTGGTGGGCTACTCGGCGTTCTAGTGCTCATCTGGTTGCTGATCGGTGTTTTGCGGCCTATCAGCGCGATTACTTTTAGACTGGCGCAACCAACTGCGCGACAGCGGGGAGTATCGCCCTCACGGTCGTCGTCGGCCCGCTGAACTACGCGGGAGTCAATCCGAAGGTGACGGACTGCAACATCCCGCAGCCCAGTCAATAGTCCACTGGCAGTTGATAGTTCAATAGAAATGGAGTCACGATGATTGTCCTTGGAATCATCCTCGCCGTGCTCGGTTACATCCTCGGCATCAGCGTCTTGACGACGATCGGTGTCGTGCTTGTCGTCATCGGTGCCGTCTTCTGGATCCTCGGGTCCGTCGGACGCCCCGTCGGCGGCCGCCGAGCCTGGTACTAACCGCTCACGGTCCTAGCGGCCGAGGTCAGCGCAGCAACCGTCATCGCTCGAAGGACGGCACGCTCGCTGGCCTCGGCCCTTTTCGTCGCAGTCGGCTTCACCGAATGTGGTGTCGAATTCAGCAATCCGAACGTCGCGTGCGCCATCAGCCGAGCATCGTCCTCGCGCAGAGACATGTTCAACTGCCGCAACACATCCACCCAGATCTCGACGTACTGCCGTTGAGCCTTGCGGACCTGACGCTTGGCGGCCGGGGGCAGATTGGGAAGGTCGCGGTCCTGAATGCGGATCAGGTCCGACTCGCCGAGCGCGAAGTCCAGATGGAAGTCGATCAGTCCGTCCAATGCGGACCGGGGATCGTCGGCGCGGGTGACGACGTCTGTGGCACCGGCCAACAGGCGGGTGCTTATCCCCACCAGCAACTCGACGAGAAGCGCCTCCTTGTTGGGGAAGTGGCGATAGATCGCCGGTCCGCTGACACCGGCGGCGGCCCCGATGTCCTCCAGCCGCACCGCGAGATAGCCCCGCTCGGCCACCAGGCGTTCGGCCGCCGCGATCAGTTGCGACCGGCGGTCTGATTTGGCCTTGCTGCGGCGCGTTGCGGTCAGATCGGGCACCGAAGTGGAGGCCATGGGCACACTCCAAACGCGCTGGTGGACATTTCGGTTAATCGTGACTAACATACCATGAGTTAGTCATCATTAACTCAACCGAACGGGTTTTCTGACGATGACACCGCGGACTTCGCATCGCGAGGAGCACCTCGAGCTGGTGGCTCAGTTGCGCGCCAAGCTTGCCGCCGCAGCGCTCGGCGGTTCCGAACGTGCCCGCGAACGTCATGTCAGCCGGGGCAAGCTGCTTCCGCGCGACCGCGTCGACGGGCTCCTCGACCCAGGCAGCCCGTTTCTCGAACTGACACCGCTTGCCGCCGACGGCATGTACGACGACGAATGTCCCGGCGCGGGCATGATCGCCGGTATCGGCCGCGTCTCGGGACGCGAATGCGTGATCGTCGCCAACGACGCCACCGTGAAGGGCGGCACGTACTACCCGATCACCGTCAAGAAGCACCTGCGCGCTCAGGAGGTCGCCGGGCAGAACCGGCTCCCGTGCATCTATCTGGTCGACTCGGGAGGGGCGTTCCTGCCGCGTCAGGACGAGGTGTTCCCCGACCGCGAGCACTTCGGTCGCATCTTCTTCAACCAGGCCAACCTGTCCGCCGAGGGCATCCCTCAGATCGCGGCGGTCCTGGGCTCGTGCACCGCCGGCGGTGCATATGTGCCCGCGATGAGCGACGAGGCGGTGATCGTCCGCAACCAGGGCACCATCTTCCTGGGCGGTCCGCCGCTCGTGAAGGCGGCGACCGGCGAGATCGTCACCGCCGAGGATCTCGGTGGCGGCGATCTGCACTCGAGAACCTCTGGTGTCACAGACCATTTGGCCCACGACGACCGTGACGCGTTGCGCATCGTCCGGCGCATCGTGTCCACGCTGGGCCCGCGTGAGAAGCTGCCGTGGGATGTCAGGCCGACGGTCGACGCGGTCGCCGACCAGACCGAACTGTACGACGTGGTGCCCGTCGATTCCCGCGTGCCTTACGACGTCCACGAGGTGATCACGCGCATCGTCGACGGTGGCGAGTTCGCCGAGTTCAAAGCCGAGTACGGCAATACGCTGGTGACCGGATTCGCGCGTATCCACGGCCACCCGGTCGGCATCATCGCCAACAACGGTGTGCTGTTCAGCGAGTCCGCCCTCAAGGGCGCACATTTCATCGAACTCTGCGACAAGCGCAGCACACCGCTGCTGTTCCTGCAGAACATCTCCGGGTTCATGGTGGGCCGCGACTACGAGGCCGGAGGGATCGCCAAACACGGCGCGAAGATGGTCACCGCGGTCGCCTGCGCCAGGGTGCCGAAGCTGACCGTCGTGATCGGTGGGTCGTACGGCGCGGGCAACTACTCGATGTGTGGGCGGGCGTATTCGCCGCGCTTCCTGTGGATGTGGCCGAACGCCAGGATCTCGGTGATGGGCGGCGAACAGGCCGCCTCGGTGCTCGCGACGGTGCGCGGTGAGATGACTCCCGAGGACGAGGAGAAGTTCAAGGCCCCCATCCGCCAGCAATATGAGGACCAGGGCAACCCGTACTACTCGACGGCGCGGCTGTGGGACGACGGCGTCATCGATCCCGCCGACACCAGAACCGTTCTCGGCCTGGCGCTTTCAGTTGTCGGCCAAGCTCCGCTCAAGCCGGTCTCCTACGGCGTGTTCCGGATGTGATGACGTGATTGACATCGAGACAGTCCTCATCGCCAACCGCGGCGAGATCGCGGTGCGCGTCATCCGCACGCTGCGTGCGATGGGCATCCGATCGGTTGCGGTGTTCAGCGACGCCGACGCTGGTGCCCGCCACGTCGCCGAGGCCGATGTGGCCGTCAACATCGGGCCCGCGGCCGCGCGGGAGAGCTACCTCGATATCGACGCCGTGGTCGCGGCGGCCCAGCGCACCGGCGCGCAGGCGGTGCACCCCGGCTACGGGTTCCTTTCCGAGAACGCGCATTTCGCCGCGGCACTGCAGGCAGCAGGCATCGTGTTCATCGGACCACCGGTCGGGGCGATTCAGACGATGGGCGACAAGATCGCCGCGAAAGCCGCGGTGTCGGCATTCGGAGTGCCGGTCGTTCCCGGTGTATCGCGCCCCGGTCTCACCGATGCCGATCTGATCGCAGGCGCCGAAGAGGTCGGCTATCCCGTTCTCGTGAAGCCGTCTGCCGGCGGCGGCGGCAAGGGCATGCGTGTCGTGCACGAGCCGTCGGAGCTGGCCTCCGCATTGACCAGCGCGCGTCGGGAGGCCGGGTCAGCCTTCGGTGACGACACGTTGTTCCTCGAGCGATTCGTGTTGAACCCGCGGCACATCGAGGTGCAGGTGCTCGCCGACGGTTTCGGCAACGTGGTGCACCTGGGTGAACGGGAGTGCAGCCTGCAGCGCAGGCATCAGAAGGTGATCGAAGAGGCGCCGTCGCCGCTGCTGGACCCGGCAACGCGGGCCCGAATCGGTGCCGCGGCATGCGATACGGCGCGCAGCGTGGATTACTCCGGCGCAGGCACGGTCGAGTTCATCGTGTCCGCTGACCGGCCCGACGAGTTCTTCTTCATGGAGATGAACACCCGCCTGCAGGTAGAGCATCCAGTGACCGAAATGGTCACCGGCATCGACCTTGTCGAACAGCAGGTGCTCATCGCGGCCGGCCACAAGCTGCCGATCGGTCAGGACGACGTCACGTTGACCGGGCACGCCATCGAGGCGCGCGTCTACGCAGAGGATCCCGGTCGCGGCTTCCTGCCGACGGGCGGCACCGTGCTCGGTCTCGCCGAAGCCGGGGGACCGGGAGTTCGCGTCGACTCCGGACTCGCCGACGGCACGGTGGTCGGCAGCGACTATGACCCGATGCTGTCGAAGGTCATCGCGCACGCCGAGGACCGTGCCGGCGCCATCCGCGCCCTCGACACGGCATTGGCGCACACCGCCGTTCTCGGTGTCACCACGAACATCGAGTTCCTCCGATTTCTGCTGGCCGATCCCGACGTCGTCGCCGGTGACCTCGACACCGGGCTTCTCGACCGCCGCATGCCCGACTTCAGACCCGCGGAACCGGGCGATCGCGAGCTGATCGCCGCTGCCGCCTACAAGTGGCTGCGGAGCTGGCCCGACCCCGTCACCGATCTGTGGGCGGTGCCGTCGGGATGGCGGATCGGGCTCACGGCACCGACCACCCTTCGGCTGCATTCCGGCGACCGCACCGACCACGTCCATCTCACCGGAACCCCAGAGGCCGCGACGGCTGTCGTCGAGGACGGCGAAACTCATTCGCTCTCAGCGTCTCTCGAAGGTGACCTGCTGTCGGTCACACTGGATGGACTGCGAACCGAATACATGGTCGCCGCCATCGACGGGCAGATCTGGTTGTCCGGCGCCGGGTTCACCGGCGTGGTCGAAGAGGTGCGCGAGGCACCCGTGCGGCCCGACGACGAACTGAGCGGTGACGCCGAACTGACCAGTCCCATGCCGGGTTCGGTGGTCGCCGTCGGTGTTTCCGACGGTCAACAGGTCGATGCGGGAACCGTCGTGGTGACCGTCGAGGCCATGAAGATGGAACACGCCCTGACCGCGCCGGTCGAGGGCGTGGTTGAGCTACTCGTCGCCGTGGGCGACCAGGTCAAGGTGGGCCAGACATTGGCGAGAGTCATCGGGGCCACCTCAACGGAGAAGGAAGAGTCATGAGCGATCTACTGGCAACGGGCATGCTGCCCGATCACTATGAGCAGCTTGCCAAGACAGTCCGCGACTTCGCGCAGAGTGTGGTGGCCCCGGTCGCCGCCAAACATGACGAAGAGCATTCCTTCCCGTACGAGGTCGTCGCGGGCATGGCCGACATGGGGTTGTTCGGCCTGCCGTTCCCCGAGGAATACGGCGGCATGGGCGGCGACTACTTCGCGCTGTGCCTGGCGCTGGAGGAACTCGGCAAGGTCGATCAGAGTGTGGCGATCACGCTGGAGGCCGGCGTTTCGCTGGGTGCCATGCCCGTGTACCGCTTCGGCAACGAGGAGCAGAAGCAGGAATGGCTGCCGCTGCTGGCGAGCGGAAAGGCGCTCGGCGCGTTCGGCCTGACCGAGGCGGGTGGCGGCACCGACGCGGGCGCGACCAGGACGACGGCGAAGCTCGACGACGGGCACTGGATTATCAACGGCTCCAAGCAGTTCATCACCAACTCGGGCACCGACATCACCAAGCTGGTCACCGTCACCGCGGTCACCGGCGAAACCGACGGTAAGAAGGAGATCTCGTCGATTCTGGTGCCCGTTCCCACGCCGGGATTCACCGCCGAGCCGGCCTACAACAAGGTCGGATGGAACGCGTCGGACACCCACCCGCTGAGTTTCGACGACGTCCGGGTTCCCCAGGAGAACCTCCTGGGTGAACGTGGTCGCGGCTACGCGAACTTCCTGCGCATCCTGGACGAGGGCCGGATCGCCATCGCCGCCTTGTCCGTCGGTGCCGCGCAGGGATGCGTCGACGAGTGTGTGAAGTACGCCAAGGAGCGGGAGGCGTTCGGTCAGAAGATCGGCGCCTACCAGGCGATCGCGTTCAAGATCGCACGCATGGAGGCACGCGCGCACGCCGCCCGCACCGCTTACTACGACGCGGCCGCACTGATGTTGGCGGGCAAGCCGTTCAAGAAGGCCGCGGCGATCGCCAAACTGGTGGCCAGCGAGGCGGCCATGGACAACTCCCGCGATGCCACGCAGGTTTTCGGTGGCTACGGCTTCATGAACGAGTATCCGGTCGCGCGTCACTACCGCGACAGCAAGATCCTCGAAATCGGCGAGGGGACAACGGAAGTGCAGTTGATGCTGATCGCGCGGGAGGTCGGGCTGTGAGTGCAGGACGCTACAAACGGGTCATAGTCCAGCGGGGCCTGTGGTTCGAGGAGTTCGAGACCGGGGTGCTGTATCAGCACCGGCCCGGACGCACCATCACCGAGGCGGACAACGTCCTGTTCACCACCCTGACCATGAACACCCAGGCGCTGCATCTCGATGCGGCGTTCTCAGATGCATTGCCTCCGTTCAACCAGCGGCTGGTGAATTCGATGTTCACGTTGTCGACACTGGTCGGGCTGTCGGTGGCACAACTGACGCAGGGCACCATTGTCGGAAACCTCGGTTTCGGTGAAATCGCCTTCCCTAAGCCGCTCTTCCACGGTGACACGCTCTACGCCGAGACCGAAATCACCGAGAAGCGGGAATCGAAGAGCCGGCCGGGGGAGGGCATCGTCACCTTCTCGCACGTCGGCCGCAATCAGCACGGCGACATCGTGGCGACCGCATCCCGCAAGACGATGGTGCGCAAACGGCCCGAGGAGACGACCTGATGTCGTTGGGGAATAACGGTCCCGGCTGGCTGTTCTGTCCCGCCGATCGGCCCGAACGATTCGAGAAGGCTGCTGCTGCAGCCGATGTCGTCATCCTCGACCTCGAAGACGGAGTGGCCGCCAAGGATCGGGAGGCCGCGCGCCACGCACTGATCGAAACCCGACTCGACCCCGCTCGCACCGTGGTCCGAATCAATCCGAGCGCGACACCCGATCATCAGCTCGATCTGGACGCGCTGGCGCGCACCGACTACACCGTGGTGATGCTGGCGAAAACCGAATCACCGCGGCAGATACGCGATCTCGCGCCGCGCGAAGTGATCGTGCTGATCGAGACACCCTTGGGCGCCATCGAGGTCGGCGAGTTGGCCCGCATGGAGAACGCGTTCGCCGTGATGTGGGGTGCAGAGGATCTTTTCGCCGTCACGGGCGGTACCGCCAACCGGTGGCCCGACGGCAGCTATCGCGATGTCGCCAAACATGTGCGCTCGCAGAGCCTGCTGGCCGCCAAGGCGTACGGGAAGATGGCGTTGGATTCGGTGTATCTCAACATCAAGGACCTCGACGGTCTGCGGGCCGAAAGTGACGACGCCGTGGCAGTGGGGTTCGACGCCAAGGTCGCCATTCACCCAACCCAGGTCGCGGTCATTCGCGAGCCTACGCGCCGACCGACGAGCAGGTCGACTGGGCGAGCCGTGTCCTCGACACGGCGCGCAACCAGAGGGGTGTCTTCCAATACGAGGGCATAATGGTTGATGCCCCAGTATTGCGGCGAGCAGAGCGCATCGTCGCGTTAGCGCCACACCCCGGCAGCTAGCGGTCGAGCCCCCCACCAGGGGTTCTGCTCTGATCGCCTCCGTGCTGAGCACCTCAGTCGCCTGACGGCGCGACCCGCCGTCAGTGACCCTAGGAGGCGGTATGGCAGGGATCGATGCGAGCCCGCGGACGTCTGGGACACATCCAGGCGTCGAGCTGGAGCCGATACAGCTGGTCGCCCCGGATGGGACGCCGACCGCCGAGACCCGATACCGAAGAGACCTCCCGCCCGAGACTCTGGCCTGGCTCTACGAGTCGATGGTCGTCACCCGCGAACTCGACACCGAGTTCGTCAATCTGCAACGCCAGGGTGAGCTGGCGCTGTTCGCGTCGTGCCGCGGTCAGGAGGCCACGCAGATCGGCACGGCGGCCTGCCTGCCCAAAACCGACTGGCTCTTCCCGCAGTACCGCGAGATCGGCGCGTTCCTGCTTGCGTGGACTCACGCCGGCGCAGATGGGCGCGGTCTGGCGGGGCAAATGGCACGGGGGGCTGGGGTTCACCGAGAAGTGTGTCGCGCCGATCTCGATCCCGATCGGCACGCAAGGCCTGCACGCGGTCGGTGCGGCGATGGCGGCCCAACGCCTGGGCGAGAACTCGGTGACACTGACGTTTCTCGGCGACGGCGCGACCAGCGAAGGCGATGCACACGAAGCGCTGAACTTCGCAGCCGTGTTCAAGGCGCCGTGCATATTCGTCGTGCAGAACAACCACTGGGCGATATCGGTTCCGGTCAGCAGACAGCTTGCCGGGCCGTCCATCGCGCACCGGGCCATCGGTTACGGAATGCCCGGAATTCGGGTGGACGGCAACGACGTGCTGGCCTGCTATGCGGTGACGGAAGAGGCCGCCAGGCGCGCCAGGGACGGTGGCGGACCGACATTGATCGAGGCGGTCACCTACCGGATGGGGCCGCACACCACCTCCGACGACCCCACCCGGTACCGGTCCGACGAGGAACTCGAGTACTGGGCGGCACGAGATCCGATTCAGCGCTACCGCACCTACTTGCAGGCGCAAGGCGTATGGACCGAACGACTCGAGGACCGAATAGCCGCCAAATCGAAGCGATTGCGCGCCGAACTGCGCGAGTCGGTCGTCGACGCCGACGACTTCGACATCACCGACGTGTTCGACACCGTCTACCACGACATCACCCCGGATCTGTTGGCACAGCGCGAACAGGTGCTGGCGGAGATCGCGAAGGAGGCGTGACATGACTCAGATCATCGAGCGACCGACATTCCACGGGGACGACGAACCGCGCCGACCGCTGAGCGCACTGACCCCGAAAGATAGAGCCGACTGACCACCGTGCCGGAGGCCCCGACGCTGACCATGGCGCAGGCGATCAACCGGGCACTGCACGACGCGATGGCAACCGATGAGCGCGTGCTCGTCTTCGGTGAGGACGTCGCCACGCTCGGCGGTGTCTTCCGTGTCACCGAGGGACTTTCCGAAACCTTCGGCGAGCAAAGGTGTTTCGACACACCTCTCGCGGAGTCGGCGATCATCGGCATCGCGATCGGGATGGCGATCCGCGGCTTCGTCCCCGTTCCGGAGATCCAGTTCGACGGGTTCGCCGCGCCGGCGTTCGACCAGATCGTCAGCCATCTGGCGAAGTACCGGATGCGGACCCGCGGGGACATCGAGATGCCGGTGACCATCCGGATTCCGTCGTTCGGTGGGATCGGCGCCGTCGAACACCATTCGGAGTCGACCGAGAGCTATTGGCTGCACACCGCGGGCCTGAAGGTGGTCGCGCCGTCGACTCCGACGGATGCGTATTGGCTTCTGCGGCAGTCGATCACCTGCCGGGATCCGATCGTCTATCTGGAACCCAAACGACGGTACTGGACGCGTGAACCCGTTGACACGATACACCGGGTCTGCCGATCGGGCGTGCGGCGATCCGGCGCAGCGGTGATGACGTCACGGTGATGACCTATGGCCCACTGGTCGCGACGGCGGTCAGCGCCGCCGAACTGGCCGCGCAGCACTACGGTTGGAGCCTGGAAGTCCTCGATCTGCGGTCGCTGAACCCGCTGGACTTCGACACGGTCGCCGAATCGGTGCGCAAGACCGGCCGTGCGGTGGTCATGCACGAGGGTCCGCGCACCTTGGGCTTCGGTGCGGAACTCGCGGCGCGCATCCAAGAGGAGCTGTTCTACGACCTGGAGGCGCCGGTCTTGCGCGCCACCGGATTCGACACACCCTTCCCGCCGGCGCGGCTGGAGAAGCTGTGGCTACCAGGCGTCGACCGGCTCCTGGATTGCGTCGAGCGGACGCTGGAGGCGCCATGACACGGCGAGGTGCGGGACTTCCTCGTTCCCGACCTCGGCGAAGGACTCGAGGACGCGACGATCACGAGCTGGAGCGTCGCGGTGGGAGACACCGTCGAACTGAACCAGACGCTGTGCACGGTCGAGACCAACAAGGCCGAGGTCGAGATCCCGAGTCCGTACGCCGGGCTGATCACCGAGCTCGGCGGCGGCGAGGGGGAGACGCTGAATGTCGGTGCGGTGCTGGTCCGTATCGCGACGTGCGCGCCGACGACGGGCACTGAAGCGCCGACCGGTGCTGGTCGGATACGGCGCCGACGACGAGATGGACGACAGCAGGCGAACCGCGCGACCGCCGTCGACACGTCCGCGCGCGAAGCCGCCGGTACGGAAGCTGGCGGCGGAGCTGAACGTCGACCTCGACGAGCTGGTGGGCTCGGGCGCCGACGGAGTGATCACCCGTGAGGACGTGCTGTCTTCGGCGGACCGGTCTGCGCCAAGTCCCGACATGGTGGCGGTGCGCGGTGTGCGGGCGGAAATGGCGCATCGAATGTCGCTGTCGCGCCAGTGAGATACCCGATGCGCATGCGAGTGTGCAGGTGGACGGGACGAGCCTGCTTGCGGCTGCGTGACCGGATCCGCGACCAGGCGGGCGACGATGTGCCGATCACGCCGTTCGTTCTCACGTTGCGGCTGTTGACGATTGCGCTCGCGCACCACCAGAACCTCAACTCGACGTGGGTCGACACCACAGAGGGCCCCCAGATCCACCTGCACTCCGCGGTGCATCTGGGATTCGGGGTCGCGGCCCCGCGCGGCCTGCTCGTGCCCGTCGTCAAGGACGCGCAGGACAAGACGACCCGTGAGCTCGCCGACGTGGTCGCTCGGCTGATTCGAGGATGCCCGGGCCGGCACGCTGTGCCGACCGAACTGCAGGGCTCCACGTTCACGGTGTCCAACTTCGGCGCACTCGGGCTGGACGACGGCGTCCCGGTGATCAACTATCCCGAGGCGGCGATCCTCGGGATGGGCTCGCTGAAGCCGCGCCCCGTCGTCGTCGACGGAGAAGTCGTGGCACGGCCGACGATGTCGCTGACATGTGCGTTCGACCATCGCATCGTCGACGGCGCACAGGCCGCGGCATTCTTGACCGAACTTCGTGCCCTCATCGAGGCGCCGGAACTGGCACTGCTGGACCTCTAGGTCACCTGCGCTTGGCGGCCTCTAGCCGACGCGCGAATTCCGGCGACTCGATCGAGCGTGCCTGCGGGCCCAGTTCGGTGTCGACCGCGATGCCGTGCTGGTCGCTGTCGATGAAGCCGGGATTGGCGGTGGCCCGCATCGAGGCCTTCGTCGCGAGACCACGTCGCGCGGTGCACGCGGCGGGCCCCGCGGCGAGTTCGCGCGCGGCGGCGACCGGATCCTCGGCGACCCGCAGCGCCAGTCCGTGGCGCACCGCCTCCTCGGCGTCGAAACTCATGCCGAAGAGCAGCGACGCGCGGGCCACCTGTGGGCCGACAGCTCGCTGCAGCATCCACGTGGCACCGCCGCCGGGATGGATGCCCAGCTTCTGGAAGCGCGGATCGAAGAGCGCCGCCGGGCCGGCGATGCGCACGTCTGCGGCCAGCGCGAGGTTCAGCCCGGCGCCGACCGCGGCGCCGTTGACGGCCGCGATCGTCGGCAGCGCGCAGTTGGCGACAGCGAGAAATCCGTCGTAGATCACGCGCAGGCCGTCCTCGGTGGCCTCGCCCAAAGCCGTCAGGTTCGCCCCGGCGCAGAACGCCTTCCCCGCGCCGGTGACGATCAGCGCGTGCACGTCCTGGTTCGCCTCAGCGGCATCCACCGCAGCTCGCAACGCCGCTGAGATCTCGGCCGTGACCGCATTGCGGCGGTCGGGGTCGTTGATGGTGATGACGGCGACGTTGTGGTCGACGTGGACCAATACGAGATCAGACACGCGGCTCAGCCTAGTGACCGCCGGCCGGCGTCGGTCAGGCGATCGTCAACGTGACGTTGTTCAGTGATACCGCGACATCGCTCGGCAGGATGTCGACGAACGTGGGGGCGTCGCGTAGGGCGGGGCCGGACGCGATGACATTGGCCGGAAAGCTGGGGCTGCACGGGAAGTTGTGGCACCGGTACCAGAAGCCGGGCGCACTTTGATACGGGAACATGCTCGGCGCCTGATCGACGCGGTAGCGGCCCGGCTGGATGAACGCCGTCGCCCATCCGTCGCGCGGGTTGGTGGTCGACGTTGAAGACGCCATTGCTGCCGTAGCTCGGTGGGGCGGCATTCGCCGGGCGGCCAGCGCCACCGCCATCAGTGCGGCGGCCGCTGTGGCCGCGACCTTGGATTTCACGTGGTGGAGTGTATCGAGACGAACGCCGGACCGAAGCAGATCTCGCGAGTACAGCGCTCGCTATGCCGCCGCAGCCTCTCGCTGTCGGGTGAACCGTCGTCGTCGTTGTGTTCCGGCTCGGTTCGGTGTCGGTGCCGTCGCCGTTCCGGTGTCGGTGTCCGTCGGTGCCGGTGACTATGCCGACGCCGGTGTCGGTGTCGGCTGTCGGTTCAGTCGACTTGTCCGGTTGTCGGGGTCGCCGCCGTTCCGGTCGCCGCGGCTTCCGGCAGCCGGTGGCTGTTCCGTCAGGTCGTTCATCGACGGCTCGTCGGTCGTCGCGGTGCCAGGCCCTTCGGGGTCTCGCCCGCTCAGCGTGGTGAGCTCTGCGCCGTTTCGGTGAGCTTCATCGTTCGTCTGGGCGCTGCGTCGATCGTCGTTTCGGATGATCTTCGTCCGATCGGCGGTGAGTTTTCATCAGTTCGGTCGGCGCGACATCTCGGTCGTCGGTCGGTCTGTCTTCGCACTGAGTGTTGGTGACCGCGCTGCCTCGGCTGAAGCGGCGCGAAGATCGCCGCGACGGTCTCGAGAATTGCGCCGGGAAGCTTGACCAACGCCGTCAAGATGTCGCCGATCGACGGAAGAGGCGCCCGGGACGGTAGGCGCTCGGATCCGAGGGAATCGGGTTGCCGCCGTAATAGCCGAAGTCGACCGCCCATTTCAGCAGTGGCGCCGTGACATTGGCGATGTAGTCACCGAAGATGCCGCGGATCAGCGTGGTCAGCGGCAGTTCCTCTGGCCGTGTAGGTGACGTAGGTCGTGTTGTTCCGCGTCGTGACGTACGCGGTGATCCTGTCGCCCGGCGAACTGCACCGGGCGTCCGGGCAAGGGAGGACGGCGCTGGCTCTCGGTGATCGCGCAGGTATTCGCGCTGCACGTAGATGCAAAGCGGATGGTCGCCTTCGGCGTCGACGGGCAGGTCGATCTCGGCCTGGTTCAGGCGCGTGGTCAGGTATGCGGCCAGTGCGTTGACTGCGGAGAACGGGTTCAGCACGTACGCCGGGGCGTTCGAGTTGTAGTCGTACTCGTAGCCGATGTTGACGACCCACGGCGCGGGTGTCTCGCTCGGCGTGGGAATCGGATTCACGCCGATCAGTGCGAACAACGGATACCGGGTGCCGAAGCCGCCGTCCGGTCGGGCGACGTCGTTGTCCAGAATGAACGACGTGTTGCTGTATCGAGGGTCGTCTCCCAGCAGCAGCAAACTTGCGTTCGCGGCGCCCCAGCCTGACGCGAGGACGGCGTTGCGCTCGCCGGCGTTGGCGTCCAGCGCCGCCTGGATGCCGGCCGGGCCGTCGTAGAAGTTCACGTTGACGATGTCGTCGCCGTTGGGATCCGGTGTAGATCGGGTCGCGGAACTTTCCGCCGAAGAAGTCTGCGACACCCGCTCCGCTGGGATTTGTCGAGCTGCCGACGACGATGAGGGCGGTCAGATCGACAAGGGATGCGGAGATGGAAGCGGGCTGGGTGACTGCAACGGCTGTGACGCTGGTTGCGACCCCGATCGCGGCAGCGCCAATCGCGACCTTGACCGCGTCTTTTCTGCCAGCCCTGGCCATTCGTCCGCCCCTCCGAAGGGTTTCTAGCAAACCCTATCGCTCACGGGCATGGTACGCGAGGACGTCAAGTCGCGCGGAGCCCCCGGCTTCGTTGAGGAGGGTGGCGGCCAGACGGCACCCGGCGTGCACGTCCCGCCACCGGCGGGTGGCCGGGTCAGTCAGGTCAAGCGCATGGCGGCTGTGTCCGAGGAGCAGGTCGGCCGCCGCACGGGCTCGGGCAATGGCTTGCTGATATGCCCAGGTGTCGGTCGCCGTGGCGTCCGAGCGGCGCAACGCGTCAGTGATCTGGAGCTTGGTGGCGTCGATGTCGGACGCTGCCCGGGCCACTTGCGCAGGGGCCGCATTGGCAAGCTCGTCACCGCTGTAGGACGTGGCCAGCCGTGCCCGCATCTGTTCGACGTGGTGGCGCCACACCCCGTCGGCCGATCCCGTTACGGCCGCGGCCGCACCGGCCATGGCGATCGCCGCAGCACGCGGGTCGCCCGTGAAGGCATGGCTGTTTTCGACGGCGTAGTCGGCGATGGTCACGTCGCAGACCCCTGCGGCCAAGAGACCCGATGGATCGCGAATCGGTTCGATGCGCGCGGCCTCGCGCGGCACCAGGCACGCGACGGTTTCTGCACGGGCAGCACCAGCCAGTCGGCGTATTCGGCGCCGATGACCGATTCCCACTTGCCGGTCAATCGTTGGGCGGGGTCAATCGCACCGGAGCCTTGATGACCGGTGGTGACCACGGCGTCCCGATTCGAGCCCCACACCGCGCGGGCAACATCGTCGGGCAGCGTGGCAACATCACGGGCGGCCGCATTGAACATCGCCGCGAGCCATCCGAGCGACCCGTCGATAGCCGCGAGTTCGCAGACCTGCGAGACGAACTCGTCGGCGCCGATTTCGGACCCGCCATAACGCGCGGGCCTGCACGCCAGTCCCGCCAATGAACCCTGCAGCCCGACAAGTGATTCGGTGGGCGCCACGTCTGCATCGTGGGCGGCCACCTTGCTGAGAATCGCGCGCACGACCTGCGGTGCGGTGCTCCGCTCGGCCATACTCACCTCCACGGGCGGCGACAGATGGTATTGAGAATCGTGGCACGAAAAGCGCAGCCGTGAGCCAGAGTACGACCTCGTCGGTGCTCGACTCGGTCCGAGCGTTGATTCCCGAGATCGCGGCGGCCGCCGCAGATGTCGATCGAAACCGCGCTGTCGACCCGCAGGTGATCGAGCGTCTCCATGACACGGGGTATTTCGAATTGCTGCGACCGCAGGGATTCGGGGGGCCTGGGGGCGAGCCCGACGACTATCTGACCGCCACGCGTGAACTCTCCTCGGCGTGTATGTCCACCGGCTGGTTGGCAGGATGGCTCGCGCTGAACAGCTGGGGGCTGTCCGTGCGGAACGAGAAGGTGCAGCAGGAGATATGGGGCGGCGAACCGCGCACGCTGCTGTGTTCGTCGTACGCCCCGACCGGGCGGTTGGAGTCGCGTCGAGGGCGGCTTCTGGCTGTCCGGTCGATGGACCCGGTGCACGGGAGCGCACCACGCGTCATGGTTGAGCGCCGCGGCGCTGCGCGTGGGGCCTGACGGCGCCGCCCAGGACTTCATGGCCGTTCTGGTGCCGCGGGCCGATTACGTCATCGAGTCGACCTGGAATGGGTTGGGACTGCGGGGGATTGGTGCAGAGGACGCCGTCATCTCCGGTGTATTCGTGCCGAAGCATCGCGCGTTCAGCTGGTTGAACTTCGATCCAGTGGCCGCGACGCCGTTGGACCGGTTGCCGCAGCCGACGTTGTACACCCTGGCAGGCACCGTCCCGCTGCTCGGAGCGGCGCAACGTGTGCTGGCAACGCGGGTGCCGGACTCTGCGACGCCGCTGGATCCGGTCGCGATGGCCCATGCCGACGTCGAACTGTCGATGCTTCAGATCAGGCGAAACCTGGCCGATCTCATGGACTGCGTTCGCGCGGGCGGATATCCGGACGCGGAGTTGGTGCTTCGCGCACGTCGGGACCAGGTGATGGCCTCCGAGCGTGCGGTCGGGGCGATCCGAACGGTCGTGCACAATCCGGGACCCGACGCCGACCACATTCTGCTGGAACGAATCTGGCGTGATGTGCAAACCGCCCAACGGCACGTATCGAGCAATGTGGAACAAGTGCTCTCGGTGGTCGGCCGCTTCGCGATGGGGCTCAATGTGGACGACCTCATCTGGTAGGGCAGTCAAACCCAGTCGTCGGACGACAGGGTGCGAAGCACACGCGACAGCATGTCATCGGTGACCGTGTTGGACATCAGTCTCGGTCCGTGCGGGCGTAGGTCTGCCGATGTGCTCCGATATGCCCCTGGCGGCTCGCGTGAGGAACGGCGCCATGCGTTTGAGCCAGCGGGCGGGCATCGCGCCGGTCAGTGAAAGGCCTGCCACCTCACCGTCGGCCATTCGGATGGGTGCCGCGACGCTCGCCAGGCCGGCCGCCAATTCCTGGTCGTCGTACGCGAGTCCGTGCCGGGATCTGACCTGCGCCAGCTCGCGGTGCAGCGCAGGCAGGCCGGCGATCGTCGCCGGCGTGCGCTTGGGGAGTGGATCGGTGAGGATCGCATCGACGTCCTCGGCCGATAGCGTGGCCAGCATCGCCTTGCCCAACGCGCTTGCGTGAGCGGGTGTGCGGCCGGCGACGCGTGTCGGTACCGCGACCCCGCTGCTGTCCCCGACCTTGTCGAGGTAGACGACGTCCGCACCGAGCAGCACGCCGAGATGGACTACGAGCGCAGTGTCGGCGGCAAGACGCCTGAGCACGGGCGACGCGACGCCACGCAACTCTGAGTAGTCGACGACGCGGTTTGCCGAGAGAGACGATGCGGCAAGGCAATAACCGTCAGGTCCGTGAGTGAGCAGCCCCGTCGTGTGGAGTTGCGTGAGTATGCGGTGCGTCGACGAACGCGGCAGTCCGGTGTGGGCAGCCACCTCGTCGAGGCGCAGCTGCTTTCCGGCACGGTCGAACGAATTGATGATCAACGCGACCCGCGCCACCATCGACGCCGGCGCGTCGGACGCGCTGGGGCTCGCTGGACGGCCCAAGATCCCTCCCAAATCGAGGTTGAGTCACCCCTCACTGTAGGAGGGCCGAGAAGACAGTCGGCCCCTTGCTCAGGGCAAGGGGCCGACTGCTCTCAATTCACGAAATTTACGCGGCGTTGTCCTGCGCACCTTCGCTGTCGCTGTCGCTGTCACTGTCGCTGTCGCCGGAACCGGGCCGTGCTGCCGGTGGTGCCGGTCGTACCCGAGGTGGTGCTGTCCTTCTCGTCAGCGGCACGTTTCCCAGTGAATCTCGAGACGTAGTCGCGGACATCGTCGGCCGTGATCTGACCACGGTTCCCGGCCCGGGCACGGACGCGTGGTGGCGCGCCGGCTCGGTCCTGTTACCGTCGGTCGCCTCGGGCTCCGACTTCTTCGCGGTGCTCCGCGGCTTTGCACCGAACGAACTCGCCGCAGCGGAGATGCGAGAGGCGATGTCGGTGGCTTCCGCCGTCTGCGAGTTGCCGGCTTCGCCGCCGTCACCGACGCGACCTGGCTGTGCGGAGCAGGGGTCTCAGGCTGCGCTGGCGGCGAGACGTGACCTTGCCGATCTCGTTGATGATCTTGGCGTTCACGGCGCGGCGGAACTTGGCGACCGAGTACTGCGCGTCGGCGGTGCCCCGATTGATCGCGGTCAGGATCTTCGCGACGTCCCTGGTGGCGAACGCCTGGGCGACCTTTCCGGAAGTCGCGGCCAGCTGACGCTTCAAGGTCCGCTGCTGCAGGGCGATTTCGTTGCGGAGCGTGGGTTCAGGGCTGAACCGCTGCCCGTTCCAGTCGACCAACGTCCAGCCGTCTTCGTTGTTGCCCTCGATGACGACGTAATCGGTGTTGCCCAACTGAGCCGTCTGCAGCAGCTGCAGCTTCTGGGTCACGGTCAGGTTGTTCACGTTCATCATCGTCCAGAACATGATGGTGCCGCCGTGCGAGAACACGACCGCGTTCCGATCGCCGTTGTCGTAGATGGTCTGCAGCGCACCGTCGACCCTGGCGTCGAACGAAAACCCGTTTTCGTCGGTGCCCGGCATGAACGTGCCCTTATTGAAACGGTCCACCGGGATCTGGGGGATGACGCCTGGCAGCGCCCATCCGATCGGGTACAGCCCGTACCACGCGAGGCCTCGGCCTCCGGGGTGTCCTCGAAGACGCCGGCCTCGATTTCCTGCAAGGCCGGGCAGCACCTGGATCGGCAGGCCCAGGTACTGCGACATCGGCGCGGCCGTGAGCTGGGTCCGCACCATCGTGGATGCGTAGACGCCGTCGTAGTTGTTGTCGCCCAGCAGGTCGACCACATCCTGAGCCTGCTGCTGGCCCAACGGCGTGAGAACCGGACCGGGTGTCTTCGTGTCGATCAGGCCGGAGGCGTTGCCAGCAGATTCGCCGTGCCGGACAAACGTCACCCGCATCGACTCGGCCGCCGAGGCGGGAACCGCGGCGCCGACGAGGAGGGCCGCTGCGGTCAGGCCGATACCGGCAAACCGCAACATCGCCGTTCTGCGCTGACGCCCCAGGGGCTTGATATTGATGCCGAACAGCCTCATTCGAGTTCGTGATTCTGGCTGTGCAGCGCCTTCAGACGCATCGTTCATTGGGCGATTCCTCCCGCCGTTGGTGTGGACAGCTCACGGTGAACGGGAGGTGAACTCGGGACAAGCCGCAATCTCATTCAGCGGGACTTGCCTCGCGACCGAGATTGGACGGCCAGCGCTTTCAAAGGCGAAGCAAGCTCTTGGCGTTCTCGTATCCGATCTTGTGACGATCGGCCTCGGAAATGTCGCAGGACTCGAACCAGTCGGATGCTTCGGCCATGTCTTCGTAGGGTAGTCGACGGAGAACATGATCCTGTCGGCGCCCATGGTGTCCATCGCGCAGTGCAGTGCGGCGGTACTGAAGTTGCCTGATGTTGTGATCCAGACGTTGCGTCGCAAGTACTCCTGGAGGCGCAGCTCGACCTTGTCTCGGCGCGGGCTGTGCTCGAAGGCGTGCTGGATGCGCCAGGCCTGAAAGGGAATCGTCTCGCCCAAATGGCCGATGATCACTTGGGCCGTGGGGAAGCGATCGAACACGCCGCCATAAATGATGCGCAACATGTGGACGGCTGTTTCCGGCGCGTAGCCAAACACCATGCCCTGCAGCTCTTCGTGGCCCTGATACATCAAGCGCTGATAAGAAACGCGGGGGTGAATGTAGATCGGCACGTTGAGTGATGTCACGACTTCCCACAGCGGCGTATACCTGTCGTCATCGAGGTAGACGAGGTTGTCCTCGGTGTGCTGTTGGGCGTAGCCGTTGAACAGCACACCCTTGAAGCCGAGCTCGTTGACGTAGCGCTCTACCTCGGCCGCCCCTTTTTCCGGCTCGTGCATGGCGACGCTGGCGAACCCTCCGAACCGATCCGGGTGTCGGCTGATCTGCTCGGCCAGGAAGTCGTTGACCACCCAGGCCGTCTCCTGTGCCACTCGGGGATCGAGGATGTGTTCGATTCCAGGGCACGTCAGCGAGTTGACGGCGAACTGGATGCCGGCCTTGTCCATGGCCGGCAGACGGGTTTCCTCGAAGTCGAACAGGCGCGGACTAACGGCGTCGATGTACTGCTGGTTCAACGCGTTGTCTTCTCTGTGCCAGTCCCAGTCGAGGTTGCCGTCCTTGTCGAGCGTCATGGCTTCGTTGTGCGCAAAGGCCTCTTCCAACGCGATCTTCGGCAGCGGTGGGCGCGTAGGCGGCACGTTCATGGTGGGCAGAGGTGCAACAGACATGATGTTCTCCTTCGGGGGAGTCGACCTTTCGGCTCGACGTTAATTGGCTATGGCTCAACCACTTTCGTTTCTTGCGGCGCCGCTGCATCGAAAGTATTTCTCGAAGCGCATCGCCACGCAACGCATCGTCGCTATTTGTACTTTAGTCTAAAAATAGATTGAAGTACATATATAAACTGTAGTACAGTCAGAAACTGTGACGACGGTAACTACGGATGGCCGCCGAGCCAGGCGCCGCCAGCAGACACGCGAGCGGATCGTCGACGCCGCCGTGGAGCTGTTCATCCGTCAGGGCTACGACGCGACGACGGTCGACCAGATCGCTGCGGCCGCAGATGTGGCCCGGGGGACCTTTTTCAACCACTTTCCGGGCAAAGAAGACGTGGCCCACGCCTGGATCGATCGGCGTCGGGATGAACTGCGCGACTGCATCACCGCGACGACCGCCCGCGGATGCGATCACCCGCATCCGTGACGGACTGAAGGCCGTGGAGGCGCTCTACGACAGGGACGACGCCACGAGGCGAGTGATGGTCCGCACGTGGATCCGATGCGGCGGTCCGTTCGGTCCCGGCCACGGCCAGACCGCCGATTTCATCCGATCAGTCCTCGATGAGGCCAAGAACACCGGACGGTTGCGCAACGACCTCGATACCGCGGTTGCCGGCTCAGTGCTACAGGACGTGTTCGTCGGCACGCTCTGCCGGTGGGCGGCCACCGAAACCGACTCGCTCGAAGAACGGCTCCAATCGGCACTCGAGCTTGTTCTCCCACCCCTGCGGGAGCAGCAAGTGGGCGGGCGTTCCACCAACGAACGCAGAAGCACCCCCGGCAGGACTCGAACCTGCGACCGACCGCTTAGAAGGCGGTTGCTCTATCCACTGAGCTACGGGGGCAGCGCCTCGGAGTGTATCGCTCCACAGCTGGCCTCCCGGGTCCGCGACAGCCACTAAAGGCACTTCGCGCTACCGCGCAGCGGACTAGCGTGGAGACCACCGAACGGCGGGAGCAGGAGGAGAGCGACGAGCTATGAGCGATGTGCCGGACCTCGACGCGGACGGACTTCCGGAGGAACTCAGCGCGTTCGACCAGATCCTGCATCGCGGTGAGGCCAACCCGCGTACCCGCTCGGGGATCATGACGCTCGAGATCCTCGACAACGAGCCGGACTGGGATGCAGTTCCGGCGCAGGTTCGACAACGCGTCGCGCAAGGTGCTGCGACTGCGGCAGAAGGTCGTCACGCCGACGCTGCCGACGGTGGCACCGCGGTGGGTGATCGATCCCGATTTCAACCTGGACTTCCACGTCCGTCGGATCCGGATCTCCCAACCGGGAACCCTGCGCCAGGTGCTGGACCTCGCCGACGTCGCGGCGCAGTCGCCCCTCGACATCTCCCGGCCGCTGTGGACCGCGACGCTCATCGAGGGACTCGAAGGCGGCGGCGCGGCGATCATGATGCATCTCAGTCACGCCATCACGGACGGGGTCGGAGCCGTCGAGATGTTCGCCCACATCTACGACCTGGAACGTGAACCCCCGCCGCAGGCGAATACCGCCGCTACCGATCCCGCAAGACCTCTCGCCCAACGACTTGATGCGCCAAGGGGTTAGACGCCTCCCGGGCACGATCGCGGGGCGGGTACGCGGCGTGGTGTCCGGCGCCGCACACGTCGTGGGCGAGGCGATCCGCGACCCGATCTCGCGCATGGGCAGCGTCATCGACTACGCGATGTCTGGTGCCCGAGTGATGGGGCCCGTCGCAGACCCGTCGCCGGTGCTGCGTCGGCGCAGCCTCTCGTCGCGCAGCGAGGCCATCGACATCAAGTTCGGTGACCTGCATCGCGCGGCGAAGGCGGCGGGCGGCTCCATCAACGATGCGTACCTGGCCGGGCTGTGTGGCGCGCTGCGGCTCTACCACGACGCCAAAGGCGTTCCCATCGACGCCTTGCCGATGGCGGTTCCCGTCAACCTGCGGTCCGAAGCGGACCCCGCGGGTGGAAACCGCTTCGCCGGAGTCAATCTCGCCGCGCCGATCGGACTGCAGGACGCCGAGGTGCGGATCAAAAACATCCGCTCACAGATGACGAGCAAGCGTGAAGAGCGGGCGATCGACATGGTCGGGGCTATCGCTCCGGTGATCAGCCTGCTGCCCGACTCGGTGCTCGAGTCCATGGCGGGATCGATCGTCAACTCGGATGTACAAGCCAGCAACGTGCCCGTCTACGCGGGCGATACGTTCATCGCCGGCGCGAAGATCCTGCGGCAGTACGGAATTGGCCCGCTGCCAGGTGTGGCCATGATGGTGGTGCTGATCTCCCGGGCGGGATACTGCACCATCACCACGCGCTACGATCGCGCCGCGATCGACGACCCGGACCTGTGGGCCCGCTGCCTGCTGTCGGGTTTCAACGAAGTCTTGACCCTGGGTGGCGACGGCCGTGCGGAGCCGGCGTCATTCTCCGCAGACCCGCCCGAACAAGCCCTCATATCGCCGAACGGAAGTGCGCTGCAATGACTTCGGGAAATGGTCAAGGTTCGCAGGCCCTACGCAGGACCATGCGGCTGCCAGGCTCGGTCGCCGAGATCCAGGCGAGCCCATCCGGCCCCGAGGTCGGCGCGTTCTTCGATCTCGACGGCACCTTGGTCGCCGGGTTCACCGGCGTGATCATGACGCAGGACCGGTTGCGTCGCCGCCAGATGTCGGTCGGGGAGTTCATCGGCATGGTGCAGGCCGGGCTCAACCATCAACTCGGCCGCTCAGAATTCGAGGACCTCATCGGTAAGGGCGCCCGCATGCTGCGCGGCAATTCACTCGCCGACATCGATGAACTGGCCGAGCGGCTCTTCGTGCAGAAGATCGTGGGCCGCATCTATCCCGAGATGCGCGAGCTCGTTCGCGCGCACATGGCCCGCGGTCACACCGTGGTGCTCAGCTCGTCCGCGTTGACGGTGCAGGTTGAGCCGGTCGCGCGGTTCCTGGGCATCGAGAACGTGTTGAGCAACAAGTTCGAAACCGACGAGCACGGGCTGCTGACCGGAGAGGTCCTCACCCCCATCATTTGGGGTCCCGGCAAGGCCAGAGCGGTGCAGGCGTTCGCCTCCAAAAACGGTGTCGACCTGTCGAAGAGCTACTTCTACGCCGACGGGGACGAAGACGTCGCACTGATGTATCTGGTCGGCAATCCGCGGCCAACAAACCCGGCGGGCAAACTCGCCGCGGTCGCCGCCAAGCGCGGTTGGCCGGTGCTGAGATTCAGCAGCCGTAGCGGAAGCAGCCCGGTGTCACAGCTGCGCACGGCCGTCGGCATCGCGTCGATGGTGCCGATCGCCGCGGGTGCAATCGGCCTCGGACTGCTGACCCAGAACCGGCGCACCGGCGTCAACTTCTTCACGTCGACCTTTGGCAAGACTCTTCTCACGACCATCGGGGTCGAGCTGAACGTGCTGGGCAAAGAGAACCTGACGGCCGAGCGGCCGGCGGTGTTCATCTTCAACCACCGAAACCAAGCAGATCCGATGATCGCCGGACGACTGGTCGAATCCAATTTCACATCCGTCGGCAAGAAGGAACTGGAGAAGGACCCGATCGTCGGCACGATGGGCAAGATCATGGACGCGGCGTTCATCGACCGCGACGATCCCCAGAAGGCCGTCGAGGGACTCAAGAAGGTCGAGGAGCTGGCACGCAAGGGTCTGTCGATCCTGATCGCGCCCGAGGGCACCCGGCTGGACACCACCGAGGTCGGTCAGTTCAAGAAGGGCCCGTTCCGAATTGCGATGTCGGCGGGAATTCCAGTCGTACCCATCGTCATTCGCAACGCTGAGGTTATCGCCTCCCGCGACTCGAGCACATTCAATCCCGGAATCGTCGACGTCGTGGTGTATCCGCCGATCCCCGTGGACGATTGGACGCACGACGACCTATCCGAACGCATCGCCGAGGTGCGCGAGCTCTACCTCGACACGTTGAAGGACTGGCCGCAGGACGAGCTGCCCACCCCGGCCTTGTACGACCGCAAGAAGACCAAGAGCGCGCGGAAGGCGCCTGCGAAGAAGGCCGCGCCGAAGAAGACTGACACGGCGACGGCTACGAAGGCGACGGCCAAGAAGACCCCGGCCAAGAAGACCCCCGCCAAGAAGACGCCCGCCAAGAAGACAGCGACGAAAAAGGCGACGCCGAAGGGGCGGCCGTGAAGTTCACCGCGGACCAGGTTGCGCCGTTCACCACCACCGACGATGCGCTGGTGCTGGCATCGGTGGGCTCGCCCGCCGAGCAGGAGCTGCTCAACGACTGGCTCGAGCAACAGCGCCGCGAGCATCCCGACTCCAAGGTCGACGTGTTGCGGCTGCCCGACGACGATCCGCCGCCCGGCGTGCTTGCGCAGCTAGTCGCCGAACTGGAGGCCGACGAGGATCGGTCCGTCGTCCCGGTGCGCGTGTTCTGGGTGCCGGGCGGGCTGCCGACACGCTCAAAAGTGGTGTCGCTCTTGTCTGGTCGCGACACCTACCGGCCACCGGAGCTTCTGCAGCGCCGGATCCTGCGCAGGGACCCGTCTCGCGCGCGGGTGGTCGCCGGTGAGCCCGCGAAGGTCTCGGAACTTCGCCAGCAGTGGGCCGACACCACGGTGGCCGAGAACTCACGCGAATTCGCCCGATTCGTCATGCGTCGCGCGGCGCTGGCGATCGAGCGCGTCGAGGTTCGCCTGCTGGGACCGGAATACAAATCCCCGCGACTGATGAAGCCCGAAATCCTCGCGTCGGCGAGGTTTCGCGAAGGCCTGGAACAGATCCCGGATGCGACCATCGACAAAGCGGGGGAGATGCTCGACGAACTCTCCACCGGGTGGAGTCGGTTCTCGGTCGATCTGATCCCGTCGCTGGGCCGTGCCATTTTCAGCCGCGGTTTCGATCCCAAGGTCGACTACGACCGTGCCCAGGTGGAGGCTATGCGCGGCAGCCTGGAGAACCATCCGGCGGTGCTGCTGTTCTCGCACAGGTCCTATCTCGACGGCGTGATCGTACCGGTGGCAATGCAGGAGAACCGATTACCCCCGGTTCACACGTTCGCGGGAATCAACCTGTCGTTCGGGTTCATGGGGCCGATCATGCGCCACTCCGGCGTGATCTTCCTGCGCCGCAAGCTCGACGACCCGCTGTACAAGTACGTGTTGCGGCAGTTCGTCGGATACATCGTCGAAAAGCGGTTCAACCTCAGCTGGTCGATCGAGGGCACTCGCTCGCGGACCGGAAAGATGTTGCCGCCCAAGCTAGGTCTACTGGCCTATGTCGCAGACGCGTATCTCGACGGCCGCAGCGACGACATTCTGCTGCAGCCGGTGTCGATCAGCTTCGACCAGTTACACGAAACCGCCGAGTATGCCGCGTACGCGCAGGGTGGTGAGAAGACGCCCGAGGGCCTGTCCTGGCTGTACAACTTCATCAAGGCGCAGGGTGAGCGCAACTACGGCAAGATCTACGTCCGCTTCCCCGAAGCGGTGTCGATGCGCGAATACCTGGGCGCACCGCACGGCCCGATGGCCACCGACGACGCCGCAAAGCGCCTTGCGATGCAGAAGATGGCTTTCGAGGTGGCGTGGCGGATCCTGCGGGCCACGCCGGTCAACGCAACCGCTTTGGTTTCGGCGCTGCTGCTGACTACCCGTGGGGTTGCCCTGACGCTCGACCAGCTGCACCACACTCTGCAGGACTCGCTGGACTATCTTGAGCGCAAACAGACTCCGATGACCAACAGCGCGCTGCGGCTGCGGACGGCCGACGGGGTGCGTGCCGCGCTCGACGCCCTGTCCAACCGTCATCCGGTCACGCGTGTCGACGGTGGCCGAGAGCCGGTCTGGCGGATCGCGCCGGAGGACGAGCATGAAGCGGCGTTCTACCGCAACACGCTCATCGATGCGTTTCTCGAGACATCGATCGTCGACCTGGCTCTCGCTTACTCCGCGCGCGCCGACGGAGATCGGTTGGAAGCGTTCTGGAGCCAGGCGATGCGGCTGCGCGATCTGCTGAAGTTCGACTTCTACTTCGCCGACTCCGCTGCGTTCCGCGAGCACTTGGCCGAAGAGATGTCGTGGCATCAGGATTGGGAATCGCACGTCGTGTCGGGAGACGTCGACGGCCTGCTGCGGGCCAAACGTCCGCTGATAGCGGGTGCCATGCTGCGCCCGTTCTTCGAGGCCTACGAGATCGTCGCCGACGTGCTGCGTGACGCGCCCGCCGAGATCGATGAGAAAGACCTGACCAACAGGGCGCTTGGCCTCGGTCATCAGTACAGCGCGCAGAACCGGGTGCGCAGCAATGAGGCGGTGTCCGCGTTGTTGTTCGCCACGGCGCGTCAGGTGGTCGCCGACCAGAATCTGTTGACACCCGCGGCCGACCTTGACGAGCGGCGCATAGCGTTCCGCGACGAGCTTCGCGGAATACTGCGCGACATGGAGACGGTCGAGCAGATCTCTCGCGAGCAGTTCTATGCGCGCGAGATAGAGCGCCGCAGCCTTCGCAGCCAGCCTGGCTAACCATTCCGCCACATCCCGATCTCTACTTGACGCGCGACCGTGGGAAATAGAGCCCAGCGGTGTTGACTCCAGAATCCGCGGACATTGTTGATAGCTTGCGTCCTGTCACTAGGAGCCCGGCAGGAGTGAACCTCAGCCGCGACGGCCGTCGTTCGACTGCCCCTCGGCGTCAAGCGAAGGCCGATAACGGTTCACTGAACCGGAGTGAACTCCAGGTGCAGTTCCTTGAGGCGCCTAAACAGGAAAGTTCGGTCCCATTTGAGCCGACGATCGCCTGCCGGACCGTGCTCAGCCTCTGAAAGCCGAATGTCGGCCATCCGATCAAGGATCCGTTCCAAGCTCACCCGCACTTCGGCGCGTGCAATTGGGGCGCCCGGACAAGTGTGGATACCACGGCCGAATGCGATGTGTTGCAGAATGTTTGGGCGGTCGAGGCGGAATTCGTCAGGCTTGTCGAACCGTCGCGGATCTCGGTTTGCAGCACCGTTCATCACCAGCACGCTGGTACCCGCTCGCACATCGACGTCGCCGATCTTGGTGGTGCGCCGCGCCATGCGGAAGTTCGACTTGATCGGGCTTTCGAAGCGCAACATCTCCTCGATGAAAACAGGAATTCTTGAGTGGTCCTCGCGCAGCTGCTCTTGCACGTCCGGTCGCTCCGCGAGCATTAGCATCGCGAGGCTCAGTAGGTCGATCGTCGTACCGTGGCCCGCTGCGTACATGAACGTGGCAACACGGGCAACGTCAATGGCGTCCGGCGTCGTGCCGTCGGGAAACTTTGCCAGCGCGAGCTCGGTGAGGACGTCATCGCGCGGCTCTTGCCGCCGCTCCTCGATGTAATCGACGAACCACTCCTCTTTAACGCCAACGAAGCCGCTGCGTTCGCCTTCGAGCCTGCTCGCTGTCGCAGCACGGCGGAAGCGTTCACGGTCCGTCTCGGGGACGCCCAGCAGGTTGGTAATCGCCTCCAGTGTGAACGGAAAATTGTAGTCGAGGACGATCTCGCACTTGCCCTCCGCCGTGAAGTTGTCGAGTTGCTCGTCGGCAAGACGCCACAGGAAGTCTTCGTTGTGCTTGAGCCGCTTCGGCGTAAATAACCGGCTCAACAGCGAGCGGTGGGCGGTGTGATTCGGAGGATCAAACGTTATGAAGTATTCGCCGAACGTAATCCGGTGGCGGTGCCGCTCGATCAGATCGGAAACGTCGGCAATGTCCGTTTCAATCGGAATCCCCGACCATGGTCCGCTGACTATGTTGCACACCGACAAGGTCTGGTCGGTGTCCCGTTGCACCGCAACGGCCTCGTCGTACCCCGACACCATCACCACACCGTGCGCCGGCTCGCGCCGTACGGGGCAACGACGGATCGCGTCGTAGTAATCATAGGGATCATCGACGAGCGACTTGTCGGTAAAGAAGTCGAGGTTCTCGAGTCCGCCCACTACGCCTCCCGAGTTGCAATACAAATGTTAAGCGCTACGCATATGTACAAATGGCTGGTCCATGAAGGCTGGAATTGTTCAGCCTCATTCTGACGGTGACCGATTGCACCCGTGTTGGACACTCACGTGTGAGGGCGCAGACGAGGCCACTCTGTCCTGTGTTGAGCGCTGCGACGCTCTTGACCGCCAGTATTGCCAAGCCTGGGACTGTTGACCTGCCGCCGTCGTCGAGCGACGTCGACCCCGCCGTGGCTCTCGGCGCAGGTGAGAAGTGGCGCATCGAGAGGATTGTTTGTGCCGGAGTGCATCCGATTCGTGATCGGTAGCGGGGCGCGAAGCTGCGTCACAGCCCACGAGGACTTGCTCATGGCCGCAGCTCAGTCACGTTTCGAGGTTGCGCCATCGAGACCTCATTTACTTCGGCGTACAGGTCATTGGCGCGTTCCTGTTCTGCCGCAAGCTTTTCCAGCGCCGTGACCGCACGCCTGAGGAGTTCGATAGCTTCCTCGGCGCTCTCTTTCATCTCATAGAAATTAGGTATTAATCCCACCTGGATTCTTACCTCCGTTGCGAGCCGGAACTTCAGCCACCTGCTGAGTAGCGTTTGCTGTCCGACCCATCGTAGGCCAGGGGACCAACCGGCGCCGCGCGTTTGATTCGCGAGATCAGCGGAAATGTTAGCTATCCGAGCTTTCTCTGGGGGGAGTGTCGGTCGGGTCGTAGCTGGAGATGCCCGTGATTATCGCGCGTACGGTTGCTGGCCGCCTGTCGAGTCGGGGTCAACAGCCGACGATAGGCGCTTTGCTGATCGGCGCTGATTAGTTGGAAACGCACCCAGAAGCTTCCGTTTCACCCCTCGGCGGGAGTCCGAATCTCTGCCGGGTGGCAACGGCGAACAGCCCGAAGTCGCAGATTTGCGCCTACTGCCGATTGGGGGCCGGTGATCGGCGCCGGTTGCGCGGCAGACGGAGGCACATCCCCGCCAGGTGCACGCGACAACCCGCGGCCACCTTCACCTCGTCGGTGCCCCTTTCCTCACGTTGTCACATCGCGCTGGACGTACCCATACACTCCGAGCGCGGCGAGGATCGCGCCGATGAGCAGGAAAATAATGATGGCGCCCCAATTAGGCGGTGCGTCGGGTACCGCGGCGAGGTGCGTCCATGGCGAGAGGTTGACAACCCAGGCTGGGGTGCTCGTGCTCTGCATGATCACGTTCACCAGGAAACCGCCGACAATAGGCAGCGCACCGATCGCGAGGGCAGCCGACGGAAGCCATCCGACGCCCACCACGGCGGCTCCGGCCGCGAGCAACGCCACGGGAAGGGGATTTAGCGCACCCGCAAGTGAATCGGCGAACTGCAGTGGCGCGCCTGTGATTTTGGCGCCGCTCCAAAAGGCGACTGCGGCCGAGCAATGCAGGACAACGACCCCGCCAACCGTGACCGCGATCTCAGCAGACAGCAGACGTACGCGCGAAATTGGCTGGGCGAACAGCAAGATCCATCGACCGGCCTTCTCGTCGGCGACCATCGTCGCGAGGCGCATTGCAGCGTAAAGGCCGGTGGCAACGGGGAGCAGGCTGAACAGCGGCGCAACGAAGGCGTTCACCGAGACGGGGCCGCTCATCCCCGCGGCAGCGGCCATTTCAGCGATCCGTTGGTCCGTCTGGAAGTACTCGAGAACCGAGGCGAGCAGCGCCCCTGCTAGGAGGAAGGATGCGGCAATGCCAGTCGCCCACCCGAGCGTAATCCGCGCGGTCCGCCGAAGAGCGAACCCGGCGATGCTCTGCAACAGTCGAGCTTGTGGAAGACGTTTACCCGACACCGTCACAATCCCGTCGCCAAGATCGCGATGGCGCGCTGTGAAGATCGCCGCACCGGCCAGGACGATGGGGAATGCACTCAACACGATCAGCGGGACGATGCGGTTGTCAGCGTACGGCGCCGAGCGTGCTGTCAGCCCAAACGGTGTCGCCCATGCCAACCATGCCAATTGAGGTGAGCTATCGGCGATCATGCGCAGCATCAGGCCAACGCCCAGAGCTGCGATCGTTAGTCCCGTGGCACTGGATCGCCCAGGCATGACTTGGGCGGCGAGCAGAGCTGTCGTCGCAAAAGTCAAAGCGACGCAAGAGATCCCGGCCGCATGGAACGCCGCTCCGGCTATTTCAGTACGAGCCGCCACGAGGGCCGCCCCGACAGCCACGCCGATCAGCGTCGCGGATCCAACGAGGGCGGCCAGACAGCGGAGAACCACATCGGCCATTCGCAGGCGTCCCCCGAGGAGCAGATTCCACCTGCCTGCATCCTCCTCACCGCGGGTGATACGTGTCGTGGCGAGCATGATCCAGACGCTCGCGAGCACCAAAACTGCTGTGCCGGTGCGCCACACAGTGAAGCCGCCGGGATCGTCGAGAGCGACCGGTGGGCCCAAAACGACCTTCTCGAGGGGATTTCCCGCCATCGCCTGCAAACCCGATTCATCCAACAAGCCGCTGATCTTCTGGTACTGGCTGGCGAATAACGCCGACATAGCCCCGCAGATCAAGGCGACCAGCACGGCACCACGACGAAGCTGGCGCACGGCCAGCCGGCTCACTGCTCGCCCCGGCGCGCGATTCGACGCCGCAGGTGCCGGAAGACCGGGCAACGTGGCGGCTCTCAACGTTGCGCCTCTCCGTAGTAATCGAGGAAAATCTCTTCGAGTGTCGGTTCATGCATGGCCAGCGCAGTGATGTCGGCCGTGGCGAGTGCTCGAAGCACAGCCGCCGGCGACCCAGTCAGATTGAACCGCAACCGTTCACTGTCCAGCTGCTCGATACTTGACACACCCGAAATCTCCTCGAGAGAAGGCTGAACGCCGCGATAGGACACCTCGACTACGGTCCGGCGCAACCGGCGCAAATCGGCGATGCTGTCAACTTCGACGAGTCGCCCGGCACGCAGGATCGCTACCCGGTCGCATACCGCTTCGACCTCGGAAAGCTGATGAGAACTGAGGAACACCGTCTGTCCGCGCTCGCGTGCTTCTGCAACACAGCCGCGAAACTCTCTCTCCATCAACGGATCCAGGCCGCTCGTCGGCTCGTCGAGAACCAGTAGGGGGGCCCGTGTCGCGAATGCAGCGACGAGGGCCACCTTCTGCCGGTTGCCGGTCGAGTAGGTTCTGGCCGGCTTGTCGAGCTCGAGATTGAAACGGTCGACCAACTCGTCGCGGTAGGCCGCGTCGACACCGAGGCCCACGCGGCCAAGTAGCTCAAGGATTTCTGCGCCCGTCAGTTTCGGCCACAGCGCGACATCAGCTGGTACGTATGCGATGTGTCGATGGGATCGACGGACGTCACCTGCAGCGCAACCGAATATCGCCGCATCGCCTGCGGTCGGGCGAATCAGTCCGAGCAATAGGCGGATCGTCGTGGACTTGCCGGCGCCGTTAGGCCCCAGGAACCCGAACACCTCGCCGGGTGTGACGGTCATACTCAGACCCTCGACTGCCATGACACGGCCGAACCGTTTGGTCAGACCGTTGACACTTATGGCAGGGCTGATATCAGTGCGTGCCGGGGATCCCACGCCCTGAAGGGTAAGCCAGATGACACCGAACACATTCGGAGTCAGGCATGCTCCGTGATCCATTCGGCGGTGAAACGGAGCGTTGCCGAAAACCGTTCGATCGCCTGGCAGCCGATCATGCTCTCGATCTTGCTGCCGATCAACGGGACCTTTTGTTCCACGGTCGCAGTGCACCTTAGGCGCGAGCCGTTCTGCGCCGGTGCGTGCAAAGCCCTCCCACGCCCAGATCCCGGCACCCCGCGCGCCGCGACGTGATCTCCCAGCCCACCTGGCCGCCGCGGATCGGACTCTGAGGACTGGCCCTCAGCTGGAAAAACGCCACCGAGTAGGAGGTGCGTAGTTTTCCTCACGTTAATTAGCGATTGTTCAGTTTGATCGAGGGGCTTCTCCAAAGGAGTGTCGCCAAGACATTTGCTAGGTCGATCGACAGCCCGCAGCACCCTTTGCAAGCGTTGACGAAGCGTGAATGAAAAGGCCTGTCCGGTCGATCCGACTAGTGATCATCGGAGCGAGATTTCGTACCGCACGCCGGTGAAGCCGCCCGTCGAGTGTTTGCTGATTCATGCCAGCGCCGACGAAGCCGTGTTCGCTAGCAGTACTAACGACCTCCAAATTTTACAAATTTGTGTGGCCCGACCTTTGCCGCAGAAGCGAACGCCACAAGCTGTTACGGCATTGCGGATCACATCACAGGCGCGGCGAACGGCCCAACCCTTCGGTGCGCGGACAAGTTACTGGGGCGCGTCGGGAGCCGCGTCACAAACGTTGCCGAAACACCGGTCGACGTTGTTGCGCTCCAGTAGTGTTTGGACCGATGGCCAGAAGATCTGGAGCACCGATGAGCAGCAATCCGCTCGATGACAGCGGCAGCTTTTGCGTTTTGCTCGACGACGAGGAGCAACGCAACCTGTGGCCGACTTCTGCCGATACTCCAACCGGCTGGTGGGCGGTTTAAGGCGAGGCGGACGGCACAGCGTTTCGGGACTCGATCGAAGCCGACTGGCCCGATATGCGGCGGAAGGTTCTAATCGAGAGACTGGAAGGAGCCGGGCTTTCGATACGTAAATCCTGAAGGAGTCAGATGGAACTTGATGACGGGGCCCTTCCGCTGACACAGGGCCAGCTCGACATATGGCTTGCGAACGAAACGGGTCATTTCGGTGCGAAGTGGCAGCTGGGCGAGCTCGTGCGAATCGAGGGCACCATAGACCCTGGATTGCTTGAACGGGCGATCGTTCAAGTGGTGGGCGAGGCCGAGCCACTGAGAGCCGCCTTTTTCGAGATGGATGGCAAGGTTTTCCAAAAGGTAGTTGATTACCCGGACGTTCAGCTTGCTCGGTACGACCTCATCGGCTCGCAGAATCCTGCACAGGACGCCTATCGGCTGGCATCTTCGATCCAACGCACGCTGATGCCGCTTGACGGCCCGCTATTCAAGTTTTCTCTGTTACAGACCCAGGTTGATGAATTCTATCTGTTCGCCTGCTGCCATCATATAGTGATCGACGGAATCGGCATTGCTCTTGTTTGTCACCGGATGGGGGAAATCTATTCTGCAATGGCTTCGGGCGCCTCGGTTCCGCCTGCTTTTTTTGGGTCGTTGAGTGATCTCATTGACTGCGAATTAACATACGAATCCTCCGCCGAATATCTCGAAGATCGGGCCTATTGGGCGAAGAACCTCCCGCCGGAAAGCGAACAGCGTTATCGGCTGGCACACGCGGCGGGCGGGCGTGACGAGGAGTCTTCCGCTCCGGTTCAGTTGGACCCCGCTGCTGTAGCCGCTATTCAAGTGTTGTCACAGGCGCTGGGGGTACGCCGGTCATCGGTGATTACCGCAGCGTGCGCGCTTCTGGTCCGCGCGTTCGACACTGAGAGTCCGGAGGTAGTACTCGATTTCCCGGTAAGCAGGCGCGTACGTCCGGAGATACAGGCGGTGCCCGGAATGATTTCCGGGTTCGTGCCACTGGTGTTGAAAGCTCTGCCAGAATCGGCAGTTGCTGATTTCTGTCAACGTGTCGACACGCAAATGAAAGAGGCGCTACAGCATCAGCGATTCCCGGTGCAAACTATCGATTACAAGTCGAGTCTCCGCGACTCCGGACAGGCATCCAATCGGGTAATTATTAATTTTATTCCGGCGGCACATAAGGGCTATCTTGCCGATGCTGCGGCAACAGGATCCCTGACCCATGCTGGCCCAGTCGACTACGGTTTGGTCTTTTTTAGAGACGGCGAGCAACTCTTTCTCAGCACGGTGGGTCCCGAACAGTTCTTCTCGAATTGCGATGTCTGCGATATAGCAGAGCGGTTGGAGCGGGTGTTGAAGGCGATGACCGCTGATCCGACACGGCGGTTGTCATCGATTGATGTGCTTGAACACGGAGAGCATGCCCACTTGGGCGAGCTCAGCAATCGCACGGTGTTGTCTGAGGCGGTGACCGCGCCGGTGTCGATTCCGGCGGTGTTCGCCGAACAGGTGAGTCGCGCCCCGGACGCGGTTGCGGTGACGTTCGAGGGTGCCTCGATGACCTACCTCCAGTTGGATGAGGCGGCGAATCGGTTGGCGCATCTGCTGGCAGATTATGGGGCGAGGCCGGGACAGTGTGTGGCGCTACTGTTTTCGCGTTCGGCGCAGGCGGTCGTGGCGATTTTAGCGGTGCTCAAGACCGGAGCGGCGTATCTGCCGATCGACACTTCGGTACCGACGTCCCGGATCAAATTCATGATCGCCGATGCCGCGCCGATCGCCGCGATCACCACCGCCGGGTTCGCTGGCCGGCTAGACAGATGCGATCTGCCTGTGATCGATGTCGATGATCCCCGCATTGACGCTCAACGCAGCACATCGTTGCCGGCATTCGGCGGGGATGAGATCGCGTACTTGATTTACACGTCGGGAACCACCGGGGTGCCGAAAGGGGTTGCGGTCACTCACCGCAACGTGACCCAGTTGCTGGGGTCGTTGGATGCCGGCTTGCCGGTGCCGGGGGTGTGGCCGCTGTGTCATTCGTTGGCCTTCGATGTCTCGGTGTGGGAGATCTTCGGAGCGCTCCTGCGGGGTGGGCGGCTGGTGGTGGTGCCCGAGTCGGTGGCGGGGTCGCCGGAGGATTTCCACCATCTGTTGGTCGCCGAGCACGCCGATGTGTTGACCCAGACGCCGTCGGCGGTCGCGGCGCTCCCGCCGCAGGGTTTGGAGTCGGCGGCGTTGGTGGTGGTGGGTGAGGCCTGCCCGGCGCAGGTGGTGGACCTGTGGGCGCCGGGCCGGGTGATGATCAATGCCTACGGTCCGACCGAGACGACGATGTGTGTGGCGATCAGTACGCCATTGACACCTGGGTCGGGGGTGGTGCCGGTCGGTGCCCCGGTGCCTAAGTCGGCGTTGTTTGTGCTGGATCAGTGGTTGCGTCTGGCGCCCGTCGGAGTGGTCGGTGAGTTGTATGTGGCTGGTGCCGGGGTGGGCGTTGGGTATGTGGGTCGGGGCGGGTTGACCGGGTCGAGGTTTGTGGCGTGTCCGTTCGGCGCGCCGGGCCAACGGATGTATCGCACCGGGGATCTGGTGCGGTGGGGCGACGATGGGCAGCTGCAGTATCTCGGGCGCGCCGATGAGCAGGTCAAGATCCGCGGCTACCGCATCGAACTGGGTGAGATCCAGGCCGCGCTTGCCGCGTTGGACGGTGTCGATCAGGCGGCGGTGATCGCCCGCGAAGACCGCCCCGGCGACAAGCGCCTGGTGGGCTATATCACCGAAACATCTACCGGCACAGTCGACCCCGCTCAAGTACGCAGTACGTTGGCCGAGCGGCTGCCGGGCTACATGATTCCCGCCGCAGTCGTAGTGATGGAAAAAATGCCACTGACGCCCAACGGCAAACTGGACACGCGCGCGCTGCGGGCACCGGAGTCCCAAAATGTTGACGGTTACCGGGCCCCCGGCAGCGCGGTGGAGGAGATTCTCGCCGGCATCTACGCCGACGTACTGGGTGTCGAGCGGGTCGGGGTCGACGACTCATTCTTCGATCTGGGTGGGGATTCGCTGTTGGCGATGCGCTTGTCCGCGGTGGTCAACGCCTCACTGAATGCCGATCTTTCGGTACCCACCGTGTTCGATGCGCCAACGGTCAGCGAGCTGGCGAACCGTATCGGTGTCGGTTCGCGTCGGCTCCAGCCGTTGGTGGCGGCGGAGCGGCCTGAGGTGGTGCCGCTGTCGTATGCCCAGCAGCGGTTGTGGTTCATCGAACAGCTGCAGGGTCCGTCCCCGGTCTACAACTTGGCAGCGGCGTTGCGACTGGGCGGGTTCCTCGACACCGAGGAGCTGCGGGCGGCGCTGGCCGATGTGGTCAGCCGTCACGAAAGCTTGCGCACTCTACTGGCTGCGCCCGACGGAGTTCCCCAGCAGCTGGTGATGGCGCCTCAGCGGGCTGATTTCGGTGGCGATGTCATTGACGCCTCTGGGTGGTCTGCGGCCCGGCTTGATGAGGCCATCGGTGTAGCGGCGCGTCACAATTTTGATCTGGGTACTGAAATTCCTTTGCGGGCAACGCTTTTCCGGGTTGCCGACGATGACCATGTGTTGGTGGCGGTGGTGCATCACATCGCCGCCGACGGCTGGTCGATCGCCCCGCTGATCAGGGATCTGGGAGTTGCTTATGCCAGCCGGTGTGTAGGACGGGTCCCTGATTGGGCACCGCTGCCGGTGCAGTATGTCGATTACACGCTCTGGCAGCGCGCGCATCTGGGCGACCTCGACGACAACGACAGCCCCATCGCTGCGCAGCTGGGCTACTGGGAACAGGCGTTGGCCGGGCTGCCCGAGCGACTCCAGCTACCGACCGATCGGCCCTACCCACTCGTGGCTGATCAGCGTGGTGCCACGGTGAGGGTGGATTGGCCGGCGGAGCTGCAGCAGCAGATTGTGCGGGCGGCGCGTGAGCACAAGGCGACCAGCTTCATGATGGTTCAGGCGGCGCTGGCAGTGCTGCTGTCGAAGATCAGCGCCAGCCCCGAGGTGGCCGTCGGTTTCCCGATTGCCGGACGGCACGACCCCGCACTGGACGAACTGGTCGGGTTCTTCATCAACACCTTGGTGCTGCGTGTGGATGTGTCGGGGGAT
Organism: uncultured Actinomycetota bacterium; assembly: GCA_963720345.1. Classification (GTDB taxonomy): domain Bacteria; phylum Actinomycetota; class Actinomycetes; order Mycobacteriales; family Mycobacteriaceae; genus Mycobacterium. The sequence continues at coordinate 48,630 of CAVRFN010000034.1, forward strand.
CCGACCGTCGCCGAACTGTTGGACCAGGTGCGCCAACGGAGCGTGGCCGCCTACGAGAACCAGGATGTGCCGTTCGAGTTACTGGTGGAGCGCCTCAACCCGTCGAGGTCGTTGTCGCATCATCCGCTGGTTCAGGTGATGGTGGGCTGGCAGTTCGCCGGGGACAGCGATCCCGCAGCGGTGCTGGAGTTGGAAGGTCTGCAGGTCACGTCGCTGCCTATCGACACCCACACCGCGCGAATGGATTTGGCGCTCTCGCTGGCCGAACGCTGGAACGCGGTCGGTGAGCCCGCCGGCATCGGCGGAACGGCGGAATTTCGCACCGATGTGTTCGACGCGGCCACCATCGAATCACTGGTGGAGCGGTTGCAGCGGGTGTTGCTGTCGATGACCGCTGACCCGGCACGGCGGGTGTCGTCGATCGATGTGCTCGACGACGACGAGCATGCATGCCTGGATGAGCTCGGTAATCGCGCGGTTTTGACCGAGCCGGTGACCGCGCCGGTGTCGATACCGGTTTTGTTCGGTGAACAGGTGAGCCGCGCCCCGGAGGCGATTGCGGTGACGTTTGAGGGTCGCTCGATGACGTACCGGGAGCTCGACGAGGCGGCGAATCGGTTGGCGCATCTGCTGGCCGATTATGGCGCATGCCCGGGACAGTGTGTGGCGCTGATGTTTTCGCGCTCGGCCGAGGCAATTGTGGCGATCCTGGCTGTGCTCAAGACCGGGGCGGCGTATTTGCCGATCGACCCGGCGCTGCCGCCCGCCCGGATCGAGTTCATGATCGCCGATGCAGGGCCGATCGCCGCGATCACCACCGCGGGTCTGCGCTCACAGCTGGGCGAGTGCGCGCTTGCGGTCATCGATATCGACGATGAGCGCATCGATGCCCAAACCAGTGCCGCCTTACCGGGTCCCGCACCGGATGATCTGGCGCACATCATCTACACCTCGGGCACCACCGGTGTTCCCAAGGGTGTCACGGTCACGCACCACAACGTCACTCAGATGTTCGACGCACTGGATATCGGCGTGCAGTTGGCGGCTCACCAGGTGTGGACGCAATTTCACTCCTACGCCTTCGACTTCTCGGTGTGGGAGATCTGGGGCGCGTTGTTGTTCGGGGGGCGGCTGGTGGTCGTGCCCGATTCAGTGGCGCGCTCCGCCGAAGACTTTCACGCGCTGCTGGTCGCCGAACACGTCACCGTGCTGACCCAAACTCCGTCGGCGGTCGGGGTGCTATCGCCGCAGGGGCTGGAGTCTGCGGCGTTGGTGATCGGTGCTGAGCCGTGCCCGGTCGAGACGGTGGATCGGTGGGCGCCGGGGCGGGTGATGGTCAACGTCTACGGCCCGACCGAGACGACGATGTGGCTTTCCAAGAGCGCGCCGTTGGCGGCGGGATCGGGGGCACCGCCGATCGGCTCGCCGATCACGTGGGCGGCTTTCTTCGTGCTGGATGCGTGGCTGCGCCCGGTGCCGGCCGGGGTGGTCGGCGAGTTGTATCTGGCCGGCCGCGGGGTAGGCGTCGGCTATGTGGGGCGGCCCGGGCTGACCGCATCGCGGTTCATGGCGTGTCCGTTCGGGACGCCGGGCCAACGGATGTATCGCACCGGGGATCTGGTGTGCTGGCGCCCCGACGGGCAACTGACCTACTTCGGACGTGCCGATGAACAGGTCAAGGTCCGCGGCTATCGCATCGAACTCGGCGAGATCCAGGCCGCTCTGACCCAGTTTGACGGCGTGGATCAGGCGGTGGTGATCGCCCGCGAGGACCGCCCCGGCGATAAGCGGTTGGTCGGCTATATCACGGGCACCGCCAGCCCTGCAGAAATCCGCATGCAGCTGGGCGAACAGCTACCGGCCTACATGGTGCCGGCGGCGGTGGTGGTGATGGACGCGTTGCCGATGACTGTCAACGGCAAGCTCGACGCCCTCGCATTGCCGGCACCCGAATACGAGGACGCCGACCACTACCGGGCTCCGGGCAATGCCATCGAGGAGATCCTGGCCGGCATATACGCGGAGGTGCTGGGGGTCCAGCGGGTCGGGGTCGACGACTCGTTCTTTGATATGGGTGGGGACAGCATTCTGTCGATGCAAGTCGTGGCTCGGGCCCGGGCTGCGGGTTTGAGGTGCAGGCCGCGTGACATCTTCGTCCAGCAGACCGTGGCCCGGCTGGCCCGTGTGGCGGTGGTTGCCGATGTTGAAGCCGGTTTGGTCGACGAGGGCATCGGGCCGGTGTTGGCGACGCCGATCATGCGGTGGTTGGCCGGCGTGGATGGCCCGGTGGATGAGTTCAACCAGTCGGTGGTGGTGTCGGCTCCGGCGGAGGTGACCGAAGCCGATGTGGTCGTGGTGTTGCAGGCGCTGCTGGATCGGCACGCGATGTTGCGTCTTCGCGTCGAAGACGATGGCGACGGTGGGTGGTCGTTGACGGTCCCCGAGCCCGGGACAGTGGATGCCGGTGCTTGCCTGCATTCGGTGGACGTGCGCTCCGATGAAGCGCTGCTCGAGGCGCGGTCGTGGTTGAACCCGGCGGCGGGGGTGATGCTGAGTGCGCTGTGGGTGACTTCGAAGCGCGATCTGGTTCTGATCGTTCACCACCTCGCGATCGACGGTGTGTCGTGGCGAATTGTGTTGGAGGACATCAACATCGCCTGGGCTCAGCATCGCGGTGGGCAGGCGATAGCGCTGCCGGCGACGGGGACGTCGTTTGCGCGGTGGACGACGCTGCTGACCGAACACGCCCATGCCGAGGCAGCGGTGAGTCAGGCGGAGGCGTGGCGGCAGGTGACGGAGGCGCCGGCCATGTTGCCCGCAGTGCGCCCGGAGGTCGATACCTATGCCAGTGCCGGGCAGTTGTCGGTGTCGCTGGATTGCGAGCTGACCCGGCGCCTGTTGGGTGAGGTGCCCGCGGCGTTTCATGCCGGGATACAAGACATTTTGTTGATCGCGTTCGGGTTGGCGGTTGCGGAATTCTTGGGCAGCGGCGGCGCGCCGATCGGCATCGACGTGGAGGGCCATGGGCGCTATGAGGAGCTGGCCGCTGATGTCGACCTGTCGCGCACGGTGGGATGGTTCACCGCCAAATATCCAATCTCGTTGACTGTCGGTGGTTTGAATTGGGCACAGGTGATCACCGGCGAGGCGGCGCTGGGCCCCGTCATCAAGAACGCCAAAGAGCAGCTTCGCGCTCTGCCCCACCCGCTGACCTACGGGGTGCTGCGGTATCTGAACCCCGATGTGGACCTGGGCGAGTCCGATCCGCCGTTCGGGTTCAACTACCTGGGACGGCTAGGTGCCCCAGCCCAGGATGCGGCTGCTGATGATCTGTGGCGGATCGGCCCGGACGGTGTGGCGCTCACCGGCGCCTTGGCGGCGGTGCCGATACCCCTTATGCATACCGTGGCGATCAACGCCGGCACCGTCGACACCGAGGTCGGCCCGCAGCTGCGTGCCAACTGGACGTGGGCACCGTCGGCGCTAAACCAGGAGCAGGTAAGCCGGTTGAGCCAGTTGTGGTTTGACGCACTGGCCGGCATCTGCGCGCACGTACGCGGTGGCGGAGGGGGGCTGACTCCGTCGGATATCGCCCCGGCTCGGCTGAGCCAGCACCAGATCGATGAGCTGTACCAGCACAACGAGATCGCCGACGTGCTCCCGATGACCCCGCTGCAGCAGGGACTGCTCTTCCTCGCCAACACCGCACAGGCGAACGATGTGTATGCAGTACAGCTGGGCATCACATTCAGCGGCCCGCTTGATCCCCACCGGCTGCATGACGCGGTGCGCATCGTGGTCGAGCGGCATCCGAACCTGGCCGCCCGATTCTGCCCACAGTTCGACGAGCCCGTGCAGATCATCCCGGCCGATCCCGCGCCGGGGTGGCGACATGTCGAGGTGCACGCCGGCGGCGTCGATGTCGGTGAGCAGATCGAGCGGATCTGCGCCGAGGAACGTGTCGCGGTCTGTGATCTGACCGACGGGCCGGTCTTTCGGGCCGCGTTGATCCCGACAGGAGACGTTGGGCACCGGTTTGTCCTGACCTTCCACCACATCGTGATGGATGGGTGGTCGCTGCCGATCCTGCTGAGCGAGATATTCGCCAGCTATCACGGGCAGCGCCTACCCGCGCCGACCCCGTATCGCAGCTTTGTTACCTGGCTGGCCGATCGAGATGTCGACGCAGCCGAAGCGGCCTGGCGTGCGGTGTTGGCCGGTTTTGATACCCCCACGTTGGTGGGCCCGCCAGATCTGGGTCGGGGGCGCCGAGGTGTGGAGTCCTTCGTGATGTCTGCGGCGACGACACGCGCGCTCAGCGAACTGGCGCGCTCGAATCACACCACGGTCAACACCGTGCTGCAGGCCGGGTGGGCGCAGCTGCTGATGTGGTTGACCGGCCAGCATGATGTCGCCTTCGGCACTGTCGTATCCGGTAGGCCGGACGAAATGCTCGGCGCGGAGTCGATGGTGGGTCTGGTGATCAACACGGTCCCGGTGCGCGCGACCATCACCGCGGCAACCACCACCGTCGAGCTGCTCCAGCGGCTGCAAAGCGCCCACAACGACACCCTCGAGCACCAGCACCTGGCGCTACCCGAGATCCACCGCATCAGCGGCCACGATCAGCTGTTCGACACCCTGTTCGTGTACGAGAACTACCCGATCGACACCGCCGCGTTGTCCGGCATCGACGGGTTGGCCATCACAGAAATCGACGGTCATGAATCGACCCACTATCCGCTGACGATGGCGGCCCGGCCGGGCTCCGAGCTGGAACTCCGCGTGGAATTCGACACCGGGGTTTTCGACGTGGTCGGTATCCGCGAGTTGATCGCGCGATTGGAGCGGGTGTTGGTGGCGATGGCCACCGACCCGGCCCGGCCGCTCTCGTCGGTGGATGTCCTCGATGCCGATGAGCATGCCCGCCTGGACGACATCGGCAATCGGGCGGTGTTGACCCGGCCCGCATTGCCCGCAATGTCGGTTCCGGAGTTGTTCGCCGAACATGTGGGCCGCACGCCGGAGGCAGTCGCGGTGACTTTCGAGGGCCACTCACTGACCTACCGCCAACTCGATGAGGCGGCGAATCGGTTGGCGCACCTGCTGATTGGGCAGGGTGTGGGCCCGGGCGCGTGTGTGGCGCTGCTCATGGAGCGTTCCGCGCAGGCGGTTGTGGCGATGCTGGCGGCGCTCAAGACCGGGGCGGCGTATCTGGCGATCGATCCGGCGCTGCCGACCTCCCGGGTCGAGTTCATGATCGCCGATGCCGCGCCGACGGTGGCGATCACCACCGCCGGGCTGCGCTCACGTCTGGACGGGTTCGACGTGCTGGTCATCGACGTCGATGATCCTCGCATTGACGCACAACCCAGCACCGGACTACCGGGGCCGCGCCCCGATGACCTCGCGTACTTGATCTACACCTCGGGCACCACGGGTGTCCCCAAAGGGGTGGCCATCACCCACCACAATCTGACCCAACTGCTGGCGTCACTGGACGCCTGGCTGGCACCGGAACAGGTTTGGGCACAGTGGCATTCGTTGGCCTTCGACGCATCGGTTGAAGAGATCTGGAGTGCACTACTACGTGGTGGGCGACTAGTGATTGTGCCCGAATCGGTAGCCGGCTCACCGCAGGACCTCCACGCCTTGCTGGTCTCTGAGCAGGTCAGCTTCTTGAGCCAAACCCCGTCTGCAGTGGGGCTGTTGTCGCCAGAGGGTTTGGAGTCGATGGCATTGCTGGTGGCCGGTGAAGTGTGTCCTGCCGAGGTGGTGGACCGGTGGGCGCCGGGGCGGGTGATGGTCAATGGCTACGGACCGACCGAAACCACGGTGTGTGCGTCCAGGACTGCGCCGTTAGGGTCGGGGTCGGGGGTGCCGCCCATCGGCTCGCCGGTGCCTGGGGCGGCGTTGTTTGTACTGGACGCGTTTTTACGGCCGGTACCCGCCGGGGTCGTCGGTGAGGTGTATGTAGCGGGCGCCGGGGTAGGGGTTGGCTATGTGGGCCGGGGTGGGTTGACCGCGTCGCGGTTTGTGGCGTGCCCGTTTGGGTCGCCGGGGCAACGGATGTATCGCACCGGGGATCTGGTGCGCTGGGGTGCTGATGGGCAGCTTCAGTATCTCGGGCGCGGCTGATGAGCAGGTCAAGATCCGCGGCTATCGCATCGAACTCGGTGAGATTCAGGCTGCGCTTGCCCGGCTTGATGGGGTGGCGCAGGCGGTCGCGATCGCCCGCGAGGACCGACCCGGAGACAAACGTCTGGTGGGCTATGTCACCGAAACATCAACCGGCACAGTCGACCCCGACCCAAGTGCGGAGCGCATTGGCCGAGCGTCTGCCGGCCTACATGGTGCCGGCCGCAGTGGTGGTCATGGAAGCGCTGCCATTGACGGTCAACGGCAAACTGGACACCCGCGCGCTGCCGGCACCCGAATACACCGGCGGTGGGTATCGGGCCCCGGCCAGCGCGGTCGAGGAGATCCTGGCCGGTATCTTCGCCCGGGTGCTGGGTGTTGAGCGCGTCGGGGTCGACGACTCGTTCTTCGATCTGGGTGGGGATTCTCTGTCGGCGATGCGAGTGATCGCGGCGATCAACACCTCACTGGGCGTTGGCCTTTCGGTGCGCGCGTGTTCGAGGCGCCGACGGTTGCCCAGTTGGCGCCGCGTATCGGTGAGGCGGCGGGTCGGCGTGAGCGGTTGGTGCCAATGGAGCGGCCTGCGGTGGTGCCGTTGTCGTTCGCCCAGCAGCGGTTGTGGTTCCTGGACCAGTTGCAGGGGCCCTCCCCGGTGTACAACCTCGCTGCGGCGTTGCGGCTGGCCGGACTCCTGGATGTCGAGGCGTTTTGGGCGGCGCTGGCCGATGTGGTGGGCCGCCAGGAGAGTCTGCGCACGCTGTTCGTCGCGCCCGAGGGAATTCCCCAGCAGTTGGTGGTGTCGCCTGAGCGGGCCGACTTCGGTTGCGATGTGGTCGATGCCGCCGGCTGGTCGACGGCCCGGCTTGATGAGGCCATCGGTGTGGCGGCGCGTCACAGTTTTGATCTGGCGACCGAGATTCCTTTGCGAGCAACCCTTTTCCGGGTCGCCGATGACGATCACGTGTTGGTGGCCGTGGTGCACCATATCGCTGCCGACGGCTGGTCGATCGCCCCGCTGATCAGGGATCTTGGAGTGGCCTATGCCGGTCGGTGTGTGGGACGGGTCCCTGAGTGGGCGCCGTTGCCGGTGCAGTATGTCGACTACACGCTGTGGCAGCGCGCGCTACTGGGTGAACTGGACGACAGCGACAGCCGCATCGCTGCGCAGCTGGAGCTATTGGGAGCAGGCGCTGGCTGGGCTGCCCGAGCGCCTGCAGCTGCCCACCGATCGGCCCTACCCGCCGGTGGCTGATCAGCGCGGCGCCACTGTCGAGGGTCGACTGGTCCGGCGCAGTTGCAGCAGCAGGTTGCGCGGGTCGGCGCGTGAGTACAACGCGACCAGCTTCATGATGATTCAGGCCGCCCTGGCGGTGCTGTTGTCGAAGATCGGTGCCAGTTCCGATGTGGCCGTGGGGTTCCCGATCGCCGGACGCACGGATCCTGCGCTCGATGAGCTGGTCGGGTTCTTCGTCAACACTTTGGTGCTGCGGGTTGATGTCGCCGGGGATCTGACCGTCGCCGAACTGTTGGCTCAGGTGCGCCAACGTAGCCTGGCCGCCTACGAGAACCAGGATGTGCCTTTCGAGGTGCTGGTGGAGCGGCTCAACCCGTCGAGGTCAATGGCGCATCATCCGCTGGTTCAGGTGGCGTTGGCCTGGCAGAACAACGAGTCCGCGAACCTGGCTTTGGGGGATCTGCAGGTCACCTCGCAGCCCGTCGATACCCGCACCGCCCGAATGGATTTGACGTTCTCCTTGGCCGAGCGCTTCACCGACGACAGGTGAGCCCGCCGGGATCGGCGGGGCGGTGGAGTTTCGCACCGACGTGTTCGACGCCGACCAGTGTCGAGGCGCTGATCGGCCGATTGGAGCGGGTGTTGGCGGCGATGACCGCCGACCCGACACGGCGGGTTTCGTCGATCGATGTGCTCGATGACGATGAGTATGCCCGTCTAGATGAGCTCGGCAACCGGGCGGTGTTGACTCAGCCGGTGATTGCGCCGGTGTCGATTCCGGCGTTGTTCGCCGCGCAGGTGGCCCAGCGCTCCGGAGGCGGTCGCGCTGAGTCTGCGAGGGCCTGTCGATGACGTACCGGCAGCTCGATGAGGCGGCGAATCGGTTGGCGCACCTGCTGGCTGGCCATGGCGCATGCCCGGGACAGTGTGTGGCGCTGCTGTTTTCGCGTTCGGCCGAGGCGATCGTGGCGATTTTGGCGGTGCTCAAGACCGGGGCGGCGTATCTGCCGATCGACCCGGCGGTGCCGGCGGCGCGGATCGAGTTCATGCTCGCCGATGCCGCACCGATGGCCGCGATCACCACTGCCGAGCTGCGCCCGCGGTTTGACGGGTCTCGACGTGCCGGTGATCGATGTCGACGACCCCGTCGTCGAGGAGTCAACCCGCCACGGCACTGCCGGCGCCGGAACCCGACGATATCGCGTACCTGATTTACACCTCGGGCACCACCGGGGTGCCGAAAGGGGTTGCGGTCACTCACCGCAACGTGACCCAGTTGCTGGGGTCGTTGGATGCCGGCTTGCCGGTACCGGGGGTGTGGCCGCTGTGTCATTCGTTGGCCTTCGATGTCTCGGTGTGGGAGATCTTCGGTGCGCTGCTGCGGGGTGGGCGGCTGGTGGTGCTGTCCGAGTCGTTGGCCAGCTCACCGGAAGAATTGCACGACGTACTGGTCGCGGAACAGGTCAGTGTGTTGACCCAGACGCCGTCGGCACTAGCTGCGGTCTCGGTTGACGGCCTGGAGTCGGCGGCGTTGGTGGTCGTCGGTGAGGCTTGCCCGGCCGAGGTGGTGGATCGGTGGGCGCCGGGGCGGGTGATGATCAATGCCTATGGCCCGACCGAGACGACGATGTGTGTGGCGATCAGTGCGCCATTGTCACCTGGGTCGGGGGTGGTGCCGATCGGCGCGCCGGTGCCGGGGGCGGCGTTCTTTGTGGTGGACGGGTGGCTGCGTCCGGTGCCTTCCGGCGTGGTCGGTGAGTTGTATGTGGCTGGTGCCGGCGTGGGGGTCGGGTATGTGGGTCGGGGCGGGTTGACCGGGTCGCGGTTTGTGGCGTGTCCGTTCGGCGCGCCGGGACAGCGGATGTATCGCACCGGGGATCTGGTGCGGTGGGGCGACGATGGGCAGCTGCAGTATCTCGGGCGCGCCGATGAGCAGGTCAAGATCCGCGGCTACCGCATCGAACTGGGTGAGATCCAGGCCGCGCTTGCCGCGTTGGACGGTGTCGATCAGGCGGCGGTGATCGCCCGTGAGGACCGCCCCCGCGACAAGCGCCTGGTGGGCTATATCGCCGAAACTTTCACCGGCACAGTCGACCCCGTTCAGGTTCGCGCAGCGCTGGCGGAGCGGCTGCCGGGTTATATGGTGCCGGCCGTGGTGGTGGTACTGCCGACGCTGCCAGTGACGGTCAACGGCAAGCTGGACACCCGCGCGCTGCCGGCTCCCGAATACACCGGTGGTGAGTATCGGGCCCCGGCCAGCGCAGTGGAAGAGATCCTGGCCGGTATCTACGCCGAAGTGCTCGGGTTGGAGCGGGTCGGGGTCGATGACTCATTCTTC
>CAVRFN010000035.1:0-10674 GCA_963720345.1 uncultured Actinomycetota bacterium
GTTGCGTTTAGTTGCGATTTCAGCCGTTGAGGTCCCACACCACCTGACCGTCCGCGCGGAGCCGCGCGCCGGCGGCCGGCACGTGCTGCACCAGGCGCCCGTCGTGCATCAGGTGGTGCGCGGTCATGGCGAATTTCAGCACTGCCACATCGGCGACCAGCCGCCGATGGCACCGCCACCAAACGCTTTCGCTGCACATCATCGCCGTCCGCTGCCGAGCAGCCCGGCCGAGCAGCTCAATCAACCCATCGTTGAACGGTACGGTCCGCGTGTACGCCGCGTACGCGGCGAACTGCTCGACTCGCCACCACCTGTCCTCACGTACGGCATCCGCCGGCAGTCGGCGACGCCCGCCAAGCCTTGGGTCCCCGCGGTAGTCGATTCCGATGTCTGCAAGCCAGTCGTTCATCGTATTGGCCTCGACGTCGGGGTTGCGTCTGCTGTTCGGAAAGCGCCGAATATCCACGAGCGCTTCGATCTTCGCGCTGCAAAGCAACTCACTCAGCGCGCCTCGGCCAGCGAGCCGTGCCCCACTGAAATCAGCACGACGCCGCAACGGCACTATGGCCGCATGAAGATGTTGTCGACGCCATGGTCACACGGTATGGGACTGGAGGTACCGATCGTCAACGCGCCGATGGGCGGTGCCGCCGGAGGCGACTGCAGCCGCGGTGCGCGTGCGGGTGGATTGGGGATGATCGGCATCGGCAGTTCCGGCTCCGCCGCGCTGCTGAAGAAGAGCTCACGGTGGCAAGTGGAATACGACGTCCGTTCGGAATCGGGTTGGTGCACTGGCGAATCGCGATGGAGCCGGAACTGTTGGCGACGGCTTTGACCGCCAAGCCATCGATGTTGACGGTGAGCTTCGGTGACGAATGGTCTTGGGTGCAGCGCGCGCACGACGCCGGCGTCAGCACCGCGACGCAAGTCGGTGATGTCGAGGCGGCGCACCGCGCGGTCGACGCCGGCGTGGACGTGGTGATCGCGCGGGGCGCCGAAGGCGGCGGGCACGGTGAACCGACCGTCGGAACGCTGCCACTGCTGTCGGCGTGCTCGACCACGTGTCCGCTCCCGTACTTGCGGCAGGCGGCATTTCGTCCGGCCGCGGTCTGGCGGCCGTGCTGGCGGCCGGCGCGGCGGGGGCGTGGCTCGGCACCGCCTTTTGCGCCTGCACCGAGGCGCTGACGCCGGCCGTCACCCGGCGTGCTCTGCTCGCCGCCGACGAAACGTCCACAGTGACGACGCGGGTGTTCGATATCGCCCAGGGGTATCGCTGGCCTGCCCACCTCCCGGAGCGGACGTTGCGAAACGCGTTCGTGGACCGCTGGGCCGGCCACGAGAATGAACTCGTCCACGACGGCAAGGCACGAAAGCAGTTGGCGGCCGCCGTAACAGCTCGAGATCACTCGCTGGCGCCGGTCAACGCAGGCCAAGGTGTCCGCGCACTAACCGAGGAGGAGCCCGCGGCGCTGGTGATCGATCGGTTCGTCGATGAAGCGGCCGAGCTGCTTGGCCGTTGGGCGGGCGGCCCCGTCGATTAGGTAGAGGCTTTGGCTCCACGCCCCCAGGCCGGGTCGTACACCGACGCCAATCGACCAAGCGTCAACGCGGCCACCAACAGGCCGAAGTCCCGCAGGGCAACGTCGTAGAAGCCCGGGTAGGTCAGGAGATTGAAGATGATGCCGGCCAGCCAGGCCGCGACGACGTATGAGGCATATCGGGGCTTAATCGCGACCGCGATGCCGGCCACGATCTCGATCACCCCGACTACCAGCATCGTGCCGTGAGCGCTGAGCGGGCTCAGGTCGATGATCCACGGGGCGAGGTAAATCTCCCAGTCGACAGGAAGTTCGTGAATTTGTCCAGACCCATCAGGATCGGCAGCGCAGTAAAACCGACTCGTAGCAAGAGAAATGCCCCATAGGCCGGGTCGCTCGCGGCCCAATGGAGTACTCCGTCGCCGGTTCGGGAATTCGAGGTGACCATCGTGTCTCCCTTCTAAAGACAAGTATTTATATTTTTAGATTCGACCGCTTCCACCTAGATTTGTCAATACTTTTTGCTGTTAGAGTTCGGTCCATGGCGTCGAACCGGCCCGGCGAGCGCGATGCGCTGGAGAGCCTGAGCAACTGGATGACCCGCTGAGGCAGCGCCTGTATCGGCACGTCGCCGACGCCGACGTGCCGGTGTCGCGCGACGATGCAGCGACCACTGTCGGCATCGGTCGCACGCTGGCTGCCTACCACTTGGACAAGTTGGCCGACGCCGGACTCCTCGACATTCACTATCAGCGCCCGGGCGGACGAGGGGGGCCGGGCGCTGGCCGCCCCGCGAAGATGTACACCCGCGCCACGCGAGAGATAAGCGTCAGCGTTCCGCCTCGGGACTACCTTTTGTTGGCCCAGCTGCTCGTCGAATCGCTCGAACTCGACGCCGGCGTGCGGACAGTGGTCAACGACGCTGCGTTCGACGCCGGCCGGCGAGCAGGCGACGCGTCGGGCCGCGACATCATCGAGGCATTGCACAGCTGCGGCTACCTGCCCCGGGTGGTCGACGACGGCCGCATCGAGCTGCGCAACTGTCCGTTTCACGTGGTCGCTCAGGATCACACCGAGGTGGTCTGCGGGCTGAATCTGCGTCTTGTCGAGGGCGTGCTCGCGGGCTGCGTCTCCAGGAAGGCCCGTGCGGAGCTTGACCCTCACCCGAAGCGATGTTGCGTGGTCATACACGGGGCGCACGCCGGGCAGCCCAAAAAGTAGGCCTTCTAAACTCAGGCCTCGTGAGTAAGAATCCGCTGCGCTGGCTCTCCGAACAGGTGCTGCTGGCAGGCATGCGACCGCCGGTCGACCCGCAATTGATGCTGCACCGCCCGGACCGTGACGAGATCGACCTCGACGGCAAGCGGATCCTGCTGACCGGGGCGTCGTCGGGCATCGGCGAGGCCGCCGCTGCGAAGTTCGCCCGCCGCGGTGCCACCGTGGTCGTCGCGGCCCGCCGCCAGGAACTCCTTGACGAATTGGTCGACCGAATCACCGCCGCCGGCGGATCCGCCATGGCCCACGCTTGCGACCTGTCCGATCTGGACGCCGTCGACGAACTGTGCGCCAGGGTCGAACGCGACCTCGGCGGCATCGACATCCTGATCAACAACGCCGGCCGCTCGATCCGCAGACCGCTGGCGGAGTCCCTGGACCGCTGGCATGACGTCGAGCGCACCATGGCGCTGAACTACTACTCGCCGTTGCGGCTCATCCGAGGCCTGGCGCCGGGCATGCGTGAGCGCGGCGACGGGCACATCATCAACGTGTCGACATGGGGTGTGCTGAACGAATCGTCGCCCTTGTTCTCGGTGTACAACGCGTCGAAGGCGGCACTCACCTCCGTCAGCCGGATCATCGAGACCGAATGGGGCGACGACGGGGTGCATTCGACGACGCTGTTCTACCCGCTGGTTCTCACGCCGATGATCGCGCCGACCCGGGCATACGACGGCCTGCCCGGGTTGAGCGCCGAAGAGGCCGCCGATTGGATGATCACGGCTGCGCGCGTGCGCCCGATACGTATCGCACCGCGGATGGCCGTCACCGCCCAGGCGGTGAACAGCGTCGCGCCCGGCGTGGTGAACACGCTGATGAAACGGCAACGCGTTCAACCCAGCAGCTGACCATGCCTCGAGATCTCGACGATCGCCGACATCGTGCGCGTCCAGGCGCGGTTTCGGCCCGACGCCGCGGCGCTGGTTGTCGGCGAAAGGACGATCACGTTCGCGGAGCTCGACGCGCGGTCCAGCCAAGCCGCCCAGACGTTGCGTGCGGCCGGTGTCGGCTTCGGCGATCGGGTCGCCTTCATCGAAAAGAATGGAGCAGAGTTCTTCGAGGTGGTCTGTGGACTCGCCAAGCTGGGTGCCGTTGGCGTGCCGGTGAATTGGCGGCTGGCGCCACCGGAGATGCTGCACGTCATCGAGGATGCGCAGGCCCGGATCGTCGTCGTGGGATCCGAGTTCTTCGGGCATCTCGAAGCGATCGAGGACCGGCTGACGACGGTGAGCAACATCGTGGCGATCGGAGCGCACGACCGCTGGCAGGAATTCGAGGACTGGCTGACCGGCCATCCTGCTGAAGACCCCGGTGTCACAACGGGTTCCGACGACATCGCCTTCCTGATGTACACGTCGGGCACCACCGGGCTGCCCAAGGGCGTCATGCTGACCAACGGCAACTATCTCTGCAAGTCCAGCGGTATCGCGCACCAGTGGCGGTTCACCGCCGACAGCGTCAGCCTCGCGGTGATGCCGATGTTCCACATGGCCGGTTCGGGGTGGGTGCTGGTCGGACTCTACGAAGGCGCCACCACCGTCGTGCTGCGCGACGTCGATCCGGTCGCGATCCTGGATTCCGTTGTCCGACACCGGATCACCAACCTGCTGCTGGTGCCCGCGGTAATCCAGATGATGCTGGGCGCACCGGGTGTCGAGGCCGCGGACTTCTCCAGCGTGCGGGCCATCGTCTACGGCGCCTCGCCGATCACCGACGACGTGCTGGTGAAGGGACTTGAACGCTTCGGATGCGAGTTCCTCCAGGTGTACGGGCTGACCGAAACCACCGGCTCGGTAACGCAACTCGACGAACACGACCCGGTCGGGCGCCCGGACCTGCTGCGGTCCTGCGGTAAGCCCTATCCGTGGGTCGAGCTGCGCATCGTCGACGACGACGGCCGCGAGGTGCCCGTCGGCACGGTCGGCGAGGTGTGGACGCGGTCGGCGCAGAACATGCGCGGCTACTGGAACAATCCCGAAGCCACGGCCGCGACGGTCACCGACGACGGCTGGCTGAAGACCGGCGACGCCGGCTACGTCGACCGCGACGGCTTCGTCTACCTGCACGACCGGAAGAAGGACATGATCGTCTCCGGCGGAGAGAACGTGTACCCCACCGAGGTCGAGAACGTACTGATGACCCATCCCGCCGTCGGCGATGTGGCGATCATCGGGGTTCCCGACGAGAAGTGGGGCGAGGCGGTGAAGGCCGTCGTCGTGCCGGCAGCGGGCGCCGCACCGACCGAAGCCGAGCTCATCGCGTACGCGCGCGAGCGCCTCGCCGGCTTCAAGCTGCCCAAGTCCGTCGACTTCGCCGAGGCGCTGCCCCGCAACCCGAGCGGCAAGCTCCTCAAACGAGTGCTGCGCGAACCGTACTGGGCGGGCGTCGAGCGTCGAATCGGCTGAGCGCGCGTGATAGACACGTTCGTATGGAGATCCTGGCCAGCCGCATGCTCATCCGGCCGGCGGACTATGAACGCTCGCTGACGTTCTACCGCGACGAGATCGGACTGGCGATCGCGCGCGACTACGGTGCGGGCACGGTGTTCTACGCCGGCCAGTCATTGATCGAAATCGCCGGCCACGGCACGCCAACCGCGGGCGGAACGATGTGGCTTCAGGTTCGCGACATCTATGCCACCGAGAAGGAACTGACCGGCCGCGGCGTACCCATCAATCGCGAAGCCCGCCAAGAGCCGTGGGGCCTGCACGAGATGCACGTCACCGACCCCGACGGCGCACTACTGATCTTCGTGCAGGTTCCCGAAACCCATCCGCTGCGGCGCGACAACCGCCAATAGCTTCAGCGGGCCGCCGCCAGAGGCCAGCCCACGGAGGCCAGCCGCGCGGCGACCTGGTGGATCTCCTCGGGGTTGGGCTCCTTGTCGATGACGGCCTGCACCGCGGTGCGGATCTCGTCCTCGGTCACCGTGTCGGAATTGGACGCTCTTCAGGGTCGCCTGCGCGGCCTGGATGACTTCTTCCTCGGTGAGCGAGCGCTTCAGCAGTGCGAGCAGCGCGAAATAGTCCGTCGGCGGCACACCCTCCGGATAGCCCTTGTGCAACCAGCCGAGCACATTGTCCAGAACAGTCTGGTTCATCGTCATGGTGCCTCAGCTCATTTCTTGGGCATGAAGGGGAAGAGGTCAATACCGGTGTGATGGATGATCGTTCCCCTGGTGATCCAGAGGACGGCGGTCAGGATCACCCAGCCGACGAACACGAACAGTGCGATACCCAGGAACTTCACCATCGGATTGGGGGCGACGGTGGTGCCGTCGGCATTCTGGCCGCCAGCTCCGTTGGAGTAGGCCACCAGCCCGGCCGCGAAGACCGCGGGCAGGCCTGCGCCGAGGATCAGTCCCACGACGAGCACCTTGAGGATGCTCTCGAAATATGTCATCAACGTGTCCTTTGTTGTCTCGGCTAGACCGACGCCGTCGGCTTGGATTCCTTGGCGGCCTCACGGACGTCCGCAGGCACGACGGAGTTCGTGGAGCTGTCCCAATCGGCGTTGACGTTGCTGCTGTCCACCTTCTGCTGCTGGGCGCGCCACCACATGTAGAAGGACAGGCCCACCAGGACGAGGAAGATCAGGCCGTCGCCGGCCAGCGCCGAGTTGGTCAGCGACTTGACGGCGTCGGACAGCCAGTACGACAGCGCGCCGACGAGGCCCGCGGCGGGCAGGGTGATCAGCCACGCGACGGCCATCCGGCCCGCCACGGCCCAGCGGACCTGGGCGCCGGGCTTGCCGACGCCGCTGCCCAGGATCGACCCGGTGGCGACATGGGTGGTCGACAGCGCCATGCCCGCGGCGCTGGAGCTCAAAATGATTGCGGCCGAGGATGCTTCGGCGGCGAAGCCCTGTGGCGACTCGATCTCGACGAGTCCCTTGCCCAGCGTACGGATGACGCGCCAGCCACCGAGGTAGGTACCGAGGCCGATGGCGACCGCGCAGCTGAAGATGATCCAGAACGGCAGGCCGTTCTCCTTGACGTCGCCCGTCAGGTGGCCGGTCGTGATGAGCGCGAGCGCGATGACGCCCATCGTCTTCTGCGCATCGTTGGTTCCGTGTGACAACGCGACCAGCGAGGCGGTCGCGATCTGGCCCCAGCGGAAGCCTTCTCGACGCCGGCTCTCCGCGACGTCCGGCGGGTGAGCCGGTAGACCAGCCACGTGCCACCCGCGGCCACCAGGCACGCGATGACCGGCGCGGCGATGGCCGGGATCAGCACCTTCCCGGTGACGCCGGACCAGTTGACGCCCGCCAACCCCAGCGCCGCCAGACCTGCACCGATCAAACCGCCGAAGAGGGCGTGCGACGAGCTCGAGGGGATGCCGAACAGCCACGTGAGCAGGTTCCAGAGGATGCCGCCGATAAGGCCGGCGAAGATGATCGTCAGACCCGTCGACGCATCGATACCCGGTAACAGTGCCCCGGTTTTACCGTCTTGCACCTTCAGCACCGAGGTGGTGACCGTGACCGCGACCTCGACCGAGAGGAACGCACCGACGAGATTCAGGACGCCCGCCAGCAGCACCGCGGTCTTGGGCTTCAAGGCACCGGTCGCGATCGACGTCGCCATCGCGTTACCGGTGTCGTGGAATCCATTCGTGAAGTCGAATGCCAGTGCCGTAACGATCAGCAGCACCAGGATGATCAGCTCTACGCTCACGGCGCTAATTCTGCGGCCCGGAGAGGCCATTTGCCTAACCAAACGCAACTTCAAATTGGCGTGTCGAGCAGGCACTTCATCTGACCTGGTGAGGTGTTCACCGATTGTTCAACTTGGCGGGGGGAAGCGTTGGCCTAGCGCGGCAATCGCACGCGCGACCGAGGCGCGATTAGCATCGGAAACTCATAGACCGCACGCGACACCTCGGAGGGACCGTGACCTTTCTGGCCAAGATCGTCGCGTGGATCACCGCCGGGTACCCGGAGGGGGTGCCGGGCCCTGATCGAGTGCCGCTCTTCGCGCTTCTCAAGCGCGGCCTGTCCGACGACGAGGTGAAGGCCGTCGCCAAGGATCTGAAGGATCTCGGTGAATTCGACAGTGCCGATATCGGCGTACTGATCACCCAGATCACCGACGAGCTGCCTACGCCCGAGGACATCGAGCGGGTGCGCGCCCGGTTGGCCACGAAGGGCTGGCCACTCGACGACCCTCGTGACCCGGAGGAGGGCGCATAGCCGTCCTGCGCCCCGTCGCTGTGCCGTCCGGAGCTTCGGCACTGTCGGTGCTGCCCGTGGTGGAAGACGTGCTCGCCGGACGCGCGACGGTGTTGCCGGTCCCGATGGACGACCCACACGAAACCTCTTTGCTAACAACGTCATTGCGCGCAGAATCAGAGATCGATGACGACGTGGCCGTCGTGGTGTCAACCTCCGGCACGACAGGGACACCGAAGGGCGCGATGCTGACGGCGTCGGCGTTGACGGCGAGCGCGTCGGCGACGCACGACCGACTCGGCGGTGCCGGGCGGTGGCTGCTTGCCCTGCCCGCGCATCACGTCGCCGGCCTGCAGGTGCTGGTGCGCAGCGTCGTCGCGGGGACTACACCCGTGGCGATCTCCGCGGGATTCTCTGCGGCGGAGCTGGTTTCAGCCGTCGATTCCCTTGGTTCCGGACGTCGGTACGTCTCGTTGGTGGCCGCGCAGCTCGACAAGATGTTGGCCGACCCGGCCGCCTCTGCCGCATTGGCGTCGATGGACGCCGTGCTGATCGGCGGCGGTCCGATGCCGCCCGGCGTCGCCGAAAGGGCCTCGGATACGGGCATTCCCGTGGTCCGGACGTACGGCATGAGCGAGACCGCGGGCGGCTGCGTGTACGACGGACTGCCGCTCGACGGGGTGCGGATGCGTATCGACGACGGACGGGTGGTGCTCGGCGGCGCAACAGTGGCCAAGGGCTACCGCAATCCCGTCGACCCAGATCCGTTTGTCGAGCCCGGCTGGTTTCGCACCGACGATGTCGGCACCGTTGACGACTCGGGAGTGTTGACGGTGCTGGGGCGGGCGGACGACGCGATCAGCACGGGTGGATTGACCGTGTTGCCGCCACTGGTGGAGGCGGCGGTGGCCTCGCACGAGGCGGTCGCCGAATGTGTGGTGTTCGGCGTCGACGACGAACGGCTGGGTCAACGGGTCGTGGCGGCGGTCGTGGTGACACCCGGACGTGCCGTCCCGACGCTCGCCGATATCCGCGCGCACGTCGCAACGAGTCTGGACATCACCGCGGCGCCGAGGGAGATTCACGTCGTCGACGAGATTCCGCGTCGCGGTATCGGCAAGGTGGACCGGCGGGCGCTGGCGGCCCGGTTCGGCGGCTAGTTCGTGAGCGCAGCTGTTCGCGACTTATGGTCCGCGTTCTGGGTTTTCGTCGGGCTCCTCTGGTGGGCGGAGGAGGAGTTCGGGGCGGTGGTAGTAGTTGATGCGGGTTTGGCCGGTGTCGAGGTTTGGTGGTGGGGTCCATTCGACGTCGCCGCGGTCGTTGATGGTGGTGGTCCAGCCGTCTTTGTCGACGAGGCGGTTGTCGGGTCCGCAGGCCAGGGTCAGCTCGTTGACGTTGGTGTTGCCGCCATCAGCCCAGTCGCGTAGCGCGTGATGCACCTGGGCGCCGTAGGCCGGGACTGGGCAGCTGGGTTTGGTGCAGCCGCCGTCGCGGGCGATGAGCATGATCCGTTGGGCGGGGGAGGCGGTGCGTCGGGTGCGGAAGAGGTCTAAGCGCTTGTCCGGTGGCTTGGTCGAAGATCGCGAGCCAGTGGTGGGCGTGGCCGGCCAGGCGGATGACGTCGTTGATGGGCATCAGGGTGCCGCCGCCGGTGGTGCCGACCCCGGCGCGGGATTCGAGGTCTTGCAGGGTGGTGCGGATGATGATCGAGGTGGGTAGCCCGTTGTGTTGCCCCAGTTGACCGGATTGCAGGGCGTTGCGCCCGACCGCGTCCAGCGCGTCATGTTGGCGTTGGGCCAGGGTGCGGTGGTCGGTGTCGATCTGTTCTTGTGACGGGTGTGCCGCTGACGCAGGGTTGTTCGTCGTCGGGGTTGCACATGCCCGGTGCGGCGGTTTTGGCGAAGATGGCTTCATAGATCGCCCACGCTTGGGGCGTGAGGTAGCCCTTGACGGGCACCATGCCGTCTCGTTGTTGGGGACTGAAGGTCAGGCCGCGTTTTCTGGCGCGTTCGGTGTCATCGGGTTCGGGGCCGTCCTGGTCGAGCAGGAACAGCATCGTGTCGGCGGCCTTCTTCAGTTCGGTGGGTCCGACACCGGTGGCCATGTCGGACCAGGTCGGTTTCGATCTGTTCGCGGGTCGCTGTGTCGACGAAGCCGGGCAGGTGGGCCATGGTGTCGCGGATCTTGTCGACATGCTCGCCGTTGATCTGCCCGGCGGCTTGCGCGGCCGCGGTCGCCGCGAGCACCGGGGCCAACGGTTGACCGGTCAGGGTGCGCCGCGGCCCCAACACCTCGGCTTCGGCGAGTCGCCGGTGGGCGTCGGTGGCGGTGATGCGCCACCGGATCCGTAGGACGTCTTTCCAGTTTTTGGCGCCCAACTCTTTGGGGGTGGTTTCGGCCTGCAGCCGGGTCAGGGCGCGGTGCCACTGGGCGGGCAGTTGGCAGGTCAGGGTTTCCAGTTCGTCGAGGACGGTGAGTAGTTCGCGGTGGGTCAGCATCTCCAGGTCGCAGGCGGCCAGCGATTCGTGCGCGGCCCGCAGCGCGGCCATCGCTACGTCCACGGGTGTCGCCAACATGATTCGAACATACATTCGACCACCGACAGGCTATCCGGCAATGTGACAACTGAAACCACAGTGGCGCAAGGGAATTAAGCGACCCGGTTCACGGCTACTTCGCGAGCGCACGC
>CAVRFN010000036.1:0-16737 GCA_963720345.1 uncultured Actinomycetota bacterium
CGTCGAGGAAGTCTCGACAGGTGCGACCATCTCACCCTCCGATGCATCGGTTGACACAAAGACTATCTATTTGTGTCGACATGTCAATGCTCTCTAGGGCTCCAGGCTGAGCACCGTGACGTCCGGCGGAGCACCGATCCGGACCGGCGGGCCCCAGAACCCGCGCCCCGGGTGACGTACAACTGGGTGTCGTCGACGGTCGACAGGCCGGCAATCGCTGGCTGCACCATCCGGACGACGTAGTGAAACGGCCACATCTGCCCGCCGTGGGTGTGGCCGGACAGCTGCAGATCCACCCCGCGCGCGGCGGCCTCCGAGACCATGACCGGTTGGTGTGCGAGCAGGACCGTCGGACGCGACAAGTCGACTCCCGCCAGGGCGCGGTCGAAGTCGGGCGGGTCGTCGCGCTGCCCGCCGGCGATGTCGTTGACGCCGACGAGATCGAACGCCGCGGCGCCGCGCCGGATCGCCGTGTTCTCGTTGCGCAGCGGCTGGATGCCGATCCGCTCGAGTTCGGTCAGCCACGCGGCGGTGTCGTCGACGAAGTACTCGTGGTTGCCGGTGACGAAGAACGTGCCCTCGGGTGCGGACAGGTCCCGCAACGGTGCGGCCGCCGCGCCGAGTTCCTCGACGGTGCCGTCCACCAGATCGCCCACGATCGCCACGAGGTCCGGCTCCGCGGCATTGATGGTGTTGACGATCTGCTCGGTATGCGCCCGTCCGGCCAATGGCCCGAGGTGGATGTCGGACACCACGGCAATGCGGAATCCGCGCAGGGCCGGGTCCAGTCGGCGCAGGCGCACCGGAACCTGAAGCAGGTCGGGCGGGCCGAGCGCGGTCGCGGTGCCGATCCCGACCAAGCCGACCGACGCGGCCCCGGCGGCGACCGCACTGGTCCGCGCGATGAACATCCGGCGGTTCAGCGCCGGCCGCGCGCTTTCGGCAGTTGCGGACGCCTCTTTGCGGTTGACCCTCGATCCAACGGCGCAGCGCAAGCCGCACCGGCTCGAGGACGAGCAGTGTCAGGAAGAGGTAGGCGAGCAGGCCGAACCAGAGGTAACCAGGCCACGCGTACCAGCCCGACTTGGGCACATCGAAGAAACGCGGCACGACGAGCGTCGCGACCAGCAACAGCGCGAGCGCGATGAGCACGGCCGTGAGGATCCGTCTCGTTCGCCCCGGCCCGGTGGTGTCCTTGACCAGCCGCTTCCACAGGTAGACGTTCATCAGCGCCAGCACCGCGCTGAGCACAACGATGAACATTCCCGCCAGCTTATGCAGCGCAGCGGCCGAACCTCATGGCCGGCTAGATCGTCCCCGAGAAACAAGAATGGAAGGGTCCTCGGATCCCTTCCACCTACAACCTATATCTCACATGGGGGCTTGCGGCAAGGCCCCGGTCATGGCGCACAATCGTCCGCCTAGGCTCGAACCAGGGCCCACGGCCGTAGGCCAGGGGAGGATTTTGGGGGCAGGTGTCAACTCAGGACTACGACGACGAGCTGCGCTCCGAGCAGGGTTACGTCGACGGGCTGTACGTACGGCTGGACGCCGAGCGCGCGCGGGTGAAGGGCAAGTACAGCGATGCGCTCGGGGCTCCAGTGGACCGCATGGACGGCGGCACGCTCGTGGCACGCGACGTCGAGGTGCGTGCGCTGGCCAAACAGGCAGCACGGCTGGACGTCGCCGACGGCGGACTCTGCTTCGGCCGGCTGGACAGCATCACCGGCCACCGTTCATACATCGGGCGCATCGGAATTCTCGACAAGGACAACGAATACGAACCGTTGCTGCTCGATTGGCGGGCGCCCGCGGCCCGCGCGTTCTATGTGGCGACCGCAGCGACACCGGAGAACATGCGTCTGCGCCGCCAGTTCCATACCCGCGGACGACGGATCGTCGACTTCTCCGACGAGGTCCTCGGCCGTCCCACCGGTGAGGGAACGCGGGGATGACGCACTGCTGGCCGCGGTCAATGCACCGCGTGGGGAGGGCATGCGCGACATCGTCGCGACGATCCAGGCCGAGCAGGACGAGATCATCCGGCTCGACCATCCCGGGGTGCTGGTGATCGAGGGCGGACCCGGCACCGGCAAGACCGTGGTGGCGTTGCACCGCGTCGCCTACCTGCTCTATACGCAGCGCAAGCGGATCGAACGCCACGGTGTCCTCGTGATCGGACCCAACCCGGCGTTCCTGAACCACATCGGCCGCGTGCTGCCGTCGCTGGGCGAATCCGACGTGGTGTTCATGACCATCGGAGACCTCGTGCCCGGTCTGCGCGTCACCGCCGAGGATGCCGACGAGACCGCACGGGTCAAGGGATCCATGAAGATGCTCGACGTGCTCGCGGCCGCGATCGCGGATCGGCAACGGCTGCCGAAGGATCCGCTGTCGATCGAGCTGGCGGACGTCACGGTGCGCATCGACGCCGAAACCGCGGAGTGGGCCCGCGAGGAGGCACGCGCGAGCGGCAAGACACACAATGAGGCGCGCGCGGTTTTCACCGAGATCATCACCTATGTCCTCACCGAGCGGGCGATAGCACGGATCGGCCGTGGCTGGCTGACCCGCGAAGACCGCAGCGCATGGGAACAGCTGCGGACGAACCTGATCGACGAGCTTGCGGACAACGCAGTGTTTACGGGCCGCGCTCGACGAGCTCTGGCCGATGCTGACACCGCAGGCGCTGCTGGCCGAGTTGTACTCCTCACCGGAACGGCTTCGCGCCGCACAGGCGGACGAGGTGCTGTATCGGGCCGAAGGCGATTCCTGGACCGTCTCGGATATTCCGTTGCTCGACGAGCTCGTCGACCTGCTGGGCCGTGACAAGGTGGCCGACGACACCGCCGAGCGGGAACGGAAGGCGGAGACCGCGTTCGCCGCCGGGGTGCTGGACAACATGATCAGCCGCGAGGATCTGATGGACGACGAAGACCATCTGCTCGCACAGGACATGCTGTACGCCGAGGATCTGGCGGAGCGCTTCATCGAGCGCGACACCCGCGAACTCGTCGAACGTGCTGCGGCAGATCGGGATTGGACCTACCGGCATGTGGTGGTCGACGAGGCTCAGGAACTGTCCGAGATGGACTGGCGGGTGCTGATGCGTCGCTGCCCAAGCCGGTCCTTCACCGTGGTCGGTGATCTGGCCCAGCGTCGATCGGCAGCCGGGGCGACGACCTGGGACACGATGCTCGAGCCGTATGTGCCCGGCCGGTGGGTCTACCGGTCACTGTCAGTGAACTACCGCACGCCGGCGGAGATCATGACGGTCGCCGCCGCACTGCTCGCGCAGTTCGCACCCGACATCCGCCCACCGGATTCAGTGCGCGCGTGCGGAGTGATGCCGTGGTCGCGGCAGGTCTCCGATGACGAATTGCCCAGAGCGATACAGGAATTCGTCGATGATGAAGCGCAGCGAGAGGGCACCAGTGTGATCATCGGGCCGCCGGGCGTACCCGGTGCGGTGCCGCCGTCGGAGACGAAGGGCCTCGAGTTCGACGCCGTCCTGGTGGTCGATCCGGACCGGATCCTCGCCGCCGGACCGCGCGGCGCGGCCGAGTTGTACGTCGCGCTGACCCGTGCCACCCAACGGCTGGGAGTCCTCCATCACGCTCCCCTGCCGACGGCGCTGAGCGGACTCGCCTGAGTCCTTATTTCCAGGCGAAGACGGGTTGTTCGAGTTCGTCGACACGGTCGTGGCGCCCCTCGAGGCACAGCCACCGCAATTGCAGGAGTACCGCCCCGGTGGGCGCGTGGATCAGGTCGTTGCCCAGTGGGATCTGAACCACGGCGCGCGGGCTCTCGGGGATGGTGATGAATCGCGGCGAATCGTCGCGCTGTAGTTGATGCAGGCCGACGCGGTAGACCGCCACCACCTCATCGGGTGCTGGCCGCAGATCGAGTCGTCCGCCGCCCCATATGACCACCGGGGTGATCACGTAGCCGGACCGGGTCGGGTAGTCGTCGAGCAGACCCAGCACAGCCGCGTGGGGCAACGTGACGCCCACCTCCTCGTCGAGTTCGCGAAGCGCAGCGTCGATGGCATCCTCCCCCGGGTCCAGTCGACCGCCGGGCAGGGCCCACTGGGCGGGGTGCGACGAGAGGCGTGATGTCCTGCGGCACAGGAGAAACGCCGCGCCTCCCGAGACATCGATCATGCGGCCGTCGAGGCCGGCCTCCGGCATCAGCCGGCCGGCGATCCAGTCGTCGACGGGTGCGGGATCCACCCGATCCTCTCCGAGCTCGGAATCGACCAGGACCACTGCGACTGCGGCGTGCCTCTTTGTCGGATCGGTCACGGCACGGCGTTGGTGCCCGGCGAGTTGAGCGCGGACCCGTTCCCGTAGCGCGTCGTCGTAGGTGACCGTCACCGCTCGACCATATGCACGCGCACTTGATAGAACACCCACGGGTCGACGGGAAATATGTATGTGCTATGCATATATACGTGCCGCATTCGCGCTACGACCACCTCGACGAACTGCTGACGCGTCTTCATGTCGCGCGCCAGCGACCGAGTTGGCGGCGCAGACTTCTCGACGGAAACACGGTCGCGAACGTTTCGACGCTGCGCGTGCTGCGGGCGGTCGAGCGCGCTCAGCAGACGGGCGATGGGGCCTCCATCAGCGACGTCGCGGAGTACATGGCCGTCGAACATTCGACCGCCAGCCGGACCGTAGGTGCGGTCGTAGCCGCCGGTCTGCTGACGAAGGAGTACGCCACCGACGACCAACGCCGATGCGTGCTGGTGTTGACCGACGTCGGCCGGAAAGCGCTCGCGACGGTGACTGACCGCCGCCGCGAGCTGGTCGCCGAGACCATCGCCGACTGGCCCGACGCCGACGTCGACACTTTGGTCGCCCTGCTGGAGCGACTGACCGAGCGATTTGAGTTCTCGGTGGGCCGATGACGGCAGAGGCCACCGCACCGCCGCGGCCCCGCAGCGCACTCGGGCTGATGTTCGACCCGGTCTTCGGGGCGCTGTTCTGGGGCAAGATGTTCGCCGTCGTGGCCGTGTGGACGCACGGCATCGTCGCGGCGATCGTGATGTACGACGCGACGCATTCGGCGCTGATGGTCGGCATGGTCGGTGTCGCGCAGTTCGGACCTCAGCTCTTACTGAGCCCGACCAGCGGCAAGTGGGCCGACACCGGCAATCCGGCGCGTCAGATCCTGCTCGGCAGGGTGTTGTGTGTCGCCGGTTCAGGTTTCGCGGCGGTGTGGCTGTTCGCCGACGCGGACCTCAAGGGCATGGCGATCGCCATCCCCGTGCTCATCGGATCCTTGCTCGTCGGTTTCGGCTTCGTGGTGGGCGGCCCGGCGATGCAGTCGATCGTGCCGAATCTCATTCGCGACGGCGAACTCTCAACCGCCATGGCGCTCAACAGCATGCCGATGACCGTCGGCCGCATCGTCGGGCCCGCGACCGGTGCCTACCTGGCCGCCCACCTCGGGTCGGCCTCGGGATTCGCCGTCAGCGCCGCCCTGCACCTCGTGTTCGCGATCTTCCTGCTCGTGGTGACCTTCCCGTCGCCTCCCGAACGTCGCGCGGGCACCGACTTCCGCGTCCGCACCGCGATCAGGTACGTGTGGCGGGACCGCCCACTGCTGCTCGCGCTGGTCGCGGTGGCGACTGTCGGTATCGCATCGGACCCGTCGATCACGTTGACCCCGTCGATGGCCGACGCACTCGGCGGCGGCACGCATCTGGTCGGATTGTTGTCCGCGAGTTTCGGCATCGGCGCTGCGGCGGGGATGACGGTGTTGGCGATCATGGGTGGCCGGATGGCCGCTGCGCGGGTGTCGTCGATCGGGTTGGTAGGTCTGGCCGCCGGATGCGCACTGCTGACGATCGGAACAACGTCCGCCGTGGCGATGGCCGGATTCGTGCTGTCGGGTCTTGGTTTCGGCTGGGCGATGACGGGGCTCAGCACGGTCGTACAGGAGCGCGCACCCGAAGAGCTGCGGGGCCGGATCATGGCGCTGTGGCTGGTCGGGTTCGTCGGCTCACGACCGATCGCCGCCGTACTGCTCGGCGGCACCGCAGATCTGGTCAACGTGCAGGCGGCGTTCGCGTTGGCCGCGGCACTGACCGCGGTCGTGGCGCTGTGCTGCCGGCCGTCGAATCTGGTGGGGCCGCTACCGCTGCGAGTGTGAGTGCCGGTCGTCAGTGGGTTCGCCGGTGCACAGCGCGGGTAAAGAGCGTTCACGGCTTGTACCGTCTCGAATCGGTACCGATGATTCGAATGAACACCGACGACGAAAGACCACCATCATGAAGGGAACAGTCACCCCGGAGGCCGAGCACGCGATCGCCGCCATCGCCGAGCGCCATGGACTCTCTCGCGAAGCGGTCATGGCCATGCTGGTCGCAGTCCACGCCGGGGGCGGCACGATGGCCCAGTTCTCCATCCCCGAACTCGGCGGATCCGGGCAATGGATGCAGGGCGGGATGACAATGGTGGGCGGCAACATGTTCGACAACGCCCTCAAGGCGCGCGTCGACGCCTTGTGTGGCGAGTTGGCCCAGTTGATCGGCACCACCACCGTGTTCCCCGCCTCGACGAAAGGTCGGCACGCGGCCTTCACGACCGGCAACTGGTGGCCGGCCGACCTCGGCGTCCCGACTGCATCGGGTGGTCAGAACGACGCGCGCTATGCGATCTTCCCAAGCGCCCGGCGCTTGGCGATCCAGATGAACGGCGTGACAAGAGTTTTCGACACCGGCGACCATCAGATCGGCGGCGTTCAACAGCAGCAGGGCGGCAGGGCCGGCACGGTCCAGTTCACGAGCCAGTTCGGTACCTTCGATGTGTCGAGCCTCACCGAGCTCGATGCGCCGCAGGTGACCGACACCCCGGTCGCGCAGCCACAGCAGGCGGGTGCCTACCCCAGCGCGACCGGCGATCCCGCCACCATCGTCGCGGCCATCGAGTCGCTGGCCGGGTTGCATCAGCGCGGCATCCTCTCTGACGAGGAGTTCGCCGCCAAGAAGGCCGACCTTCTCGACCGGCTCTGATAGCCGGCCCGCACGGCGGCGATAATGCCCGTCGGGCACGCTGGTCCTTACGATGACCTTGCCTGCCGCGCTTCTCGATGACCCCGACGAGCTGTTCGCCGCCTTCGCCGCGTGGGCCGAGGCGCAGGGCACGGTGCTGTACCCGGCGCAAGAGGAAGCGCTGATCGAGTTGGTCAGCGGTTCGAACGTCGTGCTGGCGACGCCGACCGGGTCGGGCAAGTCGCTGGTGGCCACCGGGGCGCTGTACGCGGCGCTGGCGGCAGAACGGCGAAGCTATTACACCGCCCCGATCAAGGCGTTGGTGAGCGAGAAGTTCTTCGCTCTGTGCGAGGTGTTCGGCGCGGCCAATGTCGGCATGCTCACCGGCGACGCCGCGGTCAACGCCGGCGCCCCGATCATCACCTGCACCGCGGAGGTGCTGGCCAACATCTCTTTGCGAGAAGGCGCTGACGCTGACATCGGTCTCGTTGTGATGGACGAGTTCCATTTCTATGGCGACCCCGACCGCGGCTGGGCCTGGCAGGTTCCACTGCTGGAGTTGCCGAGGGCCCAATTCCTGCTGATGTCAGCCACACTCGGTGATGTCACGTTCCTGCGCGAGGACCTGACGCGCCGCACCGGCAGGCCGACGGCACTGATCGCCAACGCGGTACGCCCGGTGCCACTGCACCACTACTACGCGACCACACCGATGCACGAGACGATCGCCGACCTCCTGGAGACCAAGCAGGCCCCGATCTACGTCGTCCACTTCACCCAGGCCTCGGCACTGGAGCGCGCGCAGGCACTGATGAGTGTCAACGTGTGCACCAAGGAGCAGAAGAAGGCGATCGCCGAACACATTGGCCAGTTCCGCTTTTCTACGGCGTTTGGCACAACGTTGTCGCGATTGGTCCGGCATGGGATCGGCGTTCACCACGCCGGGATGCTGCCGAAGTACCGGCGGCTGGTGGAACAGCTCGCCCAGGTGGGCCTGCTCAAAATCATCTGCGGCACCGACACTCTCGGCGTCGGCATCAACGTACCGATCCGGACCGTCGTCTTCTCTGCGTTGTCGAAGTACGACGGCACACGCACCCGGCTGCTCAATGCCCGTGAGTTTCATCAGATCGCAGGCCGGGCGGGAAGGGCGGGCTACGACACCGCGGGCACCGTCGTCGTGCAGGCGCCCGACCATGAGGTGGAAAACCTCAAGCAGTTCGCGAAGGTCGCCGACGATCCGAAGAAGCGCCGAAAGCTGGTGCGCCGCAAAGTTCCCGAGGGCATGGTGCCATGGAGCGAAAAGACGATGACCAAACTGGTGGACGCCGCCCCTGAGCCGCTGACCAGCAATATGCGGGTGTCGACCGCGATGATTCTCGACGTCGTCGACCGGCCCGGTAACCCGTTCGCCGCGATGCGCCGACTGCTGACCGAGAACCACGAGCCCCGAAGGCGTCAGCTTCAGCACATCCGCGAGGCGGTCGGCATCGCTCGCTCGCTGCTGCAGGCGGGCGTGGTGGAACGGCTCGACGAACCGGAGGCCGATGGGCGTCGCTATCGGCTGACGGTGGATCTGCCGCCGGACTTTGCTTTGAACCAACCGCTGTCGACGTTCGCCTTGGCTGCGGTCGAGGTGCTCGATGCGGCGTCGGAAACCTATGCACTGGATGTTGTCTCGGTAATCGAGGCGACGCTCGAGGATCCCCGCCAGATCATGGCCGCACAGCTGAAGAAGGCTCGCGGCGAGGCTATCGCGGCGATGAAGGCCGAGGGAATCGAGTACGACGAGCGGATGGAACTGCTGGACGACGTCACCTATCCCCGGCCACTGGAGGAACTGCTCGGCCACACCTTCGAGGTGTATCTGCAGAGCAACCCGTGGGCCGCCGATGGCCAACTGTCACCGAAGTCCGTGGTCCGCGAGATGTGGGAGCGGGCGTTCACGTTCCGTGAGTACGTCAGCGTGTACGGGTTGACCCGCGCCGAGGGCGCGGTGCTGCGCTACCTCTCCGACGCGTTCAAAGCGCTGCGGTCCGGAGTGCCCGCAGCGGCGCGGACCGAGGAGGTCACCGACATCGTCGAGTGGCTCGGCGAGCTTGTGCGCCAGGTCGATTCGAGCCTGCTCGACGAATGGGAGGAGCTCACCAGCCCCGACCAGCCGTTGGATGCGCCGGTGGCAGTGCCGGCCCGCCCGCGCCCGCTGACCGGGAACGAGCGGGCGTTCACCGCGATGGTTCGCAATGCGCTGTTCCGCCGGGTCGAGTTGTTCGCGCGGCGGCGCTGGTACGACCTCGGCGAATTGGACGCGGCCTCAGGGTGGACGTCCGAACGCTGGCAGGAGGTCGGCGCCGGGTACTTCGCCGAGCACGACGACGTGGGTATCGGGGCCGACGCCCGGGGTCCGGCGCTATTGATCATCGACAGGCAACCGGGCGAGTGGCGGGTGCGGCAGATCCTTGACGACCCTGCCGGCGACCACGATTGGGGCTTCGAGGTCGAGGTGGACCTGGAGACCTCCGACGAGGAAGGCGTGGCAGTTCTTCGTGTGGTCGACGCGGCGGACGGCTCGACTAGCTCCTGACAGAGTGATTGACTGAAGCCCGACGACCAATTGCAACGGCGTGGGTTGATCTCGATTTCGCCCGGTCAGTTTCTACGCCGACTGCGACGAGGAAGTGTCCGCGGCCATCGAAATCTTCGACCCCGTCGGGATATCGTGGACGTAGCTTGTCGCTGACCGAGCATCCTTCGGTGGCATCGCACTCATTGGGGTGCGATGAGGATCGGGTCGTCAACCGCGACTGGTCGAGGAGGGCGCCGCGGCATCGGCGCCGATATCGTCGGGCTCCCTGGTAGTCATTCGCCGTTCCTGTCCCGGCCGTCAGCAGTCGCCGACGTGTTACTGGGCATCGCGAATCGCCGACTGATGCGACCTGTTTGAGCTTCGATGTAGTGCTGGATGCCGGCAGCACCTAGTTGTTGGTCGGTGGTGGTTGTGGTTCGAAGGGGTCGTACCACTTCCAGTGGGCGCGTTCGCCGAGGGGTCCGCGGTAGGGGGCCACGTCGGGTGGGGGTCGATTCGGTGGTCGCGCAAGCGATCCCGAGCTCAGTGTGCGGCCGTCGACTGTCGGTGACGGTGAGGTTGTCGGGTGGTCCGGTGATGGTGATGGCGCCGCGGTGATGCAGCCGGTGGTGGTAGGGGCACAGCAGCACCAGGTTGTGCAGTTCGGTGGCGCCGCCGTCTTCCCAATGCCGGATGTGGTGGGCGTGCAGACCGCGGGTGGCGCCACAGCCGGGCACCGCACACGTGGGGTGGCGGTACTCCAGGGCGCGACGCAGCCGGCGGTTGATGGTGCGGGTGGTGCGGCCGGCGCCGATGACCTGTCCGTCACGGTGAAACCACACCTCGCACGGTGGCATCACAGGACAGGTATTGGCGCTCGGCGTCAGTGAGCAGCGGACCCAGGTGCAACTGCGCGATGCGCTCCTTGACGTCGAGATGCACGACCACGGTGGTGCGCTGCCCGTGGGGCCGGCGCGTGACGTCGGCGTCCCAGCCGGATTCGACCAGAGCTCATGAACGCATCGCCGGTGTTCGGCAGCGGCGGCCGTTGATCTGGGGTGGGCTCACTCGTCCTCGTGGTCGCGTTTCCACTCACGATCAGCGCATCCAGATGTGACTGCAAGGCCGCGTCGAACGTCGCCGCCTCCACGCGGGCCAAGTTTGATCTTCCAGTAGTGCCTTGCTCGTCGCTGGTCTTGGTGATCGAGCGCTCGGGTCAGGTTCGGGCCGCGGTTCGGGTTCGGGTTCGGGTTCGGGGCGTGGTTCGAGCTTCAGCGCGGTGCGTAGTTGGTTGACGGTGGCGACTTCGGCCAGCGTCACGTAGTGCTCATCAGATCCGTCGCCGGCCTTCTCGGCGATGATGCCGACTTGATCCAGGGACAGTCGGCCCTCCCGCAGGCCCGCCACGCAGCGCGGGAACTCCTCGATCCGGTGTGCGAGGGTGGCGATCGTCTGGGCGTTTCTCGTCGAGCTACCGGTCTTCCACGCCACCAACGCCGCGATCGACCGTGCACCCGTGATGCCCACCAGATTGTCGTGATCCATCTCGGCGACGATGTCCACGATGCGCCCATCGATGGCGTTGCGCTGACCCATCAACTCGCCCAGCTCGTCGAACAACACCTCAAGACGGTCCTTCGGACGCAACACCGGAGCGTCAGACGATGCGGTCGAGGACATGACCCCATCAAAGCAGACGGGTCCGACAAGTCCTGGGCCACAACCCAATAGCGACAATGTCGCTGAGCGACACTAGCGATCGATCCCTGGGTGACCCGAGCGGACCAAGGCGTTGCGGGGGCGCAGGAAGCCGGGCTGCTGCAGCGTCCGAATGGCACGCCACGTCCCCGAGGGGATCACCCGCTTGAAGAAGACATCGGCGTCGAAGGTCGCGCGGACTTCGTTGACGTAGGAACGCGGCAGACCGAAGCGGATCCGGCCCTGGCTGACCTCGACGAGGTCGGCTCGGCGGACCGCCTCCACCAGCGCTGCGTGCGGTCGGGTCGGACCGTATCGGAACAGCCGATGATGCTCGGCGACGATGAGCGCCAGCTCATCTGACCAACCTTCGCGGCCGGTCTGCTGCAGCCATGCGTCCTGCGCCTCGATCGACGGCACCAGGTAGTCGAGCGTGTCGAACGCAGCCAGGTCGTGAAACGCCGATGCGATGGCGAGCTTGTCGTCGCGGCCGGCGTGATCCGGCGTGAGTGCGCGTGCGAAGTTGATCACGCGGTACACATGCGCCTTGTAACCGTCGTAGCCGGCGTCATCACCGTGGGCGCGGTGGCGATGCGATTCAAGGATCTCTTCGGCCAGAGCCGAGCTTTGGAGGACCTCAGGAGTCGTCATCGGGTAGGCACGGGCACAACCCAGGCGCTGCCCTGCTCGCGATCGAGCACCGTCTCTCCCTTGTTCTTCAGCCCGAAGATGTAGACCAGCAGGCTCACGCCGATGATCACCGTGACGTAGACGATGAACAGGGTGACGTGATCGGGCTTGGCCGCCTGGTACAGCAGCGGGGCGGTACCCCCGAACACCGAGTTCGCGAGCGCGTAGCCCAAACCCACTCCCAGCGCGCGGATTTCAGCGGGGAACAGCTCCGCCTTCACGATCGCGTTCACCGACGTGTAGCCGGTGATGATGACGTAGCCGACGGCCAGGATGAGGAACGCCATGACCGCGGACGTCGTCTCCGGCAGATAGGTGAGCAGGACGTAGGTGTAGAACACGCCGGCCACCCCGAAGAAGACCAGCAGCGGCTTGCGTCCGACCCGGTCGCTGAGGAGCCCGCCGACCGGCTGCAGCAGCATCAGGAAGATCAGTCCCAACAGGTTCACCCACGTTGCCGTCAGCGCACGGTCGGATCCGAAGGTGGACTTGACGATTGCGGGCGCGTTGACGCTGTAGGTGTAGAACGCCACCGTGCCGCCCGCGGTGATGAGGAAGACGAGCAGCAGAGGCCGCCAGTGCGTGGTGAACAACGTCTTCAGCGAGCCGGCTTCGCGTGTCCTTGCCCTCGCGGATGGCCTCGAGGTGCGACTCGCTGAGCGACTCGTCCATCGAGCGGCGGATCCACAGCACGACGAGCGCGGCGATGCCGCCGATGAAGAAGCCGATCCGCCAGCCCCATTCGTGCATCGCGTCGTCGTCGAGGAAGTGCAGCGCGACGAGCAGGGTGAACTGCGCCAGCACGTGGCCGCCGACGAGGGTGACGTACTGGAACGACGAAAGGAAGCCGCGCCGATTCGCGGTCGCCGCCTCGGACATGTACGTCGCCGACGTGCCGTACTCGCCGCCGGTGGCGAAGCCCTGCACGAGCCGGGCGAGGATCAGGATCACCGCCGCCCAATAGCCGATGCTCTCGCGCGTGGGCATGACGGCCACGACGAAGGAGCACGCCGACATGAGGGTGACGCTGAACATCAGCGCCGCCTTGCGGCCGCGCCGGTCGGCGAAGCGGCCGAAGAACCACGATCCCACCGGTCGCATGAGGAAGGTCACCGCGAAGATCGCGTAGATGTAGACCGTCGAGTTCGTGTCGGCCTTGTCGAAGAACTGCGCCTCGAAGTAGGACGCGAACACCGTGTAGACGTAGACGTCGTACCACTCGACGAGGTTGCCCGCCGAGCCCTTGACGGTGTTGAGCACCGCCCGCCGGGTGCTCGTCGGGGCGCGCGTCGGTCCGGACTGGGCAGGTGTCGGCGTCCCATCGCTCATTGGAGCGACGGTAGCCGAATCGGGCAGGCGCAGAGGTATTTCGGGTTCACAGCCAGCAGTCCTTAGCTCACCTAATGCGGGCGTACAGTCGCAGCCATGGAATACCGCAGCCTCGGACGAACCGGAATCCAAGTAAGCCCGCTGTGCCTGGGCGCGATGATGTTCGGCAGCTTCGGCGAAGCTGATCACGACAAATCGATCGCGACGATTCACGCCGCACTCGATGCCGGCATCAATTTCATCGACACCGCCGACGTCTACTCGCAGGGTGAGTCGGAGATCATCGTCGGTAAGGCGCTCGCAGGCGGCAAGCGCGACGATGTGGTGCTTGCGACGAAGGTCAACATCCAGATGGGTGTCCCCTTCGGGGCTCCGCCGGGCACCAAGGGTGATCCGAACAAGCGCGGAAACTCCCGGCGCTGGATCATCCGCGAAGTCGAGGACAGCCTGCGCCGCCTGAACACCGACTGGATCGACCTCTACCAAATTCATCGCCCCGACCCCGACACCGATATCGAGGAGACCCTCGGCGCGCTCACGGATCTGCAGCGGGCGGGCAAGATTCGTGCCTTCGGTTCGTCGACGTTCCCCGCCCACCAGATGGTTCATGCGCAGTGGGTCAGCGAGCGGCGCGGTCTCGGCCGGTTCGCCACGGAGCAGCCGCCCTACTCACTGCTGGTCCGAGGGATCGAGGCCGACGTTCTGCCGGTGGCGCAGGAGTACGACATGGGCGTGCTGCCGTGGAGCCCGCTGGCCGGTGGCTGGCTCAGCGGTGGCTACCGCAAGGACAAGGACCTACCCGAGTCGAGGCGAAGCACCCTGATGCCGGGCCGGTTCGATATGACTCGCCCGGAAAATCAGCGCAAGCTCGACGCCGCCGACGCGCTCGGACAACTGGCCGACGACGCCGGGTTGTCGCTGATTCACCTGGCGCTGGCGTTCGTGATGCAGCATCCGGCGGTCACCGCGCCGATCATCGGCCCGCGCACCCTCGACCACCTGAAATCCCAGCTCGGCGCCACCGAGGTCGAGCTTTCGGTCGACATCCTCGACAGGATCGACGAGATCGTGCCGCCCGGATCGACGCTGTCTCGGGGCGACGTCGGCTACGTGCCGCCGGCGCTGACCAATCCGTTCCTCAGGCGTCGCCGCACCGCCTGAGGGCCGGCAAGGGTTTGCGATCGGCGGGCAGAACCGCTTTCCTGTTGTGATGCCTGACATCAATCGTCGCCGCGTGATGCAGATCGCCGGTCTCGGCGCGCTGGCGGCCAGCGTGTCCCTGCCCACCGCCAACGCCGAGCCGTCGACCAGCGACTACCTTTCGAGGACAACTTCGACGGACCGGCCGGTTCAGCCCCCGACTACTCCAAATGGGAGCCGGCGTACGAACGCGAAAGCATGGAGGATCCCACGTTCTGGGAGTTGCCGGGCAACGTCGGCCAATACCGCGACGACCGGCGGAATCTCTTCCTCGACGGCAAGTCCAACCTCGTAATCAAAGCCGCCAAGGACGGGGACACCTACTACAGCGGCAAACTCTTCGGCAAGTACCGGGGTCCCATCAACACCACCTGGGAAGCCCGCGTCAAATTCAACTGCCTGACCCCCGGATGCTGGCCCGCCTGGTACCTGGCCAACAACGATCCCGCCCATGGCGGCGAAGTCGACATCATCGAGTGGTACGGCAACGGCAGCTGGGCTCCGGGAACCACCGTCCACGCCAACCTCAACGGCGGGGAACACGTCAGCCACACCATCGCACCGGACAGTGCGTGGCACAACTGGCGGGCACAGTGGACAGACGCAGGCATCAGCTTCTGGCTGGACCACACCGAGGGTGCGTCACCGTACTTCACCGTCACGCCCGACATGCTGCCCAATTACCAGTTCAGCAACCCCGGCTTCACGCTGTTCCCGATCCTGGGTCTCGCGGTCGCCGGGTCCGGCGGTGGCGATCCCAGTGGCGGCACCTACCCGGCGACGATGCTCGTCGACTGGGTTCGCGTCTGGTAAGGGTGGTTCCCCGGTTCGCCATCGGCGAGGGTTACGCGGTGTACCGCGGCCCGACGACGGCCGGAACCATCCATCGTCATGCGGCCTTCCAGATCATGATTGGGATGCCGGACGCGGTCGGCGTCGTGGACGGCGCCGGCATCACCCACCGTGCCGCTGCACTCGTCGTACCGCCGATGCAGCCGCACTGCCTGCTGGCCACCGCGGACGTGCTGACCTACTTCGTCGAACCGCACTGCGCATTCGCCGACCGATTGCGCGCGCGCTACGGCGACGGCATCACCGCGGCCCCCGAGTTGACGGGCCTGACCGAGGACGACGTCCGACCCGCGGGCGGTCGTGGGTCCGATGAGCTTGACCCGCGACTGGTGTCTGCACTGAATGCTTGGCGGACAGCGATATTCCGTTGCCGAGCTTGGCCGCGGACGTCGGGCTCTCACCGCAGCGTCTGCGAGCGCTGGCGCGACAGCAGTTGGGAATGCCGCTGGCGCGCTGGCGGGTGTGGACGCGACTGCGGCGTGCCGCCGAGGAGCTCCAGAGCGGTAGGTCGTTGGCCGACGCGGCGATCGCGGCGGGCTTCGCCGACCAGGCCCACCTCACCCGCCAGATGCGCGAGATGATGGGGCTCACGCCCGCAGCACTGCTGCCGATCGTGCGTCCTCACTCCTTGCGCGCGACGTAGACGGAGATCGAACCGTTCACCGTCGACACCACCTCGGCCTCGCGTACTTCGTGGAATCCACACTCCGACAACAACTCTGGTAGCACTCCGTCAGCATTGGGTTGGGTATCGGCCTTGCCGTCGGCCAGCTGCACGATGCGGAACGCCAGACGCATCAACGCCGTGCGCTGCAGCCCGAAGTCGGCGATCACCACCTTCCCGCCGGGCTTCAGCACCTCGTGCATCGAGCCGAGTATTGCTCGCTTCATCGGCAGCGGGCACTGGTGAAGGACAAGGCTGGACACGACGGTGTCCACCGAATTCGCGCCCAGCGTGTCCACCAGCGCATCGCCCATGCTCACGCGCCAATCAACCGGCGCCCCGGCCGCGTCGGCCTTACGCCTCGCCACGGCAAGCACTTCGGGATCCGGGTCCAGCCCGACGATCGTGGCGCGCGGTTCCACGCGACTCAGGAGCACTGCCAACGACCCGGTGCCGCAGCCGACGTCGGCGATCACGTCCTCAGGCCTTGGCGCGACGTACATGACGGCCAGCGACCGCCACAGTCGTTCACGCGTCAGCGCGACCGCGGAATCGTAGAACCGCATCGGGGCAAATCGCCCGGCGGCTGGCGTGAAGGCGTGCTCACTCATGGTCACAGTGTCGACGGCCGTCGCCCGTCCGGTCTTGAACAAAACGCTTACCCGGTGTTCGACGGGGGAATACTTCTCGCCGACGCTGGCTTAAGCACTACGTATCCAATCGATAGGAAGCTTC
>CAVRFN010000037.1:0-11280 GCA_963720345.1 uncultured Actinomycetota bacterium
GACCAGGCCGACCTGGTCGTCGAGGTGTTCAGGATGCTGGCCGACGCCACCCGGGTGCAGCTGCTGTGGGCGTTGGCGGACCGCGAGATGTCCGTCAACGACCTGGCATCACGGGTCGCCAAGCCGGCGCCATCGGTGTCGCAGCACCTCGCCAAGCTCCGGATGGCACACCTGGTGCGGACCCGCCGCGAGGGCACTCAGGTCTTCTACCGGCTCGAGAACGATCACGTCCGCCAGCTGGTCACCGATGCGGTGCACAACGCCGAACATGCGACGGGCGGCGTGCCCGCGCATCACCTGGACGGACGGCGAGCTGCGCGTCTTGCACGACAAAGGAGTGGGGTAGTGGGGGTCGGACATTCGCACGACCACAGTGACCGCATCGACGACGAACTACGCGACAGCGCCGCGGGCATCCGCGCGGTCAAGATCAGTCTGGTCGTCCTCGGCATTACCGCGGCAGCACAGCTGGTCGTTGTCGCCGTGTCGGGCTCGGTGGCGCTGTTCGCCGACACTGTGCACAACTTCTCCGACGCACTGACCGCAGTGCCGCTGTGGATCGCGTTCGCGATGAGCCGACGCGCCGCAACCCGGCGCTACACCTACGGATTCGGTCGTGTGGAGGACTTGGCGGGCCTATTCGTGGTGACGGCCATCGCGGTCTCCGCGCTCGTTGCCGCCGTCGAGGCCGTGCGCAGGCTCATCAACCCGATGCCATTGAGCCATCTGAGCTGGGTGATCGCGGCTGGCCTCATCGGATTCGTTGGCAACGAGGTGGTCGCGGTATACCGCATTCGGGTGGGGCGCCGGATCGGGTCAGCGGCTCTGCGCGCGGATGGGATGCACGCTCGCGCAGATGGTTTGACCTCGCTGGCGGTCGTGGCGGGCGCGCTCGGCGTGGGAATGGGATTCCCACTGGCGGACCCGATCGTCGGATTGGTGATCGCGGGTGCCATCGGTGCCGTGCTGGTCGTCGCGGCGCGGGATGTGTTCGGCAGGCTGTTGGACCGCATCGATCCCGAATATCTGGACACCGGGCGCACCGTGCTGTCAAGCCAGCCCGGTGTCCGTGGAGTCCGGCGACTCAGGATGCGGTGGGTCGGCCACCGACTCGAGGCCGACACCGAACTCGATGTCGATCCGTCGTTGAGCCTCGCCGAGGCGCACGCCGTCGCCCACACCGCTGAACATGAACTGGCGCACGCGATTCCGAAACTGGGCTCGGTGGTCGTGCACGCGTACCCGGCACACGACCGTCTGATCAGCAGCTGAACATCTCGCCGGTCTGTGGCGGAGCGGTAACCGGCTGCAGGCAGCCGAACGGTTCGATGCCCGCATCGCTATAGCGGGCCGCCGTATTGTTGGCGCGGTTGGCGCAGAACAAGCCGACGGGGTCGACGCGGCACTGGTAGTCGCCGAAACCCAGCGCCCGACCGTACGGCAGTTCGGGACCGGTGCCCGCAGTGAACCGGCCGGGGTCGCCGTGCACAGATCCGACGGTGACACTTTTTCCGTCGAAGTCGACCCAGCCGCCTTTCCACTCGCCGTACGCGTCCGCCGGCCGCGGTGGGGGGTCGGCGAACTCGACCAGACACGCCAACGCCCCGGCGCTGTATTTCGAGTCGGTCATGCAGTTGGTCTTGCCCGAGGGGGTGATGAACGCGATGTCCTCGCCGAGATCCGTGGTAACCCCGTCTCGAGTAGCGACGTGATATTCCGCGGCGTCGACCGTGTCGCCAGCCTCGATCCAGGCAATGACGTCGGCCACCGGCGCTCCCGGGGTGGGTGGCTTGGTCGGCGCTGTCGTCGTCGGGCTGGCGGTCGACGACGGTCTGCTGGTGTTGGGCGGTATCGGGGTGATCCGCTCGGACCCTCCATCCGTCGACGATGAACACCCTGCTACCAGCATCAAGATCGCGATCAGCCCAGCCACTCGCATATGGGCCAGGCTAGCGGGCCGACGCGCCGATCCCGTCCAGGCGCGGCGGCGAGTGGTTTTCGCTAACGTCAAGTGATGCACGAACACACGGTCCGCGCGACCATCGCCTCCGGCACCGTCGAGGGTTTCACCCGCGACGGGGTGAATCGCTGGCGCGCGATCCCGTACGCCCGTCCACCGGTGGGTCAGCTACGGCTTCGCGCGCCGCAACCCGTCGAGGCATGGCCAGGCGTGCGGTACTGCCACGGTGTCGGCTACTGCTCGCCGCAGCAACGCATGTACACGATGCTCGCCCCGGGTAAGTACCAGCCGATGAGCGAGGACTGCCTGACGCTCAATGTCGTAACCCCCACCTCGCCGCCCGCCGCGTCGTTGCCGGTCATGGTGTTCATCCACGGCGGCGGCTACTTCATGGGGAGTTCGGCGACGCCTATCTACGACGGTGCAGCGCTGGCCCGGCAGGGCTGCGTATACGTATCGGTGAATTACCGGCTGGGCCCCCTGGGATGTCTTGACCTGTCGTCGCTGTCCGACAACGACCACACCTTCGACGACAATCTCTACCTGCGCGACCTGGTGATGGCGCTTCGTTGGGTTCGCGAGAACATCGCGGTCTTCGGTGGCGATCCGGACAAGGTGACGATCTTCGGCGAGAGTGCCGGCGCCCACGCGGTCGCGACGCTGCTGGCTGTTCCGGCTGCGAAAGGCTTGTTCGCCCAGGCGATTTCCGAGAGTCCGGCAGCCGGGATGGTTCGGACGCCGGCCATCGCGGCCGACTACGCCACCAAGTTCGCGGAACTCGTCGACGCCGGCCAGGCCAGCGGCGTGGCCGCAGTCATGGCGGCCCGGCCGACGGAACTGGTGACGGCATTCGAACGCCTCATTGTCGCGGGCCAGCGCGAAATGCTCGGCGCGTTCGCGGCGGGCCCCACCAGCGGAACCGAATATCTACCGCTGGACCCGGTCGAGGCGATGCGCAACGGGCACGCCCACCGGGTTCCGCTCATCGTGGGCACCAATGCTGAGGAGGCCAGGTTGTTCGGCCGGTTCCTCAAGCTGCTGCCGATGACGGAGCCGATGATCGAGCGGCTGCTCTCTGCAACGGAACCCGCTGAGCGCGAACGCATCACCTCCGCATACCCAGGATATCCCGACCCTGCGGCGTGTATCCAGTTCGGCGGCGACTTCGCGTTCGGATCGGCGGCGTGGCAGATCGCCGAGGCTCACAGCCGGCATGCCCCGACCTACCTGTACCGCTACGACTACGCACCTCGGACGTTGCGCTGGTCTGGGCTGGGTGCCACTCACGCGACAGAGTTGCTTGCGGTGTTCGACGTCTACCGAACGACTTTCGGCAAGCTGCTCACCGCCGCTGCGGATCGCAAGACGGCCCTACGTGTCAGCGACGATGTGCAATCGCGCTGGCGAGCCTTCGCCGAAACCGGGGTGCCCGGTGCGGACTGGCCCGCATACACCGACCCCGAGCGGGCGGTACGAGTTTTCGACAGGCGGCCGCGTGTCGAATTCGATCCGCACGCCGACCGCCGCCAGGCGTGGGAGGGCTTCACACTGGCCGGCCGCTGAATCCGTCGCCGTGCCGGAAACCGCTGCGCATCCTGCCAAGGATGTGGTTGCGTG
This sequence comes from uncultured Actinomycetota bacterium, assembly GCA_963720345.1. Taxonomy (GTDB): domain Bacteria; phylum Actinomycetota; class Actinomycetes; order Mycobacteriales; family Mycobacteriaceae; genus Mycobacterium. Next base: position 3,578 of record CAVRFN010000037.1, read on the forward strand.
AATCTCGTGGCTTACCCCCTGGATCCGCTCAGCGGCGACGAGTTCACGGCGGTCGCGTCGATCCTGCAACGCGAGCACGGTGTCGGCGACGGCTGGCGGTACGCGTCCATCGAATTGATCGAACCCAGCAAGGCCGAATTGCGTGAGTTCGACGGCGGGGGAGCACCGCCTCCGCGACGCGCGAGGGTGACGTGCTTTGAGCGGGCCGCCAACGCGACGTACAAGAGCACGGTGTCGCTTACCGACGACCGGGTGGAATCGTTCGAGCACATCCCCGGGGTGCAGGCCAACTTCACCGTCGACGAATTCGCCGAATGTGACCGGCTGCTGCGATCGCACCCGGACGTCGCGGCCGCACTGAGCAAGCGCGGCATCACAGACATCGACCTCGTGTTCTTCGACACCTGGACCTACGGCAACGCGGTCGCGCCCCCGGAGTACCGCGACCGGCGGATCGGCTGGTCGGACACCTGGATGAGGGATTCGACCGGCGGCAGTCCATATGCCAATCTCGTCAGCGGATTGCACTGCGTCATCGACCTCAATGCCATGGAGTTGCTGCGCGTCGAGGACAACGGTGGCGTCGAGAAGCCTGAGGTGATGGGCGAATACGTGCCGAGCATGATCCCGGAAGCCATCCGGTCGGCATCGCGCAGGGAGCCGCTGAAACCGCTGCACATCGACCAGCCCGAGGGGCCGTCATTCACCCTCGACGGCAACCTGCTGCGATGGCAGAACTGGTCACTGCGGGTCGGCTTCAATCACCGCGAGGGGATGACGCTGCACACTGTGAGCTACCGCGACGGTGACCGGGAACGCTCTGTGGCACACCGGATATCGCTTGCCGAAATGATCGTGCCCTATCGGGATTCATCGGAGGATCACTACCGACGCACCGCCTTCGACATCGGCGAATGGGGTCTGGGGTTCATGACCACATCGCTGGAATTGGGCTGCGACTGCCTTGGCGAAATCCGCTACCTCGATGCAGTGCTGCACAACAGCAAGGGCGAGCCGTACACCATCACCAATGCCGTCTGCATCCATGAAGAAGACAACGCCGTGCTGTGGAAGCACGTCGACCATGACATCGGCGCCGAGGTGCGCCGGATGCGCAGGCTCACGGTGTCGTCCCACGTGACCGTCGCCAACTACGAATACCTGATCTACTGGCGTCTCTACCAGGACGGCAACATCGAGTGTGAGATCCGGGCCACCGGAATCATGGTCACCACTCCGGTGGCTCCCGGACAGCCGCACCCCAACGGCACCCTGGTCGACGAGCGCACCTACGCGCCGTACCACCAGCACTTCCTTGTCGCCCGGCTCGACATGGACATCGACGGCACGGACAACACCGTCTGCATGACCGAATCGCACGCCGAACCGATGGGGCCGGACAATCCCTACGGACTCTCGCTGGTGACGCGCAGCTTTCCGTTGCGCACCGAGAGCCAGGGCAAGCAGGACGTCAACTATGCGACCCAACGCACCTGGAAAATCGTCAACCCCAACGTCGTCAATGGGCTGGGTACGAACCCGTCGTACAAGCTGGTGCCCAGCGGGGCGATTCCACCAATGTTCGATCCCGACTCCCCGGTGATCGAGCGGGCCAGCGTCATCGGCCATACTCTGTGGGTGACCCCGAATCATCCCGACGAACGTTGGCCTGCTGGCGAATTCGTCAATCAGTCCTCGACAGATACCGGCCTGGCGAAATGGACGCTGGCCAATCGGTCCATCGACAACACCGACGTCGTGATGTGGTACGTGTTCGGCATCCACCACATCACCCGGCCCGAGGACTGGCCGGTGATGCCCGTCGACATCGTGTCCTTCTGGCTCAAGCCGTTCGGATTCTTCGACCGTAACCCGTCCCTCGATGTCGTCGGAACGCCGCCTGACATGTGCCACACCACGTCGACCAGTGCGCACCACTGACGTCGTTGAGCGACCGTCGGACCTGACGGCCGCGTGGTTGACCTCTGCACTCGGCACCCCGGTCACGGATTTCGCGTTCGAGCGCATCGGTACCGGGCAGATGAGCGAGTGCTATCGCGTCGAGTTGACCCGCCCCTCCGGTGAGGCCGGGCCGTCGTCGGTCGTGCTGAAGGTGGCGGCGACCGATCCGGCGAGCAGGCAGACCGGGCTGGCGCTCGGCCTCTACGAGCGCGAGGTGCGCTTCTACACCGACGTCGCATCGAACCTCGGCGGTGGTCCGGTCGCCGCGTGCTATTCGGCCGGCTTCGATTCTGATACCGGGGCGTTCCACCTGTTGCTCGGCGATGCCGCACCTGCCGTCGTCGGCGACGAACTGCGTGGCGCGACAATCGAAGAGGCCATGCTGGCGCTGGCCGAACTGGCCCGATTGCATGCACCCGCGTTCGGCGATGCATCGATGGCGCAGGCGGACTGGCTCAACCGCGACGCACCGATGAATCAGGCCCTGATCGCGACGCTGTATGCCGGATTCGTCGACCGATACAGCGATCAGATCGCGCCCGAGCATCGTGCGGTCTGCGAGCGCCTCGTCGGCAGTTTCGATGCGTATTTGGAATCCGAAGGTGCGGAAGACCGGATCAAGGGTCTCGTCCACGGCGACTACCGGCTGGACAACATGCTCTTCGGTCAGCCGCAAGCAGACCGGGCGTTGACGGTGGTGGACTGGCAGACCGTCACCTGGGGTCCGGCCATGACCGACGTCGCCTACTTCCTCGGCTGCGCGCTGCCCAGCGACCTTCGTCGCGAGAACTATGACGTCCTGTTGCGGACGTACCACGAAGCGCTCGGCTCCGGCGCCGGAATCAGCCTCGACGAGGTCCGCGACGGCGTGCGGCGGCAGAGCTTCTTCGGCGTGATGATGGCGATCGTGAGCTCGATGCTCGTCGAGCGCACCGACCGCGGTGATGAGATGTTCATGACGATGCTGGCTCGGCACGGGGATCACGTGCTCGACACCGGGGCACTGGATACTTTGCCGGAACCTGTTGTCGCTGAACCGCTCACAGTCGATCCCGCCGATGAGGAGGCGCATGCCGCCGGTGACGAGCCGCTGTGGAGCGAAAGCTGGTATTTCGACTTCGCCGACCCGCAGCAGGGTGTCGGCGGATGGGTGCGGCTGGGTCTGATGCCCAACGAGAACACCACCTGGGTCAACGCACTGCTGTGCGGACCCGACATGCCGACCATCGCACTGCTGGATTTCGACGGCACCGGCGAGATCGAACTCACCCTGGACGCGACGGAACCGCTGCGGACTTACGCGGTGACGGTGCGGGGGAGCGGTCAGGCGTACGACGATCCTGCCGCACTGCTGCACGGCCAACCGGGCAGGCCGGTCGAGGCGACGATGGAGTTGGTCTGGACGACGACCGGTGTCCCGTACCAGTACCGGATCACGCCTCGCTACGAGGTCCCGTGCACGGTCTCGGGCACCGTCACCGTCGACGGCCACGAGTACTGGGTGAACGGCGTGCCCGGTCAACGCGATCACTCCTGGGGCGTGCGCGATTGGTGGTCGATGGACTGGGTGTGGAGCGCACTTCATCTCGACGACGGCACCCATGCCCACGGCGTCGATCTCCGGATACCCGGCGCCCCGCCCATCGGTATCGGCTATACGCAGCGGGCCGGCGAGGCACTCGTCGAATTGCAGGGCGTGACGGCTGACGCCACGTTCGCCGAGGATGATCTGCCGGCCTCGACCACGATCACCTACAACCCGGGTGAACTCGTCGCAACCATCGACATCCGTGGGCACGCACCGGTCCTGCTGACATCACCCGACGGGCGGATCAGTCAGTTCCCGCGTGCGTGGGCGACCGTCACCACACCCGACGGCCGCGCCGGTGTCGGCTGGGTGGAATGGAACCGCAACCTTCCTCGCCCTGACTAACTTCCGCGTAGGCGATTTCAGGCGAGGGCCCTCGCCAGGGTGGGCCACGAGGGGTCAGCTTGCCAGTCGGGCGCTGTCGTCGTCGAGGTCGTCTCGGCTCAGGCCCATCGGGGTAGCCGCCGGTATATCACCGGCGGCCACCACCTTGCGGGTGATGGGTGTGAGGCTGCGGAAGAGCGTCTCCACCTCGTCATCGTCGAGCGCGTCGAGCGCACCGAGGGCCAGCGCGTCGGTGGTGTCCTCGATGTGCTGTTTGAGCTCATGCCCCGCCGGGGTGAGTTCTTCCTGCTCGTCGAGCAGACCCCGCCGGATCAGTCGGTCGCGGTGGAAGCTCCATTGCTCGTCGTCGTAGTCGCGGCTGCGCATGATGAACTCCTTGGGCACCCGCCCCGCCACCGCGTGCAGGACGTTGCTCTCGCGGCCGGAGATTCCCAGACTCGACAGCACGGCCACATGTCCGTCGCCGCGGTGTTCGCGCAGCAGCGTGACGGCATGCCACAACTTGGCCTCTGGTTCTTCGGGCCAGTCCAGCGCCAGGTTTGCGGCGAACAACGGACGGCCGTCCAGCGCAACATTTCGGGCGGCTTTGGCAGCGAGTTCCGCGGCCGTTGCCAGATCGTCGTCGTCACCGATGCCGTAGCGGCGCAGCGCTTCCACCGCCGATTGCTCGCGAGCGCGCAGCGCATCTTCCGGCGACGCGATCTCCCACGCCGCCGGTAACGCCTTCGCGACCCGGTGGGAGGCGAAGTTGTAGAACGCCGCGGCCACCACTTCCGTCGGCACCACACCGAACGGCGCCGAACGGGCGGCGAAGTAACCCATCCAGAAGCCCCGATATCCGAGCCCGTCGAGGGCGGCACGGGCCTCCGGCGCGAAATATGTCACGGCGTGAACCGGTTCGAATCGATCGAAGAAACGCCGCGCGAGTCCGGGTTGCCTATCCATTCTCCCAGTTAACCACTAGACCTCGAGCTGATCTGACGGCGAAAACTCTTCGGTCACAGCGGATGCCGCCTCGTCGATGATCGCCCGCATCGCACGTTCGGCGGCCGCCTCGTCACGCAGCCTGATGGCACGTGCTACCTCGTCGTGCAAATCAATGGCGGCGGGGTTCGGTATCTCGGGCATCATGCCGTGGTGGGTACGGCCGGTGAGAACCTCGGCGACCACGCCGTTCAAGGCGCGGAACATCTCGTTACCACTGGCCTCGAGCATGGTTTGGTGGAAGATCTTGTCGGCCAACAAATAGGAGTCGAGGTCGCCCGACCGCCCGTGCACCACCATGTCCGATACGGCGGCCGCCATGATCCTGCACTGATGGGGATCGGCTCGACGCGCCGCGAGTGCCGCGGCCGCGGGCTCGAAGCCTCGCCGCAGCTCCGAAAGTGAGAGTAGCTGTGCTGCCCGGTCACCCGATTCGAGCCGCCACCGAATCACGATGGGGTCGAAGACGTTCCATTTGTCCGCGGGCTGGATGGTGATGCCCACCCGACGTCGGGACTCGACCATGCCCATGGATTCGAGCACCCGGACGGCTTCGCGGACGACGCTGCGTGACACACCATGCTGGGCGCTCACCCCGTCGAGCGTGATTACCTGGCCCGCGGAGTAGTCCCCGGACACGATTGCGGTCCCCAGCGCAGCCAGCAAACCGCCATGCAGAGCGCCGACGATTGGTTGGGAGACCACCTATACATCCTGTCATAACTTTGCTGACGTCATTAAAAACATATGATTCCGATAGATACTTGCAATCATATGATCATTAAGGCATGCTGTGTGACGTCAAGCACAACAGGGTAGGTGGAGGAGATGGCGTCACCAATCGTCGTCAATGGGCGTCTCAGGTTCGGGCAAGTCGACCGTCGGCGCGGCGCTGGCGCAACGCCTCCGGGTGCCGTTCGCCGACGCCGACGACTTTCATCCGCCGGCCAACATCGCCAAGATGACCGCCGGCGAGGCGCTCAATGACGACGACCGGTTTCCATGGCTGGAAGCGATCGGGGAGTGGCTGGCCGAGCACTGCGGCACCGGCGGGGTGATGAGTTGCTCCGCACTCAAGCGCAAGTACCGCGACCAGCTTCGCCGCCATTGCCCCGATGTCGAGTTCCTCCATCTCAGCGGCACGCCCGAGGTCATCGGCAGGCGTCAGGCCAGCCGGCCCGGCCATTTCATGCCCGCATCGCTGCTGGCTTCCCAGTTCGAAACGCTCGAACCGCTCGAGCCGATGAGACGCGGCATCGCCATCGACGTCGACCAGGACATCGATGCCATCGTCGAAACCTACGTCGCCCAAACCGATGCGCGCACAACCGAACAGGAGAACCGATGACCAGAGGGCGGCATCACCATCCTGGCGGCCGACACCGAGTTGGCCGAACCCGTCGCCGCCGGATGGCAGTTGGTCGTGGCCGCGCTGGCCGGGATCGCGCTCATCGTCGTGCTGATCACCGTCGCCAAACTGCATCCGTTCCTGGCGCTGATCTTCGGCGCGGTCACGGTGGGCATCGTCGCCAGGATGGAGCAACCTCGGCGACGTATTCGACTCGTTCGCCGACGGATTCGGCACGACCGCGGCGGGCGTGGGCATCCTGATCGCGCTCGGTGCGATGTTCGCCAAACTGCTCGCGGATTCCGGCGGTGCCGACGAGATCGTCGACACCATCGTCGGGCACGCCTCACCGCGGGCACTGCCGTGGGCAATGGCGTTGGTCGGCGCCGATCATCGGCCTGCCGATGTTCTTCGAGATCGGTCTGGTGCTGTTGATGCCGGTCATCTACCTGGTGGCCAAGCGGTCGCAGCTGTCGCTGATCACCGTCGGAATTCCCGCGCTGGCAGGGCTTTCCGCGATGCACGGGCTGGTGCCGCCGCACCCGGGCCCGCTGACTGCGATCGACCTGCTGGGCGCAGATCTGGGCATCACGCTGGCACTCGGTGTGGCCGTCGCGATCCCGACGGTCATTGTGGCCGGCCCGCTGTTCGGCCGGCTGGCCGGCAAGTGGGTGGTCCTCGACGTCCCGGACCGCTTCGAGGCCGACGACTTCGCGGGGAATGGCGGTGGCGCGACGACGCAGGCATCGGCCGCGGGCGGTACGAAGCCGGACCACGCAGACAGTGACGCGGCAGCGGCCGACCTTCGGCGTCACGATGTTCTCGGTGCTGCTGCCTGTCGCGCTGATGATGGGCAAGGCGCTGGCCGACATCTTCATCGACGACGAGAGCAACCTGGTGCGCCAGATCTTCGACATCCTCGGCCGCCCGCTGATGGCGCTGCTGATCGCCGTCGTCGTCGGCATCTTCACGCTGGGCCGCGGCGCCGCGATGACCCGCGATCAGATCGTCAAGTGCATCGAGACGTCGCTGCCTCCGGTGGCGGGCATCATCCTGATCGTCGCCGCGGGCGGCGGCTTCAAGCAGGTGCTGGTCGACACCGGCATCGGCACGATGCTGGCGGACTGGGCGAAGGCCGCCAGCGTCTCGATGATTCTGCTGGCCTGGGTGCTCGCGGTGTTGATCCGGCTGGCGACGGGTTCCGCGACGGTGGCGACCATCACCGCATCTTCTCTGATGCTCGGACTGGTGGAAGGTATGAGCACCGGCGAGGTCTCGTTGGTCGTGCTGGCGGTCGGAGCAGGCTCGCTCTTCTTCTCCCACGTCAACGACGCCGGGTTCTGGCTGGTGAAGGAGTACTTCGGAATGAGCGTCGGTCAGACGATCAAGTCGTGGTCGATCATGGAGACCGTACTCTCGGTCACCGGCCTGATCCTGGTGCTGCTGCTCGGGATCGTCATCTGACCCTGAGACGTC
>CAVRFN010000038.1:0-23615 GCA_963720345.1 uncultured Actinomycetota bacterium
ACGACTCCGCGCAGCCCGTCCGCGCCGAACACCGGCTCGAGCATCGCCGAGTAATCCGGGCCGCGGCGCACCAGCACCCCGCCGTCGACGTTGATCACCTGGCCGGTGATATAGCTGGAGGCGTCGCTGAGCAGGAACACCGACGCATTCGCGATGTCCTCGACCTCGCCGGGGCGCGGCAGCGGCGTGCAGGCCGCGTAGTCGGCACTCAGCTCCGGCGAATCAAGAACCGGCGCAACGAGTTCGGTGCGGATGAGGCCCGGCCGGATGCAATTCACCCGGACCCACGACGCGCCGAGTTCGTCTGCGGCCAACTGCATCAGATGATCGATACCCGCCTTGAGACCCCATAGGCGCCGAACCACCGGTGCGTATTGCTCGCCGCGATCGACGAGATGCCGATGAACGATCCGCCGCCGCCGCGGACCATCTCCCGCGCAGCGTGCTTGAGCACGTACATGGTGCCGTTGATGTTCAGGTCGACGGTCCGCCGCCACGCCTCGGAATCGATCTGGGTGACCGGGCCGATGGTCTCGCTTCCGCCGGCGCAGTGCACGACGCCATACAACCGGCCTTCCATGCGGTGGCGGCCTCGACGCGCCGGCGACCTCATCCTCGTTGGTGACGTCCGCGGGCTCGTACAGCACCGAACCGGGACCACCCTGCGCCTTGATCTCGTCGGCCGCCGCCGAGAGCCTGTCGGCATTACGGCCGACGAGCATCGCGTTGCCGCCCGCGGCCACGATCGCGGCGGCCACGCCCTTGCCGATGCCGCTGCCACCACCGGTGACCAGTACCGTTTGCCCCGTCAATGACAGCTGCACCGCAGACCCCTTCGTCCGGATAACTAGAACAGGTTCTAGTTATACGTCACGGCTCGTCGCGGCGGGCAGGCTTAGGGGCGCCCAAGCGTGCGCCAGTCCGGCACGTCGGGCGGCAGGCCGACCGGGTACCGGTTCTCGTTCGTGGCTGCCCAGTGGGCGTGCCCGAGCTCATGGATGTGAAACGCGTGCCGAAGCGCCTCGGTGAAGCCCATCGCATCGGCCGCGGCGTTGACCGAATCCTTGACCAACAGCGCCGCCATCGTCGGCCGCTCGGCGATGCGACGGGCGAACTCGAGTGTCTTGTCCTCGAGTTCGGCGCGCGGGAAGACCTTCGACACCATGCCCAGCCGGTAGGCCTCTTCGGCGTCGATCGAATCACCGGTCAGCAGAAGCTCTTTGGCCTTGCGCGCGCCGAATTCCCATGGGTGAGCGTAATACTCCACCCCGGGCATGCCCATCCTGACGGCGACGACGTCGCTGAATTTGGCGTCGTCTGAGGCGACGATCAGATCGCACGCCCAGATCAACATCAGCGCAGCCGAGATCGCGCTGCCCTGCACCTGCGCGATGGTGATCTTGCGCAGATCGCGCCAGCGGCGGGTGTTCTCGAAGAAGTAGTGCCACTCCTGCAGATAGGTCTTCTCCGCAACGGCGTGCCTCGTCGCACCGTTGATCGAAAACGTCGGGTGCTGGTCGGGACCCGGCTTGCGCTCCAACAGCGCTTCCTCGGAACCAAGATCATGTCCGGCCGAGAAGTTCTTGCCTCGGCGCCGCCAGAATCACCACCCGAACCTCGTCATCGGCTTCGGCGCGACCGAAGGCTTCGTCCAGCTGGACCAACAGGGTTCGCGATTGGGCGTTCTGTGCGTCGGGCCGGTTGAGCCAGATGCGTGCGATTCGCCCCTCGTCCAGCGTCTCGTAAGTGACCTGTTGGGGCGCTTCACCGCCAACTTGTTCGGCACTTGTCAGATCAGGGCTAGCCACAGCCGACCACCTCGTTCGCGTAGTAAGACAGTTTGCACATTACGGTGCCCTACCAAGCGATCGCTCAGCGGTGCTGATCCCGACAAAACCCGCGGTCACAGGGATCGGTCTTGCCGAAGAACAACGGTCCCACCGCCCCAGACGCAGGTGCTCAGCCACATCCCGACCGCAGCGAAGTAGCCGTCAGAAGCCTCCGAACAGGGGCGACAGCGCCGTCGCCTAGAGTTGTCCTATGCCTGCGAAATCTGATCCCGCCGAACTCGGCGACGTCGAACCGCTTGCCGACAGCACTGCGCGCCAAGCCAGGCGCGTCGTAGCCGCGTACGCAATCGACGCCGACGAATGCCGCGTTTTCCTGTCCATGCTCGGCATTGGGCCCTCGAAGCTCGAGGCGTAAGTGAGTCGGGGGAGCGGCCGCAAGGTCAGCTCCGGGGACTCCGACTTCGTCGTGGTGGCCAACCGGCTGCCGATTGACATGGAGCGGCTGCCCGACGGCACCACGACGTGGAAACGCAGCCCAGGCGGTCTGGTGACCGCGTTGGAGCCACTTCTCCGCCGACGCAGGGGGGCATGGATCGGCTGGCCCGGCATACCCGACGCGGGCGACGAGCCGATCGAGCAGGACGACATGCTGCTGTGCCCGGTCAGCCTGTCCGCCGAAGACGTCGCCGACTACTACGAGGGCTTTTCGAATGCGGCGCTGTGGCCGCTGTATCACGATGTCATCGTCAAGCCGATCTACCACCGTGAGTGGTGGGACCGGTACGTCGATGTCAACCGGCGGTTTGCCGAGGCGACGGCGAAGACCGCCGCCGACGGCGCCACCGTGTGGGTTCAGGATTATCAGCTGCAACTCGTCCCGAAGATGCTGCGCGAGTTGCGGCCCGACCTCACGATCGGTTTCTTTCTGCACATCCCGTTCCCGCCGATCGAGCTGTTCATGCAGATGCCGTGGCGCACCGAGATCATCGAGGGTCTGCTCGGCGCCGATCTGGTCGGCTTTCATTTGCCCGGCGGCGCACAGAACTTCCTGATCCTGGCCCGTCGGCTCGTCGGCGCCAACACGTCGCGAGCGACTATCGGCGTGCGGTCCCGCTTCGGCGAGATCGAGATCGGCTCCCGCACAGTGAAAGTGGGTGCCTTCCCGATCTCCATCGATTCTACGGCGCTCGACCAGCAGTCGCGGTCACGCGCGATCCGGCAGCGGGCCAAGGAGATTCGCAGCGAGCTCGGCAATCCGCGCAAGATCCTGCTCGGTGTCGACCGGCTGGACTACACCAAGGGCATCGACGTCCGGCTGAAGGCATTCTCGGAGCTACTCGACGAGCACCGGGCCAATCGTGAGGACACCGTGCTGGTTCAGCTCGCGACGCCGAGCCGGGAACGCGTCGAGAGCTACATCGCGATGCGAGAAAGCATCGAACGCCAGGTCGGCCATATCAACGGTGAACACGGCGACATCGGTCATCCGATCGTGCACTACCTCCACCGGCCGATACCTCGCGACGAGCTGATCGCTTTCTTCGTCGCCGCCGACGTCATGCTGGTGACACCGCTGCGCGACGGCATGAACCTGGTCGCCAAGGAGTACGTCGCCTGTCGCAGCGATCTCGGCGGCGCACTGGTCCTCAGCGAATTCACCGGCGCCGCAGCCGAACTCCGTCAGGGGTACCTTGCCAATCCGCATCACCTTGAAGGCGTCAAGGATGCCATCGAAGCGGCCTTGAATCAGACGCCGGAGGAAGGCAGGCGGCGAATGCGAGCGCTGCGCCGCCAGGTGCTGGTACACGACGTCGACCTGTGGGCGCGGTCGTTCCTCGAATCGTTGGCCGCGACCAGGGAAGACGCAGCTAAATCGGAGTGATGTAGTTGATCAGCCACTTGCCGTCGATCTTCTGGTAATCGACGCGCAGGCGTGCTCCGTCATAGATCGGCTGTTCGCGGTTGTCTTTCTCCGACACCGTCCGGTTGATGTAGACCATCACCGCTGCCGAGTCACGCTGCGCATCAAGTACTCCGACACCGACCACATTGGCCTGACTCACCAATTCCCGCGCCCGAGCCTGCGGAATGATGTCGGAGTTCGCCCTGCCTTCGAATTCCTTGCGGTAGGTGGGAGTGAGCATGCTGTACGCGTCAGTGAGGTTGCGCTCGACGGTCTTGTAGTCGTAGGTGAATACAGCTGGAATTTGTTGTTGTGCAAGCGGTCCGAGCTCGGCGCGGGCCGCTTGCTCGCCACGGATCTCCACCCGCTGCCAGTACAGCCCTCCGCCCACCGCGGCGAGGCTCACGAACGCAACAGCCACCAGGGCAATGATGCCGCGCACAACCCAGCGCATCAGTTGCCGCCGTTGGGGTAGTTGAGGTCGTAGGCGGTCATCTGCCCGTCCTCGTCTTCGTGCACGATGATGCGCAGCCGATACGGCTGCGACGGCCTGTTGTTGCCGTTCATGTCGCTGGCCGTGACCCGCGCAGACACCAACACCGCTGCGTTGTCACTGATGTCGTCGAAGCTCTCCAGCGCGGCACCGTTGATCACGGTCTCCGAGCTGCCGCCGGTTTCCCGGAAGATCGCCTTGAGGTTGTCGACGTTGTTGCTCTGGCTGAACATGTCGCGCAACGGCCCGCTGGTGCTGTTGTAGAACTGGTCGACGCTCTGGTCGATGCTGTCCTGCTTGAAACTGAACATGTTCACCACGGTCTGCGTCGCGGTGTCGACGAACCGCTGGTTGCGCGCTTGCACCGCCTCTGCGTTGTTCCTCTGGACGATCAGCACAGCCACAGCGGCGCCGATCACACTCGTCGCGACAAGCCCACACGCCAGCGCCACGACTGTGACAAGCCGACTGGGCGCCAACCGGCGTTGCGGGGACACGGCCGTGGCCACCTTGCGAGCCGGCGTTGCACCGGCGGGATCCGCGGCCGGAACGCGCACGGGGGTGGCCTCGGTGGCCTTGCCATTGGTCGGACCAGCCGGCCGGGAAGCACGCCGACGTACGGGCTTCCCCGGGGATGTCGGGGTAGAACTCATTAAACCTGCTTCGGATACAGCATTAGATCGAGCCAATTCTCTTGTGGCCGCATGTCAGCGACGCCCGGCGCGTACACCCCCGTACCGCCGGCCGGGTCGATGAAGACGCCTGTGTGCTGATCGTACGTGCCGTAGCTGGTTCCATCCCCCTGCTCTTCGAGCGGGAGGTGCCCCCAGGCCGCAGGTGGCGCTCCCGGGGGCGGCGGCGCCGGCGCGGGCGGAGGCGGCGGACCGTACGGCCCGGCGAAGATGTCCGGCGGATTGGTCGGATTGGTCGCCCAGCCCGGCGGGATCGCAGGCGGCGGCCACGCATTCGGATACGGTGCCGGCGGAATCCACGCCGTGTACGGCGGCGGCGGCGGTCCCGAGTTCGGCGGCGGGAATGTACGGCCACGGCTGATGCGGCGCCGGCCCGGGGCCCCTCGGCGCGTCAGGCGGCAATAAACCCGGCGCTACTGGATATCCCGGGTCCGGATCGGCCCCCGGTGGGATATACGGGAACTTGTTGGGCGGCAGAATGTTTCGCCCATCCTCTGGTGTGTCGTCCTCCATGACGTCCGACGGCGTGCCGATCGGCACCGGCGGACCGCGCCATGGGTTGTTGCCGAGCGGAACGTAACCGGCCGGGTCGCGGCACAGCTGAATAGTCGGGGCGCGCTTTCCTGGGAACTCCTGGCACGGGTAATTCCTCGCGCCACGCACCACGCTCGGATCATTCTGCGCGACTTTGCAATACAAGTCTGTCGGCAGGTCGCGAATGGTCGTGTCGCCCGGGGTGCGAATGTCCGCCCCCGGCAAGAATCCAGTGGTGCAAGGTGGCGGGTCGTTGATCGAGATCTTGAAGTCCTGCTTGCCGCCTTCGTTCACGGGAAGTTGGCCACCGATCGTCATCAGAGACGACTGTAGAGCGGGAAAGACGACCAGCGCCTGTTCGATCGACTTGTGATAGATGACGCCGACGCGGCCGAAGTTGGCCAGGTTGGCCGCGAGCACCGGGAACGACGGGCGGATGCCCGAGAACGTCTCGCTCGCCTCGGCGGCCGCTCCTGGCGCGACCCTGAGCACCTCGCGTACCTGCGGGTCGGCGTTGGCCACTTCGGTGGTCAAGCGCGCGAGGCCGTCGAAAGATGAGCGAATGTCGTCGCCGCTGCGGATCTGCGCTTCCAGGAACGGTCCAGCCTGATCTATCAGCGTCGAGGTCTGCGGCCAGCTTGCGTTGGCCTCGTCGATCAGCGACCGTGCCGACCCGATCAGTCTCGCCAGTTCAGGCCCGGAGCCGTTGAACGCCGCGAACGTTTCACGGAGCAGATCCTGGAGCCGGGTGTTGTCAAGGCTGCTCACCAAGTTGTCGGCCTCACGCAACAGTTCGGCGACGTCCTGCGGGATCGCCGTGCGCTCCTTCGGAATGGTGGACCCATTGCGCAGCAGCCCCTGCGAGGGATCAGCGGGCGGGACGAAATCCACGTATTGTTCACCGACCGCAGACACGCTCTTGACGGTGGCGGTGGCGTTCTCCGGGATTTTGACATCACTGTTGATCCGCATGCGCGCAGCGACGCCGTTATCGGTCAGCTTCACGGCCTCGACCCGCCCCGCTTGCACGCCGCGAAACGTTACATTGGCATTCTCGTACAGACCGCCGCCGGCCACGAAATTCGCAGTGACCTCATAGGTACCAATGCCCAGCCGGGCGGGAACACGCACGTATAGCAGAGCTATCGCGCCGACGGCGAGCACGGTCACGATGGCGAAGATCCACAGCTGAATTCGCGTAGTTCGACTGAACATTATTCCGCCGGCACCTCCTGGCCCGACGCGGTGCCAGCCGGGATCTTGAACGGGTCTGCGGCTTGCCCTGACAGGTTCGCCATCTCCCCGGTGAGAAATTCCGGCGGGTTGACGACTTCGGAGAGGCGCTTCATGTTCGAGTCGAAGAACGACGTCGTGAATATCGTCTCGCCGAGCCGGCGGATCGTCAGGTCGAATGTGGCGAAGACATTGAAGTAGTCGCCCCTGGCCACCTTGGGCAAGTTCTTCCCGGGGAACGGGAAGGTCGCCAGGCTGTCAAGGCTGGATACCAGATCCGCAGCGGGTGTCGTTGAGAGGCTTGATCACCGAGTACAGGTCGATCATGTCCTCGGCGAAGTCATCCTTGGTTTCGGCCAGGATGCGCGACGCCACCGTGCCGAGTCGCTGCAGTGCGGCGAAAGTGTCGACGATGTCGGACCGATTCTCGTTGAGTACCTTGAGCGCTCCCGGCAGAGTGTCCAGCGCCCGACCCAGACTGTCCTTGCTGCGCGCAAGGACACTTGCGAATCGGTCCAGGCCTTCGGCCGTCGCGATGATGTCGTCGGTCTGCCGATTCAACGACGAGGCCAGTTCGGCGAGCCGCGGGATCAGACCCTTGAATTGCCCCTCACGGCCGGCCACCCCGTTGTAGATCTCCTGCGTGATGTCCTGCAGCGCGCCGAGGTTGCCCTTGTTGACGACCGTGCCCAACGCGGACAGCACTTCTTCCGTCGTCGGAGCGCGGCTGCCGTCGCTCAGCGGAATCCGAGCTCCGTCATGCAGTTCGCCCACCGCCGGCTGGCCGACCGGCGGCGCCAGCGCGATGTGCTGCGACCCCAACAGTGATGTCTGCCCGACCCTCACTGTCGAGTTCTCCGGCAGCTTGACGTTTTCGTTCAGAGAGAGTTTCACCGCCGCGTAGAAGCTGCCGTCCGCACGCTGAACGGCCTCGATTCCCGAAACGCTGCCGACCGTGACGTCGTCAACCAGCACCGGCGAGTTCTGTGGCAGCGTAGCCACGTCGGGTACTTCCACGGTGATCGAGAACGAGCCTTTGCCGTGACCGGCGGTGCCCGGCATGTTCAGCGAGTTCAGGCCGCCGAACTGGCAGCCGGCCAGCAGCACCGCGCCGGAACCGATGGCCAGGGTCCGCCTGGTCGCACGCCCCACTTTGAGTCCCAATAGCTCGCGTGTCATTGTCCGCCTCCATGCGGGACGCCGGCCTCGGCCGGAAGCAGACCGGGCGCAGGTGGTGCCGGCGGCGCACCCGGAACCGGACCTGGCGGTGGACCTGGCGGCAGTATCACCGGACCAAGCGTGTACGGCTGCGCCGGCGGCGGCGGTCCCGGAGCCGCAGGTTGGGGCAGCAGCAACGCACTGGGGTCTCCCGGATCGCCCTGTCGTGGCGGGAACCGCCCGTCGGCCGGTATCCACTCCAGATACGGGATGTAGGTTTTCGCCTTGGCCTCAGTCGCCGGGGTGTCGTAGACGACCTGGCCCTTGTACGCGGTGATCGTATTGATCCCGTGCTCCATGAAGGGCGGGAAGTTCATCGCGAGGCGCTTGAACACCGGAGCCATCCGCTGGCGACAGATCTCGGCTCGCTTGTCGTAGTCGGGCATCCCCGCGCCGTCGAAGTTGCCGCAGATGAACTGCACCGGGTTCTGGAACTCCGGCAGGCCGAGCAGACCGTTGGCGGTGCCCTGGGCCGGGTTGTAGATGTTGTAGAAGTTCACCATCGCGTTCGGAAGGACGTGCAGGATCTGCTCAACGTCGTCGGTCTGGTTCGTCAGGATGCTGGTGAAGTCGGTCAACCTGTCGATGCTGCCGATCAGCGTCTCGTTGTTCTCATCGAGGAAGCCACGGACGTCCGACAGGGCCTGGTTGAGGCTGCCCAGGGTGTCGTCGAGCCCCACCGTGCTGTCGGCCAACACCTGAGATACCGAGGCCAAATGCCCGCTGAATTGGACGATCTGCTCGTTGCTCTTCGAAAGCGCGTCGACCAAGATCTGCAGGTTCTTCACCGTGCCGAACAGGTCCGTGCTCGAGTCACCCAGTCGCCCCGCGGTCTGTGACAACTCGCGCAAGGCTTCCCGGAACGAGTCGCCGTTGCCGTCGAAGGTATCGGCGGCCTGATTGACGAACTCGCTCAACGGGCCCTGAACTTGACCCGCCGACGGTCCGAGCTGCTGGCTGAGCCTCGTCAGCTCGGTCTTGACGTCGTCCCACTCCACCGGCACGGCAGTGCGGTCCAACTTGATTGTTGCGCCGTCCCCCAACTCCGGACCCTGCTTGTAGACAGGCGTGACTTGGACGAACCGGGCTGCAACGAGGTTCGGCGCCATGATCACCGCGCGGGCGTCGGCGGGCAGCTTGACGCCGTCCTTCACCCTCATGGTGATCTTGACGGCATCGGCCTGCGGCGTGATCGATTCGACCGAGCCGACCGGAACACCGATGACGCGAACTTCGTCGCCCGGGTAGATGCCCGCCGCCGAAGCGAAGTATCCGACGAGCTTGTACGTGGTCATGCGTGGCCACACCACATACAGGCCACCGATCAGCGCCACCACCAAGGCGCCGATGATTGCGAAACGCATCCAGCGGCTCATGGCGACTTCGGCTTAATGATCAGGCGCTCGTTGATGAACCCGCGCAGGAGGTCGGAGAGGCTGTCCGGAATCTTCCCTGGCTGGAAGTAGATGTCCAACAGCGCGGCCTCCTGCGTGCTGTTCGGTATCGCGTTGGGCAGGTTCACCATGAAGCCCGAACCCGAACCGACCGACTCGCCGAGCGCAGTGGCGTACGGCGGCAAACGCTTGAGCGCCTCGCTGATGTGCTCACGGCGTTCGAGCAGGTTGTCCAACACCAGATTCAGTTTCCTCAGGGCCGGGCCGAACTCACGGCGGTTATCGGCAACGAATCCCGAAATCTGCTCTGACACATCGTCGATGCCGGCGATCAAATTACTCAACGCGGTCCGTCGCTCATCGAGTGCGGCGAAGAGCTGATTGCCGTCGGTGACGAGTTGGTTCACCTGACCGGCCCGGTCGGCGAGGACCCCGGTCACCTTTTTCGCGCGTGTCAACAGCTGGCCGAGCGCTTCGTCGTTGGCGTTGATGCTGCGTGACAACGTCGCCACCCCGTCGAGCGTGCGGCGAAGCTCGGGTGTTGCATCGCGGAATGAGTCGGTCAGTACACCCAAAGCCTCGGTGAGTTGCTCCTTGTCGACCGCACCGGCGTTCTGACCGAGATCCTGCAGCGCCATGTTCAAGGTGTACGGAACAGTCGTGCGGGCCACCGGAATTGAGGTCACCGACCCGCTGCCTTCCGGAGTGACGCCCAGCGACCTCTCCCCCAGAACGGTGTCGGTCCGGATCGATACGAGAGTCTGATCACCCAGCCTGATCTTGCGGTCGACAGTGAAAGTCACCTTTGCGACCTCTCCGGCGAGGGCGACGTCGCTCACTTTGCCGACTGTGATGCCGGAGATGTTGACGTCGTTCCCCGGCGAGATGCCGCCGGCGTCGGCGAAGAAGGCCTCGTAGGACTTGCCCTGCGGAAAGAACGGCAGGCTGCTGTAGCCGAATGCGACCATGACGACACACGCCAGGACCGCGATCCCGAAGATGCCTGCCCGGAGTGTTTTATCCATTTTCCGAGCACCTGCCCTTCGATAGGTCCGGCACTCCGCCGATGGGCAGGAGAATGTCGCTGCCTGCAGGCCCGTTGAATTTCAACGTGGTCGCGCAGATGTAGTAGTTGAAGTACGACCCGTACGCGCCAAGGGAATTCAGCCGTAGGTAATTCTCGGCCAGCGGTTCGATGACCGCATTGACCTCGGCCTTACGGTTGTCGAGTTCGGTCGCCAGCGGGCGAAGGTTCTCGAGCACACCCTGCACCGGCCGTCGCGAATTGGCCAGCATGTCGGTCAGGTTGTTTTCCGCGGACGCCAGCGGTGGAATCGCTCCGGCGATCGGGTCTCGGCCCTCCGAAAGTCCGGTGACCAGCTTCTGGAGCTCGTCCACGCTGGCATCGAATTCGACGCTCTTCTCGTCGATGGTGCCCAGCACTTCGTTGAGATTCTGGATCACCCCTGAGATCACCTCGTAGCGATCACCCAGAGTCTGGCTGAATGTTCCTGTCTCCGAAAGCAATCGAGATAGCGCCCCGCCCTCGCCCTGCAACAACTCGAGGATCGCATTGCTGATCTGGTTGACCTGCTCACCATCGAGACCCTTCACCACCGGCCGTAGGCCACCGAGCAACGCGTCGAGGTCGAGCGCCGGCTGCGTGTTCGTCCTTCGGAATAGTGCTGCCCTTGGGCAGCTTGCGGAGTTCGCCTGGGCCCGAGGTGATCTCCATAAAGCGATCACCGACCAGGTTTTCATAGCGGATCAAGGCCCGCGTCGACGAGTACAACTGGTACTTCTTGTTGAGCGTGAACGCCACATCGACGGTGTTGTCGGGATTCAGCTTCACGTCCTCGACGGTGCCAACCGGAACCCCAGCGATCCGTACGTCGTTGCCGCCCTCGAGTCGCGAGGCGTCGCTGAACGTGGCGTGGTAGCTGTTGGTCGAAGCGAACCTGAACTCGCCGAAGATCACAATCAGACCGGCGGAAACCAACAGCATCGCCACCACGAAGATGCCCACCTTCGTCAGGATTCCCCGGTGACTCATCAGAAGTCGTCCCGTTCTGCGAATGCGCCATTGAAGAGGAACTGGAACGTATTCGGGGCGTCGACCTGTACTTCAGTGAAAGGCTCGTACGGAATGAGAGCGTTGTCGGTGACCAGGAATGGTGACCTGAAGTACGAGCCGCCGAACTGCATGCTCGGGATGTCCGGCAAGCCGCGGCAGTTCGGACCGCCCGTGGCATTCACGATCGGCAGGCTCTCCGGATATGTGTATGACGGCACGCCCAGCACGAAGCTGGAACTGACCATCGCGCCGGGCTTGTAGCCACCGAGGATGTCTGCGCCCCGCTGGCGGCCCTTCGCGACACCTTGCACGATGCAGCCGAGAACCGGCGAATAGTCGCCAAGCACCTTCAGCGGCGCCCGCAGCCGCTGGATCGCGGCGATGTAGTCGTCTGCCGCCGGCTCGAGCGTCGCGGATCCCTCGTTCGCCAGGCCGATTGTCGCGAGCAACGTCGCGTTCAGGTTCTCCTGCTCGATCGACGATCGTCTGGCTGATGACTTGGCGCATTGTTGAGCACAGTCACCAGGTCGGGGCCGACATCACCATAGATGTTGGCTACCGTGGCAGTCTGGGAGAGAATCGACTCGACTTGCGGCAACTTCGGATTCAGTTGCGCTAGATACTGATTCAAACCCGCCGTGGTGACGCCGAAGTCGTCACCGTGACCGCGCAACCCCTCCGCGATCGCCGACATGGTCGCATTCAGGTGAATGGGGTTGACCTTGTTCAGGACGTCGATCAAGGTCTGGAACAACGTGTTGGCTTCCAACTGCACCGACTCAGCCTGGACGACGGCGCCGGCGCGCAACGACGTATCGGACGGCTGCTCCGGCGCAAGGAATTCCACCGACTTCGCGCCGAATACTGTGCTGCTGGCGATACGCACTGGCGAGTTCGACGGGACGTAGCGCAGTTCGCCTTTGTTGATCGCCAGAGTCAACTTTGCTTGATCACCCGTATAGGAGATGTTCTCGACTTTGCCGATTTGGATGCCGCGGTACTTGACCTTGGCGTCCGGGTCCATCACCAAACCGGCTCGCGGAGAATTGACCACCACGGTTTCGGTCGGGGTGAAGGCGGCGGAGTACGCGAGATAGGTGAAAACCGAGAACGCCACGATGATCGCCGCCAGCACTGCGGCGGCGATCCTGATCGCGACGGTCCTCGACATTATTCTCTCTCCTCTAACCCGACAGGTTGAAGTTTCCGGTGGCACCGTACACGGCCAGGGAGATGAACAAAGTGATGATGACAACGACGATCAAAGACGTCCGAACCGCCTTACCCACGGCGATGCCCACACCGACAGGTCCGCCGGATGCGTTGTAGCCGTAGTGGGTATGGACCAGCATCACCGCGATCGCCATCACGATGGCCTGAGCGAAAGACCACAACAGATCTGTAGGTATCAGGAACGTGTTGAAGTAGTGGTCGTACAGACCGCCGGACTGTCCGTTGACGTAGACGGTGATGGTGCGCGCTGAGAAGAACGCGGCCAGCACCGACAACGAATAGAGGGGGATGATCGCGATCATTCCGGCGACCAGCCGCGTGGAGACCAGGTAGGACACCGAGTGCACGGCCATTGCTTCGACGGCGTCGATCTCCTCGGCGATGCGCATCGCACCCAGTTGGGCGGTGGTGCCTGCGCCGATGGTCGCGGCGAGCGCAATGCCCGCGATGATCGGCGCGACGATGCGCACATTGAGGTAGGCGGACAGGAACCCCGTCAGTGCTTCGATGCCGATGTTGCCCAGCGACTCGTAGCCCTGCACCGCGATGACACCGCCGGAGGCCAGCGTGAGGAAGGCCGCGACGCCCACCGTGCCGCCGATCATCACCAGCGCGCCGGTGCCCATCGTCATCTCGGCGATGTTGCGGATCGTCTCCTTGCCGTAGCGCCGCACGGCATTTGGCATGTATCGGATTGACTCGGCGTAGAACAATGCCTGTTCGCCAAAGGTGTCGACGGCCCGGGGCAGCCATCCGAACGCCCGCCGCATCCGCAGCGTGATGTCGTAGTTCCCCAGCTGGCTCATCAGTTGAGGACCCGAACGCCGATGGCGGTCATCAGAACATTGATGACGAACAGGCAGATGAAGGCATAGATGACGGTCTCGTTGACGGCCTCTCCGACTCCCTTGGGTCCGCCTTTGACAGTCAGGCCGCGGTAGCAGCCGACAAGGCCAGCCATCACACCGAACAACAGGGCCTTGACTTCTGAGATCACCAACTCGCCCAGCCCGGTCAGAATGGTCAGACCATTGATGAAGGCTCCGGGGTTCACTCCCTGCAGCAGAACGGAGAATACGTACCCACCGGACAGGCCGATCGCGATCACCAGACCGTTGAGAAGCAGCGCGACGGTGGTCGACGCCAGCACGCGCGGCACGACGAGCCGTTGAATGGGATCGATGCCGAGCACCCGCATCGCGTCGATCTCTTCACGGATGGTGCGGGCACCGAGGTCGGCGCAGATCGCCGTCGCGCCGGCGCCGGCGATGACGAGCACGGTCGAGATGGGGCCCAGCTGCGTCACCGTGCCGAACGCGGTCCCGGAGCCGGACAAATCCGCGGCGCCGATTTCTCGCAGCAGAATATTGAGGGTGAACGCGACCAGCACCGTGAACGGAATCGAGATCAGCAGTGTCGGGATGAGCGCAACCCGCGCGATCATCCAGGTCTGATCGAGGTACTCACGAAGCTGAAAGGGGCGCCGGAAGATCTTGACGAAAGTGTCCAAGGACATTTCGAAGAAGCCACCCACGGCCCGAGTCGGTGCCGCGAGTTGTTCGATCAACCTCGGGCTCCATTTCTCGAAGCGGGGCGGTCGGTACACGCTCGCGTTGGCGAAGACTTCGGATCTCGTCGCGGCGGCCGGTCGTACACCCCTGGTTTAAGCACTGCTCTTAGTGAGCCGGATCATACTAACTAGAACAAGTTCACAGTGTCAAAGAACCGAAAAAAAGGTCCAAATTGTTATATCACCGCTGTTCAGAGGCGGTGTGACGCAGGCCATGCTAGAACGTGTTCTAGCTCCCCAGGGCGCGGGCCGCCCGGACGATCAGCCCTATGAATTCATAAGGTCCGTCGCTGCGAAATTCGCATCGGAGCCGCGTCCAGCAAAGTACTCCCGCAACGTTATTGACAGGTCCGCAGGTTTCCAGGCGTCGTCCAGCGCGCTGAACTGAGCTTCCACCGTTGGCGCCGCCACAAGCGTCACAGTAGGACCATAAACGATGAAGAGCTGTCCGTTGACGTCTTGAGCAGCGGGCGAGGCCAGGAACCTCACCAGCGTGACGACGTGCTCCGGAGACAGCGAGTCGATCTGCCCCTCGGCCAGTTCCGGTGCCTCGCCGAACACGTCGGCGGTCATCGCGGTGCGGGCGCGCGGTGCGATCGCATTGGCCCGGACGCCGTACCGCTCCAGGGCACGCGCCATCGTCAGCGTCAGCGCGGTGATGCCGGCCTTGGCCGCGCCGTAGTTCGCCTGACCTACAGGCCCAACCAGGCCCGCCTCCGACGACGTATTTATCACGCGGCCATACACCTGTCCGTCGTTCTCCTTGGCCTTACTACGCCAATACGTCGCGGCGTTGCGCGTCAACAGGAAGTGGCCCCGCAGATGGACCGCGATGACGGCGTCCCAGTCCTCGTCGGTCATGTTGAACAACATGCGGTCGCGCGTGATGCCCGCATTGTTGACGACGATGCTCAAGCCACCCAGGCCGTCAGCGGTCGACACCAGCTCGTCGGCCGTCGACCGTGCGCTGATGTCACCGGCGACCGCGACCGCCTTGGACCCTGCGGCGACGATCTCGTCGATCACGTCGGAGCGGTCCAACGCGCTTGCAATGTCGTTGACCACCACCGTGGCTCCCGCGCGCGCCAGGCCGATGGCCTCAGCGCGACCCAAACCCGCGGCGGCACCGGTCACCACCGCGACCAGGCCGGAAAGATCAGTCGCATCTGCAGTCATTTATGAATACCTCTAGTCTCTACGGATCAGGGCTGCTCGCGGGCACTCGGCGATCGACTGCTCTGCCAGGTCTTCCTGGTCGTCCGGTACGGGGTCGGCCTTGATGACGGCGTAATCCTCGTCGTCGAGATCGAACAGGTCGGGGGCAATTCCGACACACACGGCGTTGCCCTCACAACGGTCACGGTCCACTTCCACTCGCATAACGCACTCCTCGCGCTCAGGGCTACTTTGCGCAGCCAGTGTGGCACCGGCCTGGACCCCAAGACTAGAACGTGTTACAACCGGGAGTGAAGTCGGGCTGGACTTCGGTTCGAGCCTGGGTGCACTTGGGCCTTCCAAGTCCTTCCGGATCATTTAAGTATCGGTGCCTCTTTAGAGAAGTTAGGACAAGGCGATGCGGATCGGCTACACCCCAGAGCAGGAGGAGTTGCGCCGCGAGCTGCGGTCGTACTTCACCAAGCTGATGACCCCCGAGCGCGCTGAGGCGCTGGCCTCCAGCGACGGAGAGATGGGCCGGGGCAACGTCTACCGCGACACCGTCGCCCAGATGGGCAAGGACGGCTGGCTGACACTGTCGTGGCCCAAGGAGTACGGCGGGCAGGCACGCCCGCCGATGGACGGGCTGATCTTCAACGACGAGGCTTCGATCGCGAACGTCCCCGTACCGTTCCTGACCATCAACAGCGTCGCGCCGACGATCATGCACTTCGGCACCGAGGAGCAGAAGAAGTTCTTCCTGCCCAAGATCGCCGCCGGTGAACTGCACTTCGCTATCGGATACTCCGAGCCAGGCGCCGGCACCGACCTGGCCGCGCTGCGGACCACGGCAGTGCGCGACGGCGACGACTACGTGATCAACGGCCAGAAGATGTGGACCAGCCTGATCGCCTACGCCGACTACGTGTGGCTCGCGGTGCGCACCAACCCCGACGCCAAGAAGCACCGCGGCATCTCCATGCTCATCGTGCCGACGACGGCCGAGGGCTTCTCGTGGACTCCGGTGCACACGATGGCAGGGGTCGACACCAGCGCCACCTATTACCAGGACGTGCGGGTGCCGACATCCAGCCTCGTCGGTGAAGAGAACGCAGGCTGGAAGCTGGTCACCAACCAGCTCAACCACGAGCGGGTCGCGCTGGTGTCCGCACAGCCGATCTTCTCGGCGCTCGACGGTGTCCGCGATTGGGCGCAGAACACCAAGGACGCCCACGGCAGACGTCTGATCGACTCCGAGTGGGTGCAGCTGAACCTGGCGCGGGTACATGCCAAGGCCGAGGTGCTCAAGCTCATCAACTGGGAGCTCGCATCCGCCACGGATGCCGCGCCCTCGCCTGCCGACGCGTCGGCCGCGAAGGTCTACGGCACCGAACTGGCCACCGAGGCCTATCGGCTGTTGATGGAGGTGCTTGGCACCGCTGCCACGCTGCGCACGAACACCCCCGGCGCGCTGCTGCGGGGCCGTATCGAACGCATGCATCGCTCGTGCCTGATCCTCACCTTCGGTGGCGGCACCAACGAGATCCAGCGCGACATCATCGGCATGGTCGCGCTCGGCCTGCCAAGGGTTAACCGGTAAGGACTGATTGACAATGGATTTCAAGACGACTGAAGCGTCCGAGGATCTCGGCGGACTGGCGCGCACCATCACGGAGTCGGTCAGCACGCCGGAACGCCAGCGTGAACTCGACGGCCTCGACGAACGCTTCGACAAGACGCTGTGGAACAAGCTGATCGAAGCCGACATCCTGTCCACCGGCTGCGCCGGAGTCCCTGGGCGGCGGTGGGTTCGGGGCGCTGGAGCAGGTCGCGGTGCTCGTCGCGCTCGGCAGGCAGATGGCGGCGGTGCCCTACCTGGAATCGGCGGTGCTCGCCGCGGGCGCGCTGGCGAAGTTCGGATCGGATGCGCTGCAGCAGCAGTGGGCGGTGCCCGCGGTCAACGGCGAGAAGATCCTGGCCGTCGCGCTCGACGGCGAGATGGGCGAGGGCCCGGTGCAGGCGAGCGCGAACGGCGACGGGTTCCGGCTGACCGGCAGCCGCACCCAGGTCAGCTACGCCCCCGTCGCCGACGCGTTCCTCGTTCCCGCCGAAACCGATTCGGGCACCAAGGTCTTCGTGGTCGCCGCCTCCGATTCCGGAGTGACGGTCGAATCGCTGAGCACCACCGGCCACGGCAGCGTCGGGCACCTCGAATTGCAGGGTGTCGAGCTGGGTGCCGACCGGATCGTGGGTGACGCCGAGGGAAACACTGTGGTCGGTTGGCTGACCACGCACGGCACGCTGGGCCGCAGCGCTTTTCAGCTCGGCGTGGTGGAGCGGGCACTCGAGCTCACGTCCGAATACGCGCGCGAGCGTGAGCAGTTCGAGCGGCCGATCGGCAGCTTCCAGGCAGTCTCATCGCGGCTGGCCGACGGCTACATCGATGTCAAGGCGCTGCGGCTGACCGTGACGCAGGCAGCGTGGCGGCTGTCCGAGGACTTGCCCGCCGACATCGAGGTCAACACGGCGGCGTTCTGGGCGGCCGAGGCGGGGCATCGCGTCGCCCACACCACCGTGCACGTTCACGGCGGCGTCGGGATCGACACCGACCACCCGGTGCACAGGTACTTCCTGGCGGCCAAGCAGACCGAGTTCGCGGTCGGCGGGGCCACCGGGCAGCTGCTGCGCATCGGTCGCGAGCTGGCCGACACCCCCGCTTGAACACCGCGACCGGAGGGAGCATTGAATCCGGCGACCGGAAGCGAGCTGCCAACCGTAACCTCGCTCATCACACCGCTCGTCGACGTCGACGACCGCGGGGTCTACTTCGAGGACACGTTCACCTCCTGGCGTGAGCACATCGCCCACGGTGCCGCGGTGGCAGCGGCGCTGCGGGCCCGCATGGATCCCGCTCGGCCGCCGCATGTCGGCGTACTGCTGCAGAACACCCCGTTCTTCTCTTCGGTTCTGGTGGCGGCGGGGTTGACCGGCATCGTGCCGGTCGGCCTGAATCCGGTCCGCCGTGGCGCCGCGTTGCAACGTGACGTCACGCACGCGGATTGCCAGGTGGTGCTTGCGGATTCGGCGTCGGCAGCCGTGGTCGGCGACATCGAGCACATCGACGTCGACTCCCCCGAGTGGGCACGCCGAGGTGGCGGCGTACGCCGACGAGCCGGTCGTCGCGTACGAGGCCGACCCGAGCGACCTGTTCATGTTGATCTACACGTCGGGCACCAGCGGCGACCCGAAGGCGGTCAAGTGCAGCCACGGCAAGGTCGCCATTGCGGGCAACATGATGACGCAGCGGTTCGAGCTGGGGCCCAGTGACATCTGCTATGTGTCGATGCCGCTGTTCCACTCCAACGCGGTGCTGGTGGGATGGTCGGTGGCCTTTGCCTCGCGGAGCTCACTTGCATTGCGGCGCAAGTTCTCCGCGTCGCAGTTCCTCCCGGACATCCGCCGGTTCGGCGCCACGTACGCCAACTACGTGGGCAAGCCTCTGTCGTATGTGCTCGCCACTCCCGAGCAGCCCGACGATGCCGACAATCCGCTGCGCGCGGTCTACGGCAACGAGGGCGCACCTGCCGACGTCGAGAGGTTCGCCCGCCGGTTCGACACGCTGGTGATGGACGGGTTCGGTTCGACCGAGGGCGGTATCGCGATCGGCCGCACACCGGACACTCCGCCGGGAGCGCTCGGCCCGCTGCCCGAAGGCACCGAGATCCTCGATGTCGACACCGGCGAGCCCTGCCCGCCCGGCGTCACCGGCGAGTTGGTGAACACCTCTGACGCAGGGCGTTTCGAGGGTTACTACAACGATCCGGGGGCCGATGCCGAGCGCATGCGCGGCGGGGCGTACCACAGCGGTGATCTGGCCTACCGCGACGAGAACGGCTACGCGTACTTCGCGGGCCGGCTCGGCGACTGGATGCGGGTCGACGGTGAGAACCTCGGCTCGGCGCCGATCGAGCGGGTGGTGCTGCGCCATCCCGACGTCGTCGAGGTGGCGGTGTACGGGATACCGGCGCCCGACGTCGGCGATCAGGTGATGGCGGCGGTGGTGCTGACCGACGGCGCGTCGTTCGACCCGGAGCAGTTCCGCACATTCCTCGCCGAACAGACCGACCTCGGTCCCAAGCAGTGGCCGTCGTTCGTGCGAGTGGGCACCGACCTGCCGCGCACCGAGACGTTCAAGGTGATCAAACGCCAGCTGCAGGCCGAAGGGACCACTGCGACAGTGCGCCGATCGCGGTACCGTAGACTCTCGGCGAATCCGAGCGGTGAGCGTGCGCGGTAGCGTGTCAACGTGGGTTACCGCGAGTACGCACCGCCTACGATGCTGCGCGACCTGGTCGAGTCGGCGTGGGCGATGGACGGGCCGCCGGCTCCCGTACGCGTGCTGCCCGACGGGTGCATGGACCTCATCGCGATGAACGGTGACATCGTCGTCGCCGGGCCGGATACCGCGCCGGTGATGACGGCGCGCGACGGAGACCCCTACGTCGGCTTGCGGTTTCGGCCCGGCATTCTGCCCCGGCTACTCGGAGTTCCCGCAGGCGAGATACGCGACCGGCGGGTGGTTCTTTCGGATCTGCGGCGACCGCCGCCGCGGGTCGGGTCGCTGACCGAGTTGACCGCGCGACTGGCGGCCGAGGAGCCGCGGAGCGAAACCGCGCCGTGGACAATGCCGCAGTTGAGGCAGGTCACCGACAACCTCGCCACCGGGTCGACCGTCGCCGACCTGGCGCACGCCCTCGGCTGGTCGCCGCGCACCCTGCAGCGCCAGTGCACCGCCGTCTACGGCTACGGTGCCGCGACTCTGCGGCGCATCCTGCGTTTCCGGCGCGCTCGGCGAATGCTGGATGCGGGGCTTGCCTTTACCGACGTCGCCGCCCGCGCGGGCTACGCGGACCAACCGCATCTGCACCGTGAGGTCCGCGCGCTCGCTGGCGTGCCGTTGCGATGGTTTGGTCAGGACGACAACGGCGCGAACAGATCCACCCAGTTGCCGTCCGGGTCGGCAACGGTCGCATAGCGCTGCCCCCACGGCGCGTCGTAAGGCTGCAGCAAGCCGGAATAACCTGCCGCGGTGACCTTTTCGTAGAGTGCGTCGACCTCGCCTCCGGTGCCGACGCCGAACGCCAGCGTGAGCCTGGGCTCCGACGACGACGGCGGAGCCCAACCGGGATGCATCGCGGCGATGGTCTCCTCGTTGTCGAACGACAGGGTATTGCCGCCGGGTAGTTCAACCGCCACATGCGGTCCGGCGGAGTCCGGCACCTGCAGGCCGAGAAGCCGGTAGAAGTTCAGCGATCCTGTGAGGTTGCTGGCGAATACCTGAAAGACGGTTGATGTCACGCGAATGTCCATGCCGCCGACGCTATGTCGAGAGCCCGGCAGGTGTCGTGAACAAATCGGACAACCATGGCTGCGGGTTTGCGGCTTTTTAATTGAGTAGATCTACTCGCCCGTCATAAGTGCGCTTTTCGACTACGCTTCGCTACGACCAATGCACCGGAGATGTTTGCCAAGAACGGCGACAGGCGGTGCACAACGACAGGAGTTGACTGATGAGGCGCACGGCGATCACCGGAGCAGCCGCGTTGGCTGCGGCTTTGGCCCTGGTGTTATCCGGCTGCGGTTCGGACACCAAAACCGAACCGAGCACCAAGGAATCGGAAACCACGACCACCACCACGACGACGAGCGCCAAGGCCGCGCCGACGACGACGGCCAAGGTCGCTCCGCGCGATGAGGATGCGGCGGGCCCGAACCCGACGATCGCCAGCTACATCGTCGACAACAACATCCAGGAGACGCCAGTCAAGCGTGGCGACCCCGGCTCGCCGACGATCGATCTGCCGATCCCCGATGGCTGGGAGCCGGCCGGGGAGAACACCCCCGAGTGGGCCTACGGCGCCATCATCTACACGGGCCCCGAAGCCGCCGAGTACTCCCCGAGCATCGTCGCGCTGGTCTCGAAGCTGACCGGCAACGTCGATCCGCAGAGGATCATCGATCTGGCTCCGGGCGAACTGCAGAACCTGCCGGGCTGGAGCGCGTCGAACGAAGGTGAGAACAGCACGCTGGGCGAGTACCCGGCCTACCAACTCGGTGGCACCTGGGACTCGGAGGGGCAGACGAAGATCGTGGCCCAGAAGACGGTCGTGATCCCCGGCGCCGACGGCCTCTAATATCTTGCAGCTCAACGCCGACGGCCTGGAGAACCAGGGCGACATCGTGGGTGCGGCAACAAACGTCATCGACGAGCAGACGACCATCACGCCGTAACCAAAAGTACCGACGCAACGCCGCCCAGCGCTCACGCGTTCGGGCGGTGTTTGCGTTGGAAAGTGCCGATGCCGTCGCGGTCAGCGGTCCGGTCATTCCTAACCTATCGCCGATCCGACTGGTGATACTATTCCAAACCTGCTTGGCAAACCGTCGATTTGGCAGCTGAGGAAGACGCGATGCAGGAAACGGACTTCGGTCGCTATCGCCTGTTGGAGCTGCTGGGCCGCGGCGGGATGGGCGAAGTCTGGCGCGCGAAGGAAGAGGCGCTTGACGGATCGCATCGTAGCGGTCAAGGTGCTGCTTCCCCCACTGGGCCGCCGACACCGTTTTTCAAGAGCGCTTTCGCCGCGAAGCCCACGCCGCGGCGGGTCTGAGCGAGCCACACGTCGTCCCCATTCACGACTATGGCGAAATCGATGGGCGACTCTTCGTCGACATGCGTTTGATCGACGGAAGCGATCTGCAGACGGTTCTTCGAGGCGGACCGCTGGCGCCTGGACGTGCCGTCCACATCGTCGAGCAGATCGCAATGGCCGTGGAAGCCGCACACGGGGTCGGACTCGTCCATCGAGACATCAAACCGTCGAACATCTTGCTCGCAAAGTTCGACTTTGCCTACTTGATCGACTTCGGCATCGCGCATGCGACGGGCGATGGCAGATTGACCAACACCGGAAGTACGCTGGGCACTTGGCATTACATGGCGCCAGAGCGGTTCACCACGGGTCAGGCGGATACTTCCGCCGACATCTACGCGTTGACTTGTGTACTCCACGAATGCCTGACCGGAACCCAGCCCTTCCCGGGTAACAGTGCTGAACAACAGATCACCGGTCACCTGATGACACCGCCGCCGCGGCCGTCGTTGGTCACCCGCGGAGTGCCCGCGAACTTCGATGCCGTCGTGGCGAAGGGGATGGCCAAGAATCCGTACGACCGCTATCCGTCACCGATGGGTCTTGCCCATGCTGCGCGGACAGCCCTCACCGGACCAGCCGCCGCGCAGTTCCCAACCGTGGGCCGTTGCGGCAAGCGCCTGCCGCCGCACCACCAACCCTCCCCCGCGCGTCCACTCCGCCGCCGTTCGCCGTATCACCGCAGAGTGCCGAAACACATTCGGCACCAGCACTTTACGCTTCTCACTTCACACCGCCACCTCAACCTCCGCCACCACCGCCGTCGACGCAACCGCCGGCACCGCGGAAGCCGGGACAGAACAAAATCTTGATCGGTGCGGCAGCATTCGTCGCGGTGGCGGTGCTGGTGGGAGGGATCATCGCGGTCGTGGTCTCCAACAACAACACCTCGTCCGACGGGGCCACCGGCGCCACGTCGACTGTTTCACCCTCGACCACCCGATCCGCGACGACGAGCGCCAGCGCCACACCGACGACTTCCAAGGTGGCTCCGCGCGATGAGGATGCCGCAGGACCGAAGCCGACGATCGCCAGCTTCATCGCAGATAACAACATCCAGGAGACGCCAGTCAAGCGTGGCGACCCCGGCTCGCCGACGATCGATCTGCCGATCCCCGATGGCTGGGAGCCGGCCGGGGAGAACACCCCCGAGTGGGCCTACGGCGCCATCATCTACACGGGCCCCGAAGCCGCCGAGTACTCCCCGAGCATCGTCGCACTGGTCTCGAAGCTGACCGGCAACGTCGATCCGCAGACCATCATCGATCACGCTCCCGGCGAATTACAGAACATGCCTGGCTGGGTCGCGTCGAACAACGGTGAGAACAGCACCCTCGACGGCTACCAGGGCTATCAACTCGGTGGCACCTGGGACTCGGAGGGTCAGAGAAGATCGTTGCCCAGAAGACGGTCGTGATCCCCGGCGCCGACGGGTCTGCATCTTGCAGCTACGACGCCGACAGCCTGGAGAACCAGGGCGACATCGTGGGTGCGGCAACAAACGTCATCGACAAGCAGACGACCATCACGCCGTGATGCGTTAACCCTCGCGAATACCGTCTAATCGCCGAGTTCGTCTTCGAAACCGGAGACCAGCTCGGCGATTATGTCTGCGA
>CAVRFN010000039.1:0-16631 GCA_963720345.1 uncultured Actinomycetota bacterium
CGAAGCGGCCGGCCTCCAGGCCATCGAGCAGGGTGCGGGTCTGCTGGCGGTTTCGTGAAGCGCCGGGCCCTGGGTCGGGCACGCGGCCACTGTCGATCGACTCCTGCACCGACGCGACGATCAGCTTGTGCCCCTCGCCGATGACCCGGCGGTCCCGGAACTCGATGACCTCGTCGAAGTTGTGGCCGGTGTCGACGTGCATGACGGGGAAGGGTAGCGGGCTTGGCCGAAATGCCTTCTCCGCCAACCGCAAAAGCACGATGGAGTCCTTACCTGCCGAGAAGAGCAGCACCGGGCGCTCCAGTTCGGCGACGACCTCGCGGATAATGTGGACCGCTTCGGCCTCGAGGACGCGCAGTTCGTCGACATGCAGCGTGTCGAGCGTCATGTAGGCAGACCCTCCCGCTCGGCATCGGCGCGGTACCGGTCCACCCATTCGTCGGAGCGCTGATCGGCCTGACGCTCCAGGACGGGTGCGGGAGCCAACCTCCGGTCCTGCCCGATTGACTCAAGGACGTCGCCGACAATCTGAGTGAGGTTGCGCCACAACACCGGATAGGAGATCTGCATCGGCTTGACGTTCTCCTCGTCGAACCAGTTGTGCCAGCCCTCCTCCTGTGCGCGCAGCATGTTGATGACGTGGGCGATGGCCCCGGCATGGTATTCGGCACGGGAGTCTCGCGTCGGATCGGGTCGGCCGCGCCAGACGCGGGTCTGTACCGCCCGCCAGAACGAAACCGCCTGGGACACAACGTCCGGCCGATACACGTGGACCAGGACGGGGTCACTGCCGACCACGTCGCGGATCGCTGCGAGCAGGCCATCACCGGATCGTTCCGGCAGTCCCGCCGCGCGCTGCAATAGCAATGGAGTCTGATTCCACATCAGCTTGCCGCCCCAGACTCCGTTAGGCGTGCGGCCGACGGTCTGTACGTAATCGCGCCAGATCTCGGCCGGCGCAAGGTCCGGTTTTCCCTCGTCTAACGGGTCGAGCAAACGGATGATCGACTCGTCCTGCACACCCTCGAACCATTGTCGCGGCTGTGGCGACTGGCTGGTGGTCGGAAGGTACTGAAAGAACTCCTGCGGCTCACCTGCCACGCCGGTCGCCCGCAGAGATTCGACCAACAGTGTGCTGCCGCTGCGTTGCGACGCAAGCACGAGGTAAGCGGTCGGACGGGCTGACATGCGCGTGAGCCTAGCTGCATTCAAATTGCCTGGCACGACATGGGTTAACAATCACCGTGACGAAAACTATTGGCCGGAAATCTGCCCGTCCTCGATGCCGCGTTCAGAGGCGATGGCCGAACGGCTGGTGAGCGATGGTCCGTGAATACGCAAGTAAGTCTCGGTGTAGCGCTCCGCAATTCGGGTACCCGCGAACTCTGACGGTATGACGTCCTTGGTCTTCTGACGCCAGTCGTTGAGCAGCAGCGCGAGGTCATTCGCGATGGCTTCGGCCTTGTCGGATGCGTCGGGGCCGAGCAGGTTCTGCGACTCGGTGGGATCCTCGTTGAGGTCGTAGAGTTCGCGTGCGGGACGTGGCGCCTGCACCAGTGGCGCGACGGTCTGGCCGGGTGCGCTTTCGGCGATATCCCACGGCAGATCGAGCAGCGGCCGAGCCGCATAGTTCTCGATGTAGCTGTATTCCTTGGTGCGGACGGCGCGGATCGGATCGAAGGAATCGTGGTACGTCTTGGTGGTGTAGACCTCGCTGCGCGTCGGCGACGTCTGCCCGTGACGCAGGTTGTCCGCGTGTGAAATGCCCTCGATATCGGAGGGGACATCGACGCCGAGCAGGCCGAGCAGCGTGGGTACCAGGTCGACGCCGCTGAACAATTCGCCGTAGACCCGTGGGCTGATCGCCGCATCGCGTGGGGGCCGCACGATCATCGCGATTCCGGTGCCCGCGTCGTAGAGCGTGGATTTGGCGCGGGGGAGCGCAGGCCCGTGATCGGTCATGAACAGCACCCACGTGGTGCGGTCGAGCCCGGTCTCGGCGAGGGTGTCCAGCAGGCGGCCGACAGCAGCGTCGGCTACGGAGATGGAGCCGTAGAACTCGGCGAGGTCCTGCCGGATGTCGGCGTGTCGGGCAGGTAATCGGGCACAGCCACGCCGGCGGCGTCGCGGGTTCGTAACGTTCACGCGGATACGGCCGGTGCGTCTCGAAGAACCCGGCGGTCAGAAGGAACGGTTGGGCAGGCGGTTCGGTGAGCCAGCGGGCGGCCTGTTCGACGACATATTCGCAATAGGAGTTCGATACGTCGAACTCGTCGAAACCGAGCCGCGGAGGATACGACGTTTCGTGTTGCATTCCGAATAGTGCGGTATACCAACCGGATTCGGATAGCAGATCGGGGAGTGTGCGGATACCGGTCCGGTATTCCCAGCCGTGATGGGCGAGGCCGACCAAGCCGTTGCTCTGCGGGTATCGGCCGGTGAAGAGCGAGCCACGCGACGGGGAACACAGTGGTGCGGTCGCATGGGCGTGGGTGAGGAGGATGCCCTCGGCGGCGAGTTGGTCGAGCCGAGGGCTGGAGACGTCGTCGTGCCCGTATACGCCGAGATAGCGGCCGAGGTCGTGCCAATGCACGATGAGCAGGTTGTCTCGCCGCGGCCCGGTCACGCAGTGTCCTTCCCCGTCACGACGGTCCACGCAACAGGTGCCGCGCCGGTCCCGCAACCTTTTGACTCACCCGAAGCAACTTATCCCCAATTGGGTTTTTATCCACAGGCCGGGTTTGAGCTGCTGGTTGCCTGTTGCCTCAGTCAAGATGCGCGCGTAGGGTGGATTCGTTGCCTCACGTAATCGTGCGCGCTTGTTGACTTGGGCTTGGGCGGTGTGGCCGGCTTTGCTGGTGGTCAGTGTGAGAAGCTGCGCGGTCAGGGCTTGGATCTGGCGCTGGGTGGCGGCGGGATTGATCAGCGAGTAGGTCCGGGTTAGCGCCACGATGCGTTCTACGGTCATGGTCGGGTGATCGATTGCGCGGTGAAATGGGGTGGCGGCCGTGTCGTGTTTCTTGGACACCTTGGCGCCGTTGCGGACCTTGGAGATCAGTTTCTGCTGCGGGCAGAAGTAGTTGGTCAACTTGGACTGCAGCTGCCAGATCTCGTTGAGTAGCAACAGTTCTGCGGCGGTGTCGTAGCGGTAGTAGCCGACCACGGTGCGGACCACCGTCCAGTTCTTCTGCTCGACGTGACAGCCGTCGTTCTTGTTGCCCGGCCGCGACCGGGTGAAGGTGATCTTGCGGCCTGTGGCACCAGGCGCAACAGGTGCGTCGTTGATGAATTCCGATCCGTTGTCGGAGTCCACGCCCAGGATCGGGAACGGCATCTTGGCGGCGATGTCGTTGAGCGCGGCCAGCACGCATTTGGCGGTCTTGTCTGGGCACCGAGCGGTTCTCGGTCCAGCCGGTGGCGATATCGGTGACCGTCAAGCGTGAACGCATGGCCTCCGCCGCGGTTGCCGCCGTCGTGGCCAGACCAGGTCGATCTCGACGAACCCCGGTCGGCGTCGTCCCAGTCGGCCCAGGTGCGCATCGGGATCTGGCTTTTGAACAGCGATCCCGGCTTGGTGCCGACACGGCCCCGCAGCTGATGCTTGGCCCGCTCAGCGGCCAGCCGGCGATCGATGGTGGCCGCCGACATCGACACCAACAGCGCGGCGGTGTCCTCGTCGATGTCCAGCTCTCCGAAATGGCGCAACACCGCCACCAGTTCGCCGAGCATCGGCGCCAGCCGCTTGCCGGCGGGCATTCCCAGCACCGTCCAGCACACCGTCAGCGCCGCGATGACCTCGGGCCCGTACTTCACTGGCCGAGGACTTCTCGGGGTGACGATCTTGGGCTGCAGCGCCGCTGTGAGCGTCTTGCGGGCATGGTTGCGATGCCACCCCGTGTTGGCGCACAACTCGTCGAGAATCCGGCTCTTGCCGCGCTTGCTCGCCAGCTGGTAACGGACTCGCGGTCGTCTCCGTCACCGCTCTGCGCTCGGCCAACGTCAACCCCATCCTACTGGGCCGTACGCGCGCATTTTTCAATGAGGCAACGAATCAGCCCTTTCGCGCGCATTTCTGATGAGTCAACGCGGGCGGGCGGATCGTAGGTAGCGTCGAAGACATGTTCGATCAACTCGTGGCACGCAGCCCTCGGCAGCCGGGCTTCGGCTGCGGTGGGGGCGTGGGCGCGGGTGGAGAACGCTGCCTGCGCGCGGCGGCTGTTCGCGATGGCCGATGAGCTCGAACGAATGCTGGCCGCCGACGGGTCTGTTGAGCGCGACCAGTGGTGTCTGGACAACTGGGACGCCGTGGCCGCATCGGTGGCTGCCGCGCAGAACGTCTCGCTCGGGGTCGCCTCGCATCAACTCTTGATCGCCGACGGCCTACGCAAGCGCCTACCGCGGGTGGCCGAGGTGTTCGCCGCCGGCGCGATCTCCTACCGCATGGTGGCCGCGGTCGTGTCACGCACCCGGCTGATCAAAGACCCCGACGCACTCGCCAAGGTCGACACCGAGATCGCCGCCCACGTCACCTCCTGGGGGTCGTTGTCGGTCGATAAGACTCAGAATGAGATCGACTACTGGGTCGACCGCTATGACCCTGCCGCGGTACGACGCACCGAGGACCGTGTGCGCGGCCGCTATGCCGATGTGCACAAACCCGAGGACGGTTCGGGCACCGCCGATATCGAGGCCCGGCTGTTGGCCACAGACGCTGAGGCCCTGGACCAACGCCTGGACGCAATGGCCGGTGCGGTGTGCGACCACGACTCCCGCACCCTGGATCAGCGCCGCGCCGATGCCCTGGGCGCTTTAGGGCACGGCGCAGACCGGCTGGCCTGCCAATGTGAGGATCCTCAGTGCCCGGGCGCCGGCATGCAGCCCAGCACCGTGGTCGTGCACGTCATCACCCACGAAGACTCACTGACCGATGACACCCCAGCCCAGTTGGACGGCGAAGACGAACCCGGACCCACCGCCAGAGCCGACTTCGGGAGATGACTCTGCACAGAAGCGCTGGCCGACCACCGCCCCACCGACCGGACCGGCCAACACCCCGCCGGCGGCCATCATGGGTGGCGCCGTGCTGCCCGCCCCGTTGTTGGCGGCCAAGATCGCGGGCACCGCCACGATCGTGCCGATCCGCCACCCCGACACCAAGCCCCCGGAACGGCGTTACATTCCGTCGGCGGTGTTGGCGACGTTCATTCGGTGCCGGGATATGACGTGCCGCTTCCCGGGCTGTGGCGAACGCGCGCAGGTCTGCGATATCGACCACACCATCGCCTATCCCACCGGACCCACCCAGGCCTCCAATCTGAAATGCCTGTGCCGAAAACATCACCTACTCAAAACCTTCGGCGGCTGGCACGACCAACAATGGCCAGACGGCACCGTCAGCTGGACCTCACCCAACGGGCAGACGCTACACCACCCACCCCGGGAGCCGACTCCTGTTCCCCACCCTGTGCCGACCCACCGCAGCAGTCGCGAGGGTCGATGTGCCCGCCGTAGAGCCCAACCGCACCCAGAAAATGCCGCGGCGCAAGGCAACCCGTGCGCAAGACCGCGCCCAACGCATCGAAGCCGAACGTCGACTCAACGACGACTACGTCACCCAGCGCAACCGGCCACCGCCGTTCTAGGTAGAGGCGACGGCTAAGAGATGCCATTCGCCGGGCACACCCTTGAGCTCGTGAGCGCCGCGGTCCCTCGAACTCCAAGCCGACACGATCACGAGGTCGCGGACCGTGCTGGACACCAGCACGTCGTTCGGTCCTGCCAGGGCGCTCACACGCGCCGATGTGCACGTCCGGGCTGACGCAGTGGATACGGTCGGGCTAGCGCCTGGCCGCAGTACGCTCATGCCGTGGCGGACACCTCGTACGCATCCTGCGGCGATCTCAGCCTGGCGTATCAGGTGTTCGGCGACGGTCCCATCGAGTTGGTCTTCGTCGGGCCGTTCATCAGCCACGTCGAGCTGTTCTGGACCGTGCCCGAATTCAAGGCCTTCTTCGACCAGCTCGCCACATTCTGTCGCATCGTAGTGTTCGACAAGGCCGGGGTCGGGCTGTCGGACCCCGTCCCGCACGTCCGCACGCTCGATGATCGAGTGGCCGAGATCGAGGCCGTAATGGACGCCGTCGGCTTCGGAAGGGCCGTTCCTTTCGGTATGAATGACGGCGGATTTGCGTCCATTGTTTTCGCGGCAACACGACCGGAGCGAACCCGGGCGTTGATCCTCGCCGAGTCGTACTCGTTTCGCCCAGGCGGCGGGTGGGACGACATCGATCGCGACCCGGCCGAGCTGTGGGCGCGCCACCTTCCCGACCTGGGTGAAAACTATATGCCGTCGGTGGAGCAGATCGCCCGGATGCAGGAGATCGGCCGCGCCGTCCGCTCCAGGTGGGGCAGCGGCGCGACATTAAGCATCAGCGCGCCGTCAGCGTCCGGTCGATTACCCTGGCTCGCCATGTTTGAGCGGATGTGCGCCAGCCCGGGGATGGCGCGCGCGTCACTGGAAGCGTCGTTTCGGGCTCGACGTGCGGCCGATCCTGCCGACGATCACCGCCCCCACCTTGGTCATCCACGCCCGCGAGGACCCCGTCGTTCCGGTGTCGGCGGGCCGCTACCTCGCCGACCACATTCCCGACGCGCGGTACCTCGAGGTCGACAGCGCGGAGCACCTGCCCTGGTTAAGCGATCCTGACACGATCCTGACCGACGATCGAGGAGTTCCTCACCGGCAGCCATGCGGCACCGGCCCAGTCACACCGCGCCCTGCGCACGGTGCTGTTCACCGACATCGTCGCCTCGACGCAACACGCCGCGGCCACAGGCGACGAGCGCTGGCGCGCAGTGCTACAGCGCTTCGGGGAGATCACCGCCGACCTCACCGAACGATTCGGCGGCACCATGGTCAAGAGCACCGGCGATGGCCACCTGGCCACGTTCGACGGGCCGACACAGGCCATCCGCTGCGCCGAAGCCCTGCGCGCCGACGCCGAAGCATTGGGTATCGAGATCCGCGCCGGCATCCACACCGGCGAGTGCGAACTCCTGGGCGACGACATCGGGGGGCTTGCCGTCCACATCGCGGCGCGGATCCTCGGCGAGGCCGCGCCGGGCGAAATCCTCGTCTCGCGCACCATCCGCGACCTGATCGTCGGCTCGGGCACCGGCTTCGAGGACCGCGGCAGCGTCGAGCTGCGTGGCGTGCCCGGCACCTGGCAACTCCTCGCCGTCGATCGTCACGGCCCGCCGGCGGGATCGCCCGAGGCCCAACTGGCCTCAACACCCACCCCCGGCCCCCAGGCCGGGATGCGCCGCTCCGACCGCGCCGTGGCAGTGATGGCCAGGCGCACACCGTGGATCCTGCGCGGGGTGGCCCGCCTCGTCCCGGCCACCGACCGCAGATGAACAGAGAACGTGGGCTGCAACAAGGTTTTACGTCCTCACACCGGGCGGAATAGCGACCGTTGCAATGTGAAAGCCCAGTGCCAGACTGGGCTCGGACGCGGACTCTGAAGCGTCTTTTACCAAAGTCGGTGCCACGTCCTACTCAAGCCATCAACAACGAACGCGCACACAACCAAACTGTCATCGAAGACGGTTACGACGACGAACGGAACAGACCCCCGCCGTTTTGAACGCCGGCTTCCCACGAGGCCACCTTGCCGAGCGCGGACCAGTCGAGATGGGCGCCGCCGTTGGCGAGCAGGGTTAGAAAGCGGTCGCGGATCAGGCTGGCCACCGGCAGCGGTACTTCTAGTGACTCGGCTGCGGCGAGCACGAGGCGGACGTCCTTAAGCCCGAGCGAGGCGGCGAACCCGGCCGGCTCGAACTCCTCGCGCGCCATCAGTCCTCCGTACGTCTTGTACACCGGCGCGTCGAACAGGGTTGACGTGAGCAGCTCCACGTACTCACGTTTGTCGACACCTGCCTTTTCCACCAGCGCCATGGCCTCACCGAGCGATTCGATGACAGACGCGATGAGGAAGTTTCCACTCAGCTTGACGAGGCTCGCGGCCTTTGGCCGCTCCGCCACGACGAACGTTCGCTGACCGATCGCGTCGAACACGGGCGAAAGCGCTTGCACCGCAGTAGGTTCACCCGCGGCCACCACAAACAGCTTGGCCGCCTCAGCCGCCTCCGGACGACCGAACACCGGAGCCGCGACGAACCGCTGACCCGCCACGGCATGCGCATCAGTCAGCCGCTCCGCAAGCGC
Organism: uncultured Actinomycetota bacterium; assembly: GCA_963720345.1. GTDB lineage: Bacteria > Actinomycetota > Actinomycetes > Mycobacteriales > Mycobacteriaceae > Mycobacterium. Next base: position 8,228 of record CAVRFN010000039.1, read on the forward strand.
GACGCTGATCGTGCTCGACGAGACATGTGTGGCGCCGGACGGAAGCGAGGCGAGAATTCCTTCGTCGCCGAACGTCACCGCCTCCACCGCATCGTCGTTGGCCAGCATCGTGATGACGATGTCGCCGCCGCACGCGTCGGCGACCGTCCGCGCCGCCTGAGCGCCCCGCTGCGCCAGTGCGTCGACCTTGTCTTGCGAGCGGTTGTACGCCGTCACCTCGTGCCCAGCGTCGAGCAGGTTGGCGGCCATACCGGCGCCCATGTTTCCCAGTCCTACGAACCCGATCTTCATGGCATCCACCATGCCGGGTCTGCCTGGGAAGCGCCGAGCTCATGCCGCGACGGAGGCTTAGCTCATCTCCGCCGCGCGATGAACCGCGTTCACGATGCCCTGGTAGCCCGTGCACCGGCAGAAGTTCCCCGACAGGCCCTCGCGGACCTCTTCGTCGGTCGGCTTGGGGTTGTCACGCAGCAGCGCGGTGATCGACATGACGAACCCCGGCGTGCAGAACCCACACTGCAGACCGTGGCACTCGCGCATCGTCGACTGAATCGGCGACAGCTCGCCGTCCTCGCCGGCAATACCCTCGACCGTGGTGACCTCGCTGCCGTCCGCCTGGACCGCGAACATCAGGCACGCGCGAACCGCCTGCCCGTCGACCATCACTGTGCACGCCCCGCATGCACCGTGCTCACACCCCAGATGTGTGCCCGTCAGCCCACAGTTCTCCCGCAGGTAGTCCGCGAGCGTCAGCCGCGGCTCCACGCTCGCTTCGGTATGAACTCCGTTGACGGACAACTGGACTGGCCATTCATGCATTGCTTGCCCCTGTGATTTCACTGATCGCAGATGCGAAGGCACGGGCCACCATCGTGGCGCCGACCTTGGCTCGATACGCGGCCGACCCCTGCAGGTCGGCCGGAATGTCGTCGAGGCCGCCGATCGCGAGCCGACCGACCTCCTCTGCAGAGATCTCGCCGACGGCACGGCCGATGGTCGCTTCCTCCGCAGCGCGCCCGCGCAGCGGCGTCGACCCCAACCCGAGCAGGCCTATCCCACAGCGCGCTATCCGGTCATCGGTGTCCAACTCGACTGCGACCGCCGCCCCCGCGATCGCGAAGTCACCGTGCCGACGGGCGAACTCCTCGACCGCGAAACCCGACCGGTCACCCCACACCGGGAACCTGACCGCGGTGAGAATCTCGCCAGTCTGCAACGACGTCTCCCACAGCCCAGTGAAGAACTCCGTTGCCGGGATCTGCCGAGTGCCCTTCGATGAGACCGCCTCCATCTGCGCGTCCAGCGCCAGCGCGACGGCGGCGTACTCCGCGGCGGGGTCCGCGTGTGCGATCGCGCCCCCGAGCGTGCCCCTGGTGCGGATTTGAAAGTGCCCGATATGCGGCGTCGCCAAGGTCAGCAGCGGCACCGAATCGGCGACCTCGTCGTCCATTCCGACGAATGCGTGCGGAGTGCCCGCCCCGATGCGGACCTCGCCATCGCACAGGTCGATGCTCTGCAGTTCGTCGATCCGCGAGATGTCGACGAGGTTCTCGAAATGCGTCAGCCGCATGGCGAGCATCGGGACCAGGCTCTGACCGCCCGCAAGGATCTTCGCGTCGTCGCCGAACTCATCGAGAAGATCGGCCGCCTCCTTCACGGAGTCCGGCCGGTGATACGCGAAGGGGGCAGCCTTCATGGCCGGAGCCGCTCGGCCGGCGACACCGTGTCGAGCATGCGCAACAACGCCGCCTGCAGATCGTCGGCGACCACCGCCGCGGGCGACTTGCGCTTGCGCCGTCCCAGCAGGAACCCGACGGCCGCACCCGCGCCGACCGCGGCCACCACCGGCCCGTACCGCTTGGCGAGCGACGGGGCCACGGCCTTGACCAGGGTCAGGGAGTCGATGGCGTTGTCCGGTTGCGCAGCCGCGGTTGCGGTTTCAGCGGTGGGCGCCTGCGTCTCGGCGGATCCGCCGAGCAGATCGGCCTCCAGGTTTTTGGCGAACTGCCCGATCAGGCTGCTGGACACGTCGGCCAGCACACCTCGACCGAACTGAGCTGCTTTACCGGAGATGGTCAGGTCCGTGGTAATGACGACGGTGGTGGAGTCACCCTCGTCCTTGAGCGCGGCGGTGACGACGGCGGCTGCGTTGCCGCTACCCCGGGTCTCTTTCCCGTTGGCCTTGATGACGACTCGCTGCGCCGCCTGGTTCTTCTCCTGGAAGGCCGCTTCACCCTTGTAGGACACGGTGATCGGGCCGACCTTGACCTTGACCGCGCCGGTGAATTTATCACCGTCGACAGACAGCAACTGGGCGCCGGGAATGCACGGGGCGACCCGCTCGACGTCGGTGAGTACCTCCCACGCCTTCGCCGCAGGTACCGCGACACGGAATTCGTTGTTCAACTCCACTATTGGGCCTCCTCGATGAGGGCAACGATTGCGGATGGACTGGCAGGCAAGCGGGTGAGCGCGACACCGAGGGGTGCCAGTGCGTCGTTGATGGCGTTGATGACCGCGGGTGTCGCCCCGATGGCGCCGCCTTCGCCGCAGCCCTTGTATCCGCCGACGCCCGGCCCCGGAATCTCGACGTGGCCGAACTCGATCGGCGGCACCTCGGTGGCGGTCGGCAGCAGATAATCGACAAACGTTGACGACAAAGGGTTTCCGTCGCCGTCGTAGACCATGTCCTCCAGCAGCGCGCCGCCGATGCCCTGCACGGTTCCGCCCGCAATCTGTCCCTCGACCACATTGGGGTTGATCATCGGGCCCACGTCCTCGCTGACGATGTAGCGCGTCAGCTTCACGTGACCGGTCTCGACATCGACCTCGCACGTACACGCATGCGTGGCGTTGGCCCAGTGGATCATCGTGTCCGCTTTGAAGCGGGCGGTCGCCTCGAGCGTGGCCGCCATCCCCGGCGGCAACTGTGCGGGCTCGTAGTACGAGCGGTAGGCGATGTCTGCGAAACTCACGCTCTTAGAAGAGTCATCGCGGACAAAGGCTTTCGAGCCGCCCAACTCGATGTCGTCTTCACTGGCTTCCAGCCGCTGAGCCGCCATCGCCACGATCTGCTTGCGCAGCATGCCACCCGCTTCGTTGACGGCGCCTGCCGTCATCGGCCCGCTGCGGCTGCCCTGAGCACCCGCACCGTACGGCGTCACCGCGGTGTCACCCTGAATCGTCGACACGTCCTCGATCGTCGGCGCCAAGCGCGTCGGCTGTCAGCTGCACGACGGTGGTCTCGATGCTGTTGCCCGTCGAACCGCCGTTCACGTAGACGTTGATCTTGCCGGTCGGCTCCATGCGAATGGTGCAGCCCTCGGTGGCGAGGTGGCCCGTCGCGGCACCGGTCGGCTCGATGTAGGCCGAGAAGCCAAGGCCGATATAGCGACCTTGGGCCAGCGCGTCGGCCTGCTCCTTGCGAAAGCCTTCGTGGTCAAGAATTTTCACGGCCTGCTCGAAGGTCTCCACCGGCGCCACATGGTCATAGGGCATGCCGTTGGGGTTGAAGTACGGCATCTCGTCACGGCGCAGCAGGTTCTTGCGTCGAAGGTCGACCGGATCCATGTCCATCTTGCGGGCCGCGATGTCGAGGAGGATCTTCGCGCGCCAGGGTCTCGTACTGCCATGGTCCGCGATACGCGGCGAGGCCCGCGGTGTTCGAGAACACGGTCTTGTAGTTGAAGCTGGCCTTGGGCACCCGGTACGGGCCGGGGAAGAACATGCCGACGGCGGCGGTCGTCAGCACCGGATACGGCGTCGGGTACGCCCCGATGTCGTAGGTGAAGTCGATGTCGACGGCAAGGATGTTGCCGTCGTCATCGAGCGCCACCCGGACGTTGCCGTCGACGTGCCGGGCCTGTCCGGCCGACATCAGGTTCTCGCGACGGTCCTCGATCCACTTCAGCGCGGCGGGCACCTTGCGCGCGGCCAGCATGATGCACATGTCCTCACGCATCGGCACGACCTTCTGGCCGAATCCGCCGCCGGTGTCGCGCATGATGACGCGCACGCCCTGTGCGGGAATGCCGAGCAGGCGTGCGCAGAACGCGCGCAGTTCGTGCGGTGTCTGGGTGGATGCCCACAGGGTCAGCTCGGCGGTGGCCGCCGTCCATTCGACGACGAGCCCGCGCGTCTCGATCGGCACCGGCGCGTAGATCTGCTGATAGACGTTCGCGGTCGCGACGTGCGCCGCCGACGAGAAGGTCTCCTCGTCCGGAGGTGCGCCGCCCATGCCGCCCGCCACGTTGTCGGGGTAGGCCTCGTGCACGACCACATCCGCGACCCAACAGCCTTGGTGAAGTCGGCGACCGCCGGCAGCGGCTCGTAGTCGACGTCCACCAACTCGACGGCGTCCTCGGCGATGTAGCGGCTTTCGGCGACGACGAGTGCGACCGGATCGCCGACGAACTTCGCCTCACCCTCGGCCAGCGGCGGCCGCGGCGTGTCGGGGATGTCCTTGCCGGCGACCGCGTGCCAGGCCTCCTTGACGTCGGGATTGAGGTCGTCGGCGGTGAACACGGCGCGTACACCCGGCAATTGCAGGGCCGCAGACGCGTCGATGCCGTTGATGCGCGCCCTGGCGAACGGGCTGCGCACGAAGCAGGCATGCAGCATGCCGGGGCGGGTGATGTCGTCGACGAACGTGCCGTGGCCGGTGAGCAACCGGTTGTCTTCGACGCGGGCGACTCGGGTGCCTGCGTAAGCCACGTTTTTCGCTCCAATCCAAGGGGCTGGATGACGGTCAGAGAGTCCGGTTATCGTACTGCGATAAACACAGTGCCGGAAGTGGAGAGCGACATTACCGCATGATTTGTCTCATCCTTCGTGGTGGATCCGCCCATCGGTGTCGGTGAGAGGACGACCCTCGCCACCCCAACGCCGCGCGATGATCTCCGCGGCGATCGACACGGCGGTTTCCTCCGGGGTGCGGGCGCCCAGGTCGAGGCCGATAGGGCTGGACAGCCGACGCAGATCGGCGTCGGTCAGGCCGGCCTCGCGCAGGCGGTCGATGCGGTCGTCGTGGGTGCGCCGCGAACCCATGACGCCGATGTAGTCGACCTGGGGCAGCCGCAGCGCGACCTGCAGGACGGGAACGTCGAACTTGGGGTCGTGGGTGAGCACGCAGATCGCGGTGCGCGAATCGATGCGCGCCCGCCTCGGCCTGTTCGGCGAGATAGCGATCGGGCCAGGCGACGACGACCTCGTCGGCGCCCGGGAAATCGTGCCGGGGTGGCGAAGACCGGGCGGGCGTCGCACACCGTCACGCGATAGCCGAGGAAAGTGCCTTGCCTGGCGAGCGCCGACGGCGAAGTCGATCGCACCGAAGATCAGCATCCGCGGAGGCGGGGCGTGGCTGGCGACGAACACCTCCATGCCCGATCTCCTGGCGCTGCCCGTCGGGGCCGTAGGACAGCACCGTCGACTGGCCCGGCGGCGAGCAGTCCCCGCGCATCGTCGGTGATCGCGGCGTCGGCCCGACACGATCCGAGCGACCCGTCGACGTCGTACTGCCCGATCGACCAGCCTGCGCCCCACCAGTCGCGCATCCGGATGCGCGATCACGGTGGCGACGGCGGTCGGACGATGCGCCGCGATGTCGTCGGCGATCGCTTCCAACTGAGGGAAGGTGTCGCGCGACATCGGCTCGGCGAAGATGTCGATGATGCCCGCCGCAGGTGAGGCCGACGGCGAACGCGTCGTCGTCGCTGACGCCGTACCGCTGCAGTTCCGCGCGCCCGGATGCGACGACCTCGTTGGCGAGTTCGTAGACGGCCGCCTCGACGCAGCCGCCGGATACCGAGCCCGCGACCGTGCCGTCAGGGGCGACGAACATCGTGGCCCCGGGTTGCCGCGGCGCTGATCGGATCGTGCGCACGACGGTGGCGACGCCGGCGGTGCCGCCGGTCCGCCATACCGACAGCAACTCGTCGAGGACGTCGCGCACGGTCGAAGTGTAAGCCCGATCCGCGCCGCGGCTGTGCGAGTGCTCAGCGAGCCTGGGGTTCCCCCCCAAGAACGCCAGGCCATCGGGCGAAAGTGCTGTAATGACAGCATCGAGAATTACTTGCGCCTGTCAGCGCTGGCACGCCTACCGAAGGTGCCCGCGTTGGCGCCGGTCGGGCAACTGCCGGAGGGTCGTATCGTCGAACTTAACGGGCGGGGAAGCACCTATGTCGTCGACTCCGGGCCTGAGGACGCGCCAACATATGTGCTGCTGCACTCGGTGGCCTGCACGGGATTGATGACGTGGTACCCGGCGCTGAACGAGGTGCAAAAGTTCGGCCGGGTCGTCGTATTCGACCAGCGCTGCCATGGGCAGGGAATCACCACGCCCCGCTTTCTGCTCGAAGACTGTGCCGACGACGTCGCCGCCCTGGCCGACGCCTTGGGCATCTCGACTTTCGTACCTGTCGGCTACTCGATGGGTTCGCTGATAGCGCAGCTGGTTTGGAAGCGGCACCGCGAGCGCGTCGATGGGCTGGTGTTGTGTGCGGCCACTGCGGCGGTAAGCCGCGCGAGCTACGAGCGACTGGCCACCGGTGTGTTCGCGGCGCTCATCGAGGCTGTCAGCCCGCCGGCTCGCCGGTTCGACCCGGCGCCGGCGCTGAATCACGGCTACCTGCGCGACCATCAGTGGCTGCTCGGCCAACTGCGCAACACGTCGCCAGGTGCCATCACACGAGCCCTCGCCGAGGTCATGAGGTTCGACTCGACACCGTGGGTCCGCGACATCGACGTGCCCACGTCGGTTTTGATCACGATGCGCGACCGCGCCTTCGGCGTGCGCCGCCAGCAGTGGCTAGCCGACCAGATACCGGATGCCGACACCGTCGAGGTAGACGCGGGACACGCGGGCTGCACGTTCGGATCCGACAAGTTCGTCACCGGGCTCTCGCAGGCGATCGAATCGGTACGCCACCGGCTGCCGATGCCGGAGAGCAGTCAAGTGCAGAGTGCCGAGGGCGGTTAGTCGGGTGAGACGACTCAGCGGTTGGGATTCGCTGCTGCTGTCGAGTGAGACGCCGAACGTTCATCAGCACACCCTGAAGGTTGCGGTGGTGGACACAGCGCAGTTTGAGGGCGAGCCGACGTTCGACGCGTTCCGGAAGACGTTCACCAGTCGGCTGTCCGTTCTGGACCCTCTGAGTTATGAGCTGGTCGATATTCCATTCCACCTGCACCGGCCGATGTGGCGTGAGGACGTCGCTGTCGACATGGATCACCACGTGCGGCGGATACAAGTGCCCGCGCCCGGCGGCAGGCGGGGCCTTGACGATCTGATCAGCCAGATTGCGAGTACGCCCCTCAGCCGCCGCCGGCCGCTGTGGGTGCTGTACTTCGCCGAGGGTCTGGCCCCCGACCGGGTCGCGGTGATCGGCAAAGTGCACCACGCGCTGGCCGACGGCGTCGCCTCGGCGAATCTGATGGCGCGGGCGATGGATTGGCCCGATTCACCGCAAGTCGATTACCCGCCGGGCGGACTCGCCGCGCCCGCCTCGACCGCCGCACTATTGCGGTCCGCGGTTCGAGACCACGCTCGCCAGCTGAAGGAGGTTCCCGGCGCGATCAAAGACGGTGCAACCGGCCTCTACCGACTCCAGCGCAGAGCGCGGCAACGACGCCGTCACCCCGAGCTGGCAGAGAGGTTCAATCCGCCGCCCACGTTCCTCAACCACAGGCTTTCTGCGGGAAGGGCTTTCGCAAGCGCGACGCTGTCGTTGGCCGAAGTCAAAGAGACGAGCAAGGCCCTAGGGGTGACCATCAACGATCTGGTGTTGGCGATCTGCGCCGGTGGCCTGCGGCGGATCCTCCTTGACTACGACAAGCGTGCCGACGAACCGCTCATCGCTTCGGTCCCGGCGGCGACTGACACTTCCCCGGACCGGATCACCGGTAATGCGCTGAGCACGATGCTGGTTTCACTGCCCGTTCACGTGGACGACCCGCTCGAGCGACTTCGGCTCGTCAAGACATCGACCCGAATCGCTAAGGAAGACCACGACTTGCTCGGCCCGAAAACAGTGGGCCAATTGCTGGATTACGTGCCACCCCTCATGGTCCGGTCCACGTTCCGGTGGACTTCACGCCGGGACACGCCGAACCAGCTGTTCAACGTGATTGTGTCGAACGTGCCCGGCCCGCGCCGACGAGGTCGCATCGCCGGTGCGGTCGTGACCGAAATATTTTCGGTGGGTCCACTCGCCGCGGGGGCAGCAATGAACGTCACCGTGTGGAGTTATGTCGACCAGCTCAACTTCTCGGTGCTCTCGGATGACCAGACCTTTGAAGACATACACGAAGCCACGGATGCTTTCGTCGGAGCTTTTGCCGAGATCTGCAAGGCGGCCGGGCTGTCGCGACCGACCACTGAAGTCGAGACGGCTCTGCCGGGAAGCTA
>CAVRFN010000040.1:0-90569 GCA_963720345.1 uncultured Actinomycetota bacterium
CACGCGATGGAGCACCCCCTGCAGCAGCGCGCGGGTTTTCTGTAGGTCGCCTGCGCGCATGTGATAGTCGGCGGCCCGAATCCTGCGGATCGGGGTATCACCGCCGAGCCCGAGCGCGAGGTCGATCAACTCTGCGGCGGCGGCCGGTGCGCCCCGGAGAGACACCGTGTCGGCGGCGGCGTCGAGCGCGTCCAGTGTCGCGGGGTCCGCGCTCGATGCCGCGAGCGCCATGTGCCTGGCCCTCGACTCGGGCAGGGTGACCACCTCGGCGAGCGACCGGTGCATCGCGCGGCGTTCGCCGCGGCTCGCGTCGGTGTACACGCTGCGTGCCAACAACGGATGGGCGAACCACACCTTGTCGTCGTCAAATCCGATGATGCCCTTGGCTTTCGCTTCGCCGAGCAGTTCGACCGTGCGCTCAACGGACGTGTCGGTGACGCGCGCCAGCAGTTCCACGGTGGGTGCGGCCGCGCATGCGGCGGCCAGCAGCAGATCCTGGGTTTCGCGGTCGAGGCGCCCGATCCTGCGGCGCATCAACTCGGCCAGCGTTGCCGGGAGCACCGACTGAGAGTTGGTGGACCCCGCGTCGATCGCGCGCGCCAGCTCCAGTGCGTAGAACGGGTTGCTGCCGGAGATCTCCGCGATCCGCACCATCGTCGGTCTCGGAAAGGACCGCTCCAGCCGCGCTGAGATCAGAGCGTGCAGTCCACCCAGACTCAACGGGCCGATGCGCACGCGGGCGACGGGATCGGGCCCGGCCAAGTGCAACCAACTGGCAGCGCTGGCGCCCTCATGCTCCGTCCGCTCCGTAAGCAAGAGGCCGATGCGACCCGCGAACCGTCGGGCCGCGAACTCGAGGACGGCTTGGCTGGACGGGTCCAGCCACTGCACATCGTCGATCGCCACCAACACCGGCGACTGAGCCGCCAGGTTGTCGATCACCGCTGCGAACGCCGCCGCGACGGCTCCTTGATCGGTCGGCGGCCCTTCGCCGCCCGCCCGCAGCAGCACCCGGTCCACCGCGACCCGCTGCACCTCCGGCAACGCGGCCAGCACTGCGGGTTCGACGTCGCCTAGGAGGTCGGCCACCGCCGCGTAGGCGAGCACGGTCTCGGCCTGCCCGACACGCGCCGAGAACACCCGGAATCCGCGATCGCGTGCCGCCGCGACACCCGACAGCCACAGCGTTGTCTTGCCGATGCCGGCCTCGCCGTCGATGACGAGCCCGGTCGGCTGACGTTCCGCCGACCCCAGGAACTCCAACACTGCCCGGAATTCCGACGGACGCTCGATGACACCGGAAGCCACGACCACCCCTTAGTCAATAGCAAACCGAGAATACAGTGCTACGTCATGCGTGCAGAATTGTGCTGCAACGCTGGCCAGCAAGTAAGGGGTCAGCGGGGCTGAATTGTATTTGCCGTCAATTTAACGGCAACGCCATTTACGGATAACTCTGACGGATCCGTGTGCCGATCTCTTCGGACAGCCGTTGGTGCGGGGCGCCGGCTTTCAAGCATGTCCTCGACACGATTTCCCGCGACCGGGCGTCGAATACGCCGTAGAGAACTTCGTCAGTCGGCACCGAGAGCGTGACAAGCAGGCGGACGGGGGTGCCCTCGCTGCTCAAGACGGCGGCGGCCGCATCGAGACGCGCAACGACATCGTCGACCAATTGCTCCGTCAGCTCCGGCAGGTACCACTCAGCGAGGTAGCACGTCGGTTCTCCCACCGCCTCCATGGAACGCAACGGTATCGATATGAGGGTGGGTAGGGAATCAGGTGTTTCCCTATGAATTCATGATTTCTTCGTTATCAATCCCCGGCGGCGCACTCCGATATTCGGCGGCGTAGGAATTCGCGCGCCGGGTCCGAGCCTGCGCTGTCCAACGCCTGCCGATGCACCACTGCGCTCCGCGAACCGTCCTGCGCGTCTCAGCAGATCGGCACGAATCGACACGACCGGTGGTCCCGCGCGTGACCGCCTGATCATCGAAAGGTCTCAGTGATCAAGAGAGCGGGAGGCGAATTTTCTCTCCAGGACGGTCGATTACGTGTGCTGGACGGCACGGGTTTCGGCGGCCGGAGACTCCGAACCGCCGGCGGCGGTTACAGCGCAGCGGACGAGGAGTTTGTGGAGTTCGGTCCGCTGTCCGGCGTCGAGGTCGAACATCTTCGTCTCGAGGCGGGCGCTGATCAGTTCGCATTTGGCCAGTTGTTCGTTTCCGGCTTGGGTGATGGCGATGGAGTGACGCCGACGATCGTGGGGGGAGCGACGACGTTCAGCGAGGCCCTGCGATTCGAGTTCATTGAGCAGGGCGACGGTCCTCGTCGCATGGATCTTCAGCGCTTCTGTCAGTTCTGATTGGCTGCGCTCACCGAAATCGCGCAGCACGGTCAGTGCCACCACGTGACGTGCCCGAAGGCCGAGAGGCTGCAGATGAACCTGCAGTTCTGTTTGCAAACGGCGTGCCACATAACCCAGCAGCGGGCCCAGGGCCTCACCGTCCGGATCGTCGGTGGGGTCGCACGACCGATTGACCATGTCCGACCTCCAGACTTGAGGGGTTGTTCCGACAATCTGCGAAGTAGAAACGGTTCCTGCACCACGATGTATTCGCCATCCCTGGAACGAATAGGAGACATTCCCCCAGGCGTTTGAAGTCGGGAGAAAACGCTCGGCGTTCGCCAAGGCATCGGAGGCCTCGATGATCAAACTCACCATCTGTGTGCGGCGCTTGTCCACGCTGTCGTTATCAGAGTTTCAAAGTTATTGGTTCGAGCAGCATTCCGAACTCGTCCGCCAGCACGCCGCTTCGCTGCGGATTCGCAGGTACATCCAGAGTCATACCTTTTCAGACACTCGCCTTGCTCCTGCGATGGAGGGCCGCGGCGGTCCGGATGCGTTCGATGGTGTAGCCCAACTCTGGTGGGACAGCGTCGAAGATATGCAGGAGGCGGGCGCTAGCCCTGAAGGGCGACTCGCAGACCAGGCGCTTCGCAGTGACGAAGCGACGTTCATCGATCTTGCGAACTCTGTGATCTTCTTTTCCAGCGAACGCGAGATCATCTAACTGCGCTGGTTCCCAGGATTCGAATCACATGGCGGCGCCACGGCATTGTGTTGATCTCACGCAATACTGTGGTTGAGGCGAAACATGTTGTCCGGGTCGTATTTTGCCTTCACGGCTCGAACGCGGGCATAGAGCGCCGGATCGTGGATCGACCCGCGCGGCTCGTCGGAGTCACCCGCGGCCGACAAGCTCTGGCTGCTTCCCTCCTGTAGCCAAGGCGAAAGCGCTTCGACCAGTTCGCGGCCAGAATCCGCATAGTCCGCGACGTCGGCGCCCGGCGGCACAATGGTTATTGTGTAAACAGCGAACGCGGCGTCCCGCCCGGCTACCGAGTTGGGAGCCGATGGCCGACGGCTGAACGCCCCTCCGAGTTGACGGATGTCGGTGATATTGATCCGGCTATCCGAGCCGGGCCCAACGGCGCTGATAATCGCGTCCACAGTGGCAGGGATCAGATCCTTTAGGAGGCAGGACGTTTCCACTGTCGCTGCGGGGTCGATCGGGTCGGCAGTAATGCTGCCGAACTCTTGGTAAGGCATCTCTGCGACGGTGTCGAGCAGGACAGGTGCAGCGCGGCGCAGCGGCTCGATCAGCCGCGCGCCGGCCTCGGCATCGCCAAGGTAGGAGATTCGCACCGATACGGTCAGCTTGCCTTGCATGAACGGCGGAAGGGTAGGTAGCGGTGGCAGATTGAGCAATGCGATTCGTGTGCTGACATCATCGGGCGCCGACGCGGTGAATTGACGGTAGGCGTCGAGCACTTCTGCGATGTGCTCACCGGAATAGAACAGCGCGCCCGCATACAGCCGAGTCACCGGGAACAGTGCCACCTCCATCGCCGTGACAACTCCGAAGTTGCCCCCTCCGCCGAGCAGCGCGCCGAACAGGTCACCATCTGACTGCGGGGACACCCGCCGCGCGTGTCCATCCGGAGTCACCACCTCGATCGCGTGGACGTTATCGGCCGCCCAACCGTATTTGCGCCCCATCGTGACGCTGACCCCGCCGCCCAATGTGTAGCCGATAACCCCGACCGGGGGCGAGGAGGCAACGAGCGGCGCCAGCGCGTGCCTGGCCGCGGCCTCGGTCAGCTGGTCGAATCGAACGCCGGCCTCGACCCGCGCCACCTTGCCGCGACGTCGATGTAAATGCCTGACATGCGGTGCGTCGTCACAAGGACGTGTGTCGGCGCCGACAGACGGTGATGGTTCATGGCCCGTGTTGAGGACCGCGATATGCAAGCCGTGATCTGCGGCGAACTTCACCGCGCGCGAGACATCTGTCGCAGTGGCGGCGCCGACAACGACAGCGGGCCGGTGCGCTACCGCCAATTGTGCCCCGCTACTTCGTCCTCGTAGCCCGGAGTCCCGGCAATGAACGCCGGCCCCTTCAAACGGTCCTGTAGTTCAGAGAATTTGTCCTGCCATGAGCTCATCGCCCGATTCCTTCCCGTCGATTGTTGCGGGGCAGGTATCGCTGTCACGTTGATGGGAACGCACTCGAAGACGCTGCCGCCTTGTCGATGGGTAGGAAACGAGTCGCTTACGCGAAACTGCGCATCGCAGCAAATCTGTGGCGACCGCCACAGCTGGGCCGGATGACCCGACGGCAAGACTCGGCGCTGCGGGAACCGATCTTGGGCGCTAGCCGAGTGACCGGGAACGATCGGTCTTCGTAGCCCCAGCTGCGGAGAAGGTTTGTGACGGTCGTCGCGAATTTCCAGCGTGCCTGATGGATCGTTACGATCGCCATGGCCACAACATCCGTGCCGCCACCACCGCCGACACGAGCGGAACTCCTAGCCACGGCGCGGGCCTTGCAGCCGCTGCTGCGCGAGCATGCCGTGCAGGCTGACACCGAACGCAGGGCATCGGATTCAGTCATCGACGCTGTGTCGGAGGCCGGATTCTTCCGACTGCTCGCGCCGCAGCCGGTTCGGCGGAGTCTGAAGCGGACCTTCGCACCGTCCTCGAGGTCAGCGAAGTGCTCGGCGAAGCCGATGGATCCGTGGGGTGGCTGGTCGGTCTCGGCGCACCGGCCAACATTGTTGGCCGCACACTTCCCCGACCAGGCCCGATCGGAGGTGTTCGCCGACGACGACAGCGCCCGCATCGCTGGCTCGGCGAATCCGGGCCGGCGCGCCGGGTAGCCGGAGGGCTGCGGGTCAGCGGCCGCTGGTCCTACGCCTCGGGATCGCCGCACGCCGGATGGGCAACCGTCCTTGCCACACTCAGGGCGACTCCGGGGAACCGCAGCGACACCTACTGGTGCCTGATACCCGCGTCTGAGCTTAGTCCTGGAAGATACCTGGCGGACAACGGGGATGCGGGGCACCGGGAGCAACACATGGGTGGGCGAGGACGTCTTCGTCCCCGAGTACCGGACCATACCGGTGGACGCGCTCACCAACGATGCGGTGCCCAAGCCCGGCGACGACCATCTCTTTCGGCTGCCGTTCCCGCCAGTTGGCGCTCCTGGTACTGCTGGGACCCATCCTCGGAATCACCGCCGCGGCACTGAAATACACCATCGATCACGCGTCGCGAACCGATGCATCATACGGTCTTCACCGAGCAGAAGGCGTCGGTCGGGGTGCAGGTACGGGTCGCCGAGGCGGCACTGAAGTTGGAGACGGCGCGTCTTCACGCGTACCAGGTCGCCGACGAGGTGGACAAAGCGGCCGCCGACAACAGGCACCTCGATTACGGCGAGCGCGCCAAGGCCCGGGCCCAGTGCGGTTACGCGGCGCAGAGTTGATCGAGGCGATGAACATCCTGGTGAATGTGCACGGCGCAGGTAGCTTCGCCGAATCCAGCCCACTGCAACGGTATTGGCGTGATGTCAACACCGCGGCGCGCCATGCGGGACTCTACGAGGTGGTGGGCTACGAGATCTTCGGGAAGTCGCTGCTGGGCGTCGACGAGCTGATCAGTCAGATGTATGTGAAGCGAGCCGGCCGGGCATGCAGCGAGTCATCGTGGCAAATCGCAATCACCGAAACCGAGGAGATGACATGGCATCTGTACCCGCACCACGCTTTGTGCGTCGGGCTGCGTCGGCTCTGGTCGCCGCTGTCGACGTTGCGCTTTGGGTGACAGGGTTGGCGGTCGTGGAAGCAGCGCGTCGACTGAGACGGAAGAACTCTCAGCAAATGCCCCAGGCCTATCGCAAGGAAGCTGAGAACCCGGAAACGGCAGATCACGCCAACGACAGCTGACTACCAGCCTCGGCGCAGCCGGGGCCGGTCTGTTCTCACAATCGTCGCGACGGTCAATGCCTACGTGACATCGATGACTACCAATGCGACCGACAGGATCAATAAGAGCAATGCCGGGCCGGCGTGCTTGAGGTCGTGTGCTCGTGCGTGAGTGGCGATGCCTCCAACTATCAGCATGCCCAGAGCCGCAGCAGCGACGACGTGCAGTAACGGCAGCGCTAACCCGACCAACAACCCGAGCCCACCTGTCGCTTCCAGACCGCCGACGACCTGCCACAGGCGCGTGTCGACGCGCAGTTGATCGCGGGTCTGAAGCGATTGTTCGACGCCGAAGAGTTTCTGGGCGCCGGACCCTAGGAAAGCAAGGGCCAACAGCACGCTGAGAACGATTGCCGTGATGTGCATATCAAAGATCTCCTATCTAAAGAATGATGATGGCTGCTCGTTATCCCGCCGAGGCAGCAATTTCGCGAACGGAGGTTCGACGACCAGCGACTAAGCGATCGAAAGTGCTTTGTCAGTTTGCTATTTCGGCCGGTCGGTGGTTTGCGCGCCGTAGCTTGCGGATCAGGAAGCTGATTACGAGATTGTCGGGTGCCGCAGTAGTTCGCGCTGCAGCGATCTCTTCGGGTTCCAACATCGTGATCATTTCCACATTGGGCGCGCAGATGCATACCGCGATAAACCGAGTCCACGTATCAGTGTCCAGGTTCTGCGACCTGGTAGTGCACAACGTCGCCTCCGGGCTCCCAAAATGCCTCGCCGGCAGCGATTTCCCGCGGCCACCTCACCCTCGAGCTCGAACAGGATCCTCCCTTCCAGCACGTATCCGAAGACGGGGCCGGAGTGGGCGGTGCGAGCGAGGCCATTGTGGGCCGGCGGAGTTGAGCAAGCTGTGTCGCTGCGTGTGGACCCTCGGGAATTTTGGGAGCAGTGACGCATAGAAGACCTCGGACCGTGACGTTTCCCTTGGCCAACATCGCTAAAACACCGCCACCGATGCCATTCCGCAGATGATCGTAAGCACAGCCAGTACGAACCTGACCACCCTCAGCGGATTGGGCAGAAGCATGCAAGAGGCATCCACCGTGACGTGGACGAACGAGGTGCCCGACATGGCTGCTCCTTTTCAGCTGGCAGTGCGCGAACGATGCTGCGCGTCCTGGTATTCAGCTGACGCTACGTTTTTCCCGAGGCAAGGTCCCCATGACATCCGTGAGGGGTTTTGGCCGCCGAGTGAGGGCTTTTGGAATCATCGCCGGGTCGGTGCAACTCCGTTTGAGATCAGCCGCGGTCGCTGAACTGCTCGAACTCCGCAATCGTGCGCAGAATGGTGCCAGATCTCGACTGCGCAGCGCCGTGGCGTTTGACGCTCAGATATGGGTCAATCACCCTGTGTCGCAGGGCCATAAGCCCAGATAAAACCCTCTCCGGGTGTTCTTGACAGCGTGCGATGGGGGCCGTTACGTTCGGCTACACACGATTGCAAAAGGAGACACGAAAATGGCTGGGTCGAAGGGTAACTCAGCGACGCTCGGCTGGATCGGAGCTGGCCGGATGGGCTACCGCGATGGTCGCGCGCATCGCCGCGGCGGGCGAAGACATCGCGGTGTGGAATCGGACGGTCGAGAAGGCTCAACAACTCACCAAATACGGTGCGACTGTCGCCGACAGCATCGCCGCATTGCGGAGCCGCGAAGTGGTGTTCACCAACGTGTCGACAGCTGCGGTACTCAAAGAAGTGCTGCTGGGCGAAGGCGGCTTGCTCACCGAGAAGAGCTCTGCGCTAAAGGTATTGGTCGACTTCTCGACCGTCTCGCCTCAGGACTCCGCGGACATTCGCGCAGCATGCGCCGCGGTTGGCGTCGAGTTTCTGGCGGCTCCGGTGAGCGGCAACGCGAAGGTGGTTGAAGCGGGCCGCTTGACGATCGCGGTGTCGGGACCAGAGAATCACCTTCAAGGCTGTCGAGTACCTGCTCAAGCACGTGTGCCAGACGGCGACCTATGTGGGGGAGGGCGATGTCTCTCGCTTGGTCAAGATCGCCCACAACCTTCTGCTGGGCGTGGTCACGCAGTCGCTGGCCGAGATCACGGTGCTCGCGCAGAAGGGTGGAGTGTCCCGAAGCGCGTTCCTGAACTTCCTCAACAACAGCGTGATGGGATCCCCGTTCACCACCTATAAGACCGCTGCATTCGTCAACCTCGACTACACCCCCACCTTCACACCCGTGCTGCTGCGCAAAGACTTTGACCTCGGTCTGGCGGCGGCGCGCGAACTCGAGGTTCCGATGCCGGTGGCTTCGGTGACCGCTGCGCTTGTACAGGCCAGTGTGAACGCGGACCGCAACGACGAGGACTTCGCCATTCTGCTGGACCTTCAAGCTGCGGCGTCAGGAATCGAACTGGAACCCGAGCAGAGTGCTGCCAATGGGGCTGCCGGCCAAGCGCAGGTGGTCGGGTCTTGATGGCCCGACCAATGCCAAAGACGAGCTGCTGCGCGGCCGCGGTCGAAGTGAGCATGGCACTAGTCTTCTGGCAGATGAGGTTCCGATTCGGACGGGTCACCCATCGTAACGACGGACTCGCCGCGATCGTCGAATGCCAACAGGTGTCCGACAATAAACCGCAGGGCGTTCATCCTCAGAAGAGGAACTCCCGGTCGAGGGACTCCAGTCCGCGCGCTCGCGTGCTGACCGAAAACTCAATGAAGTCGGATAGGTAGCGACGCAATAGTTCGACGGTGGCCTCGTCCTTGAGGTTGCCCTCGGCATCAAACTTGACTCCGCTGAACGAGACTGCAATTTCCGGCTTTCCCATGACGATCGCATCATGGAACATCAGACTGGCTCGAAGGGCCATTTGTCCACGCGCGGCTCCTCCGGGGCCCGGGGACGCCCCGATCACCCCTGTGGGCTTGAACCTCAACGAATTAACGTGCGGCGGCAGGGCAAGCCAGTCGGTCAGATTCTTAAGTGGTCCGGGCACCGAGTAGCAGTATTCCGGCGAGGCGAAGATAACCGCGTCGGCCGCCCGCACGAGATCGGCAACGCGACGGACGGGGGCAGGGGGCTGACCTTCGTCATCGAGCAGGTCAGCGTTGAGGACCGGGAACGTCATCCCAGGACGTCAGAATGTCGATGGTGACGCCGGCGGGCGCGATGTCCTGAAGCGCAGTCAGCAACCCGCGATTGTATGAACCCTTCCTTAGGCTTCCGCAGATTCCGAGAACGTGCAGACTCGTGGCTGGTTCCGTCATGTTGCCTTCCTCACGTGGAAAATTTGTGGCTGCGGGTCCTGTGTTGATGACAGAGCATGGTTTGAACCAGAGCATGGGTCCACGCAGGTGTCCGAATTCCCCGGACGCAGGGCTCGCGAGTTCGTGGACAGTCTCTAGCCTTTCGAATCGAGCGCCACAAACAACGGGGTTAGGACGTGATGGCAGATTCGACATTCGAGCACTTTGCCCGTGAGCTGATTGCTGACGAGGATCGAAGACTTCCCGTTCATACGGCGCAGAGTCTCGATACCTGAGATGCCCATCGTATCGATCTCCGTCGCGCGCGGCCGTGACGCCGCGACCTTACAGCTGCATGACCACCGCTTTGGCATCAGTGAAGAACTCGCGACTGTGGACGCCGCCCTCACTTCCGATGCCCGAGTCTTTGAAACCACCAAAGGGTGCACGCAAATCCCTTATGTAGAAGCAGTTGACCCAGACATTGCCCGACGCCAGCGCCGCAGCTGCCTTGTGGGCGCGAGCGAGGTCACGCGTGAAAACCATTGCGCTGAGTCCGTAGGCCGAATCGTTGGCGAGAGCGATGGCTTCATCGTCGTCGGTGAATGTCTGGACCACGACGACAGGGCCGAAGATCTCCTCGCGTACGATCCGCATTTCCTGTGTGACATCGGTGAATACGGTCGGCGCAATGGACCAGCCGTCCCGAACACCTCCGGTCACCATTCTCGCTCCTTCGTCGACGCCGACCTGAAGATAGCTGCTGACCTTCGAGAAGTGCTCTTCACTCGAAAGCGGCCCGATCTCGGTTTCGGCATCCATCGGGTCGCCTGTCCGCATCGCTTGCGCGCGGCGCAATGAACCTCTCCATGAAGCTATCCACGATCGACTCGTGAACGTATAGGCTCGATCCCGACAGGCATACCTGGCCGGCATTGAGATAGATGGCCCGTAGCGACCAGTCGATCGCGTTGTCGATATCGGCATCGGCGAAGACGATGTTGGCGCCCTTTCCGCCGAGTTCGAAGCTGAGCTTCTTGAGCGTGGGCGCAGCGGCGGCGGCGATGGTCCGTCCGGTATTCGACTCCCCGGTGAAGGTGACGAGGTCGACTGCCTCATGGGTCGTCAGCGCCTCACCGACGCCGGCGGGACCGAATCCACTCACGACGTTCAACACGCCCGGCGGGATGTCTGCCTCAAGCGCGAGCACACCGAGCCGATGACACGAAGCCGGCGATTGTTCGGCAGGCTTGAGGACGACGGTGTTGCCGAAAGCGAGAGCGGGCGCGACCTTCCACGTCGCCTGCATGAGGGGAAAGTTCCACGGAGAGATCGCGGCGGCGACCCCGACCGGTTCCCGGCGGGTATAGATGTGGTGCCCGGGAATGCCGGGAAGCACCTCGTCGACGGCTTGGCGCGCGTAGTCGGCGAAGAAGCGGAAGTTGGTGGCCGAGCGCGGTACGTCGGTACCCAGCGATTGGGTGATCGGCTTACCCATGTCCTGGGTGTCGAGCCGCGCCAGCTCATCGGCGTTGGCTTCGATGAGGTCAGCCAGACGACCCAAGCGTGCCGCCCGCTGCTCTCGGCGTCATCCGCGGCCACGGTCCGGAGTCGAAATGCGCGCCTGGCGGCGGCGACGGCCCGGTCGGCGTCCTTGGCGCCACCGCGGGCAACCTCTGCCCAGCTTTGACGAGTATGTGGGTTGACGGAGTCGAAAACGCTCCCGTCGATGCTGTCGACTTCTTCGCCGTCGATGACATGAGGTACTTGATGCAGTTCAGTCATGGCAGATTCCTCGCTTGTCCGTTGATAGCGCGCCACGTCCACTGTCCAAGCTGCGACCGCATCGGCTGCAGGATGCTGTCCGGAGTGGCCGGACACCAGTGACGGATGGTTGTTAGATGCGCGAAGCGCCAACCCAGGGCGGTGCGCCGTTGATGATGCGGGCGCTGATCAGACCCGGCGGAATCAGTGACCGGAGGCGCGAGCGGCAGCAAGGACAGCGGGAGTGAACATGGTGGCCGGACCAGCGACCGAGACGCCGCCCAGCGGATGGCCGGAGGATCCAAGATGGCCGCGGCAACCGACATCCGATCTTTCTGAAATGACCGAGAAGTGATGTAGCCGTTCTGCCTGCCGACTTTGAGCTCGGCTTCGAGTTCCTCCAAGTTCGGAACCGAACGTCCGCCTTCGGCGCAGCATTTCTCGACGTGCGCCGACGACTTTGTCGAAGGGCAACCAACACAGTGCCGCCTTACCGCATCCGGTTAGGTGCGCGGGGGCGCGCTGCCCGACTCGGTTGAACATCGCGACGTTGCGCGTGCTGGAGTTGCGATCGACGTAGACGATCCAGCCTTGAAGGAGTTGACCCAGGTGGGCTTCTTGCTCGGGGGCGCGTACGAGACGATCCAGGATGCCCTCGGCGGCGCGCACCAGCCCGGTGCGCTCGATGATTTGTCCGGCGAGCTCAAGGATCAGGGGACCGAGTTGATAACCGTGCCCGGAGTCTTCGAGCATCCCCTCGCGAGCGAGGGTTCGGCACAATTCGTGTGCGGTGCTGCGTGGGATCTGAGCCCGAGCAGCGACCTGGCGAACGGAAAGTACTCCGACAGTCGGAGCTGAAGGCACGCAGCACCTTGCATGCCTTGAGAACAGATGCGTTCATGACCTCGCTGGCCATCAGCCCACGATAAGCCCAGCGCGACGCCGAAATAGGACTAATGTCCGGATATTCCGGACACATCTGCTGACGCCGGGGCAACCCGCTCGTACGTTTTCCGCTATGCCCCGTGTCTTTCACCTGCAGCCCGGTGGCAGCGCCGATCGGACGCTGCCCGCCGCGGGCCCCGACACTCGCAGTACGCGCCGACCCCGCCGGCCGGACGATCTGAAACACCGCAGAGCGGACCCGGCATCGTATCCGGGTTTTCTGGCCCCTCACCCGCCCGCATCTGATCTACGCAGACAACCCGCCTCAGAATGAGCCCCGCAGTTCCGGGGGCTGGGAAGTACTCCGGTGGGCCTACGACGAGGTCAGGCGGCGAATCCGTGCACTGCAGCCCGACGTGCTCATCGTTCATGCACCGCACTGGATCACGATGGTCGGGCACCACGTCAACTGTGTGCCCAACCCGCGGGGATTGTCGGTCGAGCCGATCTTCCCCAACCTGTTTCGCTATCACTATGACTTCCGTACCGACGTCGATCTGGCCGAAGCGCTCGTTGAATCGTTCCAATCCAATGGGCTGGTCACCCGCGCGATGCGACAGCCTGGCGTTCGCGTTGACTACGCGACCATCGGCGCGCTGCACATGGCCAACCCGCAGTGGGACATCCCTGTCGTGTCGATCAGCGCAAACAACAACCCATACTTCTACGCCGAGGCAGAGCTCGGCGAGATGGAGGTACTGGGCCGCGCCACAGCCGAGGCTGTCGCCAAGACAGGCCGGCGAGCGATCCTTCTCGCATCAAACTCTCTGTCGCACATGCATTTCGACCGCGAGACAGATCTTCCCGAGGACATGGGTCAAGAACACCCGTACAACAATGAACAGTACCGCGGCGACATGGTTCTCCTCGAGAAAGTTCGCAGCCTGAACCGGCGTCGGCGCTGAAAGACAGCCATCCCCGAACACATTGCGGCTACCGAAGCGGAAACGAAATCGGGCAGCCTGACATGGCTGCTGTCCGCACTGGGATGGCCGAAGTGACCGGCGACGTGCTGGGTTACGGGACCATCATCGGTACCGGCAACGCCGTCGTGGAATGGCGAAACAGAGCACGCCAATGTCTGAGAACGCCGTAGTCGCCGCGGCACTCGTCCCCGGTATGCCTCACATGTTGGCACAAGAGCCGGCCGCCAGCTGGGCGGACCTCGCCGCGGCGGTACGACAGGTAGGCGATGACTTTCGGGCCGCGGCAGTGGATACCGTGCTGATGCTGTCCACACAATGGTTCACCGTGCTGGGCCACCAGTTTCAGCTCGACCCGAATCCGCACGGTCGCAGGGTCGACGAGAATTGGTACGACTTCGACTACGGCCACATCGACTACAACCTGCGCATTGACGTGGACCTCGATGGAGCAGTGGGTTACGGCCGCGGAAGGGCGCGGTTTGCAGGCCAGGCGGACGCATTACGACCAGTTCCCGATCGACACCGGTACCACCACCGTGTCCTCGCTGATCGATCCGGGTCGTCAGTTCCGCTTTGCGCAGGTCTCGTGCAATCTCTATGCGGAAGTGGACAGTATCGCGACACTCGCGCAAACCGGACTCGCTGCTGCGGACTTCGATGGGTCGACGCATTGGGGTGCTCGTCATCTCAGGTCTGTCGGCCGGCTTGTTGCAGAGCTGGATCGAACCTTCCGAGGATCGCATCGCGACCGCAGAACAGGACCGATGGAATCGCCGCATCCTCGACCTAATCGTTCGTGGCGAGCAGGACGCAGTTCTTTCCGTGCGAGAGCAATTCGCACGCGAGGGCGCCGCTGACAGTCAGTTTCGTGCGCTGGCCTTCTTGGCCGGTTCCGGTGTGTTGACGTCAGCGGCGCAGGTTTTGGCCTATGGCCCGATCTGGGGTACCGGCGCAGCGGTGTTGCGGTGGCAGATCGGGGAAGACCGACTTGAAAGGAAGCAGTGATGGCGAATATGGCGGTGGGCTTCATCGAAGCCGAGGGATTCGTACCCATCTTCGATGCAGTTGATGCGGTGGTGAAGGCCACCAATGTGACAGTCGACGGCGTCGTCCGCCTTGGCGGCGGACTCGTTGCGGTCGCGCTTTCGGGCGACTTGGCAACCGTGGAGGAAGCGGTGGAGATCGGCGAGGAGACGGCCAAAGCTGTTTCTGGCTCGGAGGTGCGTTCCATCGTTTTCGCCAACCCCTGTGATGCCGTGGCCGTGCTTGCCACGAGCACCGAACTTCTCGACGGCAACTGAGATCTAGGAGGATTCATGGCTGACGAAAGAAAGCTGGCGGCGATCGCACTGCTGGAGACACGCGGTGTAGTCGCGCTCTCTGCCGGCATCGAGGCGATGGTCAAGACAGCAGACGTGCAATGCATCGCGGTAGAGCGCGTATCTAGCGGCTACCTCGTTGTCGCGATCGAGGGCCAGCTCGCTGCCGTTCGCCAGGCGTTGGAAGCCGGGGCCGCCGCGGTCAAGCGATACGGAAGTCTGCGGTCAGCGCAGATTTACCCACGGCCGAGCGGTGAATCGGCGCGACTGCTGGACACGCAGCGAACGACGCTTCTCCGCCAAGCGTTGCGCGAACTGCCCGCCGGGAAGACGCCATGATCATCGCCGAAGTTGTTGGCCGGGTGTGGTGTGATCGCCAACTTGCCGGTCTGGAGTCGCGGCAGATGGTGATTGTCCGCGATCTTTCCAGCGGGGTGACGAGCGTGGCGGTGGACACGCTCTCCGCAGGAGTGGGCACCACCGTTCTAGTTACGACTGATGAGGCCGCCGCGGCGGCGTGTGGCGAAGCTATCGCCGACGCGGCGATCGTCGCGCTGGTCTCGGACTACGATCCACTTACCAAAAAGTAGGCACGACATGACAACAGAGCACATCGCATGGCTCTATTCACCTGACGTCCCGAACGTCAGGCTTGGTCGGGGGCAAGGGCCGCTCTCTGCACATTCTGGCCAATATGGGACTGACCGTCCCCGACGCATTCATCGTGACGACCTCGGCCTATCGGGCAGCGCTTCCGCCGTTGCTGGCCGATGAGATCGACGGCCGAATCTCAAGCATCGATGCCGGCGCAGATGTCGGCGTGATCGACGAAACAGCCCGCCAGGTACGTGAACTCCTCTATGCCGAGACGGCGAATCACGCTGTTGATGCGCAGATCCGCGAGGCATACCTGACTCTTGCAGAGCGACTTGGAGTGGATTCGCCGCCGGTGGCGGTCCGGTCGAGTTCTGCAGCCGAGGACTCCGCCGAGCACAGTTTCGCTGGTGAACACGACAGCTACCTGTGGATCATCGGCCCCGATGAGGTGAGCGATGCTGTCCGCAGATGCTGGGCCAGTCTGTTCACTGCCCGGGCGATCACCTATCGCGCCCGCAATGGTCTGTCGACTTCGGATGACGCGATGGCGGTCGTTATTCAGCACATGGTGGATGCTCGCGCAGCGGGGGTATTCATGACGCTCAACCCCGTCAATGGCGACCGGTCGAAGATCGTTGTCGAATCTGTGTGGGGCCTGGGCGAACCTCTGGTGAGTGGAACAGCGACGCCGGATCGATTCATCATTGACAAGGTCACAAAAGAGGTACTGGAACAGAACAGTCGCCGTCAAAACCCATCGCGCCGACAGGCGATCCGCAGACTGGCCGGGGGATCGCACTCGCCGAGGTTGACCCCGCCGAGCACGAAGCGCCCTCTCTGAGCCCGGCTGAACTCAATCTGTTGATTGACATCGCGCGGACCGTGGAATCACGCGCGGGGTGCCCGCAGGACGGCGAATTCGCCGTACATGCCGAACAGATCTTTCTGCTTCAGGCGCGGCCAGAGACAGTTTGGAGCAACAAGCCGCGCCCATCCGCGCCAACGTCGCCGAACGCCCTGGCTCACGTTCTCGCGCGCTTACCGGTCATGGTGCGGCAGCGCGCAGCGGCTGACATCTCGGGGGATCCGCCGAGCATAAACCGCCCACCAGCTTCGTTACAGACCGGGCGAACCATGGCGGTCCCTCCCGGCCATTTTGACACTGAAATGAAAGGAATCGCCATGTCTCCTAAGTCGTTTCCCAGCCCCTTCGAGGTCGAGACCCCGCCTGGCGCAGAGGGCTGGGAGTCGATGTACAACTGGTACCACCTCTTCGGTGACGAGCGACGTGGAGTCAGATGAGCAGAAGTTCTGGTTCTACGATGCGCTGCATCACCCGTACGTGCTATACCCCTACGACGAGATCCAATGCGAGTGTTGGTGGCAAGCGCTTGGCGCGATGAACACTCGCGTTTTCGCGGTCCCGCCGGCTCTCGGACTTGAACAACGCATCCTCAACGGTCGGCTGTATGTATCTCCGGTGGCACCCGAACCCCGCCGACATTCCGGAGAGGGCAGAGGCTTTCGCGGCACGAGCAGGTTACTACTACGAAAACTGGGACCGGATCTACGGCCAGTGGAAGGAGAAGGTAAGCGAGCGGATTGAGCTGGTGCGATCGCTTCGGTTCGACCCGCTGCCCGATCGGGAGCCAGATCACACAGTCTTCAACGATATCGGCCACTCGGCCGGCTACCGCTGGGAACGTGACTTCGCGTTAATGATCACGACGATGTATGAGACATATCAGTGGCATTTCGAGATGCTCAACATCGGATACGCGGCGTATCTGACGTTTTTTCAATTCTGTCAGCGAGTTTTTCCCGGCATCAGCGACCAGTCCGTGTCGCGGATGGTCGGTGGACTGCACATCGAGTTGTACCGTCCCGATGACGAACTCAAGCGTCTGGCGAAGAGCGCCGAGGAACTCGGTGTCGGTGACACCATCCTGGCCGTCGACGACGTTGCCGTAGCATTCCGCCAGCTCGCAGAGATCCGAGGAAGGAGCCAAATGGGTCCAGGATTGGGACGCCACCAGCCGACCCGTGGTTCCAGATCAACTGTGACCCAGGACATCCGGGCGGCAGCCATCGCTTCGGCACATGGGCCGACCATCCCGGCGTGCCGTACGCGGCCGTGCGAAACTACGTTGAGCGTCTGCGCGCAGGCGAAGTGATTGATCGTCCGACCAGCGACAGGTTCTCGCCGAGCGGGACCGCATCGCCAACGAGTACCGCGCAATGGTCGCCGACGAAGAGGTCGGCGCGTTCGATGAGTTGCTTGCGTTGGCTCGCAAAGTGTTCGTCTACATCGAAGAGCATGTTCTCTAATCGAACACTGGATGTGGGCCGCATTCTGGGGCAAGTCGAAAGAACTCGCGGCGTCACTGGTGGCCAATGGTGCGCTCGAGGATCCCACGGACATGTTCTTCCTTCGCCGCACCGAGGTTGAGGAGCTGATATTCGACACCGTCGCGGCCTGGTCGACCGGGGTTGCCGGCAGAGGGCCGTGCCTACTGGGGGCCTATCATCGCCCGGCGCCGCGAAATGTTTGCAGCACTGGAAGAGTGGGAGCCCGAGCCGGCGCTCGGACCGCCGCCGCAGGAGGTCGGCGAGCCGCTGACCATCATGTTGTGGGGGATTACCACCGATTCGGTCGAAAAGTGGCTTGACGACTCTGAGTCTGCTGACGGTGTTCTGCGTGGTGTGGCAGGTTCTCCCGGTGTCGTCGAGGGGCCGGTACGTGTCGTGCTGTCGGCAGACGAACTCGCCTCGGTCGCAAGATGGCGACATCCTGGTGTGCCCAGCCACATCCCCGGCGTGGGCGCCTGTGTTCTCTCGGATCGGTGCGACGGTCAGCGATGTCGGTGGAATCATGAGCCACACCGCGATCGTGTGCCGCGAGTACGGCCTGCCTGCGGTGGTGGGTACAGGTCGGGCAGTGTCGGTGCTTCGCACCGGGCAACGCGTACGCGTCGATGGCAACGCAGGCACCGTCACGGTACTGGATTGATGACCGCATCATCTGTCGGGTCGTCAACGGCGCAGTGGGCGCCTTCGCGCGGAAAAGTGCTTCGGCGCACTGTCGCAGCCCGCTCGAGCGCCGACTCTGCTCACCTCAACCTCACCACGCTTGGTGTTGGATCTGGGGGGAGTGGTGGTGCCCACGCTCTTCGAGGTGATCGATGACCCCACCTTCCCGGCGGGTCCATTCGGGACCGACGATCTGTACGCCGGCGTCGAGAACGGGCGCCTGCAGGAGCGAGACTATTGGGCAAGCTTGGCGAAGTCGCGCCCAGACCTCGATATCCGGCACTTCATGCAGACACGGCTGGAGGTGCGAGGCGAGATCCTAGCGTTGCTCACCGAAGTCGAGAGCCGAATCAAGGTTGCGGCACTCACCAACGACATGGCGCATTGGTTCGGTTCGGATTGGCCGCTGAAGTTTTCGGAACTTCCCGGTTCGATCTCTTGCTGGAAGCGGCGGGATCGGGCGTGCTGAAGCCGGATCCCGCAGTGTTCCGATGGGCATTGTCGGCTCTGCATGAACGGCCCGAGAGGTGCTTGTTCGTCGACGATCTGCCCAGCAATCTGGCGGGGGCACGGGCGGTGGGGATGGAGGTCGAGCTCTTCGCCGTCGGAGATCCGGCCGGCTCTGTACGGAGAATCCTGCAGCGGTTCGGGATCGATGCTTCAGGCAGCGCGCCGCCGCGCAATTATCGGCCTTCGCGAAAAGGAGCGATGAGATGACCATTGATGTATTGCAGAAGATTGGAAAAAATCGGGCTCGAGTTGCCCCCTCTACGTCCGAAAGCCGGGAACTACGTCGGCTATCACCAAGTCGGCGACCTTCTGTACCTAGCCGGCCAGGGTGCCGACGGTTGGGTAGGTCGCGTAGGCGCCGACATGACGATCGAGCAGGCCCAGTTGGCTGCGCGCGATTGCATGCTCAACCTGCTCGCGCAGACCCATGAAGCCCTCGGCGGAGATTGGAGCCGATGGGTGAAACCAGTCAAGATGTTGGGTTTCGTTGCATGCACTGAATCCTTCACGGCCTGTCCTGCCGTGATCGACGGAGCTTCCAACCTGCTCGTCGACGTCTTCGGTGACGCGGGCCAGCACGCGCGATCGGCTGTAGGCGTGCAAGCCTTGCCACTCGGGTTCGTTGTCGAAATTGAACTCGTGGTTCAGATTCGAAGCGGGACACGATGAGCGAATCGCTTGTTGTGCGTCTAGTTCGGCACGCCGAGACAGCTAGCTATGAATACGACGCGGGACTGACCCGACGTGGCCGCGCGCAGGCCCATGAACGTGCCGCTCAGCTCGCCCACGCGCTTCCGCCGACTCACGAGTCGATATCGTCTATGCCCCTACCGAAAGGGCACGTGAGACTGCTGACGTTCTGCACGAGGTCCTGCAGCAACGTGCGGCTCACGAACGGTTGGATGTCGGCGCATGCGCCGAGGACAGCGACTTTCGCAACCTTCAGGTCACAGTCGACGAAGTGCAGCTCGAGCCGACCCAGGCCCGCGAATTCATCACCAAAGGAGGGAAATGGGCACGCGAGGCAGAAGGATTCTGGTCGTCGCCCGACCCGATGGGATATTGGATGTCGACTCCGATGCTTTTTCACGAGCCACCGGCAGTCGGTTGTCCGCCGTTTCCTGACCGCAATCGTCGAGCGTACTAAGCCGTCAGCGGAGATACGACTCAGTTGATCGTTGCGACACATTCGGGCTGCATGAGCGCTCTCGTCGCATGGGCGGCCGGCTGCAGACTTCGGCGAGCCCGACAACGTCGAGGAAGTGCTGGTGGCAACTGCAGCCGAACAACACTGAGTGCCGTATCGCATTCCGCGAGCACTCATGGATGGTGCCGGTTCTGGATGGTTCCGAGGGGCCGTGGTTCAGGGCCACGCCGCTAGCGGCGAGTTTCGAATAGCAGGGGAGTACACATGCCGGAGAAGGCTTCTGTGGCCATTGTCGGGTCGGGCAATATCAGCACCGACCTGCTGTACAAGTTGTTGCGGTTCGGAGTGGCTCGAGCCGCGGTGGATGATCGGGATCGACCCGGACAGTGAGGGTTTGGCGCGGGCCCGCAAGCTGGGGCTGGAGACCTCGCACGAGGGAGTGGACTGGCTGCTGGCCCTCGACGAGAAGCCCGACATGGTGTTCGAGGCCACCAGCGCCTACGTGCACCGCGACGCCGCGCCGCGTTATGCCGAGGCGGGTATCCGTGCCATCGACCTGACCCCGGCGGCGGTCGGACCCGGCGTGATTCCGCCTGCCAATCTGCGCGAGCATCTTGATGCGCCCAACGTCAACATGGTGACCTGCGGGGGGCAGGCCACCATCCCGATGGTGTATGCGGTGTCGCGCGTCGTCGAGGTGCCCTACGCCGAGATCGTCGCGTCAGTCTCCTCGGCGTCGGCCGGGCCGGGCACGCGGGCCAACATCGACGAGTTCACCAAGACCACCAGCAGGGGCGTCGAGGTCATCGGTGGCGCCAAGCGGGGCAAGGCGATCATCATCCTCAATCCGGCCGATCCGCCGATGATCATGCGCGACACCATCTTCTGCGCGATCCCCGAGGACGCCGACCACGACGCGATCACGCAGTCGATCAAGGACGTCGTCGCCGAAGTGCAGACCTACGTGCCGGGTTACCGGTTGCTCAACGAGCCGCAGTTCGACGAGCCGACGGTGTACAACGGCGGTCAGGCGCTGGTGACCACGTTCATCGAAGTGGAGGGTGCCGGCGACTATCTGCCGCCGTATGCGGGGAATCTGGACATCATGACGGCGGCGGCGACGAAGGTCGGCGAGGAGATCGCGAAGGAAGTCACTGGCAGCGGCAGGAGGTCAGGCATGACAAGCGAGAAGCGCAGCGGATCGCGCATCGGTGGAGTACGACGAGATCTACTTCAACCCGATCTGGGACATCCGGATGACCGACACGTCGCTGCGCGACGGGTCGCACCACAAGCGGCACCAGTTCACCAAGGACGAGGTCGGTGCCATCGTCGCGGCGCTGGACACCGCGGGGGTGCCGGTCATCGAGGTGACCCACGGCGACGGGCTGGGCGGGTCGAGCTTCAACTACGGGTTCTCCAAGACCCCCGAGCAGGAGCTGATCAAGCTGGCCGCCGAGACGGCCAACGAAGTCCAAGATCGCGTTCCTGATGCTGCCCGGTGTGGGCACCAAGGAAGACATCAAGGAGGCGCAGAACAACGGCGGCTCGATCTGCCGCATCGCCACCCACTGCACCGAGGCCGACGTCTCCATCCAGCACTTCGGGCTGGCCCGCGAGCTCGGTCTGGAGACGGTCGGGTTCCTGATGATGAGCCACACCATCGCCCCGGAGAAGCTGGCCGCCCAGGCCCGGATCATGGCCGATGCCGGCTGCCAGTGCGTCTACGTCGTGGACTCGGCGGGTGCGCTGGTGCTCGAGGGTGTCGCCGACCGGGTAGCGGCGCTGGTCGCCGAACTCGGTGACGGACGCGCAGGTGGGTTTTCATGGCCACGAGAACCTCGGCCTCGGGCGTGGCCAACTCGGTTGAGGCGGTGCGTGCGGGCGCCAAGCAGATCGACGGAGCTGTCGCCGCTTCGGCGCCGGCGCGGGTAACGCTCCGGTGGAGGCGCTGATCGGGGTGTTCGACAAGATCGGCGTGAAGACCGGCATCGACTTCTTCGAGATCGCCGACGCCGCCGAAGAGGTGGTCGCGCCCGCGATGCCCGCCGAGTGCCTGCTCGACCGCAATGCGCTGATCATGGGCTATTCCGGGGTGTACTCCAGCTTCCTCAAGCACGCCATCCGCCAGTCCGAGCGCTACGGCGTGCCCGCCCACAAGCTGCTGCACCGTGCCGGGCAGCGCAAACTCATCGGCGGCCAGGAAGACCAGCTCATCGACATCGCACTAGAGATCAAACGCGAACTGGGGGCACCCCCGCGTAGCTGACCCTAGGGCGATAAGGCGATTCGTCCCGGCGAAGCCGCTCAATCCTCGAGTCGACGCAGCTTGACCGCAAGCATGTGTTGAAGCTCGCTTACCGACACCCCGTACGTATTGCGAACCCATACCGTGGAGTCTTCGATGAGAAATGTCGCATATTCGGTGTACACACGGCTAACGCAGTTCACGCCGGTCAGAGGGTAGTAGCACTCAGGCACCAACTTGGGCTTTCCGTCGCTGGTAAGCAACGTCATCATGACGAAAACGCGCTTGGCGCCGATCGCCAGATCCATCGCGCCGCCAACGGCGGGAATCGAATCGGGATCGCCGGTGTGCCAGTTGGCGAGATCTCCGCACTCAGAGACTTGATAGGCGCCGAGCACGCATACGTCTAGATGACCGCCGCGCATCATGGCGAACGAGTCGGCGTGGTGGAAGTACGCCGCACCCGGCAATTCGGTGACCGGACTCTTCCCGGCGTTGGTCAGATCGGGATCCACCAGGTTGCCGCGGGCCGCCGGACCCATCCCCAGCATCCCGTTCTCGGTATGCAAAATGATGGTTCGATCGGGTTCAAGGCATTCGGCAACCGTGGTCGGTTGACCGATACCGAGATTCACATAGGAACCGTCAGGAATGTCGACGGCGACAGCACGAGCCATCTCCTCGCGGCTAAGTGGGCCTCGATCACATGCTCTTCAGTCCGTGAGGACTCACTTTGGTGGCTCATGATGCGATCGCGATGGCCGAAGCCGGGAACTCGACGACACGGTCGACATAAATCGACGGCGTCACCACGTGTTCCGGGTCGATGTCACCGGTTTCGACAATCTGACTCACCTGCGCGATGGTGAGCTCGGCAGCGGCGGCCATGATGGGCCCGAAATTGCGAGCGGTCTTGCGGTACACCAGGTTACCCATACGGTCACTCATATGAGCGGCGATGAGCGCGACGTCGCCGCGGATGGGATATTCGAGCACATAGGTTCGCCCATCAATGATGCGGACTTCACGGTCTTCGGCGAGCCAGGTCCCCACAGCAGTGGGGCAAGAACGCTCCGATGCCCGCTCCTGCGGCCCGGATCCGCTCGGCTAGGTTGCCCTGCGGGACAAGTTCGAGGTCGATCTCGCCGGCTCGATAGAGGCGGTCGAATACCCAAGAGTCAGGCTGGCGGGGGAACGAGCAGATCATTTTCCGCACGCGGCCGGCCGCAAGCAGTGCCGCAAGCCCTGCGTCACCGTTGCCGGCGTTGTTGCTCACCACGGTCAGATCTGACGCTCCGTGACGAATCAGTGCGTCTATGAGCTCGACCGGCATGCCGGCCATACCGAAGCCGCCGATGAGAACCGTTGAATCGTCGGAGATGTCGGCGACGGCCTCGTCCGGATCGTTCACGATTTGCATCATCGATCAACCAATCAGTGGGATATGGCGGGCTCGGATACCGCCCGTGCGCCGGTCGCGACCCGATGTAGCAGGCCGACAAGATGGTCTTTCGTGATTTCCCGGGGGTTGGCATAGGGGACGGCGAGGATCTCATCGGCGACCGTATCGATATCCTCCAGTCGCATCCCCACGTCGCGCAGCGCAGTGTGGGCACCCTGGTCTTTGGCCAGATTCAGCAAGAAATTCGCCGGGTCTTCCGAATCCAGGATGTCACTCAGCAGCACGATCGCGTCAGGGACGGAGGGAGCATTGAACGCCAATGCGTGCGGAAGCACCGCGGTGTGTGTCTCGGCATGCGGCAGGCCCAGTGTGCCGCCGAGAGCATGACAAATCTTGTGATGCAATGCCATGGCCGTGGTGTCCAGGCACATCCCGCACAGCCACGCCCCGTAGAGCGCGTCTGCAACTGCGGTGTCGTCCGCCGTTGGTCGATAGCGGGATCGCCCGAGTCAATGCCGCGATTCCCTCGGATGCGTATAGGTCGGTGATCGGTGTGCGATCGGGCGCATACAGCGCTTCGACGGCGTGCGCGATTGCGTTGAACGCGCTGGGAATGGCTGCGCTCGCCGGCGAGCGTGCTCAGCAGATCCGGGTCGTACACGACGGTTTTGGGTGCAACGTCCTCATCACGTCCGGTTGCCTTCTTGCCCGCCGTCGTGATGCCCCACACGCGCGTCATCTCCGAGCCTGAGTAAGTAGTCGGCGCAGCGAGAATCGGGATACCGATACGTAAGGCGATCGCCTTGGCTAGGCCTATTGCCGATCCGCCTCCTACGGCAACGACCCCATCGGCGGCGGTGGCAGTAGCGATGGCCACGGCGTTGTCGACTTCCTCGGCCGGAACGTGCATGAGGGCCTGGGCGATAACGGCCGCGACTCGTCCATTCAGCAGTCTGGTCAATACCGGGACGTACCGAGTGCTCGCGACCAATACGACGCGTTGGCAGCCGAGCCGATCAACTTCCACGGGAAGTCGGTCCACACTGCCCGGCTCAAAGACGACACGGATCTTGCGCTGGTTGTGGACGAAGTATCGGCCGGATTCGCTCATTACTTTGCCTTCGCGAGACGAATGTCGATGTGGGCATGCCGGAATGGGGTCGGCATGCCGTATTGCGCGGCGAGCGTGCTGTCTCGGTTTTCTGGGAAGTCCACGACAAGGCTGTCCTTGACTCCGAAAACGGCGTCGGAGTCCAGATAGGGCGAACCGGCCACGAATATGTGGGTGGTCAACGAAGCGTGTCCTTCCGCTCCGACGATGAAGTGAATGTGCGCGGGCCGGTTGCCGTGCCGCGCTGTGGCGCGCAGCAACTCACCCACCGGTCCGTCCTGGGGGATGGGGTACGGCGCGGGCATTATTGTGCGGAAGGCGAATCCGCCGTGTTCATCGCAGATGAACAGACCTCGCAAATTTCGCTCGGGGACGGACTCAGGGATTTGGACGTCGTAGAAGCCGTTATGGTCGGCCTGCCACACATCGACGACTGCGCCGGGAACAACGTCACCGTCGACCGAGAGGACTTGACCCGTCACCAAGGTCGGCTCGCCTCCGGCGGCCAGTGCGATCGAGTCGCCCAGCTGACGCTCGGGGGACTGCACCATGTGGAACGGCCCGAGCACGGTCGACTCGGTCGCTTCGTTTCCTCGGTCGTTGTCGATCGAGTCGACCAGCATCGACAGACCCAAGATGTCGGACAGCAGAACGAACTCTTGACGCGTGTGGTCACACTGCTGGCCCGTTCGTGTCAGGAAGTCGATACCGATCGCCAGTTCGTCATTGCTGAGTTTCACGTCCTCGGCAAAGGCGTGCAGGTGATCGACCAGACTTCCCAAGATTTCACGCAGCCGACCGCTCTGGGTATGGCTGAATGAACCTGCAACGATTTCCACCGACCGGCTGCGTTCGAACATCTCAATCCTCCGTTCTTGCCTGAGGCGGGTCTAAAGGCTGGGGACGGCATAGCGGGGGTGCGCTGGGCTCCCGGCGCGGGCGAGGGGGTGATGCCAAGCCGGGAGCCCAACCGCCACCAGATCACCAACCCCGGGCAGGCAGGGCTGTCGAACCGGTGGACTTCGTAGGGCACATGAGCGTCCCGGTCAGACGAGGAACGTAACCTCGAATGGATCCTGATCCAGGATCGTCTTTCCGTAAACCTCTTGTGCGACGCGAGGATAGAACACGGCGTGGCGAGAGGCAATCCCTGCATCGCGCCAAATCCGTTGAAGCGGATTGAAATCGGCAAACGCCGACGATCCATGTGCCGACATCAGCTGGTCAACTGCCTGGAAGGCGTGCTTCATGGACCACGCCATATTGTTGCGCAAGCGAGTCCGCTCGACCGGGGTCGGGAAATGCCGTTGCGACGCCCAGTCGTCGAGCGTGTCTGCTGCGTTCCGGCACATCGCCAGTGCGGCATCGATGGTGCTCGCCGCGTCGGCTACGTCGACCTGAACACCGACCGACGCCGACTGTGACGCGAAGTTCGTGGTGGTGATGCGCCGCTTCGGCGCGTTCTCGATCACGAAATCCAGTGCCGCCTTCGCCTGACCGAGCTGAGGTCCCACAAGGGAGAGCGGAAGGATGCCGGCCATACTGACTCGCTTGTTCACTTCTTGCGCAGAGCGGATGTTATCTCCGACGAACAACGGCCCAACCGAACGAATGCGATGGTTGGGGATGAACAGGTCTTGAGCGATGATGGTGTTGCTGCCGGTTCCGCGCATGCCCGACACGTACCACGTGTCTTCCACCGTCAGCTCGCCAACAGGCGCGAGCGCGAGTCGCATGGCCGCATCATCAGGTGACACAGACGGATAACACAACGACACCCATTCGCTGTGGTTGACACCCGAAGTGAAACCCCACTTGCCGTTCAAACCACGCCGCCGTCGACAACCACCGCCGAGGCTCGTCGGGGCCAAGATACTTGATGTGGTTGCGAGGGGATTGGTGCCCCAAACTTCGTCTTGAGCCTGTTCCGAGTATTGGGCCGCCACCCAGTTGCCGGTATTGATGACACCGGCGACCCATGCCGTGGATCCGCAGCCGCGGCCGAGCTCAATCGTCACCTCGAGGTAGCTACGCATGTCACTGCCGAGGCCACCGAACCGTTCCGGGATCGTGAGCGCCAGCAGCCCCGCGTCGCGGAGCGCTTCGTAAGTGCTGTCGGAAAGCCGGCGATTCCGATCGACGCTCGGGGCATCGTCCCAAAGCTGCTGGCGGAAACTCTGAGCGCGCGCGATCAGTTCCTGCGCTGCCGGGCTTATCTTGGGTGCTTACATCGGTAGTTGGAGCTGATGTCATCGGAATTCCTTTGTCGCGGTGGTGGATGATGGGATGCTGGGCTGGGATTGAGGGCGTCGGTGGAGGTGTAGGTGTCGCTTGATCGGCGACGGATGGAGTCGTTGCGCGCCCTTCGAACAGCCGGGAAACCGTATCGAGCATTGGTCCTGATGCGGTAACGACATGGCTCGACTTTCGTGGTACTGCTTCGATCCATAATCGAGTCTGCGATATTATGTCGTGGCCCAAGCTCTTGCGGGATTCGTCCATGATGCGATCCGACCGCTTGACCCGTCGACCCCTCTGTCCGGAAATATCGGACACCAATGTGCACCTAAGGCCGTGAGCGTTGCACCAGCGAACGTCGCTAAGACTGCGCCCAAGACTGCGTCATTGATCAACTACCGGGTGCTGGCTCGCGGACACTAATGCGTCAGTGCCATAGGCAGCGATTCCAGTTCAGCTCACCGACGCGGCCATACGCGCGTTGTGAGGTCAACACCGTTGCCGCCATGTCTGGATCCGCCGCGACGAAACCGCGCTGAGGCTTGACAGGCGTTGTCACGATCGCCGCCGACAGAGGGCCGGCGGATAGACGATACCCGAGATTCGGGCGTGCGGGCACCGCGCCGACTCGAGGCCGACTATAGCGGACCCGAGCGATCGACATGGGTGCCAAATGTGCGCCGGTGATACGTCAGCGGTGCATTCAATCGTGCTCAGCTTCGATGACGCGTCCAACAATCATCGTGTGGTCGCCCGCGTCGAGGAACTCAAATCACATCGCAAGCCACCCATCCGCATATGTCTGCCAGGCGCGGCACGCCATGCCTGGCGTGCCACTGAAGTCCGTGGAACTTGTCGGCAGCCCGTTTTGCGAATGATGCCGCCACCTCATGCTGCCCGCGCCCGAGCACATTGAGTCCGAAGCATGTGATGCATGGATCAACCGAAGCAGCTCAGATCGCTTGTCAAGAGAAATGAGAAGCAGGGGCGGCTCCATGGAGAGCGACATGAACGCACTCACCGTGGCGCCATGTGGCCTATCGCCGCTGAACGTCGTGACTATGGCCACAGGGGTGGCGACACCGGCCATCGACATCGCGGAACTGTTGCCGCAAACGGGCGTCCGCGATTCGTCGACGTGCGTTGCCGATCGATTATCGCTGACAAGTTGGACAGACCGTTGCGCGGACATCACAGGCCCAACTCGCGTGCATTGCCAAAGCGGACTGCGTCGAGATCTTTGACCGGATTGAGCCCCCAGTCCGGTGGCGACCGCATCGAGCCATGATGACGGGTTGACGCGAGGACTGTCCGTACCTATACAAGTTGTTGCGCACCTACGGAATCGATGGCGAATTGTAGAACTGCGGGGTCGTCACTGAGGGTGGTATCGAAGTAGAGGCTGCGGAGTGCGTCGGCGGGATCATGCTCAAGCAGATCATCTTGGCCCAGACTGGTGACTGATTTCCTCGAACCGACGCCATAGATACAGCATCGTGCCGCCCATCGGGGCAAGGATCCACTTGATATCGGGGAATCGTCTCGTCACTCCCGAGACGACGAGATGGATTCCGGCAAGGCCAGCTTCATGCGGCCCGCCGAATTTGGGGCCCAACATGTAGGCCTCCATGCCGCTGGTAAAGGTGTCGGGGCTTCCGACAGGATGGACGAAAACGACACTGCGTTCGTCATCGAGGAATTCCCACAGCGGGTAGAGCTGCTTCACTGCTGAGGCTGAGCCCTCCGGCAGTAGTACCGATGCCGATGCCGGCGAAACCGAGTTCGTACAGGCATCGGCGAGCTTCCGAGACCGCCTCGGCGACGTGGGGAAGCGGTACGGCACCGAAAGCCTTGAAGATGATTGTCGATACTTGGCGATCTCTTCGGCGTATAGATCGTTGCACAATTGCGCACACTTAAGCAGCGGCATCACGATCTGCAAAACTGGGCTGATTGTGGCCAAGGCCGAGAATCTGTGTGTCGAAACTGCTGTACGCGAGCTCTTCGGCGCGATCGCCGAGTGAATCGCCGTGCGGCGGCCACGCCTTACGTGAGCCGAGGCTGTCGAATGCCTCAATGATGCGTGGTGGAAACCAGTGCGCGTGTACATCTATATCGTTCTTGCTGCCGGGCGTCGTCGTGGTCATCGGACTTCCTTGTCACTGAGTGGTTGATATGAGATATCGGTTTGAATCGGTCTGAGCCCGTCCATGAGCCCTTCGATCTGCCGGTTGTGGCACACGGCGATTCGTCTGACTTGTCAACACCCGCGCTGTTGCGCGGTCGTGCAATCATGTGTCCGGCGTCTCAAAAGATCGACGCGTCCGTCCGGAATTGCCGGACGCGACGCCATCTGGGCTCGTGAGCTGGGTGCGCCGAAACACCAAATCGTCTGTACGTGAATGACTTCGGTGCGACATCAGTCACACGCCGACCGATCGACGACGGACGGCAGCATCTGCCGATGCTCCAGACCTTAAGCCTTGCCCTGCCCCGCCTCGTATCGCGCTCTGGCGGCATCGTCGATCTCGGTCCATGGGCTTTCGGGGTGCCGACCCAGCACCCAATCGCGTGTCGAGTCGAGGTTGATACGAGCGGTGCCCATATCGACTCCGACCGGCGTGCCGTGCGCAACCACCAGGCGTCCGCTGACGTAGACGCGCTCAATATTGCGCGACGACGCCTGAAAGAAAGCGAAGTCCACCGGACTGGCCGCCCCTAAACCGAACGGCTCGGTGGACACCACGGCCAGGTCCGCCTTCTTTCCCGGCGTGATGCTGCCGATCTCGTCTCCGAGTCCAAGGACGTCAGCGGCGCCCATAGTCGCCATCCGCAGCATGTCGCCGGAGGTCAACGTCGGTGACCACGGTGTTCGAGAGCCAGTCCTGCCTTGTGCCTTCTCGAGTTGAGCATCACAGAGCCGCGATATGGCGTGGGTGATGCGAAGTGCGGTGAACATGTCGCCGTTCGTGGCTGCGGGCACGTCGGTACCGAATGTGACTGGAACACGACGATGACACGCCCGGTTCACGACTGGTGTTATCGACATCTGACCCGCTTCGATCTCCGCAGTGCAGGCGATCGCCCCTCCATGCTCATGAAGCAGGTCGAGTTCACCATCGGTGATCGGTCCGGCGTGCACCCACAAGATGTCGTCTCCAAGCAGTCCGCCCGCGTGCGAAAGGCTGACTTGACCCGGCAAATTGGAATGAAGGGACGACATGAGACCGAGTTCGCGTGCTATCGACAGTTCTTGCGAATGAGCCTCGGCTGACACATGATCAATATTGTTGAGTGCCGCGGCAAGGCGTACGCGATCGTGACCACTCCAGGCAGAATTGAGTTCGCGAAGAACCACTTGGCGTTGCTCGAGCGTCTCGAACCCCTTCACTGGCGCCTCCGGTCGGTGCCGGAAGCAAAAGCCGAACAGTGCGCGGATCCCAGACTCGTCCAGCGCTTTTAGAGACGACGCCGCGTGTTCGGGAGAGTTTGTGGCATGACAGAAGTCAAAAACAGTGGTGACGCCGTGTGTCAGAAGCTCAAGGGCACCGGCGTAGGTCGCGTCGTACATATCGGAGGCACGTAACCGGCCTGACAGGGGATGGACGACTCCGAAGTACTCCCGTCCGTAGCAGCTCGATGCCATTCCCCGTAACGCGGCCTGCCACAGGTGCACGTGGGTGTCGATCAGTCCAGGGATCACGACAGCGCCGTTGAGCTCGACCAACTCCGCGGTGGTGTCCACCAGCCCATTACCGACCTCAACGATGCGGTTGCCATCAATGAGGACATCCCCCTCGAGATCTCCGAGCGCAGGGTCCATAGTGACGAGGTGGCCTCCGCTGAGGAGGATGCGATTGCTCACCGGGTTCCTTCCGATCGGTCTGAGGCACGAGGCCGAACATGGCCGTCACAGACATCAACGTCGCGCAGTACAGCGTTCTATCTATTGCATGGGAACGGAATGTGGTGTCCGTCTTTGCCGGACGGTGGCCTCGTGAATTCGCCGACATTCCATAGCCTTCCAATCCGAGTCATGTCACAGCGACAAGCAGGGGTGCACCATGTCCAAAAAGCCCATGATCGTGCAGGCAGCGAAGGCGCTGCTCGACCGTGCCGATCAACGCATCGCGGGCGCCCCGCTAACCGACGAGTGGCAAGATCTGGACGTCGAGACTGCCTATGCCGTACAGGATGAAATCCTGCGCTTGCGCATCGAACGGGGGGAGACCCTGGTTGGTGTGAAGCTGGGTTTGACGTCAGCGGCCAAGCAACGTCGGATGGGCATCGCTAGCCCGCT
Source organism: uncultured Actinomycetota bacterium (assembly GCA_963720345.1). Classification (GTDB taxonomy): domain Bacteria; phylum Actinomycetota; class Actinomycetes; order Mycobacteriales; family Mycobacteriaceae; genus Mycobacterium. Next base: position 31,064 of record CAVRFN010000040.1, read on the forward strand.
TACCGCTTGGCTGACGGACGCGATGATCCTGCCATCCGGGGAGTCGCTCGATTTCGACAACTTCATCCATCCCCGAGCAGAACCGGAGATTGCCTTCGTTCTGGGGCGAGATCTCGGCGGTCCCGGTGTCAGCGGGCCGCTTGCGTTGCGGGCGGTCGACCAGGTCGTCGGTGCAATCGAGCTGATAGACAGTCGATTTGAGGACTTCAAGTTCACGTTGCCCGACGTCATCGCTGACAACGCTTCGGGTGCGGGCTTTGTCACCGGCTCGCTTACCCGCCCGGCCGTGGGACTGGACCTCGCGCTGGAACCGTGTGTACTCGAGATGGATGGCCGAGTCATCGACACTGCGACGGGTGCTGCTGTGCAAGGGCATCCTGCACAGGCGCTCGCGGCTGCCGCGAACGACCTCGGCAAGCGCGGGCATACTTTGCGTGAAGGCTGGCTCGTACTCACGGGTGGAATGACCGATGCCGTCACCCTGTCCAAAGGGTCCGTGGTGTCCGCAGTCTTCAGCTCGCTGGGCCGAGTAGAGATCGCGGCCTGACGTGGCAGTCTTCGGTGTGGTGAAAGGAGAACGATTATGAAGGCGATCATCGCGCAGAATCGCAGCGCCGGTGCTGCCGGACTTGTATTGGCAGAGGTGCCATACCCACATGCCGCAGAGAACGACGTAATCGTTCGGGTGCACGCGGCCGGGTTCACACCGGGCGAGCTCGATTGGCCCGGTACCTGGACTGACCGGGCGGGCCGAGACCGCACACCGTCGATTCCCGGCCATGAGGTCTCCGGGACCGTCGCCTCTTTGGGGTACGGCACAACCGGGCTGACGATCGGCCAGCGTGTTTTCGGGCTTACGGATTGGACGCGCGACGGCACGCTCGCGGAATATGTTGCGGTAGAGGCTCGTAACCTTGTGGCACTGTCCGCTGACGTGGATCACACGGTGGCCGCTGCGCTGCCAATCTCCGGACTGACAGCCTGGCAGAGCCTGATAGAACACGGCCGTCTCACCACTGGACAGACCGTTCTCATCCATGGCGCGGCAGGAGGTGTTGGTTCACTTGCGGTTCAACTAGCCCGCGAGGTGGGCGCACGGGTGATCGGTACGGGGCGCAGTCCGCAACGACAGGCGGCGTTCGAACTGGGCGTTCACGAGTATGTCGACCTGGAACAGGATGGCCTTGACGACGTCGGCCAGGTCGATTTGGTGTTCGATGTGATCGGCGGCGAAATTTTGGATCGTTCGACGAAAATCGTGCGTCCTGGAGGCTTACTCGTCACCATCGCGGAGCCGCCACGATTGCAGCCCGACGGTGCTCGGGCGATCTTCTTCGTCGTCGAACCAGATCGGTCGCAATTGGCCGGCCTCGAGCGCAGACTTCGCAATGGCCAGTTGCGTCCCGTCGTCGGGTCGGTGCTATCCCTGGCCGATGCTCCATCGGCATTCGACCCGGCAAAGCGTCCCCCGGGAAAGACGATCATCCGGGTCGCCGAAGACGCCTAGTTATCCGAAGCGCAGCATCGCTCGTGCGCATCAGCGGGAACGACTGACTTCCAACATCACGACAAGTTGAATAGCTCTTTCAATCACGACGTTTAAGCAACGTGTGAGTAGTTTCCGCTTCGGCGTATTGCTAGCCGCCCTCGAGTCCGCCCACGCATCTACCTTCAGCACGCCTGATGAGTTCAAGAAGAAGGTGAAGCGACTCGAGTCATATGGCTTCGATGTGCTCAGCGTCCCAGACCACCTCGGTTCAGTAGCACCCTTTCCCGCGCTAGCCGCCGCCGCTGGCGCAACGTCGACCATGCGGCTGGGTACAGCTGTAATCAACGTGTCTTTCTACAATCCGACACTGCTACTCCGCGATGTTGCAGAGGTAGACAAGCTCAGCGATGGCCGACTCGAACTTGGACTGGGAGCGGGATACGTACCGGAAGAGTTGGCAATCACCGCATTTGCCACGGCAGGGGCCAGGGCTCGGATCGACCACTTGGACGGCGTAGCAACGCTGGTACGGTCACAGCTCCCCAATGTTCCAATTATGATCGCCGGCAACGGAAATCGCCTCCTCACGATGGCTGTGCAGCGGGCCGACATCGTTGGTCTGTCGGGCGAGCCTGGTAAGCCCGGAGTATCGGATTCGCTCGCAGACCGAATTGCGGTGATCCGGAATGCAGCGGGACCGCGATTCGAGAGCCTCGAAGTCAATCTGTTGCTCGCCGGGCTGCCGACAGACACGTCAGGCCGAGCCGACCTAAGTCTTGCCCGGCGCAAGCTGCCTGATTTGCCGGATGAGGAGCTGGCTCGCCTTCCTGGTGTGCTTCACGGCACTCCGAAAGAGATCGCTGACACCCTACGCAGCCACGCGGAGCGGCATAACATCTCATATCTAACTGTGATGGAGTTTCACGCGGACTACTTCGTCAAGGTCATCGAAGAGTTGCGGTGATCGCCCGCACGCTGTGTTAACCGTGCGGACATCAATCTTCAGCTGATACGCAACAGCATCATCCGGAGGCTCTCGAGACGTGCTGGGCGTGGGGCAATTAGCTGACGGGGGCGGGATTTAGGTGAGATTGAATATCGCGGAACCGTCCTGCGTTTCGGGTCACGACTCTAGTAAGTGGCTTGGGCCTGTGACCAACATGAGGTCACTGATCCCGCCGAATGGTTCGCTGCGCTCAGAAGGTGCCAAGTACACTCGAAGAACGAGGTTGAGATCAATGCGAACGGCGCTCGACCGATTGGTAGGCGCGAAGCCTTTGCCGCTCAGTGTCGGCGTCGCTGTCGCTACTTCGTTCATCGGTGCCGAAGCGTTGTTGGTCTACTGGTTCCAGAAGATGGGGTCGGAACACTCTTTCCGGGCGCTATTCCTCCTCGGCGTGTTGGTCGTATCAGCCGGCTGCGGCTTGGGGCTCGCGTTGACGACATCGTTCGTCAGCGGACTCGTCTACTTCTACTTCCATCTCGGTCACGCTGCGCCGATCGCCGCAGACGATTTCATATCGTTGCTTGTCTTCCTACCGATTGCGTTCGTAGCGAATGTCCTCGGCTGGCTGGTACGGATGCGGGCAGCAGAGGCCGAAAATCGGCGCCGAGAAGCTGACGTTGCAGCGTCATTGGCGAGAAGGCTGGCCGAACAACAGGCCGCGCTGCGCCGTGTAGCAACGCTAGTTGCCCGCGGCACCCCTCCGACACAAATCTATCCAGCGGCGGTGGCGGAACTTTCTCGAGGACTGCGTGTAGAGAATGTCGTGATCGTCCAGTACGGCCCTGACGGGGCATCCGTCGTCGTAGACGCACGTGACCAGCACGGCAACGTGACCATGCCGGAAGGTGCGCTCCTGTCGATGGTCGGCGACAACCTCGCTGCGCGGATCCAGCGAAATCGTCGGCCAGAACGGATGGACTACGTCAATGCAGAGGGACCGATCGCCGATCGCATGCGGTCAATGGGCATACTTCTCGCTATTGGCGCCCCGATCGTCGTAGACGACAGGGCATGGGGTGCCGTGATTGTCGGGTCAGCGCGGTCCGAACCACCGCCACCCGATACCGAACTCCGTGTGGCGGATTTCGCTGATCTGATAGCAACCGCGATCGGGAATGCCTCAACACGAGCCGAGCTCAACGCTTCTCGCGCCAGAATCGTGGCCGCTGCTGATCAAGCGCGGCAGCGGTTCGAACGCGACTTGCATGACGGCGCGCAGCAACACGTCGTCTCCCTCGCCCTTCAACTTCGAGCCGTCGAAACTATGATCGCGCCCGATCAGGACGGAGTCCGCCGGGAGCTATCGTCGGTCATTGCCGGACTCAGTGCAGTCGCCGTGGAGCTGAGGGAGTTTTCTCACGGCATGCATCCGTCCATTCTGTCGACACGTGGCCTCGATTCTGCGATTCAAAGATTGGCTCGCCGCTCTGCGATACCTGTATCGATAGACCTCGACGTGACGCCTAGGATGCCCGAACGAGTTGAGGTTGCGGCGTACTACATCGTGGCAGAGGCCCTGACGAATGCGGCCAAGTACTCTCGAGCATCGGAGGTCACGGTTCGAGCCAGAATCAAGGGCGGAAGCCTGCATCTGACTATCCGTGACAATGGGATCGGTGGCGCGACCGTCGGTAATGGATCGGGTCTGATCGGACTTCGGGACCGCGTCGAAGTGCTCGGCGGTCAGTTCGAAATCATCAGTCCATACGGCTTCGGGACCACGATAGTCGTCAGAGTCGCGGTGGACACGATATAGCGATATCGCGGAATGATGTTCGCGGGTAGGACTTCCGGGCGGTACCGCGGCCTCAAGACCTGAGATCATCCGCAGTATCGAAGGGTTCTCGATGACTACCAAGCCCACTCGATTTGCACATTGCAGCTATCCCCACTTCTGCGGTGAGTAAAAACCCCCATCTCAGTTGGTGTCACTGGTCACTTGTGACGCCTACCTTCGACATCATGGCGATCACGCACTCGAATGCCCTCAGCCAGGCCACCCAGATCGACAACTACGTCGAGCGTGCGGAGCTCTCTCTGCACGCCATGCTGCGCAGGCAGTTTGAGTTATTGGCGATAGCGGCCAGCCGAGTCACTTCAGGAGCACAGGATCGCGCCTCTGCGGTCGCGAGTCACGCGGAAGTTGTAGTGGCCGCGCTCGATTTGCACTGCCGCGGCGAAACCGAGGCGCTGTGGCCGCTGCTGGTTGAACGATCATGCGATTCGTTCGAGTGGCCGGAACGACGGATGCGCAAGGATCACGGTGAGGTAGGCGATCTTCTTGACGAGTTCGAAGCTGCGCTGCAACGCTGGCGGTATAGCGCAACGGCGAGTCGCCGCGACACCTTCATTGAAGTTACTGGCAGACTCATAGTTGCACTAGAGCGCCACCTGCATCACGAAGAGCAACTGGTGCTTCCGCTGATGAAGCAACACATCACCGCGGGCGAATTCGATGCGATCGTCGAAACACAAGCCTTCAACTTTGAACCGTGGTTGCAGAGCCTGCTACTCGGTATGTTGATGCAACAGGGGGACTCAGGTGTAGTCGACCGAGCGTCTGTCATGGTCGCGGCGGCTGTCAGGCGGAGAGCGGCGTTAGCGACTGGCGTCGGGATGTATCAGCCAGACGTCAGCTTCGACACCGACCGAACATTCGCAGCGACGGTCGCAGCGGTTAAGCGGCGCGCAGCGGCGGAGTATCTCGAGCATTGCCACCGAATGGCATGATCCCGCCCAACTCGACTCAGCGGGACGGGAAGAGTACTAACCACAGCGGATCGTCACGGCGGCTAGAAATCAGGACCGAGATGCGGTAGTAGGACACGCATCCTGCGTCGCCCTCGATACAACCTCGACATTACCGTGCCCACCGGTATGCACTCGATTCTCGCGATTTCCTTGTACGGGAAGCCTTCAACGTATGCGTAGTACATCGCTCGGCGCAGATCTGCCGGGAGGGACCGAAAAGCGTTGGTCACCTCTGTGTCTGGTGCGGTCCCTATTACCTGGCCCTCGACAGCATCTCGCGTGCTGTGTTCGCGACAGGCGTCGTTGAATGGGCCAACATCTCCGATGTTGTCCGTAAGCCATTCGACAGGTCGGCGTTGGCTCCGGCGGTAGTCGTCGATCCAAATGTTGCGCATGATCCGAACAAACCAAGCCTTCATGTAGGTCTGGCTCTGCAGAGCGGGGAATGCGCTGTACGCGCGCACCATCGTGTCCTGCAGTAGATCCTCAGCGTCAGCAGTGTTCCCAGTCAGTCTCCACGCGATGCGAAACAAGGTCGCGAGTATCGGTGTAGCTGTCTCTTCGAACTCACGATGAAAATCCGCATCGACGGAAGTTGTTTTGGCGGTGTCCATGTCAACGCTGGCGGTGGCGGGGTGGTGGTCAAATAGGGCAGTCACACCCTCACAACATAGGTACAGCGAGCCCGTTCCACCCCATTGACCATCAACGGGTTTTAGCGCCACACAGGGGAGTTTTTCGCCGCCGCGCCCACATGATGAGCTAGCTGGCTCGAAACCGATGTCACATCAACATGCCTACCGCAGGACCAAATTGTGATGTCCCGACGATTGGTCATGCAAGCTTGGGATCCTACCGCAGGATATTGAGTGTGTGCTGAATGCGCTTGTCATTCGAATGGGCGCCGGCGTCGGCCTCTGCCGCACAGTGTGAGTCACCATGTGAAATCTGGTCGGCAGCAGGGATCTACCACCAAGAGACATAACGTCGACAAACGGCGTTAACAATTCCGACGGCATCACAGAAGGGATGGCTGACGGATGACGGCAGACCTCATCGCCCAGGTAAGACAATTCAATCGCACCATTGTCGATTGGATCTGCTCTCGTAACGACCAACCCCCGTATACCGATCGCCCGCTCGGCGAGCTTCGCGTCATGCAAACAATCGGAGACGACGGTACCGATATCGCGCGGTTGACTTCGGAGACGCAACTGACGACTCGGGATGTGCGCCTGCTACTTGTCGCATTGGAAGACGCTCGGCTGGTAGCTCTTGATCGCAGTGCACCGCACGACGAGATCGCGGCGGCTCGACTAACGACTGAAGGGCGCATAAAGCTGCAGGATGAAGAGCGGCGGCTAGACGATGCATTCGAACGTCTACTGTCCGCCCTCAACGCCGCGCAACGCAAGCGGCTTGTCTTCGCTATGCGGCAGCTTGATCGGCTCCTGCGAGCGGCGACGGTCAGTGTTCGCGTCGGCGACCCGCACCACCCACATTTCCAACTCTGCCTGGATGCCTACTACGCCGAATTGGCAGACCGGTACGGCGGCTTCGATCCCAGTATCAGTAGGCAGTTGCCGCCCGAGCAGTTGATACCACCAGGCGGACTGCTGGTTATGGCGTATACCCGTGACCTACCAGTCGGTTGCGGTGCAATGACGTTTGGCGATGACCGTATCGGTGCAATCAAACGAATCTGGGTCTCACGGGACTACCGCGGTCTGGGCGTTGGAAGTCGCATACTGGACGAACTCGAGTGTCGCGCAAGGGATAACGGTATCCGATCGCTCCGCCTAGAAAACAGGCACGAGCTGTATGAGGCGACCGAGATGTACCGTCAATTCGGCTACCGCGACGTCGATCCCTTCAACGACGAATACTATGCCGATCGCTGGTACGAGAAGGTCCTTGCGTCCGACAATGTCGGACGCATCGCCACCGATGTCAAACATCCTGTACCGATGCGCGATTGCGGCACGCCCCCCACGCAGTACTGATCGCCAGCCGTTGATAACAAGCATCGGCGCACTTCGCCTCGACTAGATATCCCGCAACCGATGCTCTGCGAACTGAGCTACGGCCGCGGCCAGTGCGCCGATCGTGCCTAAATCCACTCTCGCTGGCAGCAATCCCCATGACACCGTGATGGCGACTACGCCATCGAAAATCCGTACCGTCCAAGGCCGTGCGTAGAACCGCGCGTACTGAGTTCAACCCTACGGCTTGGAGGTCCAATCATGATCGAGTTTTCCCGAATCGCTACCCGTCTTGGCGCGGCGCTGCTGATCGGCGGCTCGGCCGCCGGCGTTGCTTCTGCACATCCAGGCGACGGCGGCGGTGCGACTGGCGGCGCCGGCGGCGGGGTTATCGAATCAGTCTTCAACCAGCCCGTCCACAACATTCCCGGCAAGTCAGTTGTAGCGCTGCAGGTTTCGTATGCGCCGGGCGCCAAGGACGCACCGCACCGCCACGCGGGTTCCTCCTTCATCATGGCCTACGTAGTTTCCGGAACGATCCGCAGCCAGGTCGAGGGCGAGCCTGCGCGCGTCTATCAGGCTGGAGAGACATGGCAGGAAGACGGATCTGACCACCATGTGCTCGCCGAGAACGTGAGCGCCACCGACCCCGCCAAATTGCTTGCGGTTTTTGTCGTCGACACCGCTGAAGCAGGGTCGCTGGTGACGGTCGATCCGGCTCCGGGACGGTGACGCGGATCTCGTCACGGCGCGGCGTGAAGCACCGCACATTGCACCCTCGACCGAAACGACTGGGCGTTTGTGTTGTCGGTTCGGCGCAGCATCCCACAAAGGAGAGAACTCGTGATTGAAGTCAGCTTGCCTGAAATGGATTACGACTACGGGGCGCTCGAGCCTTACATGTCCGGATACGATCAATGAGCTCCACCACAGCAAACATCATGCGGCGTATGTGCAGGGTGCAAACCTCGCGCTGTACAAGCTTGCGCATGCGCGCGCCCATGGCGACCATTCGGCGATCTTCGTCAATCGAGAAGAACCTGGCATTTCACCTGGGTGGGCATGTCAACCACAGCATCTGGTGGAAGAACCTTTCTCCCAACGGTGGCGACAAGCCCACCGGCGAGCTAGCCGCGGCGCTCGACGACGCGTTCGGGTCGTTCGACAACTTCCGCGCTCAATTCACCGCCGCGGCCAACGGGTTGCAGGGGTCGGGCTGGGGTGTGTTGGGCTACGACAGCCTCGGCAACAAACTGCTGACATTCCAGCTCTACGATCACAGGCCAATGTGCCACTGGGCGTCATACCGTTGCTCCTGGTCGACATGTGGGAGCACGCGTATTACCTGCAGTACAAAAACCTGAAGGGCGACTACGTCAAGGCATTCTGGAACGTTGTCAACTGGGCCGACGTCCAGAGTCGCTTCGCGGCCGCCACAAACAACATCAACACTATGCAACGCGGGCTCCCGTCTCCATCTCGATGGATTTAGCCGTACCGCGTCGACGGTGAACGAGGGCGAGCATTTCTCTCGCGCGAGGGACCCGAAAGAAGGGGACAGACGTGGTCACGCAGTCATATCTAGACTTGGACGCAGTTGGATTCCGATGGTCATGGTCATCGCGACCGCACTCAGCGGCTTCGCTATCTATCAAGATGCATGGCATCTTCGGTTCGCACCAGTCCGCCAGTGCCTCCGGTGGGGGCGCTGATCGGATCGTCGCGTTCAACCCGAAGCGCGTCCTCTACGAGGTCTATGGCCCGAGCGAAACGGTCGGGAGCATCAGCTACCTCGACGAGAACGCCAATCCGATACGCGCCGATTTCACCACTCTACCGTGGTCTGTTCAAGTATCGACGACGTTGCCGTCGATGTTCGCCAACGTTGTGGCACAAGGAAATAGCGACAACATCGGGTGCCGTATCACCGTCAACGGGCAGCTGCGGGAAGACCGGTCGTCGACCGGGCATGACGGCACAGGCATTCTGCCTGGTGAAGGCCGCATGAGCACGCGGCACGCAGCGCGGCCGGCTATTGCGCGCCTGATCCGGCTGCTGGCGATACCCATCATCTTGATCTGGGTAGCGCTGATGATGGTCACGAACGCGGCGCTACCTCAGCTCGAGATCGTCGGCCATGACCACTTGGTGTCGCTGTCGCCGCCGGACGCCCCGGCGTCGGTCGCGATGAAACGCCTTGGGCAGCAGTTCGAACAGTTCGACTCAGACAGCATCGCCATGGTCGTCCTAGAGGGCGACCAGCCGCTGGGTGACGAAGCCCACCGCTATTACGACAATCTTGTCCGAGAACTGGAACGCGACACCGAACATGTTCGGCACGTTCAGAACTACTGGGGCGACCTGATCACCGCTGCCGGCTCGCAGAGCACCGACGCCAAAGGCGCTTACGTCATGGTGAATCTGGTTGGCGATGTTGGGTCCACGGCGAGTATCGAGTCCGTGGACGCAGTCCGTCAGATCGTGGCGGAGTCGAAGCCGCCGGCGGGTGTCAAGGCCTACGTCACCGGCCAGGCGCCGCTGTCCACCGACAATACTGAGGCCGGTGAGAAGAGCCTGGTGATGATCACCGTCATCACGCTCGTGGCCATCACCATCATGCTGCTCATCGTCTACCGGTCTATTACGACCGCACTGTTTGATGCTCTTTGTGGTCGTCATCGAAATGTGCGCTGCCCGAGGCATCGTCGCAGTGGTCGCGAGCTTCGGCGTGCTCGGACTATCGACCTTCGCCACCGAGTTGTTGACTTCGTTGGCTATTGCCGCGGGCACCGACTACGCGATCTTCCTGGTCGGCCGCTATCAGGAGGCGCGACAGTCTGGCCAGAGCGGGAGGACGCGTATTACACCGCTTTTCACGGTGTGGCCCATGTGATCCTGGGATCGGGCCTCACCGTGGCAGGAGCGATGGTGTGTCTGCACTTCACCCGGCTGAATTACTTCAAATCCATGGGGATTCCCAGCGCAATCGCACTGTCGGTCGTTGTCGTCGCCGCGCTTACCCTGGCGCCGGCGATGCTCGCCGTTGGCAGCCGTTTCGGCGTGTTCGAACCCAGACGCGTGATCAAGACACGCGGCTGGCGCCGCGTCGGTACCGTCGTAGTCCGCTGGCCGGCACAGACTCTCGTGGCGGCAACCGCTCTCGCTCTGGTGGGCCTGTTGGCGCTGCCCGGCTATACGACGAGCTACAACGACCGCCACTACATCCCTGCCGACCTGCCTTCGAACGTCGGATACGCCGCGGCAGAGCGTCATTTCACCGCCGCAAGGATGAACCCCGACATCCTGCTTGTCGAAGCCGGCCGCGATCTGCGCAATGCGGCTGACATGATCGTCTTGGACAGGATCGCCAAGAAGATCTTCGAGGTGCCCGGGATCGCACGAGTCCAAAGCATCACCCGGCCGCTTGGCGATCCAATCGCGCATAGCTCGATTCCGTTTCAGGTGAGCCTGCAGACCGGTCACGTTGCGGGAGAACATGCAGTTCCTCAAGGGCCGTTATGGCCGACATGCTGCGGATGAGCGATCAACTCGGTGTGATCATCGCGACGATGAACGCAGATGCATGAGCTCACCGGGCCGGATGGCTGATACCACCCATCAGCATGGTGCTCAACATGCAGGAGATGAAGGCCACTACCGACGAGATGCGCGACCATCTTGCCGATTTCGATGACTTCTTTCGGCCGATGCGAAACTACCTCTACTGGGAACCGCATTGCATCAACATCCCGATCTGCTGGTCGTTTCGGTCACTTTTCGACGGCCTCGACGGTGTCGACAAGCTCGCCGACAACCTCAATGCCCTGCTGACCAATGTGACCGATCTGGACCAGCTGATGCCGCAACTGGTCGCGCTGTTGCCGCCGATGATCAACGTGACGACGGACATGCAGGCGACGATCAAGTCGATGTACAGCACCTTTTCCGGTCTGATCGATCAGATCGGCCGGATGACCGATACCGCCAGCGTCATGGGGCAGGCGTTCGACGATGCGAAGAGCGGCGATCACTTCTATCTGCCGCCCGAGGCGTTCGACAGCCCGGACTTTCAGCGTGGGCTGAAGCTCTTGGTGTCGCCCGACGGTAAGTCGGCGCAGTTCATCATCACCCACGACAGCGATCCGGCCACACCGGAGGGGATCTCCCGCGTCGACGCCGAAATGACAGGCGGCAAAGGAGGCGGTCAAGGGCACCCCCCTGGCTGACGCGAAGTTCTACCTGGGCGGGACGGCGGCAACGTACAAGGACATCCAGATCGGCGCGAAGTGGGACCTGCTGATTGCAGCTCTCGGCGCCATCACGCTGATCTTCATGGTCATGTTGATGATCACTCGCGCATTGGTTGCCTCGCTGGTCATCGTCGGCACCGTGGTGTTGTCACTGGCGACGTCCTTCGGCCTGTCGGTGCTAGTCTGGCAGTACCTCTTGGGCATCAATCTGCATTGGATTGTGCTAGCGTTCTCGGTCATCATCCTGCTCGCGGTCGGTTCGGACTACAACCTATTAGTGGTCTCCCGGTTCAAGGAGGAGATCGGCGCGGGAATCAACACCGGCATCATCCGCGCAATGGGTGCCACCGGCGGGGTGGTGACCGCCGCGGGACTGGTATTCGCCGTGACGATGGCGTCCTTGGCGACCAGTGACCTGATATCAATCGGCCAGGGCGGCACCACAATCGGCTTGGGTCTGCTGTTCGACACGTTGGTGGTGCGTTCATTGATGACGCCCTCAATCGCCGCGCATACTCGGACGGTGGTTCTGGTGGCCGTTGAGAGTCCGAAGCCGACCGGCGCGGGTACACCATCGGCCGGCACCAGAACTGGTCGTGGAGGATTAGGGGAAACGCCTTGCGCATCAAAGCATTCGGTATAGCTGCCATAGCGACCGGGTTGACACTCGCGGCGCCGGCGCATGCCGATCCGGACACTGATTTCTCAGACCAGCTGCATACCTATGGAATCTACGGCCAGAAGGATTACAACGCCTGGATCGGCAAGATCACCTGCAAGAGGCTGTACACAGGGCTCGACGCCGACGCCTACAAGGTCGGCCGAGTTTATCGCCGCCAATCTTCAACGTGGAACGACAACCGCTCAGGTGTGGCAATTCCTCAGCGCGGCAATCAATACATACTGCCCAGACCAGGCAGGCATTCTGCAGCGCACTGTAGACAAGGCTGAATGACGTGGGCTTACGTACCGAGATGGCGGCGATTGTTCTATGCGCAACTCTCGCCGCGGCGCCAGGTGTTGCGGTGGCCGATGCGACGGACGACTACCCGATCCCGCACCGGATGACTCACAGACATCATGCACCGCAGAACAAATCATGGCCGCGGCACGAGACGTCGAGCCCGTGTACTTCGAGCGCTACATGATCGATTACAACAATCACTCAACTGAAATCCAGCAATCGACACGAGAACATATGCACTGGTTCTTTTCGCTGACCCCGAATCAGCGTCGAGCGTACTCTGAGGATTTGGTTACTAACTTCGCTGATCCTCTGACGGTCGCATGGCCAAACCACGCCAAGCTGTTTTTCAACAACAAGGGTGTTGCTGCCCATACCACCGACATCTGCGGCCAGTACCCCGCAGACGACCACGCAGTGTGGGAGTGGTGAGCCAGAGACGACGTCATCTTCGGGCCGCGATCAATCGGCATATCAAGGTGGGATGAAAGAGTCGGGCAGGGGAGTCGACCATGCCGACGACCCGCAGGAAATGTTCGGCGACGAAGGGTCCGTCTCTGCCGCGGACATCAGGCGCCGCATGTAAGAACGGCCGAGTGGGCCGGTTGCGATACGCACGCCCACCGACTGCCTGTGGCAGCGCAACATCCGGTTGAGTTACCGCTTGCCATAGGGGTTTGATCCTCCTCGCGGTTGCACGAAAGAACTGGCGTGTCAACGGTGCTGAGCCCCTGCGAAGGCAATGCTGCAGCTCCGTTGCCGCCAAAGCTGCCACCGTCATTCCGTTCGCTTGAAGGGGGTTCATTCGGCAGACTGCGTCCCCGACAACCAAGAGACCCTCAGGTAGTTTCCGCATTTTGTCGTAGCGATGCCAGCGGTTGGTCGATAAATGATAGTGAGCCGCCTGACCGAGCGGGGTCGCCGCACCGACAGTGGCGACGACGTCCGCGGGTGCGAAGGCTCCAATAAACTCCAGCATTTGTTCGTAGTCTTTCGGAATTTCGATTCCGGCGGTCGAAAACACAGTCAGCAGAACTTCGCCACCCTCGATGGCAATCAAAGCGAAACCCCCTGACCGGCTGGGAACTTCAGGGTATGTAACGAACTGCGCGGGCGAATCGTTGGCCGCAAGCTGCAGTCGTTGGGTGGTGTAGGCCAATCCGGCCGGCGTCTCCTCCACCGGAGGCCGGCCGTAACCGAGTTCATCTAAAACTGCAGGTGTTCGCGAGCGATGGCCGGTGGCATCCACCACCAGGTCGGCTTCTAGCGTTGACTTTCGCCCACTGGTGCGGTCGGTGATGCGGATGCCGGCGATGCGGTAGTCACGTAGGACCACATCTGCCATGTGGGTATTTTCGACAATACGGATGTTGGGTAGCGCGAAGACGCGTTGGCGCAGTGTTTCCTCGAGGAGCGGACGGCTCGCGTAATACTGCGCACAGGCGTTCGGGCCTCGTAACTGTCCGGACCGGACTATTTCGTGCCTGCCGACAGACATTCGGAGCTTCGACAGATCGCCGTCGAGCCAAGTCGGCACGCCTTCGGCCACCAGCTCGTCCAGAATTCCTGGGCAAAGCTGTTCGAAGAGCTGCGATCCCCTCGGCGTCAGGATGTGGAGATGCTCGCCATGCGGAACACCTCGCCTGATGCCGCCCGTACTCGGCAGGTCGTCGCGCTCAACCATGGTGACTGTGCTGTGGAACGGTGCAAGTGCCTTGGCTGTCAGCAGGCCACTCACGCTCGCTCCCACGACGACAGCATGGGAAGTCCTCATTGACTGTTCACGTCCCTCCACCGAATACGCGCGGCTAGTCCTTTGGCGAAACGCCGCTCAGGGCGCATTTATGCGCCTGGCGCAACCGGAATGTCCAGCACGGTTTGACGAAACTAGTACCCAGCGGCGAGTAAGCCAGGGCTACGCGGCGAGCGCGGCGTCGTCGCTTGTGTACCCGTGCTTCTTCGCGTAATCCATCAGAAGCTCTCGCAGAGTTCGCCGTCCGCGATGTATTCGGGACATCACGGTACCCAGTGGCACAGAGAGGATCTCAGCTATCTCCCGATACTTGAATCCTTCGACATCAACGAAATAAACCACCAGACGCTGTGACTCGGGAAGCGCCTGCAACGCTTCGCGTACTTCAAAGTCGCTCACCGCCTCCAGAGCCTCTACCTCGGCTGATGCAGCTCGTGTTGTAGAGGGTCGGACCCCCTGGGTTGCGATTGGATCACTGAGGTCAGCGGACAACCATTCAACCGGCCGACGCGAGGCCTTCCGAAAGTTGTTGATCCACGTTGTGTGCAGGATCTTGAAGATCCATGCCCGGACATTTGTGCCATCCTCGAAGCCAGAAAATCCCTTGTAAGCCCGAATCATCGTGTCTTGAACGAGATCTTCGGCGTCCGCGTGCGATTGTGTGTACCGGCGAGCAGCGCGGTACACGTGGTCGATGAGAGGCAGCACATCGCGCTCGAATCGCACCACCGTGTCGTCGCGTTCGGGGGAATCTTTCGCGTCGACGGTGAGCAGCGGCATCATCGTGAACCTCCGGGGCTTCTGCGGTCGGGTGACGAACTTCAAACAGACCAACGAGTAGGTATCTCCATCAGATCAACGAAGAGCGATCACGTCCAATGAACGAATTGGATGTGATGTATCGATATCGGAGATAGAACGTCCAGGGGCCACGGCTATGCGTGCTCCGCTACCGATGCCACCAGCAGGTCGGCCAGCTTGGCGGTGGCCGGAGCGATCTGCAACTCTTCAGCGGTTGCCACGTACACCGGCCACTCGATGGCCGGCATCAAAGGCACCGCGCAGAGGTCAGGAAAGCGACCGGCATCGCTTTCGGGCATGAAGATCGTCCCCAACCCGTGTCGTACCAGTTTTGCCGCCATCCAGTAGTCGACAACGGCCTCGTACGGCG
Organism: uncultured Actinomycetota bacterium; assembly: GCA_963720345.1. Lineage (GTDB taxonomy): Bacteria > Actinomycetota > Actinomycetes > Mycobacteriales > Mycobacteriaceae > Mycobacterium. Next base: position 46,430 of record CAVRFN010000040.1, read on the forward strand.
TGTGCGGCGTGATGCCAGCTGCGGCAAAGGCGTTCACGACAACGCGTTGCAGCCCGAATTGTGCGGGAAAGCCGATCAATTCCTCGTCGGCAAGTTCGGTCACGTATGATGTACTTGCGCTGGGCAAGATGATGGTCTTGCCTACAGACGAAGAGCATAGGCTCACGGGATAACGGCCTCATGTCGATGCCTGCTGGGAAGCGGTCAGGGGCCGACACGAAGGCTAGGTCCAGCGAGCCGTCGGCGATCGACGAGAGAAACGCCGTGGAGCCATATCTGGCTGTCGCGCAACCGGATTCGAACAAACGGGTACGTTTGATGGAATTCGCCCAGAATCCTGGGCACATCAAGCGCGCCGAAGGAGATCATCGACCCGATTTCGACGGTTCCCGACAGCGTGCCCCGAAAGTCGCTAATGGAATCTCTTGCCAGCCGGGTGGTGTGTATGACGCGGCGGGCGTGCTCGCGAAAAAGCTCACCGGCTGGCGTGATCTTGATCTGCTGCTTTGAGCGGTCAAACAACTCAACCCCGAGTTCCTTCTCGAGCTTGCTCACCGATCTTGACAGAGCAGATTGCACGACATGCACACGCTGTGCGGCGCGGGAGAAGTTCATCTCGCTCGCGACTGCGATGAAGTACTCGAGTTGGCGGATCTCCACCAGGCACGTCCTATCAATCTCGGTGAATACTCTGGCTGAATCTGATCCAATCTTCGGTTGAGAAGACGGGCCAGTTCGCGTGGCGGTGGAATGATCTCGGTCGGACCGATATTCAGTCGCACGGCGCGCACGTAGTCACTCTCGTGCAGTACGGAACGCCCACCCGGCCTGTGTTCGTGGTACCAAAGTGATCTGTCGTGGACCACTTCCGAAGGACTCCCATCGGCAATGATGTGGCCACTGTCGACGATCATTATTCGATCGGATCGCCACAGCGCCAGATCCACGTCGTGGGTGATGAAGAAGACGGAGTCGATGCTCCGCACTGCCCAAATGGCGTCGAAGAATGCTGTGAGTGCGCGTTCGTCTTGGCCCGCAGTGGGCTCGTCGAGAATCAGCGTCCTCGGCTGTCAGCGCCTAGCGCCTGCCGCCAAGGTTATTTCTTTGGCGACCGTCTCGTTCGCCGAACGAGAGTGCCCGGCGATCGTCGACGGGGGAAGCGCCTGCGCAGAATTCTGAAACAGGTAACCACACAACGCCGCCTAATTCGGCGGTCCGGTAGTGTGGCACTGGCCTGCCGCGAAGCTCGACGCTACCTCGAATGATGTCGACCAACCCGACGGCGGCCCGCAGCAATGTGGTCTTTCCCGCGCCATTGGAGTCCGAGGACCGCTATCCGTTGTCCAGCTTCGAATTCCGTTGTCACACTGCGGATGGCTGAAGACGAGCCATACCCGAGCGCTGCATCGTGGTAGCGCAAGACGGTCCCGGAGCCGGTCAACATTGACTTATCCCGCTGCTGCGATCCGGGGGTTTCCGCAACGCGTGCTAGCAGCGCGCCGAACGGCAACTTCACCGATGTTGGATCGGCGATCCGCAAGAAGCCGGCAAGGTCGCCACTGTATCGGGTGTGACCGTCTTCGAGATACAACACCGAATCCGGAGCGATCGACACCACATCATCAATACGATGTTCGATAACGACGGCGGCACCGCCCGAGTCAACGTGTTGGCGGATGGTTTTCAGTATCCGCGAGGCAACATATGCGTCGAGATTGGCCAGCGGCTCATCGACAATGATAAGCCGAGGCCGGGTAACCATCACGCCAGCGAACGCGATCAATTGCAGCTGACCGCCTGACAACTCGCTGGTATCGGCCGACAGGAGCTTGTCATCGATTTCTAGCATCGATGTCACGACGCCTATGCGGGAACGCATTTCGCCCACCGGTATCGCCCTGTTTTCCATCCCGAAGGCGATGTCGGCGATTACTGAATGTCCAACCACCTGACGACCCGGATCCTGCAATAGGGCGCCCACTGTTTCGGAGACTTTCTCGACTGCTCGTCCTGCGGCGTGATCGCCATCGATGAAGAATGAGCCTGTCAACTTCGCCGGATATGCGTTGGGTATCAGACCGTTCATCACTCGCATCACCGTGCTTTTGCCGCAGCCAGAGGGTCCTGCGAGTAACACCAACTGACCGGGATCTACATTGAGGTTGACGTCACTCACTGCGGGACGGTCAGCGTGGTCGTAGGTGACGGTGACGCCATCGAGGGTCACAATTGCGGTCATACAGCGTCACGTTGCTTCGGCAGATTTCGCACCCTTTATCGAACGGATTCGGAACGTGGCGAATTCACATCGGTTCGTGGTGCCACCCCCATCGAGCGTGCGCCGAGTGCAGCGAGAGCTGTATGCACGACGATCCCGAAAAAGGTTGGCCTCACCCGGTTGGTGCGACCTGGATTCGCTCTGGAGACGGCCGGAGCCACGTTGGTAGCCGCATCGTGCCGATCACCGCGTCGTCATCAGCGATGAGGCTGGAGGTCTGCAGCCGGGAACCGAAATACTTGGCGCCGGGATCCACAACGGTCGCGAAGTCAACGCCATGGAAGCGAACGAGCATCTCTGTCATTTCGGCGAAGGACACCTTATCTGGACCTCCAACGTGAATGACTCCGTTGACCGGCTCGTCGACCGTGGCGCGGGCGAGCAACGCCACTACTTCGTCGGCCGCGATCGGCTGGATCAGTGCGTCTGGTACTCGAAATTCACGGCTTCCCAAGTAGTTCGAGGCGATCGCTGAAGTAAATTCGTGGAACTGAGTCGAGCGCATAATCGTATAGGGCAGCCCTGAATCGGCGACGGTGCGCTCCTGAATCACTTTTCCGCGCATGTACGCGCTCTCTGTCAACCGCTGCACGCCCACGATCGACAAGGCCACGTAGTGGCTCACTCTCGCAGCCTTGGCCGCTGTCACCAAGTTGGTCGACGCGGTACTGAAAAATTTCGTCGCCGCTTCCGTGTCGAGCACTGGGGCATTCGTGACATCAAGGAGTACATCGGCTCCTGCGAGCCCCTCGTCCAACCCCTCTCCGGTAAGCACGTCGACGCCCAACTCAAGTGCTAAAGAGCGAGTTTGATGACCCATCTCGTTCAGCTGCCTGACCACTTTCGTGCCGATCAGACCGGTCGCTCCTACAACTGCAACCTTCATGCAAGTATCTCCTTGTCCGTTGTCGGTCGTTCCGTTCCCTCGACATAAACGGTGGCGACCCCCGGAGAAATTCACAGAGTTTCGTAGGTCACCTGCACGCAGCCCAATCGATCGGGACCCCGGGGCAGCTATGTGTCGCTGCTGCCCCGCGTCTGGTCCATCGTGGCCGCGACGATCCTGCGTGACGATGGTGAGCCGACCGGGGAATGCATTGATCGTTGACGATAGTTGCTATGTAGCAAATAGATGGCTGACGGTGCGTGCCTCAATGCGTTGGTCCCGACAGAACCCGACAGAAATGGTCGAGAAATGAGCAGCGCAGACCACGCCCGAGTACCCGATCTCGACCGCATCGTTCGCGGCGACAGGGCAGATCGAGCGTCCCAGCACGTACACTTCAACCGTCTGACCTCGAAAGATATCTTCAGGTGACCGACCGACACCACCTACATCTCCTGGTGGCCTGCGCCGCCACCAATGGGCGGGATGCGAACGAAATTCGGCGGTCGCGGTGTTTGTGGGAGCGTGACGTCAATCGGGACCCCGATCCCCTTAGTCCTGGATACCGTGGAGTGTTGTCTGAGAAACACCCGTATACGGGGGGTTCAAACGTGGGCCGGTCGCAGCAGCCATCGGCGGAGTCAGCGTGAGTACGACCGAAAGCCCTCCGCCAACTGGGGGTGTTTCTTGTTTTTTAGGGATCGTGTCGGTGTGGCGCGATTACACCTGTTCCTGGGAAGCGCACGGCAATGGATGAGCCGCTAGAGCGTGAGCGGAGATAGCCCAGCTCGCCGAGGTGTTGAAAAGGCGCGGCCGGTGCAAGGGCAGGTGTGCTTGATCGAGGGCCCAGCGGGATAGGCAAGTCTCGTCTGCTCAAGGCGTGTGCTCGAGCAAGCGGAAGCGGCGCATTTCCGCGTCGCTCGAGTGCTGTGTAGCGAGCTCACGCGTGACTATCCGTTCGGCGTTGTCCACAACTTGTTCGGTCCAATTCTCATGCGCAGTGACGCCGCAGTCGCGGGCACAGGCGCTGCAAGGTCCGGCAGTGCTTGCCGAGCCGGTATTCGGCAGCGGTACTGCAACCGATGAGTTCGCGGTACTGCACGGGCTGTATTGGCTCACCGTGAACCTCGCTGAACAGGGGCCACTGGCGATCCTCATCGATGACCTTCCATGGGCGGACCCGTTATCCCAGCGGTTCTTCGCGTATCTGGCAGAACGTATCGATGACTTGCCGATCGCGTTGGTCGTCACAATTCGATCGGGTGATGCAGGAGCTGACATCTCCGTGGGTCAACGTCGGTGTCGAGCTCGGCGACGTCGCCTGTCATCCGGCCCGCCGAGTTGAGCCGTCAGGCAGTCCAGGCGCTGCTTGCCGAAGATCTGCCCACAAGCCACCGTCGACGAAGGACTGGTCGACGGCGTCATGCAGCGCACGGGCGGTAACCCCTTCTTCGTCGTGGCGTTGGCCGATGCCATGCGTCTCGACGGCGCGCCGAGCCTATCCACTCCTGAGCAAGTGCGGTGGCATATGAGCTCGTCGGCTAGCACGCCTCGGCACGTCTGAGTTGGCCCTCGCCAAAGCGAGCGCGGTGTTGGGTGGCGACACACCGTTACGCGTTGTCGCGCAACTGGCGGGGATCGCCAGACGATGAGGGCGTCATGGCGGCCGAGAGCCTGCTCTCTGGCCACATCCTGCAGTCATCGGACCCCGTGGTCGTTCAGCCACAGCATCGTGCGCGAGGCGATCTACGGCGGCTGGATACCGAGGAACGACTTGCACTGCACGCCAAGCGCAGCACAAATGCTGGCCAATGCCGGCGCAGAGCCCGAAGTAATTGCCGAGCATGTTCTGCTCTCCAGCAAGACCGACGAATCCATGGGCTCGGGAGGCGCTGCACGACGCAGGACGCGCGGCGGCGCGAAAAGGCGCTCCTGCTGCCGCACTGCGATATCTGCGCCGTGCTGTCGATGCGACGGATCCCGAAGCAGTCTCGCCGTCGCTGTTGATAGAGGTTGGGCTGGCCGAGGCGGCATCTGGAGAGGTGGCGTCCCTACAGCATTTCGAGCAAGCGTTGACGATGGTGACCGACCCCGCGAGCAAGCCGACGCTCTCTTCTCCCTCGGGGCGGCGCTCTACCGATTCGGTCGTTATGGCGAAGCCCAGACAACCTTTCGCCGCGGCGCTGAACTGTTCGTCAACAGCGATGAACGACTGCGATTCGAAAGTGCGGCATGGAGTACTCACTGCACATCTGTCGCCAACTGCCGCTCTGCCAGCCGACGTGATAGACCTCGCGCACCGAACGGGCACCCGCGAAATCTGGGCGGTGCAAGCGCTGCACGATTCACTGTCACGGCCGCCGGCGCGCGCCGCAGCAGAGCTGGCAACGCGGGCCTTAGACGGTGGGGCGCTGTTGGCGGCGCGAGGGTCTCAGTGCGTGGCGGTTCATGTGGCGACACTGGCATTGACGCAGTGCAACCGGTTGGTCGAGGCGAATGAAGCGGCCGACGCAATTGTTCGCGATGCGGTCGACCAGCGGCCTCCAACTCGAATTCGCCGAGGCGTCGTGGACGAGGGCGTTGATTCTGCATGCGCGAGGACGCCTCGACGAGGCAGCGGCAGACGCGCAGGCAGCACTCGAACGTCGTCGGTAAGCGGAAACGTCCATGCCCACACGGCGGCAGCAATTCTGGCGCACTGCATGATTGACCGAGGCGAATTGGAAAAGCCGGCACAAAGCATCGAGTACACGAACTCGACGCCCTCGAGACCCCTTTTGTAAAGGCGTATTGCTGGGTCGCGAGTAGTAGGCTTCACCTCGCACGAGGAAATGTGCGGGCGGCCGCTTCCGTTGTCGCCAAAGCTTCGCGCAAGTATTGCGCTCGGAGCGCGACGGCAATCTCAATCCGACGCTGCTTCCCTGGCGTTCGATGGCGGCGATGACTGCTCACCGATCAGGCGACGACCCGGCGTGCCGCCGATACTTCGATCGAGGAGATCGAACTCTCGCAATCTTTCAGTGTACCCATTGCGCTGGGCGCGGCGTTGCGCCGTCGGGCAAGTACAGAGCCGATCGCGCAGTCAGTGCACTCCTACGAGATGGCGGTCGAGGCGTTAGAGGGCACAGAAGCATCTCTGCAACTCGCCGGGCCCACGTCGGGATCAGGGCGTTGTCTGACACGGCGCAGTGACTTGGCGGCCGCCCGGCGTCATCTGGCGATCGCGTTGGATCTTGCCCACCGTTGCGGCGCTACGTCATTGATTGACAGACATTCGGCAAGAGTTGACCACAGCCGGCGGCCGTCCGCGGCGGGCGGCGCTGACAGGAAAGGAATCACTGACGCCAACTGAAGCAAGAATCGCGTCGACTAGCCGCCCAAGGCATGCCCTCCCGCGACATCGCCGAGCGAGCTGTTCGTTTCACGCAATACGGTGTCGTGGCATTTGCGCAACGTGTACCGGAAATTGAACGTCGAGTCACGCGAGCAGTTGACGGCGCGCTGGGACGCCGCGGGCTAGGCGATCCGAGCGTCCGCGGGCGGAGATTCGTGGCGCGTCTGTCCGGACCTCACCCAAAACGGTGGCACTCGCAGGATCAAGAGGCCTTGGTCACACATCTATCGACTGAGCGCCTGGATTCGTTGGTGATCGCATGGACCCCGAGGTTCTTAGAGAACTACTGACGATCATCACCCACCGATCGCCGTACGGCGATGGGCTGCCAGCATTGCCATTGTCAGTGGTTGACATTGTTCGAGGTGAATACACGCCGTCGTCGACGTCGTTACTGGCTTGCATGGAAACAAAGAACAGCCCTAACGTCGCCGCAATCGCTGCCGCGCCAGAAGGAGAGATGTTCGACGGTCGCGAGATGGCCTTGGTGCACAGGATGTTTCGGAGAGAGTTTCGACTCGCGTCGGGAGTCGTGCGGCAAGTTCACGGTGGGAATACAGAGCGAGCCCAGACCGTGACCAAACACCTGCGGCTACTCGCCACGATCTTGCATCACCACCATTCCTGCGAAGACCGTTACGTATGGCCATTACTGGAACGTCGCGAGCCCCTCGTCAGTGGACACCATGTGCCCTGGGTCGCCCAGCAACATATCTGGTGCAACGACCTAGTGTCGGAGGTTTTCAAGGAGGCGCCGATATGGAGCTGGCATGCGACTACAGGCTCTCGTAATCGGCTAGCGACACTCCTCGATCGTTTGGCCGATGCCCTCAACGCGCACATGGATTACGACGAGCAGTACATCGTCCCGCTCATGGAATCGCACATCACGGCGGCGGAGTGGAATGAGGCTGTCCAGACCATGGTCGCGGGCATGGATCCGGCCTCGGCAGAGCTGGGGCTGGGGATGTGCATGTACGAAGCCGAACCGGACGTCATCGAGCAGACGGTCACGCACATGCCTATCGAGCCGCTTACCGACATACGTGTCACGGCTGCCGCTGCCTACGCCGAGCACGCTCAACTCATCTATGGAACCGCAACACCGCTACTCAGCACGGAGGTTAACCGATGAAGATCGGCATTGGATTACCCACTCAAATCCGCGATTTGGACGCCGCGCTCATTCCGAGGTGGTCGTCTGTCGCTGACGACGCAGGATTTTCGACACTGGCGACCGTCGGACGCTTCGCCTACCCAGGCGTGATGGACACCGTCGCGCTCGCCGGTGCAGCCGCGGCAACAGAGCGCATCACTCTGAGCAGCAATGTCATGCTTTCGACCATCTGGCCAGCTCCACTGCTGGCGAAAGAGCTCGCAGGAATCGACGCGATGTCTGGCGGGCGGCTCACTATCGGGCTCGGCATCGGGGGAGATCGACCTGATGACTTCGTTGTTGACGGGCTCCCGCCACGGGGACTCGGCCAGCGGATGGATTCTGATTTGGAGACCTTTCATCGGGTGTGGCGTGGCGATCCGGTCGGGGGTGGCACCAACGCGGCAGTCCCCGCAGTGACACGTCGAATCCCGATGATGTTCGGCGGCATGGCCGCCAAGTCATTTCAACGAATGGCAAAGTGGGGAAACGGATACATCGCCGGCGCTCTCCCCGCGCCGATGATCGAGCCCATGTTCGCTTCGGCACGAAAGCATGGCTTGACGCTGAACGCGGGGGCGCTCCATGGCTTGTTGCCATGGCGTACTTCGCCTTTGGCGATGTCGAAAAAGGTCGGGCCAACATTTACGACTACTATGACAAGAGCGGCCCTGAGTTCGCCACTGCACAGGCTCAGGGGGTCAACAGCGGCGCCGATGCAGTACGCGCGGCCGTTCAAACTTTTGAGGCGCTCGGTGCAGACGAGTTGATTTTCCACCCAGCCGTTGCAGATATCGACGAGGTCGGGAAGCTAGCCGACGCGGTACTCGACTGATCAGCGACCATGTCGGCGGGTCAGAAGCAGAGTCCATCACGTGCCGTGGGGGGCGCCCAGCGCGCAGCGTCGAAATTTGGCGGGCGACAGCCAATGTTCCGTGGATGCGCCACTGTGTGAAAGCTACTCCGGCACATGGTATCCGTCACTCTTTCAGTGCGAAACAACAAGGTCCCAGATCGAATGCGTTGTTCCAAGGTGACGCCTGTTTGTGGCGTAATCCGTTGAGCGAAAAGAGAATATGATGTCTGTGCTTCCCATCCCCGATGAACGGGCCGTAGCAGATCTACGTCGGCTACTCGCCGGCACTCTGGCTTGCCCCGACGAGCCGGGATACGAGCTGAGCCCACCCTGGAATCGGGCCATTGAGATGTCTCCCATGGCAGTGGTCGCGGCTGCCAATGCGGATGATGTCGCAACGGCGGTTCAATGGGCCTCGTCTCAAGGCCTTCGCGTAACGGTGCAGACCACCGGCCACTCCGCCGTACCGTGTGGCAACGACGTATTGATGATCCACACCGGCCAGCTGCAAGAGTGCAAAATTGACGTCGTCAATGGCACTGCCCGAGTTGGCGCGGGCGTCCTGTCGCAACAATTGGTCGCCGCCGCTGCACCCTACGGTTTGGCTCCACTGGTCGGTACCGCCGGCGACGTTGGATTCGTCGGTTTTCTCAGTGGCGGAGGAATCGGTCCGATGGTGGCGACTTCGGGCTGTCGTCGGATCATGTCCGAGCAATCGACGTCGTCACCGGCCAGGGCGTGAAGTATCACATCACCGAAGCCGAGCATCCGGACCTGTTCTGGGCATTGCGAGGCAGTAAGGGAAATCTCGGCATCATCACCGGTGTCGAGATCGAGATGTCCACACATGGCCAATTTCTACGCGGGTGCACTGTACTTCGACGGTGTCGACTTCGCGAAGGTGCTACAGGCCTGGGCGCAGTGGTCAGATGCTCTGCCTCCGATCGCGGCGACAACATTTTCGGCCGCTCGCCTTCCCGAAATACCCTCTGTCCCAGCGGAAATGGCCGGCCGCCTCATCGTCGCGGTCCGCTATGCAACCCCTGTTTCAGTCATCGACGCCGAACGCCTACTCAAGCCCATGCGAGCTGTCGCCAAGCCGATGAGAGACACGATCGCCGAGCGGCCCGTATAGCGACGTCACTCTATCTACGATGAGCCCGCGGTACCAGTGCCCGTGCAGAAGGACCTCACCCTTCTGCACTCGTTACCGGCGGACGCCGTCGATGCACTGAGCGAGACGGCCGGACCTGACTCCGACTCACCGATAGTGCTTGTCGAAATGCGCCGGCTAGGTGGCGCGCTCGCACATAGCACTGCTGCCCCAAGCGCATTCAGTCATCGCGAGGCGGCTTATCTGCTCCATACAGTCGGACTAGACGTGCCGCAGCTGTCTGAGGCTGTTGCCGCCGCGAATAAGCGAACTCACGCCGCTGTGTCCCCATGGGCAATCGACGGCGTCTTCGCCAACTTCGCCGCGTCCACAGACCAAGATCGGATCAAAGCCGCCTACGACGACGCTACTTTGCGGCGACTTCGAGGGCTCATCCGAGAATACGATCCCGCTGGAACTCTGGGGATAGTCGGACATCTCGCACGGTAGACAATGGCGGCAGAGGACCAGCGCGAACCGACATCACGCCCGACTGCCGGACCGAATAATTGATCGGGCACTTATCGTTTGTTGTCCCGTGAAGAGAATCGTTGTGTTGCTTCTCGCCGGCGTGACTCTATGCGCCTCTTGTCTTCCTCACGTCTTCGTGCGACATCATCGCGAACAAGTCGGCGCCGCCGGGGTCCACAGGTGCGGAGCAGGAGATCCTGAACAAGACTGCCGCCGATTCCTCGCGTCTACGTTACGTGGTGACCAGTGTCTTAACGTTGCAGCCGGGGGGCACGACAGGGCGACACGTTCATAACGGTCTCGAAGTTGGCTATGTCCTTGACGGTGACATCGAGCTGGTGAGCGACACGGAAGCGCTACGGTACTTCTCGGCAGGCGAAACGTTCGTCACCTACCCAGACTTGCCTCATACCGTGAACAACAGGCATGAGAAACCGGCTCACATATTGGCAACGATGATTGTGGACACGGGCAAGCCGGCGACGCAGGTGGTGGGGAACGCCTGAAATTCCTTCGGCATCTGGCCAGCCGCAGTCACGCGGAAGAGGTTGCGGTGCAATAGGTGTCCCGTGGGCCTGGGCGAATTTGGAAGACAGCCTTTACGTTTCCACCTCAGGCGACGCCTTTCTACCAACCGGGGCGGAGCAGACAACCACAGGAGGTATCGGAAATGGCAAGCGGCGAGAAGATCATTCGTCAGGTTCTGGCTGCCCTTGATGCTGGGGATATGCCGGATGTTTTGCGGTTGATGACGCATGATGTCCGCTTTCGATTCGGAAGCGCCGATACCACCGTTGGGCACGATGGTGTAACCAAGAGCCTCGCTAAGCTGGCGCCGGTTGTCGCATCGTTGTCCCATAAGTTACTTCAGGTCTGGACAGTCGAGGCACCGGAGCCTGCCGTGCTGTGCGAGATGGACGTGACGTATCAACGCCACGACGGCTCGGTGGTAACACTGCCGTGCTTCGATCTGATTCGCATGCGGGATGGCCTGATCGCTGACTGCCGAATCTACATGGACATCACACCGGTCTTTTCAGCGTAAGCGGTCCGCCGCCACAATGTCGTGACTCGATCCCGCGCCAGGGTCATGCGGTCTGCGACGGAATTATGGCGTTATGAGGACGTGTTTGCCTGCCATGCGCGAACGCGGCTTCGGGCGTATCGTCGCGATCTCAAGTCTGGCAGCCCAATTGGGATCCGTCGGCAAGGTGGCCTATGCCGCTTCCAAAGCCGGCCTGCGTGGACTGATCCGAACCATCGCGATCGAAAACTGTGCACGAGGCATCACCGCGAACTGCGTGTTGCCGGGTGCGACCGCATCGCAAGCCATGCTGGGATTACCTCAACATGATCAGGACCGCATCGTGGCGGCAATTCCCAGCGGCCGCTTCGGTCGCCCAGAAGAGGTGACCGATTTGGTCGCCTTCCTCGTCCGTGATGATTCCGGTTACATCACCGCGCAAGACATTGGCTTTGACGGCGGACTGCAACTCAACGGGCTCTACGTGGGTCCCACAGAACGGGCCGGAGATCGTTTCCCAAGCATTGCGCTATAAATCCCCGGCGGCGCATTCCGATAATCGCCGGCGTAGGAATTCGCGCGCCGGCTCCGAGCCTGCGCTGTCCAACGCCTGCCGATAGCACGACTGCGCTTCCGCGAAGCCGTCCCGCGCGCCTCAGCAGATCGGCACGAATCGACGCGACGGTGTTCCCGCGCGCCATCCTCGGATCGTCGGCCACCTCGTCCAGCGCCGCCAGGCCGGCCTCGAACCCGTCGCGGAACCCGACCGCGAGGGCGCGGTTCGCGCGGGCGACCGGTGAATCGGTGATCGCGATCAACCGGTCGTAGGCCGCACAGATCGTCGCCCAGTCGGTGTCCTGCCATCGCGGCGCCGTCGCATGCACCGCCGCGATCACCGCCTGCGGCAGGTAGGGACCGGTCGCGCCCTGAGCGTTCTGCAGGCGATCCAGCCCGCGCGTGATCCGGGCGCGGTCCCACCGGCTGCGGTCCTGCTCGTCGAGCGGCACCAGTGCGCCGTCGGCGTCGACGCGGGTCTGCCGCCGCGAGTCGTGCAGAAGCATGAGCGCGGCCAATGCCTGCGCATCGCGCTCGTCGGGCATCAACGAGCACAGCTCTCCTGCGAGGCGCACGCCTTCGTCGCACAGCTCGTCGCGGATCGCCGACGGGCCCGCCGTCGACCAGTACCCCTCGGTGAAAACCGAGTAGATGCAGGCGAGCACGTGCGGGGTGCGTTCACCCAGCAGCTCGGCCGGGTGGCACCCGCAGCGGGATGTTGGCGTGCCGAACCTTGTTCTTGGCCCGGGTGATTCGCTGGCCGACCGCCGCCTCGGACTGCAGCAGCGCCCTGGCGATCTCGGCGACGGTGAGGCCCGAGATCAGCCGCAGCGTCAGCGCCAGCTGCGACTGCGGGTCCAGCGCCGGATGAGCGCAGGTGAACATCATCCGCAGTTCGTCGTCGCGCACCGGGTGCGGATCGGCACGCGCGGTGCGGGCCGAGATGTCGTCGACCACGGCTGCGAGTTCCTTTCCGGGCCGGGCGGATTCGCGGCGCAGCCGATCCAGCGCACGGTTGCGCGCGGCCGTCACGATCCACGCGCCGGCGTTGGCGGGCAGCGCCGTCACGCGGCCAGGCCCGCACCGCGTCGGCGAAGGCTTCCTGGACGGCGTCCTCGGCGACGGTGAGATCGCCGGACCAGCGCGCGAGCGCCGCGACGGCCGGCCCCCATTCGCGCCGAAAGACGCCGTCCAGGTTGGTCATCGATGCGGCTGCTACAGCCCGGAGACGCCCATGAGCTGCCGGAGCTCGACCGTCGTCGCAGGAATCATCGACGCGACCTTGACGGCTTCGTCGCGGTCGTCGACGTTGAGGATGTAGAAGCCGTTGGCCACCTCGGCACCCTCGATGTAGGGGCCGTCGGTCAGCAGCACCTCGCCGTCGCGCACCCGCACCGTCGTCGCCGTGGCGGGCGGATGCAGTGCCGCGCCGCCATCGGTGCGGTCGCCCGCGGCCGCGCCGAACTTCTGGTGCTGCGCGCGAGGCCCGCCTCCATTCCGGCGTGCCCGGCGCATTGGCATTGGCCGGCGGGCTCCAACAGCAGCGCCAGCCAACTGGTGCCGACGGGTCGGCTCGGCGGGCGTGTAGAACACCATCGGCCAGACCTCGACCGCCCCGTACTTCGCGGCGGGGATGTCACGCGCCAGCGCCAGCGCCTCGTCGAGGTTCTCGGCCTCGAATACGTAGTAGCCGCCCGCCACCTCGGCGCCCTCCGCGAACGGGCCGTCGGTCACCGTCGGCGCATCGGGTCCGCCGGTGATCCGCGCGCCGACCGCCGACGGGCATCAGCGCGTCTCCGCCGCGGATCGCCGACGCGGCCTTGGCATGGAACGCCTGATACGCCGACCATTTCGGCGGCCTGCGCCTCGGGGTCCGGGGCCGAGGTGGGCTCGGGTGAGAGCAGCAGTGCGAAGTAGTGCATGGGGAACACCTTCCGGTCAGCGAGCGGAACCCTGCGTTCCACTCTCTACCTCGTCCGACGAACGGCGCCGCGCAAATCCGACAGCTATCCGTTCGATGTTGCCCGGGCCTGTCGCATTCGCCGTCGGCCGACTGAGCACACGTGACGATTACGGATGCGTGAACCGGCAGGTGTGCGAGTCATCGCCTATGCCGATGTTTCTGTTGGCATATCATGGAGGGCTCGCGTATCCGCGTACTGAGTCCGTTCACCGTCTTGTGTCGCGATCAGCTGGCAATCGATCGGCGCTGGTCGCCGCCGCCGCAGCGTCAATGCTGCCCGCGAACGTCGCTCTGGCCGCGACGTCGGCGCTATCATGAGCGACACACGGCGCTGGATCCTACGACTTCCCCGGTTACAGCGAGAACGGTGACGGCTACTACATCTATCCGAGTCTGCAGCTCCTGCCCATACTCCGCGACCTGTACTTCCCGTATCGTGATCTTCACCCGGAGACTGCGTGGCCGTCTACGGCGGGCTGACGGCTGCCGAACGTGGAACGAGTCCGATGCTGCAGCGGCGTCGCTGCTCTGGACACGGCGGTGATCGAAGGCCCTATCCGACGGGCGTCACGACCCGATGACAAGATCGTCATCTTCGGTTACTCGCAGGGCGGCGCCGTCGTCGCCGATCGAGAAGCGCGCTCATCGCCGACAATCCCCACATCTGACGAGAGCAAGATCCAGTCGGTCGTCCGATCGGCAACGTCTACAACCCGAACGGCGGCCTGTTCACCCGCCTCGGCTTCCTGCCGACGATCCCGATCGTGAACATCCCGTTCGGCCCTGCGACGCCGATCGACACCGATAAGCCGACCACCGATATCGGTTTCGAGTACGACACCATCGATGACGCGCCGCTGTACTGGGGCGAACCCGCTGGCGATGCTCAACGCGTTCGCTCGCGTTTCGAAAACGTCCATGGCTACTACCTCACGACCCGACACACCGGCTCGACCGACAAGCATGCCGTACGGATACACCGGTGGAGGAGCTGGCAAGCGATCATCGACGATCCCGAGCGCTATGCCGCGCTCGCACCCCGACCACGTACTACAGTGGACCGCAGGCGAAGGCTGCCGACATGAATATGATCACCGTGACGCCGAAGGTGCCTGCCGCTGTTGAAGCCGTTGCACGTCGATCCCGCTGATCGGCCTGCCGATTGTCGACCTGATCAACCTAGCGCTGCGGGTATCATCGATCGATCATCGGCTACGACTGGAGCGGCAATCCCGGTACAGACAGCGAATATGTCGATCCTGCCCTTCAGCCTCTCCATCCGAACTGGCTGAAGGTCGGGATTGATCTCGTCGCGGCGATCCGTCGAGGGCATCCAGAACGTCGTGGGCGGCGGGTCGACGGCGATGATCGCGCCGGCGGCGACGCCAACCGGCCTTCAGCGCGCAATCTGCCAACATCTCGGCGTTCGAGCGCGAGGAGCGTCAGAGTCCAAGACGACGCGGACATCGCCAAGGGGGCCGAGGTCGCACGAGCAGGACGAGGTCCCGAAGTCAGCACGCCTCTCGACGCCGAGAACAAGCTGACGCGACAACAGAGCCGTCGACAAAGAGGCCGGCGACGACGATGCGACCATCGATTCCGACAACGATGCGACGATCGATTCCGACAACGATGCGACCGTCAAAGATGACGACGCGACTGTCAAGGACGACGACGCGACCGTCAAGGGTGCCGATGCGACCAAACGATGCCGTCGACAAAGATGCGACGGCAACGATGCGCACGACAAAGACGCCGCCGACGAACAACGGCGCCGATTCACATGACAAGGACAGCGACAGCCACGACGCCGCTGCCTGACGACGAAGACTAAGCGCGGCGGCGCCGGGCTTCAGGTAGGTGACCAGGCTGACGTCGATGGCCTCGTCGACGAAGTAGTACTGGCAGCCCGTCAGGTACTTCATGTAGCGGTGGTAGTTCTCCTCGTCGGTGGCCGCGATCGCCTCGTCCTTGTGCTGCTCGAGGCGGCTCGGCCCAGATGCCGAGCGTCTTGATGTAGTGATTGCGCAGCGACATGCGTCTCGGGCACCACGAAGCCGGCCTTCTCGCCGTGCTCGACCATCATCTGGGTGGTCGGGACCCGGCCGCCGGGGAAGATCTCGGTGATCATGAACTTGACGAAGCGGGCCAGCTCGAAGGTCAGCTTCTTGCCGCGCTCGGCCAGGTCGTACGGGTGGTAGCCGACGCTGCTCTGGATGGTCATCCGGCCGTCGTCGGGCAGGATGTCGAAGCACGTCTTGAAGAAGTCGTCGTAGCGCTCGAAGCCGAAGTGCTCGAACGCCTCGATCGACACGATGCGGTCGACGGGGCTGTGGAACTGCTCCCAGCCCTCCAGCCGCACGTCGAAGGTGCGCTTGCTGTCGAGCTTGCCCAGCAGCTGGTTGCAGTAGGCCTGCTGGTTCTTGCTCAGCGTCAGGCCGATGACGTTGACGTCGTACTTCTCCATCGCGCGCTGCAGCGTCAGGCCCCAGCCGCAGCCGACCTCGAGCAGCGTCATGCCCGGCTTGAGGTCGAGCCTGTCGAGGTGCTGGTCGACGTTGGCGATCTGCGCCTCGGACAGCGTGACGTCCGGCCCGGTGAAGTACGCGCAGCTGTACTTGCGCGTCGGATCCTGGAACACGCCGAAGAAGTCGTCCGACAGGTCGTAGTGGGCCTGGATGTCCTCGAAGTGAGGCCGCATATCCTTCGTGCCGGTTGAGTTGTCAGACATGTTTTCCCTGCTTGGCCTTTCTCGGTGACGCGGCTGCGCCACAGCTGATCTGTCTGACCGTACCGTGGCTGATCGTCGACGTGCGAACACGCGTCTCAAGCGTACACCCTAGCGTTTAGCGGCGTCCGACTCCAATTCGCCTCGCGGCTACTTGGCCAGCGTGAACTGGTTGACGTCGATATAGCCCTTGCGGAACATGTCCGCGCATCCGGTCAGGTACTTCATGTACCGGTCGTAGACCTCTTCGGACTGGACGGCGATCGCCTCGTCCTTGCTGCGCCTCCAGCGCCTGCGCCCAGATGTCCAGCGTCCGGGCGTAGTGCGGCTGCAGCGACTGGCGTCCGGGTCGAGCGTGAAGCCCGCCGTCGGTCGGCGTGCTCGTCGACCGCCTCGATCGTCGGCAGCTGCCCGCCGGGGAAGATCTCCTTCGATGATGAAGCTGACGAACCGCGCGGCATCCATCGTCAGCGGAATGTCCTGCTCCTTGAGCTCGGCCAGCGTCAGCCTGGTGATGGTGTGCAGCAGCATGACGCCGTCGTCGGGCAGCGCGTGGTAGGCCATCGCGAAGAAGTCGTCGTGGCGGTCGAGGCCGAAGTGCTCGAACGCGCCGATCGAGACGATCCGGTCGACCGGCTCGTCGAACTGCTCCCAGCCCTCCAGCAGCACCCGCTTGGACCGCGGGCTGTCCAGCGCGGCGAACACCTTCTCGACGTGGGCGTGCTGATTCTCCGAAAGCGTCAGCCCGATGACGTTGACGTCGTAGCGTCTCGACCGCCCGCCTCATCGTGGCGCCCCAGCCGCAGCCGATGTCGAGCAGCGTCATGCCGGGCTGCAGGCCGAGCTTGCCGAGCGACAGGTCGATCTTGGCGAGCTGAGCCTCTTCCAGCGTCATGTCGTCGCGTTCGAAGTAGGCGCAGCTGTAGGTCTGCGTCGGATCCAGGAACAGCCGGTAGAAGTCGTCTGACAGGTCGTAGTGCGACTGCACATCCTCGAAATGAGGGGTCAGGTCGGCCATCCGAGGCATGCTACGCCCCGCGCCACCGCGCTCCCTGAAGGCCTACTTGGCCAATGTGAACTGGTGGACGTCGATGTAGCCCGTCGCGGAAACCGTGCGCGCAGCCGGTGAGGTAGTGCATGTAGCGGTCGTAGACCTCTTCCGACTGGACCGCGATGGCCTCGTCCTTGTGCGCCTCCAGCGCCGCCGCCCAGGTGTCCAGCGTCCGCGCGTAGTGCAGCTGCAGCGACTGGCGGCGGGTCAGCGTGAAGCCCGCCGGTGTCGCGTACTCCTCGACCTTCTCGATCGACGGCAGCCGGCCGCCGGGGAAGATCTCGGTGAGGATGAACTTCACGAACCGCGCGACCTCGAACGTGAGCGGAATCTTGCGGTCGGCCATCTGCGGCAGGGTCAGCGCGGTGATGGTGTGCAGCAGCATCACGCCGTCGTCGGGCAGCGCCGCGTAGGCCATCTTGAAGAAGTCGTCGTAGCGGTCGAAGCCGAAGTGCTCGAACGCGCCGATCGACACGATCCGGTCGACCGGCTCGTCGAACTGCTCCCAGCCCTGCAGCAGCACCCGCTTGCTGCGCGGGCTGTCGGATCGTCGCGAAAACCGTTTCGACATGGGCCTTCTGGTTCTCGCTGAGCGTCAGCCCGATGACGTTGACGTCGTAGCGCTCGATGCGCCCGCATCATCGTCGAACCCCAGCCGCAGCCGACGTCGAGCAGCGTCATCCCGGGCTGCAGGCCGAGCTTGCCCAGCGCCAGGTCGATCTTGGCGAGCTGGGCCTCTTCCAGCGTCATGTCGTCGCGCTCGAAGTAGGCGCAGCTGTAGGTCTGGGTCGGGTCCAGCCACAGCCGGAAGAACTCGTCGGACAGGTCGTAGTGGGCCTGGACGTCCTCGAAATGCGGTTGCAAGCTGCTGGCTCGTGCCATTATTGGGTGCCTTTCTGGCTATATCAGAAGCTCGCCGGCGTCATCGTCGACTACTCGTAGGCGCTGATGCAGGGGTCATTCGCATGCTACGCGCTCATTGCTGTGGCTAACGAATCGAACATCGCTCAGCACCAGGTCGCTGGGACTCGTCAGCCTCAGCGAAGGTCGTCTTCAGCTCGCCGACGATGTCGTCCCACAGCTCGCGCGGCAGCTCGTGGCCCATCCCGTCGAACAGCACCAGCCGGGCGCCCTTGATGGCGCGGGCGATGGCGCGGCCGCCGAACGGCCGCATCAGCTTGTCGGCCTTGCCGTGGATGACCACCGTCGGCGCGGTGATCTGGCGGTCGTAGTGCAGCAGGCTGCCGCTGCCCAGGATCGCGGCGAAGTGGCGGCCGACGCCCGCGGGGTAGTAGGCGCGGTCGTAGCCCTCGATGGCCTCGGCGCGGATCCGCTCCTCGGGCGCCGGATAGCCGGGGCTGCCGATGATCTTGCTGACCCGGATCGCGTTCTCGATGATCGCCTCGCGGGTGGCGTCCTTCGGCCGCGCCAGGATGGCCAGCAGCTGCTTGGGCGCCGGCGGCGGCAGCACCGGCTGGTTGTTGCTCGAGAAGATCACCGCGAGCGTCTTGGTCCGCAGCTTGTGCCGGGCCGCGAAGACCTGCGCGATCATGCCGCCCATCGACGCGCCGACGATGTGCGCGGTGTCGATCTTCAGGTGGTCGAGCAGCGCGGCGGCGTCGTCGGCGACGTCCTCGAGCGTGTAGACCGCCGGGCTGCGCAGGCCGAGGAATGAGCGGACCATCCGCGGCAGCAGCGGAGCGCCGCTGTGGCGGCCGGTCACCTTGGAGGACAGGCCGACGTCACGGTTGTCGTAGCGGATGACCCGCAGGCCCTGGTCGACGAGCTTCTCGCAGAACTCCGTGCGCCACAACAGCAATTGCGCGCCGAGGCCCATGATGAGCAGCACCGCCGGATCGTTCGGGTCGCCCATGTCCTCGTAGTAGATGTCGAGATCGCCGGACGCGGCGGTGCCCGGTGCGGATCTGCATCTAGGCTTCGACCTCTTCGGTGTGCTCGCGGCTGACCTCGACCATGAAGTTGGCGAAGTACCCGGTCAGCTGCGGGTCGGACATCATCTGCCACTTCGGCGCCAGCAGCTTCATGTAGCGCTCGACGTAGAGGAACTGCTTGCCGATCAGCACCAGCTCGCGCGGCAGCTTGACGTCGTAGGCGTCGGCCAGCGTGGAGAGCTGCTTGCCGATCTCGGCGTAGCTCATGTCGCCCAGCGTCGACATGGTCAGCGGGGTGGCGAACTTCTCCAGGTCCTTGGCGGCCTCGGCCTCGGGCTTCATGGTGCCGACCGCGCCCATCAGCACGACGATCTTGCCCGCCGCGGCGTGGTCCTTCTTGACCAGCAGCGCGTACACCAGCTCGCGCAGCAGCCAGCGGGTGCGCGGGTCGATGCGGCCCATGATGCCGAAGTCGAAGAACACGATCTTGCCGTCGTCGTCGACGTAGAGGTTGCCCGCGTGCAGGTCGCCGTGGAACAGCCCGTGCCGCAGCCCGCCCTCGAACACGCTGAACAGCAGGGCCTTGACGAGTTCGGTGCCGTCGAAGCCGGCCTTGCGGATCGCGGCGGCGTCGTCGATGCGGATGCCCTGGACGCGTTCCATCGTCAGCACCCGCTCGCTGGTGAGGTCCCAATACACCTGCGGCACCCGGATGTTCTCGCCCAGCGGCGAGGCGTGCATGTGCGCGACCCAGGCGTCCATCGACTGTGCCTCGAGCCGGAAGTCGAGCTCCTCGGCGAGGTTGTCGGCGAAGTCGGCGACGACGTCCTGTGCGGACAGCCGCCGGCCGAGCTTGGCGAGCTCGACGAGTTGCGCGCCGCGCTTGAGGATCTGCAGGTCGGCGGCGACGCGGCGGCGGATGCCCGGCCGCTGGATCTTGACCACGACCTCCTCGCCGGTGTGCAGCGTCGCGTAGTGCACCTGCGCGATCGACGCCGACGCGAACGGCTTCTCGTCGAAGGTCTTGAAGAGGTTCTTCGGGTCGTCGCCGAGGTCCTCCTTGAACAGCTTGTGGATTTCGTCTTCGTCGGCGGGCGGGACCGCGTCGAGCAGGCTGCGGAACTCTCGGCTCATCTGTTCGCCGAACGCGCCGGGGCTCGACGCGATGATCTGGCCGAACTTCACGTACGTCGGTCCGAGGTCGGCGAAGGTCTTCGGGATCTGCTTGATGACCTTCTGCTGCAACGAGCCCTTGCCGGCGAGCTTGGTGACGACCCGCGCGCCGGTACGGGTGATCTGCCAACCCGTCGCGCCGATGCGGGCGGCCTCGACCGGGAGCGGAACCCGGTCCAGCTTGGCTACCTCGCGGTTTTTAGTCGTACTCATAGGGCCAGTGTCTCAAAATCCGCAGTGACCCGCGAAAACGTGTGGACCCGGTCACAACCCCACCATTTCCGCGAGCGTGCGTGTCTGCGGGCGACTCGCCGCGTTCACAAGCGAGTTTGCGCACGCTCGCGGCATTATGCGGCGTCGGCGTCACTGCCCGACGATGCGTCCTTATCGCCGGAAGAGTGTCGTTCGACGCCGCCTTCTTGGTGGTCGGCTTCTTGCTCGGCGGGCCGCTCACCGGCTCGGCTTGGTGGTCGAGTCCGTGGCTGTCGACGTTGATGCAGTTGTCCTCGCTGTTTCGCTTCCGTGGCTTGGGCGCTCCCGGCCGTCGGGATCGCCCGTGCTGTCCTTGTCGGCGGCGTACTGCTTCACCGACGGACAAGGACGCCACCCGGGCCGAGCTGGCGGTGTCGTCCGCATCATGCGGCGGCGTCAGGCGCTTGAGAAACTGCCGTGCGAGATCGGCAGAACGGGTCCGGCTGTCGCTATCCTCTGCTGGCGCCAAGCATGTTGTCGAACGCAGCCCGCGCTGAGCGGGGAACAGCGCCGCGTCGATGATCTGGTTAGCGATCGTCGGGATGCCCACAGCGTTGGTGACGTGGTTGATCTGTGTGGCGATCGGCGCTTCGACCGCAGTGAAGGCCGTGATGGGATTGAACGAGTTGTTGACCGCCCGCACCGCGTCGCTGTACGGGGCTCCGCCAGCGGCGGCCGTCGCCTCGGCGGCGTCCAGCTGCGCCCGCACGGGCGCATACCCCGGCAGCGACGCGCCGGCGATCTTCGCCGCGTTGTTGGCACCTTCCAAGGTCGCGGAGACGAGCTGGATGCCCAGCGTGATCGGATCGATCGTCGGAATCAGTTGCAGGGGAGTCGGTTTGTCGAACGGGACGGTCCGGTCGTATCCCGCCTCGACGAGGACCTTGAAGAAGGGTTCGAAGACGTCGATGACTGGTTCTGGCACGCCGGCCAGGCGCAGCGGGGCGAACAGCGGTAGGTCTGCCGAAGGAATCCAGTAGTACGTGGTCCTACCGTCCTCGACCTTCTTTCGTGCCGGGCACATAGTTCGGGCTGTTCTCGTCGAGGCTGACCGCGTTCGCGTAGAGGCCGTGGACGAAGAGCGCGCCGAGAAGCGAGTTCACAAGCGCCATAGGGTTGGTCAGGAATTGTGGCGTGTCGGCCAATCCGTCGTACTGGCGGGCGATGTGGATCGAATCGACCCGGCTGAACGCTCGGTTGCAGCGCCGTCGGAAGGTGAAGTCGATGAACGGCATCACCAGGCCGTTGAGGCGCGAGGTGATGCTGCTGCCCCAGTCGCCGACCGCCGATCCCGACGAAGGTGACACGTTGCGGGATGTGACTCGTCCTGCTGCTTTTTTCGCCGCGAGTGCGCTCTTCACCTCCATGGTAATGACCATGGTGCTTTGCGAGTAGCCGAAGACTACGATATGGCTTGTCCGGGATGGTCCTTTTCATGTTTGTCGATCGCGGCCAGCGCGATGTCGGCGCCGTCGCGAGACGGATTTGTTGATGCCGATGACTCTGCTCGGGCGTCGTCAGCGGAACGTGCCGACAGTAGGTGTCGCGGACGCGCGGGGTTGATGAAGTCCTCGATGACCGTGTGCATGAACCCTGGACTCGGGGTGGACGGAAGGTGGTGCCGCCCATGATGAAGGCGTTGGTCGGCCAGACGGACTGCCGACGATGCAGTCGACGTCAGGCACAGCATGACGCCGGACGCCGAGCACGAGCTACGGCGAGGACCACGGTCAGCCGGCCGAGCCAGCGCGTCAGTGATCGATCGCGTTCAACCATGCATGACGTTACGTTACAGATGAGGGTAGAAGCAAGTTCTACAAAATGGGAAACATAACTCCCATTACGGTGCGTCAGCGCGGACCGCCGGTAAGTGCGCTAAACGGGGCGATGAGCAAAATGCGCAAAACGCAGAGATTGACTGTTGTGCGGGTAGTGCTCACAACCGCGACAGGCCAAGCGCGGATCCGTAGTTTGAGTGGTGTGACAAGTTCACGAACAACCAAATATCCACTCAGACAGGAGAATTCAAATGACCACCAACAAGCCCGGCATCTTCACTCGTTTCGTTGCGGCCCCGGTCGCGGCCGCGGGCATCTTGGGTGCTGCGGCGCTCGGGCTGTCAGCAGCAGCCAATGCCAGCCCCGGCCCGTCGGACAACCCGAGCGGAAGCTACTCGGCCGATTACCAGCCCAGCCACGATTCTCGCGATTCGGACTGGAACAGCGGCCCGCGCGACTTCTGGAACTTCTGGTTCTCGCATCACCATCGCGACCATTCGTTCCGGTCGCATCACGACAGCTGACCTGGCCACACCCCCTGCGACCGCACGGTTGTTGTACGACAAACAACCGTGCGGTCGCGTGCGTCAGGCGAAGCTGTGCTCGACCTCGTCGCGGCTGCGCACCGGGTCGTCGCCGGGCACGATACGTCGGCAGCGTGTGCGCCACGTCCGTACCCGCCTCGACGCGGGCCTGGGCCTGCCGGAACTCGGGCGCCGGGCCGGCCGCCACGTGCAGACCGTTGATGATCGTCCACACCGCCGCTCGCCGGGCCGTGCGCTCGATGATGTTGGGGTCGCGGTGCTGGATCATCTGCTTGGCCCACGTCGGCATGGTGTCGCGCATGGCCCAGTCGACCGCGCTCTGCGGCATCGGCAGGTTGGGGCCGGTCGCCATCGCGGTGCCGTGGGTGACGGCCAGGCGGGGCAGGTAGGACTTCAGGCACTCCAGCGTGTCGGCCTTGGTGGTCGGCAGGTCGGTGCCGCCCAGCGCATGCCCGACGCGCACGAACTCGCCGTAGTAGCGGTCGATCTTCTTGCCGCGCAACGGGTTCGGGTGATACAGCTCGTGCGCGGTGGCGATGCCCCACACCACCGTCGCGTAGTTCCAGCGCAGCCAGTCCGGGTCGTCGGCGTCGTAGCGGGCGCCGTCGGGGCGGGTGCCCTTGATGGTGTGGTGCATCGCCCGCACCGATTGGCGAGCCGCTCCGCGGTCTCGGTCGAGCCGTAGGCGGTGCCGATGAAGAACGCGACCGAGTGGCCGAGTCGCACCGAGGCGCCCTTCGGGTCGATCTCGGGGATCGCGGTCCCGTCGTCGTCGCGTTTGACCAGCCGCGAATGGTGCATGCCCATCCAGTAGATCGACGGGTCGAGGCGCTCGATGTACGCCGCGCACTGCAGCCCGAAGATCAGCGCGTGCATGTGCGAGTGCACATGCCAGACGGCGCTGCCGGGCCCGAACCAGCCGGGGTCGGCCGACAGGGGCCGCGAACTCCATGCCCTTGAAGAAGTGCCGCGGACGTCCTTGTCGAAACGTTCGTTGAGCATCTGGCCGACGATCTGGTGCGGCAGGTACACGGCGACTCCCTCCGAGGTCTGGTCACAGCTGTGACCAGATTACTATTTGGACACGCATGTGACCAGAGTCGGCCGAGGGCGGCTTACGCTGTGGTGATGTCGAGTCCGACCCGATGGGCCGGTGTGCCGCTGACCGACCGCCGCGCCGAACGCCGCGCGCAGCTGATCGATGCGGCGTTCCGGCTGTTCGGCGACGGTGGTGAGGCCGCGGTGTCGGTGCGGTCGGTGTGCCGGGAGTGCGGGCTCAACACCCGCTACTTCTACGAAAGCTTCGCCGACACCGACGACCTGCTCGGCGCGGTCTACGACCAAGTCAGCGGGCAGCTCGGCACGGAGGTCGACGCGGCGATCGCCGCGGCGGGCGACTCGCTGCGCGAGCGGACGCGGGCCGGCATCGCCGCGGTGCTCGGATTCAGCTCGGCCGATCCGCGGCGCGGCCGGATCCTGTTCACCGACGCCCGCGCGAACCCGGTCCTCGCGGCGCGTCGGGCGGCGACACAGGACCTGCTGCGCGAGGGCGTGCTGACCGAGGGCTGGCGGCTGAACCCGGCTCGGATCCCGTCGCCGCGCAGGTGGGCGCGGCGATGTACACCGGCGCGATGGCCGAGCTGGCCCAGCAGTGGCTGGCGGGACACCTCGGGACGACCTCGACGCGGTGGTCGACCACGCCGTGCAGCCAGGTGCTGCGGTAGACCCGCGTCACGTCGGGAATGTAACTCGCGCGCTCTATCTATTGCTGATAGTTAGAGAGCCAATGTAAGTCTCTCCAATCCAAACGTCATTGAAGGGAGAGTTCAGACGTGAATGTCAAAGCAGTTCAAGCGTGTGTCGGCCGGGATCGGCGCCGGTGCCGCCGCCGTGATGTGCGTCCTCGGAGTGGCGTTCAGCGCGTTCGAGCTCCGCAGATGACGCCCGTCGTCGATCGACGACAGCCGCAGGCCACCATCTGGGCCAGACGGTGACTAAGACCGACGCCGCCGACCGTGGCGCCGAACGGCCAAGGCCACGCCGGAGATGAAGGGTCCGGCACCGCTGCCGCCCGAGGAGCAGGGCCTTCCCGGCTAACGCTCAGCCCGCGCGTCGGCGAAGTTCTCCGTCAGCGCCTCGACGACGGGTCGCCACACCGGCTCGGGCAGATCGTGGCCCATGCCGTCGACGACGACATAGCGCGCGCCGTCGATGACGCGGGCCAGGTTGCGCCCGTTGCGGGGCCGCACCAACGGATCCTCCGAGCCGTGGATGACGACGGTGGGCGCGGTGATGTTGCGGGTGTAGCGCAGCAGGCTGCCGGTGCCCAGGATCGCGTCGAACTGGCGCAGCATGCCCTCCTTGTAGTCGCTGCGTGCCCGCAGCGTCTCGACGCGTCGGCGCAATTGGTCAACGGGCGGAAGGAAATTCGGGCCGTTGATGATCGAGATGTTGCGCACCTCGAACGCCAGCTTGTCCTCCCACGGCGCGTCCTTGGCGGGCGCGCCGAACGCCAGCCTGATCACCCGCAACCGCGGAAGCGCCGAGAACGGCTTGCCGGAGCTGGACATGATGATGCCCAGCGAGCGCACGCGGTCCGGATGGCTGCCCGCCAGCACCTGCGCGATCATCCCGCCCATCGACGCGCCGACGACGTGCGCGCGGTCGATCTGCAGGTGGTCGAGCAGCCCCGTGGCGTCGTCGGCGAGGTCGACGAGCGTGTAGGGCACCGGGCTGTGCCTGCCGACCAGGTACCGCGCCACCCGCCCGTACACCGAGCCCTCCGCGCGACGGCCGTGCATCTTCGTCGACAGGCCGATGTCGCGGTGGTCGAAGCGGATCACCCGGTAGCCCTGCTCGACCAGCCGCGCGCAGAAGCCGTCGGGCCACATCGGCAGCTGGGCGCCGACGCCCATGATCAGCAGGACCGGCGGATCCGCGCGGGTCGCCGAGGTCTTCGTAGCAGAGCTCGACGTCCCCGCAGACCGCCGTCCCGCTTCGGGTTTGCATTCCTCGAAACTACGGTTTCTGACGCAATTCAAGCGAATTCCGTCAGAAACCGTAGTCTCGCGTCAGCTGCCGCGGCCGGCTTCCAGGGCTTGATCCAGTCGGTCTCCGGCCAACTCCTCGAGGCCGGCGATCAGGTCGTACATCGTTGCGCCGTCGATGGATTCGCGAATGATGTCGGCGTGACCCGAGTGCCGGGCCAGTTCATTGATCAGGTGGAAGGCCACCCAGCGCACCGACCAGTGGTCGATGTCGGAGGGGAACCACGGCGCATCGCGCGGCACCGGCACCGGGGTGTCGAAGTCGGATTCGCGCGAAGATCCGCAGGTCTCGGCGTTCTGCGCGTCAAGCGCGTGCGAGCAGGTCGCCGAGTGTCTCGTCCTCGCGCATCACGTACTCGTCCTGGTATTCCGCGCACGCTCCTCGAACGGGCCGCTCGTCGCGCGGCGGCACATCCGGGCGCCGCGGACGACCCGCTGCATCCAGCCGCGCTGAACCCCGGTGGCGTGCTTGATCAGGCCGCCGATCGACAGCGCGCTGACCGACGGGGTCGAGCGTGCCTGCTCGTCGGTGAGCCCGTAGGCGACGGCGAAGAACGCGCTCTGGTGATACTCGCAGGAACTTCAGAAGAGCGTCGCGTTCGTCGGCGACGGGTGGGGCAAGTGCGGGCATCGCTAGTTGTCCTTCCTTGTTGGTGGTGTGTGCGTAAAGATCGCGGATGCAAGCGATTTCGGCGCCGTGGTGGATGACCTCCCGGTTGATGTGCAGGACCAGCGCGGCCATCGGATAGTCGGCATACGGGCCTTCGGCCGGCCCGCACGGCCGGCTCAGGTCATCCTCGGACAAGCCGCGGACGCCGTCGATCCATGTCCGGTACTGCTCGTCGAGCTGGCGCAGCGCGGTCGCGGCGTCGGTGGCGTAGCGCCATGTCTGGTAGTCGGCCTGCGGGGCGCCGAAGTGGGAGTGGTTGCGCATCGCGAACACGCCGACGATGACGTGCGCGAGCCGCCACGCGATCGTCGTGAACGGCGCCGGGTCCGGCGGCGGATAGGCGAAGTCGATCGAGCCGTCGGGGTGCACGCGTCCAGCAGTCCGGCACCGGCTGCCAGAAGTACTCGTCGTCGGTGAGGCCGTCCAGGCGCGGGCGCAATTGCTGCGTCCAGTGGAAGTCGAGCTGGTCGGCCAACTGGCTGGTCATGCTCATCGTCATGGTCATAGGACTACCCTGCTCAGCCATATAGGACAGTTTCGGTCCTATAACTGCGGCAGGGTTGACGCATGGCGGAAACGACGAGCCGGGTGCTGCAGCTGCTCGGGTTGCTGCAGTCCCGCCGGGTGTGGACGGGCGAGGAGCTGGCCGACCGGCTCGGCGGTGACCACCCGCAGCGTGCGCCGCGACGTCGAACGGCTGCGTGACCTCGGCTACCCGGTGCACGCCAGCAAGGGCCACGGCGGCGGCTACCAGCTGGGCGCCGGGGCGGCGTTGCCCCCGCTGCTGCTCGACCCCGACGAGGCGGTCGCGATGGCCGTATGCCTGCGGCTGGCGGCGGGCGGCACGGTGGCCGGTGTCGGGGAGTCGGCGCTGCGCGCGCTGAGCAAGCTCGATCAGGTGATGCCGTCGCGGCTGCGGTCGCAGGTGGCCGCGGTGCACGACGCGACCGTGACGCTGACGTCGCCGTCGTCGGACTCACCCGTCGAACCGGACGTGCTGATGACGCTGGCGCGCGCCTGCCGCGACCGCGAGCACGTCGACCGCCGGCTACGTCGACCGGGCCGGCAGCCGCCACGCAGCGGCGGCTGGAGCCCTACCAGCTGGTGACGACCGGGCGGCGCTGGTATCTGCTGGCCTACGACCGCGACCGCGCAGGACTGGCGCAGCCTGCGGCTGGACCGGATGGCCGACGTCCGGGCGCTGGGCAGCACGTTCGTCGCCGCGCGACGCGCCGGATGCGGCGGCCTACGTGCGGCGGTCGATCAGCAGCTCGCCCTACCGCTACGTCGCCCGCGTCCGCTACCACGCACCCGAAGACGTTGTGGCGCAGCACTTTTCACCAGCATCGGTGACCATCGAGCCGGACGGGCCCGACGCCTGCATCGTCACCGCCGGCGCCGACGACCCGGAACGGATGGTGTTCTACTTCGCGACGGTCGGCTGCGACTTCGAGGTCCTCGAGCCGCCCGAGGTGGTGCGCGCGGTCGACGCGGTCGCCGAGCGGCTGCGCCGCGCGACCGTCAGGCGGTGATACCCAGCCGGTCGGCGAGGAACAGGAACGCCGCCGCGAAGTCGTTGTCGGCGGTGGCGGTCCGCAGCGCGGTCCCAGTCGACCTGTTCGCGGACCGCGCGCACCGCGGGCAACAGCGAGCCGCGAAGTCGCAGTGATGCTCGTTGAGCGAGTTCAGCTTCTCGGTCAACACATGCGTCGGCGGCGAGCACCCGCATCCGGATCGCGAGCACGTCGAACTCGTCGGCCGACAGGATCGTGCCCGCGTCGACCGGTACACCGTTGAGCCGGTGCAGGACGTCGATGACGAAGTCGCTGCCGACGCACGCCTTGAACAACCAGTCCTCGGGCGTGCGCTCGATGCGTGAACCCGGCCTCCTCCAGCGTGGCCGCGGCCTTCTCGGTGTCGGGTTCGGCGACGACGAAGTCGACGTCGTGCACGGGTTCGGGGCCGCCGAACACCCACAGCGCGTAGCTGCCCGCCAGCGCGAAATCCGGGCCCTGCGCCCGCAGCGCCGACGCGGCGCGCCTCAGCGCGTCGCGCAGGTCGTCGTTGCGTGCGGCACGGTCTCCTGATCGAGCGTTGGTCATTACGGGTATGGAGTACCCATGCGGATGGCCACCTTCAACATCCTGCACGGACGCAGCGTCCACGACGGCGTCGTTCATCAGGACCGACTCGTCGACGCCATCCGGCAGCTCGACCCCGACGTGCTCGCGCTGCAGGAGGTCGACCTCGACCAGCCCCGCTCGGGGATGGCCGACCTGACCGCGGTCGCCGCCGAGGCGATGGGTGCGGTGAGCCACCGGTTCGTCGCGGCGATCTCCGGCACGCCCGGCGCGACGTGGATGGCCGCGACCGGTCGCGAACAACCGGGCACCGCGGCGTACGGCATCGCGCTGCTGTCGCGATACCCGGCCGACACGTGGCAGGTGCTGCGGCTGCCGCGGATCCCGATGAGGTTTCCGATGTACCTGCCCGGGCCGCATCGCGTGCAGATCGTCAACGAGGAACCGCGGGCGGCGATGCTGGCGCGGCTGGACACCCCGCTGGGGCCGATGACCGTCGCCAACACCCACCTGTCGTTCGTGCCCGGCTGGAACCGCAGGCAACTGCGGCGGCTCGTCCGCGATCTGCGCGGCTTTCCCGGGCCGCGGGTGCTGATGGGCGACCTGAACATGTCGCCGCCCGACCGTCCGCCGATGGAGCGGGATGCGACCGCTCGGCGAGGCGCCGACCTTCCCGGCCGACGAGCCCGCAGCCCCAGCTGGACCACATCCTCACCGACGACGCGACCTGCGCGTGGACCGGTGCTGCGCGCCGCGCATTGCCGATCTCGGATCATCGCGCGCTTGTCGTCGACATTTCGCGGCCTTGACGCCGTAGGGTTTTGGGGTGCAGGTCATCTCCGCGGAGTCGACGGAGCTTTTCACCGGGCCGCCCGATGCGCCGCTGCAGCTGGTGCGGGTCACCTACACCGGCGGTGCGCGGAGACCGTGCGCGTCGACGGCGACGGTCTGACCGGGCGACGCCGCGGCCGAGCCGGGCGACGGCAGCGTCGAGGTGCCGGTGGCGGTGACCGATCCGGTCGTCGGCCAGCAGCGCGCCGCACGCGTCGTCGCCGGCGACACCATCACCCCGTTCGTCTTCACCGTCGCCGAGCCCGGCTGGACGATGTACATGATCAGCCACTTCCACTACGACCCGGTGTGGTGGAACACCCAGGCCGCCTACACCAGCGTGTGGACGCGAGGACCCGCCCGGCCGGTGCAGGCAGACCAACGGCTTCGACCTGGTGCGCGCCCACCTCGAAATGGCAAGGCGCGAACCCGAGTACAAGTTCGTGCTCGCCGAGGTCGACTACCTCAAGCCGTACTGGGACACCCATCCCGAGGACCGCGCCGACCTGCGCCGGTTCATCGCCGACGGTCGCGTCGAGGTCATGGGCGGCACCTACAACGAACCGAACACCAACCTCACCAGTCCCGAGACGACGATCCGAAACTTCGTGCACGGCATCGGCTTTCAGCGCGACGTGCTGGGCGCCGACCCGGCCACCGCGTGGCAGCTCGACGTCTTCGGCCACGACCCGCAGTTCCCCGGCATGGCCGCCGACGCCGGGCTGACGTCGAGCTCGTGGGCCCGCGGCCCGCATCACCAGTGGGGGCCGATGGCCGGTGACGGCGACCCCGAGCGGCATGCAGTTCTGCAGCGAGTTCGAATGGATCGCGCCGTCCGGCCGCGGCCTGCTGACCCATTACATGCCCGCGCACTACTCGGCCGGGTGGTGGATGGACTCGTCGGCGACGCTCGAGGAGGCCGAGGCCGCGACCTACGCGTTGTTCGCCATCGCTGAAGAAGGTGGCGCTGACCCGCAACGTGCTGCTGCCGGTCGGCACCGACTACACGCCGCCGAACAAGTGGGTCACCGAGATCCACCGCGACTGGAATGCGCGCTACACCTGGCCGAAGTTCGTGTGCGCGCTGCCCAAGGAGTTCTTCGCCGCGGTGCGCGACCGAACTGTCCGAGCGCGGCGTCGAGGCCTCGCCGCAGACGCGCGACATGAACCCGATCTACACCGGCTGTCACGTGTCCTACATCGACACCAAACAGGCCAACCGGGCCGCCGAGGACGCGGTGCTCGACGCCGAGAAGTTCGCGGTGTTCGCGGGCCTGCTCGGCGGCGCGACCTATCCGCAGGCCGCGCTGGCCAAGGCGTGGGTGCAGCTCGCCTACGGCGCCCACCACGACGCGATCACCGGCTCGGAGTCCGATCAGGTGTATCTCGACCTGCTGACCGGATGGCGCGACGCGTGGGAACTCGGCACCACAGCCCGCGACAACGCGCTGGCGCTGCTGTCCAGCGCGGTCGACGGACCGGTCGTGGTGTGGAATGCGCTGGCGCACAAGCGCACCGACGTCGTGACGGCCACGCTTCGACGAGCCCGTCGGCGCCGGGGTGCCGGTGCTCGACTCCGACGGCGCCGAGCTGCCCACACATGTCGAGCACGGCGGACGGTCGGTCAGCTGGCTGGCCCGCGACGTGCCGTCGCTGGGCTGGCAGTCCTACCGGCTGGCTCCCGCGAGCACCGCGACAGGCTGGGAACCCTTGACGGCGGCAATCGAGATCGCCAACGGGCACTACCGGCTGCGGGTGGACCCGGCGCGCGGCGGCGGGGTGAGCTCGCTGGTCGAGACCGCGTCGGGTCGCGAGCTGATCGCCGACGGCAGGGTCGGCAACGAGCTGGCCGTCTACGACGAGTATCCGGCGCACCCGGAGGCCGGCGAAGGCCCGTGGCACCTGCTGCCGAAGGGCCCGGTCGTCATGCTCGTCGGCCGAGCCCGCGCGGTGCAGGCCTACCGCGGCCCGCTGGGCGAACGGCTGGTGGTGCGCGGTCGCATCGGGGATGTCTTGCGCTACACGCAGACTCTGACGCTGTGGCACGACGTGGCCCGGGTGGACTGCCGGACCACCGTCGACGAGTTCACCGGCGCCGACCGCCTGCTGCGGCTGCGCTGGCCGTGCCCGGTGCCGGGCGCGCTTCCGGTCAGCGAGGTCGGCGACGCGGTGATCGGGCGCGGGTTCGGGCTGTTGCACGAGCGCGGCGTCGCAGTCGGCCGTCGACTCCGCGACGCATCCGTGGACGCTGGACAACCCGGCGTACGGCTGGTTCGGGCTGTCCTCGGCGGTGCGGGTGCGCGTCGGCGGGTCGGACGGGGGAGCGCGAACGGATACACGCGCCGTGTCGGTGGCCGAGGTGGTGGCGCCGACGGAGTCGGTGTCGGCGACCGCTGGCGCGTGACCTGATGGTCGCGCTGGTGCGCGCCGGCGTGACCGCCACCTGCAGCAGCGCCGACAAGCCGCGATACGGCGATCTCGCCGTCGACTCCAACCTGCCCGACGCGCGGATCGCGCTCGGCGGGCCCGACCAGAACGCCTTCACCGCAGCGGTTTTGGCCGACGCCGACCCGGTCTACACCGAGGAACTCAAGCGCCAGCTCTACAGCCACCGGCGAGGCCAGGGTGTGGGTGCCGCCCGTCGCGCCGCTCGCCGACGAGTGGGTGCCCGGCGCGGACCTGCGTCACGTGCGCGCGCTGCCGGTGCTCGTCATCGCCGGGTCCGACCTGGAGGCCGCCGTCGCCGCCGTCGTCGAGGACCTCGCCGACTTCGAGATCGTCGTCGAGCAGGAGGCGCCGTCGGAGCTGGAGCCCTTCGAGTCGCGCACCGTCGCGGTGCTCAACCGCGGAATGCCCGGCTTCGCCGTCGATTCCGACGGCACGCTGCACACCTCGCTGATGCGGTCGTGCACCGGCTGGCCGTCGGGAACCTGGATCGACCCGCCGCGTCGCACCGCGCCCGACGGGTCCAACTTCCAGCTGCAGCACTGGACCCACACCTTCGAGTACGCGCTGGTGTCCGGCGACGGCGACTGGCGGCAGGCGGGTATTCCCGCGCGCAGCGCGGAGTTCTCGCGCCCGCCGCTCGCGGTCGCCGAAAACACCAGGGCCGCAGGCGGGTTGCCGACATGGGGTTCGCTGCTGGAGATCGAGCCGGCGGGCTCGGTGCAGCTCGGCGCGCTGAAGGCGGCGGGCAACCCGATCGCCCGCGGCAGCGCGCAGCCCGTCCACCCGTCGGACGGCGTCGCGATCCGGCTCGTCGAAACATCCGGCACCACAACCGATGTCGTGGTGCGCTCCGGACTGCGCCGGGTGTCGGCGGCGGCCCGCGTCGACCTCCTCGAACAGCCCCGGTGCAGTCCCCACGCGCCCGACGGGCTCACGCTGCACGGCTACGAGATCGCCACGGTGCTGACCCGGCTCAACCTGCCGCAGGTGCTGGAGGCCGACCACGCCGTGCTGGCGCCCGACGCCGAGGCGGCGCAGCCGCTGTACGCGCGGTACTGGTTGCACAACCGCGGGCCCGCGGCGCTCGGCGGGCTGCCCGCCGTCGCCTACCTGCATCCCGCAGCACATCGCCGCCGAACCGGATTCGCAAGTGCGGCTGCGGCTTACCGCCGCCAGCGACTGCAGCGACACCGTGCTGCACGGCAGGGTGCGGCTGCTGTGTCCCGACGGCTGGACGGCCGACCCCGCCGAGCTGCCGTTCATGCTGCCGCCCGGCGAGCACCTGGAGACCGACGTGTCGTTGACCGCGCCTGCGGGCAGTGTGCCCGGGCTGTACCCGGTGCGCGCGGAACTCGCACTGACGGGCAACCACGTGTCGATGCCGCCGGCGTGGCGGCAGGTGGTCGAGGACGTGTGCGTCGTGTCGGTCGACGCACCCGCCGACGACGCGCTGCTGCGGCTGGTCAGCGAGCCCGAGCCCGTCGACGTCGAACGCGGGCGAGACGCGCCAGGCTGGCCGTCACCGTCGGCACCGACGCCCACGCGGACCTCGCCGTCGAGGCGCACCTGATCAGCCCGTGGGGGACGTGGGAGTGGATGGGGCCCGCCGCGATCGGCGCCGAGCTGGCGGCCCGCGGCACGGCGGAGCTCGGCTTCGACGTCGCGCCGCCGCCATGGGTGGAGCCCGGCGAGTGGTGGGCGCTGATCAGGGTCGGCGGCGCGGGCAGCTGCTGTACTCGCCCGCGGTGAAGGTGAGTGGTGCGATGAGCGATCGCGGCGACGGTTGACGGCGTGCCGGTGTCGGTCGACGAGGTCGACGCGCGTGAGGCGCGGCTGCGGGCTTCGCGGCTCGCGTCGTCGTTGCCGCGCCCCGGCACCAGCGAAGGACGGCAGCTGCGCCGCTGGCTGACCCAGCTGCTGGTGACCGAACGCGTGGTGGCCGCCGAGGCGAGCGCGCGCGGGCTGAGCGCCGACGGCGCGCCGGCCGAGGACGACCTGCTGCCGGACATGGCGGCCCGGCTGGAGATCGGCAGCGTGGCCGCGTCGGTGCTTGCCGACCCGCTGGCGCGGGCGCTGTTCGCCAGCGTCACCGCCGGACGTCGACGTCACCGACGACGAGGTCGCGGCCTACCGCGCCGCAACCCGCTCGCGCTTCGCCGACACCGCAAGCCATCGCCGAACACCTGCGCGCCGCCGCCCGGCGCCGCGCGTTCCGGCTCTGGCTGGACGCCCGGTGCGCCGACGCTCGTCCGGCTCGCCCCCGGCTACGAGCACCCCGGCGATCCCCGTCAGCCCGACAACACCCACCGCCACTGATGGCCGACTTGACGCTCGCCCTCGACATCGGCGGCACGAAGATCGCCGCGGGCCTCGTCGACGCGAGGGCACGCTCGTGCATCAGGCGAAGCTGCCGACGCCCGACGCCGACGCCGAGGCGATCTGGGCCGTGGTCGACTCACTGGTCACCGAGGCGCTCGCGACGGCAGGCGGCGGAGTCCGCGGCGTCGGCATCGCGTCGGCCGGACCGATCGACCTGCCGTCGGGCACCGTCAGCCCCATCAATATCACTGCGTGGCAACGCTTTCCGATCGTCGAACGGGTGTCGACGATGGCCGGCGCGCCGGTGCGGCTCGGCGGTGACGGCTTGTGCATGGCGATGGGCGAACAGTGGCGCGGTGCGGGCCGCGATGCGCAGTTCCTGCTCGGCATGGTGGTGTCGACCGGCGTCGGCGGCGGGCTCGTGCTCGACGGCGCGCCGTACGACGGCCGAACGGGCAACGCCGGGCACGTCGGCCACGTCGTCGTCGACCCGGACGGCGCGCTGTGCTCGTGCGGCGGCCACGGCTGCGTCGAGACGATCGCCGCCGGACCGCGGATGGCGCAGTGGGCCCGCGACCACGGCTGGGATGCGCCCGCCGAGGCCGACGCCAAGGAGCTCGCCGACGCCGCGTACGCGGGTGACCCGTCGCGCTGCGGGCGTTCCACCGCGGCGCGGGCGCCGTCGCCGCGATGATCGCCTCGGTCGGCGCGGTGTGCGACCTGGACCTCGTCGTCATCGGCGGCGGCGTGGCCAAGGCCGGCAAGCTGCTGTTCGACCCTGTTCGCGAGGCCGCTGGCGTCCTACGCGCGGCTGGACTTCATCCGCGACATGCGGGTGCGTGCCCGCCGAGCTCGGCGGCGACGCGGGCCTGGTCGGCGCCGCGGCCCTGGTGATTTCGGCGTGACAGGTCACGCTGAGACGCTACTGCGCACGCCGTACTCGCAGGGAGTCGCGGAATAGCACCGCGCGGATCAGCGTCATATGAGCAGCGACGTCGGAAGGCTATCTATGCGTGTCGGAGTGGTGTTTCCCCAGACGGAGCTGGGCGGTGACGTGGGCGCGGTCCGCGCCTACGGGCAGGGGGTCGAAGAGCTCGGCTACCGCCACGTGCTGGCGTACGACCACGTCGTGGGCGCCGACCCCGCCGTGCACAACGGACTGGGACGGCCCGTACGACGTCGACACCACGTTTCACGAACCGTTCGTGATGTTCGGCTACCTGGCCGGGGCCACCACCGCACTCGAGTTCGTCACCGGCATCATCATCGTGCCGCAACGCCAGACGGCGCTGGTCGCCAAGCAGGCCGCCGAAGTCGACCTGCTGACGCAGGGCCGCTTCCGGCTCGGTGTCGGAATCGGTTGGAACGCCGTCGAATACGACGCGCTCGGTGAGGACTTCGAGAACCGGGGCGCGCGGTCGGAGGAGCAGATCGAACTCCTGCGCCGGCTGTGGACCGAGCGCAGCGTCACGTTCGAGGGCAGATTCGACAGCGTCACGGGGGCGGGCCTGGCGCCCCTTCCGGTGCAACGGCCGATCCCGGTGTGGATCGGCACCGCGGCCACCAAGGGCTTCGAGCGGGCCGGACGAATGGCCGACGGATGGTTTCCGATGATGGGGCCGGGGCCCGAGCTCGACGCCGCGCGCGCAATCGTCGACAAGGCGGCGGTGGCCGCCGGTCGGGATCCCGCAGCGATCGGCATGGAAGGCCGGATCAACACCGCGATCGATCCCGATGCCGCCGCCGCCGAACTGGCCGCATGGGCCGAGGCGGGTGCCAGCCACGTCTCGGTCAACACGATGGGGCAGGGTCTGCGCACCGTCGACGACCACCTCGCGGCATTGTCGGCCGTCGCCGCGAGCTGATTTCGGCGCGTTAGCGCAACGCTGACGCGTACCGAAACGCGCGCCCGAAATCGCAGCGTTTTGGCTGATCGGCGGGCGGCACGCTATACTCGGCGACGTTCCACCGAAGACCGTCGGTCACCGAGAAATCGGTTGAAGGTCCGGACGACTGTTGTCTCGCGCAAGCGGCTCATCAGATCCCGGGCGGCCCACGCAGGAGGACGAGGCTACTGCTACTATCGTGCGCCCCGACCTGTCTGCGTCGGGGCGTTCGTCGTTTCCGGCCCTCACCCTTCTCGGCTCCTGCGGTCCCCACTACGAGGAGGCATGCATGGCCAAGGCTGACAAGGCCACCGCGGTTGCCGACATCGCCGAGCAGTTCAAGGAGGCACGGCGACGCTCGTCACCGAGTACCGCGGACTGACGGTGGCCAACCTCAAAGACCTGCGTCGGTCGCTCGGTGACTCCGCCACCTACACGGTCGCCAAGAACACGCTGGTCAAGCGTGCCGCGGCGGAGGCGGGCATCGAGGGTCTCGACGAGCTTGTTCGTCGGTCCGACCGCGATCGCGTTCGTCAAGGGCGAGGCCGTCGACGCCGCCAAGGCGATCAAGAAGTTCGCCAAGGACAACAAGGCGCTCGTCATCAAGGGCGGCTACATGGACGGCCGCCCGCTGAGCGTCGCCGAGGTCGAGACGCATCGCCGACCTGGAGTCGCGCGAGGTGCTGCTGGCCAAGCTGGCCGGCGCGATGAAGGCCAACCTGTCCAAGGCCGCCGGCCTGTTCAACGCTCCCGCGTCGCAGGTCGCCCGGCTGGTCGCCGCACTGCAAGAGAAGAAGGCCGCGGAGGCGCCGAGCGCGGCCAGAAGACTCGGCTCCCGCCGAAGCCGCCGAAGACTCGGCTCCCGCCGCGTCAGAAGACTCGGCTCCGCCGAAGCCGCCGAAGATCGGCTCCGGCCGCGTCAGAAGACTCGGCTCCCGCCGAAGCCGCCGAATAATCCACCCAACCAGTAGCCCAGAAGAGAAATCAGGAAGGTCACACACCATGGCCAAGCTGTCCACCGACGACCTGCTCGACGCGTTCAAGGAACTGACGCTGCTGGAGCTCTCCGAGTTCGTCAAGAAGTTCGAGGAGACCTTCGAGGTCACCGCCGCCGCCCCGGTCGCCGTCGCGGCCGCCGGCCGCCGCTGCCGCCCCCGCCGAGGCCGCCGAGGAGCAGTCGGAGTTCGACGTCATCCTCGAGGGTGCCGGCGAGAAGAAGATCGGCGTCATCAAGGTCGTCCGCGAGATCGTCTCCGGCCTGGGCCTCAAGGAGGCCAAGGATCTGGTCGACGGCGCTCCCAAGCCGCTGCTCGAGAAGGTCACCAAGGAGGCCGCCGAGGAGGCCAAGGGCAAGCTCGAGGCCGCCGGCGCTTCGGTCACCGTCAAGTAGTACTGCATCTCCGCTGAGAAGCCGCCCGGTTCATCCCGGGGGCTTCGTTCTGGCATCACAATCGAGCGCTCCACAGTCGCTGTCGGCTACGGTCAATAAATGTGACTGACACAAGCTGCGTAGCGCGGTTTCGACGTGCGCTACAGTGACTCAAGCCACAGGCGGGAGGCGTGTGGCTGGGTGATTCATTGGCGGAAGGATCGTCGCGTGGGCATTGGAATTCAGGTCGAGGGACTGACCAAGTCCTTCGGGCCCCAGCGAATCTGGGAAGACGTCACGCTTCGAGTTCCCGCCGGTGAGGTCAGCGTGCTGCTGGGCCCGTCGGGTACCGGTAAGTCGGTGTTCCTGAAGTCGCTGATCGGCCTGCTGCGCCCGGAGCGCGGCAAGATCATCGTCGACGGCACCAACATCATCGAGTGCACCGCCAAAGAGCTCTACGAGATCCGCACGCTGTTCGGCGTCATGTTCCAGGACGGCGCGCTGTTCGGCTCGATGAGCCTCTACGACAACACCGCTTTCCCCTTGCGTGAGCACACCAAGAAGAAGGAAAGCGAGATCCGCAACATCGTCATGGAGAAGCTCGAGCTGGTCGGTCTGGGCGGTGACGAGAACAAGTTCCCCGGCGAGATCTCCGGCGGTATGCGCAAGCGCGCCGGCCTGGCCCGCTCGCTGGTGCTCGACCCGCAGATCATCCTCTGCGACGAGCCCGACTCCGGTCTGGATCCCGTCCGTACCGCGTACCTGAGCCAGCTGCTCATCGACATCAACGCGCAGATCGACTGCACGATCCTGATCGTCACGCACAACATCAACATCGCCCGCACGGTGCCCGACAACATGGGCATGCTGTTCCGCAAGCACCTGGTCATGTTCGGCCCCCGCGAGGTGCTGCTGACCAGCGACGAGCCGGTGGTCCAGCAGTTCCTCAACGGCCGCCGCATCGGCCCGATCGGCATGTCGGAGGAGAAGGACGAGTCGACGATGGCCGAAGAGCAGGCCATGGTCGACGCCGGCCACCACGACGGCGGTGTCGAGGAGATCGAGGGCGTGCCGCCGCAGATCCATGGCGACCCCGGGTATGCCCGAGCGCCAGGCCGTCGGACGCCGCCAGGCCCGCGTGCGCGAGATCCTGCACACGCTGCCGCCCGCCGCGCAGGAAGCGATCCGCGACGACCTCGAAGGCACCCACAAGTACTCAGGCGCAATGAGTTCGGCGGCGACGACGCGACGCCCGGCACCGCACGGCCGAAGACGACGCCCCGACGGGTGCGATTCCCGCGAGCCCAGCAGTAGCGCCGTCGCGCGTGAGCGTCGAGCAGAAGGCCGACGTTCTGCCGGATCTGCGAGCCGCTGTGCGGCATGATCGCGACCGTCGAAGACGGCCGTCTCACTGCGCTGCGCCCCGATAAGGACCATCCGCTCTCGGCGGGGTTCGCGTGCCAGAAGGGCATCGCGTTCACCGAGATCGTCAACGACCCCGACCGCGTCACCACGCCCGCTGCGCGCGGACGGTGCCGACGGTGGGTTCGAACCGGTCAGCTGGGACGAGGCGATGACCGACATCGCCGCGCGCCTCGCCGCCATCCATCGCCGGCACGGGTCGGGCGCGATCGGCTGGTACTACGGCAACCCCGGCGCGTTCAGTTACTCGCACACGCTGAGCCTGAACACCTTCATGCTCGGATTCGGTCCGCGGCTGCACGTGTTCACCGCCGGGAGCCAGGACGTCAACAACCGCTTCGTCGCCAGCCAGCTGCTGTACGGCTCGCCGCTCGCGCTGCCGGTGCCCGACGTTCTGCGTACCGACCTGCTCGTGGTGATCGGCGCGAATCCGGTTGTCTCGCACGGCAGCGTGCTCACCGTGCCGCGGATCAAGGACCGCATGCACGACATCGTCAAGCGCGGCGGCCGCGTGCTGGTCATCGATCCGCGCAAGACCGAGACCGCCGCGCAGTTCGAGTGGCTGGGCATCATTCCCGACGGGGACGCCTATCTGCTGCTGTCGCTGCTGCACGTGATGTTCGGCGAGAACCTCGTCGACCGGGCCCGGCTCGCCCGCCAGGCCGACGGCGGCGTCTGGCTCGAGCAGCTGGCCAGGCCGTTCAGCCCCGAGGCCACGCAGGCGCGCACCGGAATCGACCCGGACACGGTGCGGACGCTGGCGCGTGACCTGGCCCGCACCGAGCGCGCCGCGGTGTACGGCCGCGTCGGCACCAGCATCGGCGAAAACGGCACGCTCACAACGTATTTGCTCGACGCGGTCAACCTGGTGGCCGGCAACCTCGACGTGGCCGGCGGCAGCATGTTCGGCCGCTTCGGGCTGCCGGGCGAGCGCTGGTTGAACAAGGCCGGCGGCGCGCTGCTGCGTACCATCTACACGCCGCAGGCGCTCGCGGATCGGCGGCTTCCCGTCGGTGCTGGGGTCCGAGCCGGCCGGGGTGATGGCCAAGGAGATCACCACGCCGGGTCGCGGTCAGGTCAAGGCGCTGTTCGTCAGCGCGGGCAACCCGGTGCTGTCGGTGCCCAACGGCGACGAACTGGAAGACGCACTCGAAGGACCTCGAGCTGATGGTCGGCATCGACCTGTACGTCAACGAGACCCTCGCGCACTGCGACTACGTGCTGCCCGCCGCGTCCATGTACGAACGCGACGACTTCCCGCTGCCGTTCCAGACGCTGCAGCCCACCCCGTTCCGGCAGGCCACCGAGGCCGTCATCGCCCCGGTCGGGCAGGCCCGCGCCGAGTGGGAGATCATCGACGACCTGCACGCAGCGGCTGTGGCGGCGCACGCCGGGGCTGGCGATGCTGGCGGCGGTGCGAAAGACGCTGTCGCTCTTCGGTGTTCGGCTGAGCCCACGGCTGCTCGTCGACGCGGTCATTCGGCTCGGCGAGGGCGGCGACCGGTACGGGCTGCGCCGCGGCGGGCTGTCGTTCTCGCGGCTGACCGCCGACCATCCGCACGGCACGGTGCTGGCGCCCAACCTTCGCGACGGCGTGCTGCGCGACACCGTGGTCTATCGCGGCGGCCGGGTGCGGCTGCGGCACGACGAGATCGCCGCCGAGGTCGACAAGCTGTCGCGCCGCAGCGCGCCGGACGGCTATCCGATGCGGCTGATCGGCATGCGCGAGGCCCGCTCGGAGAACTCGTGGATGCACAACGCGCCGCTGCTGATGCGCGGCGAGCGCACCCAGCACGCCCGCATGCACGTCGACGACGCGGCCGCGGCGAACATCGTCGACGGCGACACCGTGCGCATCGCGTCGCCGCACGGCGAGATCGAGTTGCCGGTCATCGTCACCAAGGACATCGTCGCCGGCGTGGTCGCGGTCCCGCACGGCTGGGGCCACAAGGGCACCGCCGGCTGGCGGGTGGCCAACGGCGCGGGCGGCGCCAACGTC
Organism: uncultured Actinomycetota bacterium; assembly: GCA_963720345.1. GTDB lineage: Bacteria > Actinomycetota > Actinomycetes > Mycobacteriales > Mycobacteriaceae > Mycobacterium. The sequence continues at coordinate 87,657 of CAVRFN010000040.1, forward strand.
AACCGGTTGATGTCCAGCGCGCCCGAAGACATCGAGAGACTGGCCGGAATGGCCCGGTTGACGGGCGTGCCCGGTCCGGGTCGAGCGTCGACACTGAGGCTTCGCAGGCCGAACCCGTGAAATCGCCTGCATAGGCTCAGTCTCGGCGGCTCAACTGTGACGGTTAAGTGACGAGAATCGAACTAATTGACGTTTGCGCAATAGTGTCCTGTGCATGAGCAAAGAGATCGTGAAGTGGCTGGGCGCCGGCGTGGTGACGGCCGGTGTGGTGCTGGCCTACGGAACCGGCGTCGCGGCCGCCGAGACCCGACCCGGCTCGGACTCCGCGGGCACCACGTCTTCGCAGTCCGCCGACGCGGACGACAAGACGGCGGGCCTGGACGCGGACGCCGCACGGGCCTCCGACCTGTCGCGGGACGATTCTCATGCCGCCGACGAAGATGGAGCGGACGCCGACATCGAACGCGGCAAGCTGGACACCCCCCCGGTTGAGGACAGCACGCGGATGAGTTCCCCGACGACGAAATTGAAGATTCCGGCACTCCGGTCGAAGAAGAGGACCTGACCGACTTGCAGCCCCCCCGTCGAAGCGCCCGTGGACGGGTCGGACAACGCCGCCGATAAGCGCAAAGATGGATTCGAGGCGGCCGTCGAGGACGCGTCGGTCGAGGCGTCCTTTGCGGCGCCCGCGAGCGAGCCACCCGACATCGAGCTGCCGACCGGAAAATCCGGCACCAGGCGGCGGCGACGCTGGATTCTCACCGGTTGCCCTCGCGGCCGTCGCTACGGCGGCGCCATCGACGCCGGCCGCGAGGATCTCTCGATCTGCCGGCCGCGCAACCGACGGCCCATCATCAAGGCTTCGCCCCCACCGCCGGCCCGCTCGGGCCACTCGAGGTGCTCGGCACCATCGTCTTCAACCTGATCACCACGGCGGCGCGGCCGCTAGATCTGCCCCCGGTCACCCCGCCGCCTGGCACGGTGCGGGTCGGCCGCACCATGCTCGCCGCTAACGAGCAGGCCGCCACCCCGCTTGCCGGGACAGGAGCAGCCCGTCACCGGGCAGGCCGTCACCGATGAGGCCGCCCCGCTGCTGCCGGGGGCCACCAACGGCGTGACCGGCGTGCAGGTCGGCCACTCCCTGCTGGCAATTCCGGGCGCCTTTGTCGGCGACACCGTGGCAGCCGACTGGTACTTCCCGACCCAGGCCGACGGCACCGTGGATGCGCAGGGCGTGGTTTGGTTGCAGCACGGCTTCGGGGCACCACCAACACGTTCATACTCCGCACTCGCCGAAGAACTGGCGATGAAGACCAACAGCATCGTGGTGGCTCCCAATCTGTCGTCGATCCCGTTCACCTTCTCCGGCGGCTGCCTCAATTGCGGCAGCGGGAGCCAGCACGCCGGCTTCCCGCGGCGTTCCTGGACCCCGACCGCACCGCTCTGATCCACAGCGGCTCAGGCTGCTGGGTACACCGGTCCCACCGATGCGCTCACGGGCAGGTTCGTTCTGGGCCGGACACTTCCGCCGGCGGCGGGGGGTTCGCTACTGCGGTGGCCTCGGACTACATCGACGACGGGAACTGACGCGCAGGACGCCGAACTCGTCGGCGTGGTCATGTTCGACGGCGTTTCCAACGGCGCGATGGACGGCAGCTTCGCCCGGCAGGTCGACGTGCTCGAGGACCGCGGGCAAGCCGATCTACCAGATCGCCGCGCCGGCCCAGGCTTGGAACGCCTTCGGCGCGGACCACCAACGCACTGCTGGGGCGCGCTGCCCCCGGACAGTTCACCGGGATGGTGGCTGGCCGGCGGCTCGCGCGTCGACTCGATGCTTCGGCGTCAACCCGCTGTTCGACGTGGTGCTGCCAACTGGTGACCGGCCGGGTACCGGCCGGCGACGCCGCCGCCGTCTACACGCTGAGCACCGGCTGGATCAACGACATGTACGTCGGTGCCGGACCGCTGACACCGCAGTACGGCTTCTACGCGGCCGCCAACCAGCAGATCATCATGGGCCCCACCGCGGCGCTGGCGCTGGGGACGCCGGTGGCCAACCAACTCTCCGTTCGGCGACAAGGTCCTTACCACCGCGATCGACCCCGACCAGCCGGTTGTCCGGCCCGTGTACTCCAACGGCGTGACCGGTGTGCGCACCGCCAACGCGGTTCTCGACATCCCGTAGGGGACAACGGGTACGCCGCGCCGGCCACGTGGTACTTCCCGACGCAGGCCGACGGCACCGTCCAGGCCGACGGAGTGGTCTGGCTGCAGCACGGGTTCCTGGGCTTCAACCCGTGGTACTCGGACATGGCGCGGGCGTTAGCGCAGGAGACCAACAGCATCGTCGTCGCGCCGACGATCTTCTGGTTCGACACCCCGCTGTGCCCAGGCTGCTTCCTCGGCGGAGAGGCCATGCGCGAGGCTGCGGCCTCGATGTTCCAGGGCTCCCGCTCCGCGCTGACGGTCAGCGCCAACGCCGCAGGCCTGCAGGGTCCCCTGCCGGAGAAGTTCATTCTCACCGGCCACTCCGCCGCGGAAACTTCGCCACCGCGGTCGGCGCACTGATCGCTGAAACACACCAGGTGGACAACCTTCTCGGTGTGGTGATGTTCGACGGCGTCTCGCAGGCGCCGCTGTTCACCGATTCACTCGAGGCGCTCGACGCGTGGCGCACATCCCCGACTACCAGATCGCGGCGCCGCCACAACTTGGAACACCTGGGCCTCGACCACCGAGTCGATGGTGGCGACGTACCCGGACCGGTTCAACGGCCTGCCAGATCGTCGACGGCTCACACACCGACGTCATCGGGGGTGACAGCCTGTTCGCCCAGCTCGGCGATCTCTTGAGCACCATTGTCGTGCGCCCCTCGCCGCCGGACGCCAAGGCCGCGGTGCGCACGCTGGCCAC
>CAVRFN010000041.1:0-23794 GCA_963720345.1 uncultured Actinomycetota bacterium
GGATTGCTTGGGATTCTTCGCCTTGAAGAGTCGGCGACGCCGCGTGGAACTACGAATCAGTGCGGGATATCTATTGCCGCCACAACTTGCATCGGGGCGGTTTGTGCGCCGGATCCCGATTACCGAGGGATCGGCGGCCCGATCTTCGTCCAACCCGCACCCCTCCACCCACCCCATCGCGCACGCCATGGTCGACGGTGCGCGGTCGGTCGGGATCCCCACGTTTGATAGCCAGAATGGTCGGATGATGGAGGGGCCGGGCGGTAGCACGATAGCCGAGGTACGGGCCCGCGACGGGTACCGCCAATCCGTCTATCGGTCTTACGTGGCAAGAAACCTGCAGTACCATGTCGGTTTCGACTGCGTCTGGGAATACGAACGTCCCATCCCCCCGCGCAACACGGGGGTTGAGGCGACGATTCGGACCAGCGACTCCCTGCGACGGACGCCCCGGACCTGCAGACCTGTCAGGCCGAATTCCCGAAGTCGTCCAGCGCCGAGAACACCGCGCGATTCAAGCCACCCGAGGCGGGGTGGAACCTGTTCGGAGGTCTCCAACAGCCAAAGAGCCGGGCGAGATCGTGCTGACCGGCCCCAGCTGGCACGATCCGGTCAAAATCAACGCACACCGTTGGCCCATCCGGATGACCTCAAGGCGGCAATCGCCTGCGTGGAATTGTGTCGGGAGGTCGGCAACTCGGCCGCACTTCGGCCGTTCACCCGGCGCGAAGTAATGCCGGGCAACCTGAAGGGCGCCGAGCTGGAGCGGTTCATCCGTGATGCCGCGTCGACCTATTGGCATCAGACCTGCACCGCCAAGATGGGCAGAGACACCATGTCGGTGGTCGACGGCAATCTCAAAGTCTATGGTATAGAAAGACTTCGGATCGCCGACGGTTCGATCTTTCCTCGCGTAACGACCGGCAATACGCAGGCACCGTGCGTCATAGTCGGCGAACGTGCAGCAGAAATTCTCAGAACTGAGCACGCTCGCAGCCCCCGCGCAGAACAGCGGCTGGCGGCAGGACGACTAGGTGACACCACAACTATTCTGACGTGTCCGAGGGAAGGGACAACGAGACTTCGGGGAGATCGCTCCCGGCGAGAGTTACGTCGGACCGGGCCATGCCGGCAAGCCGCGGAGAAGAATATCGGCAACGAACGTCTGAACAAGGTTGTCGGAGGGCGCAGCTGCGACAGCGACGATGTCCCGCTTGATCATCGGCCGCAGTCTGCGCACCACGCCGGCCACACGCGGCATCAACGCCGACACCGGCACGATCGTGACACCCATTCCCGCTGCGGCCAGTTGCGCCGCCGTGCGAGGGCTTCGGGTACGCAAGACCGGGTTGAGTACCACCTCGTGACGCGCAGCCAATTGATCGACCCAGACTGCCAGCCCGTTGTCGCGGTCATAGTGCACGAACGGTCGGGAATCCAACGCTTTCATCGGGATCATGGATAGTTGTGCCAAGGCATGCCCTGCCGACACTACGACGACTACTTCCTCTTCCCCGATAACCTCAACATGAGCATTGGTTGTCGTCGGGCGCGGTCCGAACGCAATGTCGACCCGGCCGTCCTCGAGCGAGGCGATCATCGCATCAGAACTGGTGAACTCGGCCAGCTGGAGATGGACATCGGAGCGAGTAGATCGCCACTGACGCAGTACGGGAACCAACAACCAAGCCGTCATCGTCTCGACGCATGCGAGACGCAAGTGGCCCGCGCCGCCTTCACCGACGCGTCGACCGATCTGTATCGCCTGATCGGCCGCATGAATTGCCAACCTGGCTTCCTCGGCGCTCGCGCGACCAGCGGCGGTGACGCGCACGCCCCGCCAAAGGCGCTCCACCACCGGCGCACCGAGCTCCTTTTCGATCGCGGCGATCTGATGTGACACCGCCGGCTGTGACATGTGCAGCGCCGCGGCGGCTGCGCTGACTGAACCGTGATCCACCAGCGCGACCAAGCACTCCAGCGTCCGCAACGTTGTCATGCAGCAAAGGTAACCGCGGTATCTGGGAATCTGGTGCGACAAGGAACCCGCTCGCGCATCCGTCGGTCCCCCGCCGCGTGGACGCGAGTAATACCGCACTACAGCAAGCCGTCGTATTCGCAGTATCGAACCAGCGGCACCAAAAGTCTCAGGTGCCGAATCCGGTCCAGAGAACCTTCTGTGATGATCAGGCTCTCAATCGTGACGGCCTAGGAAACACTGTGGCGCCGTAGAAAGTCGACTTCCCATTCAACGACATCGTCGAATGCCCTTCCGCCCTCGTACACGTCGTAGTGCCCGCCGCGGCTTCTGCGTAGCTCGGCTCGTGGTGCTCGCTGTGCAACCTTCAACGCTGAATTGACTGGCGCCTGCGTGTCGGTTTCAGCGACCACGAGCAGGATTGGAGATCGTATGTCGGCTGCCCGTCGAACTGGACGCTGTAGCGGAAAGCTCAGCAGTGACCGAGCCGCAACCCGGTTGCGCCAATCGACAGGCTCACACGGTGCGAGCAGTTCCTGTCCGTAGACCGCGTCCGGGGTGTCCAACATCCCCCATTTTCCGGGTTCGACGGTGATCGGGATGTAAACGGGGCCTCGGCTGACGAAGGACCTCAGGCGGTCCAGCAGTGACGCGGCGAACAATGCAATGGAGCGGGTGGGTCGCACGAGCAAGGAACCCGCGAGCCCGTCCACAAGCGGACTTTGGGCGATGGCCCCGGCGATTCGCCTGTCGGATGCTGCCAACGCGACGACATGTAAACCGGAAAACGATGTGCCCCAGATGAAGATGCGCTTGCTATCGACCTCGGGATGCGATGACACCCAGTCGATCGCCGCGCGGTAATCGTCGCGCTGGCGGCCGACGTTGACCACATCTCGCGGTTCTCCATCCGATCCACCCCAGTGCCGGTAGTCGATCACGACGACCGCGAAACCCTCCGCGCAGAATCGCTCGGCGAAAGCACAGAGTCCCCCAGCCTTCACCGCTCCAACCCCGTGACCCATCACCACTGCGGGGTACGGTCCCGTGGCGGCCGGCCGATAGAACCAGGCCTCGATCTGGTCACCACTGGGTGCTGTCACGATCCGAACAACACTGCGGTCGGAGTTTGTCCCTGTCATGTGACTCCCGTCAGATCCCGCATATAGGCCGCTCTGCGGTAAAGACGACCGGCAGTGAGCTGACTTCCATCATCAGACCGCCGGTGAGGCTGGTTTCCTTGACTTCACCCTCGATTCGAACATCAGGTAAACGCCTGAGTAGGGTTCGCAGGGCTGTCCGCATTTCCGCGCGGGCAAGGTGCTGCCCGCTACATGCGTGCAGACCGCGCCCAAACGCGAGGTGCGGGTTATGTATCCGATTGGCGTCGAACTCTTCTGGGCAGGTGAACTGGCGAGGATCGCAGTTCGCCGCGGCTAGGTTCACCATCATTCGGTCACCTTGGGTGAAGGTGACGCCGCCGACCTTCGCCTTGCCGCGTACTGTGCGACCGAACAGACTCAACGGTGTCGTCAGGCGCAAGCTTTCCTCTATGACACGAGCCAACAGCGCGTCGTCAGACATCAGTTGTTCGCGAAGCGCTTGCCTCGGCAGGACAAGCCGCAACAGGCCGGCGATCGCTGTAGCCGTGGAGTGATGGCCGCCAAGCATGAACGCCGACATGATGCCGGTCACAAGCTCAGCGTCGATCTGCTTACCGTTGATCTCGCCTCTGGCGAGTGCCGTCAAGTAGTCGTCACGTGGTGCGGCCCTTCGCTTCTGCAGTTGGTCGTCCATGAATGCAGTGAAGATTGCCATATGTGTTGGAAAGTGCGAACTTCCGATACTCGCGAACGTCGCCATGGATATCTTGCGGACCTCCACCGCATCATCTTGTTCGAGGCCGACGATGCGGCCGACAACGATGGCGGGCAAGATCTCCGTTAGTTGACTCGCCAAGTCGGCAACGCCCGAACCCGCAAAGTCGTCGATGAGGTGGTGGGTGATTTCGTCGATCGTCGGTTCGAAAGCGCGGACGGCGCGCGAGTTCAGTGGCGCGTCCATCAGCGCTCTCAGGGAGGTGTGCGCGGGCGGGTCGTATTCCAGCGGTGGAATTCTGGGCAGACCGCTCGGCGGTATGAACACACCCTCGGCAGTGCTGAAATTCTTCGAATCGGCAAGAACACGGTGGACATCCTCGTACCGGCTGACGTAGTCGAGTCCTCCGAAGCGGTCGCTGTGTGCGATGGGGGTGTGCTCGCGCATGTGGGCAAATTTTCGTCGAACGTGATCAGCCGGCGCAGAGGGGTCGGTGTGGTCAAAGTCGGTCTTCGACCGTTCCCGTTCGTACTCGTGTGATGTCATCACGACTGCCTATTCGGTGCCGGTTCTTCTCCGGATCTCTTCTGTGTTAACGACATCCATCCGAGGGCCCATACCAAAAGTCAGATGCAAATAATTGCAGCAGCGGGCAACGACGCCGAAACGCACTGAATCGCCCAATCCGTGCGACGACCAGAAGCGCCGTCCATGCAGGCGACATTCACACCATTTGATCTATGGCGTCGATAGTTTCATGTGACGAATCTGATCCGCTCCGTAGCGTGGCTGGTGTAGGCGTGCGAAGGCGGGTAGAGGCCATGACGCACGTTGAAAGGGTTTCGACCGAACGTGATCGGTTGCCCCGCACCCGGTTTCACACTACGTAAGGAGTCGGAGATGGCTTTCAGCGACGAGCACCTGATCCCGGTCGTTGACCCGGGGTTGGGCAACAGCTCCTACCTGGTCGACCTCGACGATGGGCGTGCGCTGGCCGTCGACGCCAGCCGTGACTTACGCGCCCTACAGGCCGCTGCGGCCCACCGCGGCTTGGCCGTGGCATTCGCCGCAGATACCCACCTGCACGCCGACTTCCTATCCGGGGCGGTGCAATTGCATCACGACGTCGGTGCCAGTGTCCTCGCGTCGGCTACCGGTCGCCGCGCTTTCGAGCACACGGTCTCAACGACGGGGATGAGGTTGACCTCGGCGGGCTGCGCCTACGCGCCTGGGCCACACCCGGGCATACCGACGAACACATCGCCTTCCTGACTGCTCGATGGCGACCGGGAGCTGGAGTATTCACCGGCGGGTCACTTGATCGTGGGGTCGGCTGCACGTACCGACCTGCTCGGGCGCGGATCGCACTGACGAACTCAGCCGCGCTCAATACCGATCAATGCGGCGGCTCGCGACGCTGGCCGACGAAGTCGCCGTATGGCCGACCCACGGTGCAGGCTCGTTCTGCTCCGCACCCCCCGGGATGGAGAGAGTCAGCACCATCGGTGCGCAGAAGCAGACGAATACGTTGATGGCCGCCCTCGATGAGGACACCTTCGTCCAAAGACTCATCGGCAGCCTCGGCAGCTATCCCAATTACTTCCGCCGCCTTGGCGAGGTCAATCGCCGCGGCCCGACCATCATGGCCGGCGACCCCCGATTCGCCCAGCGTCGATATCGGACAGTTCGATCGGATCATCGCCGACGGTGGTGTGGCGGTCGATGTCCGCCCACCCGCGGCGTTCGCCTGCGGTCACATACCCGGATCGCTGTCCATTCGACTGCGCGATCAGTTCGCCACCTGGCTGGGTTGGCTGGTAGACGATCATGCGCGCCTGGTCTTCATCACCGACGAAGGCCAGGACCGTCCGAAATCGGTTGGCAGGCATACAAAATCGGTTACGAACGGCTGGCTGGCCGACTCGCGGGAGGGATGGCGGCGTGGGAGGCCGCCGGTCGGCCGCAAGACTGCATAACCTTCGCTGCAGCAGAGCGCCTCGGCGATCGGCCGTACCTCGACGTACGCCAGAGATCCGAGTACGAAGCCAACCACGTGCCGGGCGCGACGCATGTGGAGCTGGGGGCGCTGGGCGAACACGTCGACGACATTCCCGCTCGCCCCCTGGTGGCCTGCGCACATGGCGAGCGCGCCATGACAGCAGCAAGTGTGTTGCAACGTCACGGCCACGGCGACCTCGCCGTGCTCGACGGTGGTCCCGATGATTATGACCTCGCCGGCTCGACGCTCATAGACGAGACGTCAGACGCTACGACGCCGGCCGCGACCGGCTTCAACTCGGACTTCGTTGGAAAACTGGCCGCAGTTCACCCTTCTCGTCGTCGTCAATCTCTGTGTCGGCGGATTAGTGGGATCGGAGCGCACCACCGTCCCGCTGATCGGCGCGGACGTATTCGGCATCACCAACGATCTGGCCGTGTTCGCGTTCATCATCGCGTTCGGAGTCGCCAAGGCTCTGACCAATCTGGCCGCCGGCGCCCTAACCGGTCGGTTCAGCCGCAAGCACCTACTACTAGGCGGGTGGGCGCTCGGCGTTCCGGTCCCCTTCGCGCTGGCATGGGCACCGTCATGGTGGTGGATCATCGCCTGCAACATTCTGCTCGGAATCAACCAAGGCCTCACCTGGTCGATGACGGTCAACATGAAGATCGACCTTGTCGGACCCAGCGGCGGGGTCTGGCCACCGGCCTCAATGAAGCCGCAGGTTACGTCGCCGTTGGCGCAACTGCGCTCATCACCGGCTACCTGGCCACGGAATACGGGTTGCGTCCCGTTCCCGAGCTGATCGGCGTCATATTCCTCGTCGCCGGTCTCGGTTTATCGCTCGTTGTCCGCGACACCGCCGCCCACGTCGCCCTTGAGCTATCCCATCACCGGACACCGAAACCCGAAGAGCGCGCCGGTTTCTGGGTTGTCTTCGTCCGCACCTCATGGAAGGACCGCAGCCTTCGGGGAGCCAGCCAGGCCGGCTTGGTGAACAACCTCAACGACGGTCTGACCTGGGGCGTGTTCCCTCTCCTATTCACCGATCACGGTCTTGGCTTGGCCGCCGTCGGCTTGATCAAGGGGCTCTACCCGCTGTTGTGGGGACTCGGGCAGATCCCGACCGGACACCTCTCGGATCGAATCGGCCGCAAGCCGCTCATCGTAGCCGGAATGCTCATCCAAGCGGGGGCCTTCGTCCTGGCCCTCACCCTGCTGCGCCGCCCTTTGCTTGCAGGCATTGCGTCCGCAGTCGCACTCGGCGTCGGAACTGCCATGGTTTACCCGTCGCTTATCGCTTCGATCTCCGATCACGCACAACCCACGTGGCGCGCGAATTCTCTCGGCACTTACCGATTTTGGCGGGATATCGGATACGCCGTTGGTGCCCTAGTTGCCGGCATCATCGCCAACGCAATCAATCTCGACGCCACGTTGATCGCCGCCGCCATTCTCACCGGACTCTCTGGCTTGCTGGCCGCCCGCTGGATCACCGAGAAGAATGTTGGACCGCGGGTCAGAGATCCCAGTTTTCGTCCTCGATGCTGACGCGTGTATGTCCGGTACGTCTGGCACGAGACGCTTTCCATGTTGCAGTTGGTATCAGTGTCGCGCGATCCGGCCGCAGCGCTGCGCAATGTGGCTAGTGGGGTTCCCGCTGCCGCTCTAGTGTCGGCGGCGTGGATGGCAACCGTTGGGGCGCACTATCGAAGGCGTTAATCCTAAGTTCGGCAACGCTGATCGTCATCGGTGTTACCGGATGCCAACAGGCGCCCCCGGATGGCATGAACAACGCGGCGACGCCGACCCCACTAAAGATCGTCGGCATCACCGAGATCGATCAGAATGGTGCGCCGGTACACCCCGTCGCCGGGGCCACGCCGAGCGGATCCCGCCGGTGACGGCAAGGCCAGCTGCGAGCCGGTTTCCATCGCCACCGCGAGCGCTCTCACCGGAGGTGATGCGGCGCTGGGCAATAACGTCAAATTCGGCGCGCAACTGGCGGTCGATCAACATAATGCGGCCAATCCCGGCTGCCAAGTAACTCTTAAGCCCTTCGACACCGAATCCGATCCGCAGAAGACAAGCGCGATCGCACCGCAGATGATCGACGACGCGTCGATCCTCGGCCTGGTCGGGCCAACCTTCTCCGGTGAGACCAAGGCATCCGGCGCGATCTTCAACCAGGCGGGCCTCGTGGCCGCCACCCCCGGCGCCACCAATGTGACGCTGTCACAAAACGAGTGGAAGACCTTCATTCGCGGGGTTGGCCAACGACGGAGTGCAGGGTCCCTCGATCGCGAACTATCTGAAGAACGTCGTCGGAGCGAAGAAGGCGTGCGTAATCGACGACAGCAGCGATTACGGGCTCGGTATCGCGGACGCGGTCCGCCAAACGCTTGGTCCGATCTCAGATGCGCGCTGCAATATTCAGTTCAAGAAAGGTGACAAGGACTTCTCGGCCGCGGTGACACAGATCAAGGGCGAGTCATCCGACACGATCTTCTACGGCGGCTACTACACCGAGGCCGCGATCTTGTTGCAGCAGCTGCGCGACGCCGGAGTGACAGCGACGTTCGCCGTTGGCGATGGCAGCAAGGATCCCGAATTGATCAAGCAGGCCGGCTCGGCATCAAAGGACACCCTGATGGGCTGCCCGTGCGCCCCGGCCAGCGGGCCGTTCGTCGACGCCTACACCAAGAAGTGGGGGCAGGACCCCGGCACTTACAGCACGGAGGCATATGACCTCACCACGATCATGCTCAAGGGCATCGACTCAGGCGCGACCACCCGACCCGCGCTATTGGATTCGTCCGCAACTATGACGGTCAAGGGAGTCGCCCGAAAATATCAAGTGGGGCGGTAACGGCGAACTGACCACGCACACTGATCTGGATGTACAAGGTTCAGTAGCGCCGATGTCTATGTCGGCCACGGCTAAGTCCACGCCTGATGTGAGGCATTTTCTGGCATTCAGCACGCGATTGTCAACAACCTCTTGCGGCGCCGCTACAGCGCGTCGGGACGTCGCGCTCACACATGATGCGGATTGGAGACTGCGTCAGTGGTTCCAGGCGAGGCTAGAAGTCCCAGTCCTCGTCTTCGGTGTTGACGGCCTTGCCGATCACGTACGACGAGCCCGAGCCGGAGAAGAAGTCGTGGTTCTCGTCGGCGTTGGGTGACAGCGCCGACAGGATCGCCGGGTTCACGTCGGTCTCGTCCTTGCGGGAACAGCGCCTCGTAGCCGAGGTTCATCAGCGCCTTGTTGGCGTTGTAGCGCAGGAACTTCTTGACGTCCTCGGTGAGGCCGACCTCGTCGTAGAGGTCCTGGGTGTACTCGACCTCGTTGTCGTAGAGCTCGAAGAGCAGCTCGTAGGTGTAGTCCTTGAGCTCGGCCTTGCGCGCGTCGTCGACCGAGCGCCAGGCCCTTCTGGTACTTGTAGCCGATGTAGTAGCCGTGCACGGCCTCGTCGCGGATGATCAGCCGGATCATGTCGGCGGTGTTGGTGAGCTTGGCGCGGCTGCGACCAGTACATCGGCAGGTAGAAGCCGGAGTAGAACAGGAAGCTCTCCAGCAGCGTGGAGGCCACCTTGCGCTTCAGCGGATCGTCGCCCTTGTAGTAGTCCATGACGATCTCGGCCTTGCGCTGCAGGTTGGGGTTCTCCTCCGACCAGCGGAACGCGTCGTCGATCTCGGCCGTGGAGCACAGCGTGGAGAAGATGTTGCTGTAGCTCTTGCGCGTGCACCGACTCCATGAACGCGATGTTGGTGTAGACCGCCTCCTCGTGCGGGGTCAGCGCGTCGGGGATCAGGCTGACCGCGCCGACGGTGCCCTGGATGGTGTCCAGCAGCGTCAGGCCGGTGAACACCCGCATCGTCAGCTGCTTCTCGTGGGCGGTCAGCGTGCCCCAGGACGGGATGTCGTTGGACACCGGAACCTTCTCCGGCAACCAGAAGTTGCCGGTCAGCCGGTCCCAGACCTCGGCGTCCTTCTCGTCCTGCACGCGGTTCCAGTTGATCGCCGAGACCCGGTCGATCAGCTTCATTCCCTCGGACACCAGAACCCCATTTCACCGCAGAAGTAGGTTTGCCGGATACGGCTTAGCTGCGACACTACCCCTGGGGTGCGACAACGGACGCAACCGCGACAACTTGTGTTGGCGTGTCGCGGCCGACCCGTCACGAGGAACGTGTACTCCGACGCGTTCGAATCGCCGGGTCGCCAGCCAGTACTGCCAGGTCATGCCGCTCCACAGGGTGCGGTTGACGCCGTGCTCGTCGAGGTACCAGCTGCGGCAACCTCCGGTGTTCCACACCGTGCCCGCCAGATCGTCCTGCAGTTCGTCGTTGTAGCGCGTCCTGCGCGGCGCGGCGTGGGCGCCAGCGCCTGCGCCCCGTACTTGTCCACCGCGGCGATGGCCTGCGCGACGTAGCGGATCTGCGACTCGATCATGAACACCACCGAGTTGTGCCCCAGCGCGGTGTTCGGGCCCGAGCAGGAAGAACAGGTTCGGCATGTCGGCGACCGCGATGCCGCGGTGCGCCGCGATGCCCTCGCGGTTCCAGCGGTCGACCAGGTCCTCGCCGCGCGGGCCCTTGATGTCGACGTAGGTGTAGGAGTCGGTGACGTGGAAGCCGGTGGCGCAACACCATGACGTCGACCGGATGCTCGGTGCCGTCGGCCGTGACGATGCCGGTCGGGGTGATCCGCGCGATGCGGTCGGTGATCAGCTCCGTCTTCGGGTTGGCGATGCCGCCGATAGTAGTTGTCGGAGTTGAGGATTCGCTTGCAGCCGGCGCGATAGTTCGGCGTCAGCTTGCGGCGCAGCTCCTTGTCCTTGACGTGGCGGCGGATGTTCCACTTGCCCAGCAGCTTCACCGAGCTTCAGCAGCGCGGCTGCTTGGTCATCGCGAACCCGACGGCCCTCGTGGAACCAGTAGATGCCCGCCCGCATCGCCGCGCGCAGTGCCGGGGACGTAGGTGAACATGCGGTCCGCATCCACGTGCGGGAACGGCGTTGTTCGGTCGCGGGCATCACCCACGGCGGGGTGCGTTGGTAGAGCTGAAGTTCCGCGACGTCGTTCGACGATCTCCGGCACGATCTGGATGGCGCTGGCGCCGGTGCCGATCACCGCGACCCGCTTGCCGGTGAGGTCGACGCCGTGGTCCCACTCCGCGGAATGGAAAGCGGCGGCCTCGGAATTCGTCGAGCCCCTCGATGTCGGGGATCAGCGGGATGTGCAGCGCGCCCGCGCCGGAGATCAGGAACTGCGCGACGTACTCCTGCCCGTCGTCGGTGAACACGTGCCAGCGCGTACTCGGTCGTCGTCCCAGTGCGCGCGGTCGACGTGCGAGTTGAACCGGATGTAGCGGCGCAGCCCGTACTTGTCGGTGACGCCCTGCAGGTAGTCCAGGATCTCCGGCTGCAACGACCACATGTGCTCCAGTCGGCCTTGGGCTCGAACGAGAACGAGTACAGGTGCGACGGGATGTCGCACGCGCAGTCCGGGATAGGTGTTGTCGCGCCAGGTGCCGCCGATCTCGTCGGCCTTCTCCAGAATCAGGAAGTCCACGCCCTGCTGCTGCAGCGCGATGCCCATGCCCAGGCCGGAGAAGCCCGAGCCGATGATGAGCGCGCGGGTGTGCACCGGCTCGCCGCTGTCGTCTCGGCCGTGCTGCTCGGCAACCGTCATGGCTCGCTCCTCTTCCTGGGAACGCCGGTACCGGGTATCCAGTGTCCGACGACGAACCGAGGTGTCAACGAGCGAAGGCCTCGGGAGCGTTCCCAGGCAGGTCCGATCAGGCAAATACCGCGGAGTGACTCGGAGGACTGATGCCGGCAGGGTCGAACGTCTCGAAGTGACCCGATCCGACCATGCCGATTCCGCGCTGCGGCATGTGGAAGTCGCCGAGGCGCGCTTGCCGGAGCAGCGGCCCGGTGGGGCCGAGGTCGCGGCCGCGAAGCACCGCACGCGAGTCGGCGACGAGCCACAACTGCTTCGGGGCGATCGTGTAGCACTGGCCGTTGGGCGCGCGGCCGGTCAGCCGGACGTCACCGACGCCGAGCGTTCGCGTCGCGCCATCCGGCCCAACGCCCTGAGGCTCGCGGGTCTGATCCACGCCGACTCGGACAGCCGGCCACCGATCGTGCGTCATCAGCCGGGTCGCCCGGGTGGTCTGCAGATCGACCGTCCAGTGCAGCAGTTCGGGGATCGTGATGTGCACCGACCACGGGCCGAGCCAGGTGACGTCGATATCGCACTGCACGGCATCGTTGGTCGTCGCCGAGCTGAAGTAGCGCGCGCAACTCTGCGGGCCGGGCGTCGTGGCATAGAACGTCCAGTTGCACGACGGGTCGCGATGCCACACCGAAAGGTACGGCGGCGCGAAGGTTGTCGCGGGAAATGGCGCATCGCCAGGTAGTGGCCGTTGGAGAACGGAAGGCCCATGATTCCGAACCCGACGAACCGTTCGTCGTCGCCGGGGGGCAGCACGGGTTGGCCAGCACGGCCGCGACGGTGTCTTGTGGGGTGTGTTGTTTTGTCATGCGCCGATGGTCGCGCGCAGCGCGATCTGACCACATGAGGCGTCTGCCTCAAATCAGTTGTCAGGCGACGGGCTGCTGGCGCGAACCGCGGTGTGGATCGGCTGGTCGGGGTCGATCTTGACGCCCAGCAGCTCGGCGGTGCCGTTGATGGCGCCCATCATGATCGTCGTCATGTGCGCGACGAACTCGTCGGCCGGCATCCGGCGCGGGCTGTCGTCGTCGGCGCCCAGCCACCAGTCGGTCGCCGAGGCCGCCGTGCCGAAGATCGCGAATGCCGCCAGCTCGAAGGCGGCCGGGTCCGAGCGCCATGTCCTGGAGTTCGGTGCTGATCATGTCGGCGATGGCCAGGGTGATCTCGCTGCCCTTGTTGACCGTCGTCATCGCCGCGCGCCGACTGGTCGGCGAACCGGCCCTGGAGCAGGAACCGCACGACATTCGGGTGTTGGTCGACCAACTCGACGTAGTGCTCGACGCCGCGGCCGACGATCTCGCGCGCGGAGTCGTTCTCCACGTTGATCGACGGGATGATCGCCGCCCACAACATGTCGCGCATCCGCTCGCCGATCTCGGCGAACATGTCGGACTTGTCGGCGAAGTGACGGTAGATCTTGGGCTTGGCGGTGCCCGCCTCTTCGGCGATCTCACGCACGCTGACATTCGGTCCGAGGCGGTCGATCGCGCGGAAGGCGGCGTCGACGATCTCCGAGCGCACCTTCTTGCGATGCTCACGCCAGCGCTCGCTGCGGGCGTCCACCTTGACGCCCGGCTCGCTGCTCGAACGTGACCTGGACCCTCGTCGCACCCGATCACTGTACCGCCCGGAGCCCGCTGACCTGCTCAGACCCTGCCGGCGCGCGAAAGATTACCGTTGCATTAGGGCATTTCTTCCCGGCGAGATGAGTGACGTCGGCTTGGGTACTATCTCTGCGACAGCCGATCAACGAGACGAGATTCATGACGCAGCGATACGACCTGGTCATCGCAGGTGGCGGCCCTTCGGGTTCGGCCGCGGCGTGGCAGGCCGCGCAGACCGGCGCGAAGGTAGTGGTCCTGGACAAGGCCGAGTTCCCGCGCGACAAGCCGTGCGGTGACGGCCTGACCGCGCGCGCGGTCAGCTACCTGCAGAAGATGGGCCTGGCCGACGAGGTCGCCACCTTCCACCGGGTGAACCGGGTCACGGTGTTCAGCCCCAGCCAGTGGGAGCTGTCGTTCCCGAAGCGACCGGGCATGCCCGACCACGGTCACACCGTCAGCCGCACCCACCTCGACACGGTGCTGCTCAAGCACGCCGAGTCCGCGGGCGCCGAGGTCCGGCAGGGCGCCGAGGTGACCGGTCCCGAACTCGACGCCAACGGCCGGGTCGTCGGCGTGACGCTCAAGAGCGGCGAGAAGGTCTACGGCGACGCGGTGATCGCCGCCGACGGCGCCTACTCCCCGATCAAGCGCGCGCTGAAGATCGATTCGGAGTACAACGGCTACTCGGCGATCGCGATCCGTTCGGAGATGCACGCCAACCGGCCGGACTCCGACAGCCTCGACATCTACCTCAAGCTGGCGTTCCAGGGCGATCAGCTGCCGGGCTACGGCTGGGTGTTCCCGATGGGCAACGGCGTCTTCAACATCGGCCTGGGCTACGTCAACAGCTACAAGAACTGGCAGTCGATCAACGCCACCCAGTTCCTCGGCGAGTTCCTGCGGACGCTGCCGCCCGAGTGGGAGCTGCCGCCGATCGAGGAACTCAAGAAGAACAAGAGTGTGCGGGCGTGGCGGCTGCCGATGGGCTTCACCGCGTGGCCGCCGTGGCGGCCGGGCGTGCTGTTCACCGGCGACTCGTTGGGCGCGGGCAAGCCGGCGTCCGGCGCGGGCATCTCCAAGGCGCTGGAATCCGGGCTCGCCGCCGGCGAATGCGCGATCGCGGCGCTGCAGAACGGCGGTCCCGACGACTTCACGAACTATGCGCTGCGGATGGAAGCGGCGTGGGGCAAGGAGTACCGGCGCGGCCGCTACTTCCACAAGATGCTGGGGCAGCCGCGGCTCGCCAACGCGGGCATCAAGCTCATCGACAACTCGCGCTTCCGCGACCGGATGCTCAAGGCGCTGTACAAGAAGGCGCAGGGCCCGCAGCACACCGTCAAGTGAGCTCGGTTCGCGAGTGTCGGGTTGATGCACGCTGAATCGTCAAAACCCGTGTCATAACCCGATACTCGACGCATGGCTACCCTCGAGGAATGCGACTCACCAACGACTGTTATCTCGTGACGCTTGAGTTCAATTCCGGTGTGGAGCACTACTTCTGCGACGGCGACCGATGGACGAAGCTCACCACGCGTGGGCGCCGGATGCCTGCCACCGCCGAACAGGTGATGAACCATCTGTTGCCCGCTCTAGCAGGAGTCAAGCCCGGCATCGAGGTTCGCGTCCGACACCGGGACGTGAACGAGGAAGCGGGCGAGACTCTCGATCGTCTTCGACGTGACGAGGCTAGCTGAACAGCTTGGTCACCTTGAGCATCAGTTCGTAGACGCCGTAGCCGAACGGAATGGCCACCCACAGCCAGGCGAGGGCGATATACACACTCGGCACCGTCGACTGGTAGTCGCGGAGTTCGACATCGGTTGTCTCGGTCATCGCCTGCTCTCCTCGAGTTCCCGGGCGTGCTCGACGGACGTGCTCGGTTCGTGCCACTTCTCGTCGACCGGTTTCAGAAGTTCGTTGCACACGAAGGCGATCGACCAACAACCCGATCATGATCGAGAACGACATCGTGTACAGGGCGGGTCCGCCCTTGCCTGCGGCCTCCTGGCTGTCGGCGATGAGTTGACCATGATCGGCCCGAGGATCCCCGCGACCGACCACGCGGTGAGCAACCGGCCGTGAATCGCGCCGACCTGATAGGTGCCGAACAGATCCCGCAGATAGGCAGGGACGGTGGCGAAGCCGGCGCCGTAGAACGACAGGATCAACAGCGTGCAGATGATGAACACCAGCTTGTTCGAGTTCTCCATCAGCGTGATGGCCAGGTACAACAGCGCACCCACGCCGAGATACATCCGGTAGACGTTCTTGCGGCCGATCTTGTCGGACAGGCTGGACCAGCCGATGCGGCCCGGCATGTTGGCCAACGACAACAGCGCAACGTAGCCGGCCGCCGCTGCAGCCAGCGCTGCGGCCGCGGCGCCCGCCCGCGGGGAAGAAGTCCTGATAGATCGGCGACGCTTTCTCGAGGATGCCGATCCCCGCAGTCACGTTGAAGCACAACACAACCCACAACAGCCAGAACTGCGGGGTCTTGATCGCATTGGTGGCCGAGACCTGACCGCCGGTGTCGATCGAGCTCGCCGTCGGTGGCGCCGGAGTCCACCCTGCGGCTTCCAGTCCGGCCTCGGCACCCGGACCAGCATCCAGCCCAGCGACATGAACACGGCGTAGGCCAACCCGTGCACCAGGAAGGTCTTGGCAATGCCCGATGTGGTCGGAGCCGAACATGTCGAGCATCGCGGTCGACCAGGGCGATGCGATGAGAGCGCCACCACCGAAGCCCATGATCGCCAAGCCGGTGGCCATGCCGGGTTTGTCCGGGAACCACTTGATCAACGTCGAGACGGGCGAGATGTACCCGATGCCCCAGCCGATACCGCCGAGCAGCCCGTAACCGAGCAGCACCAACCAGTACTGGCCCATCGCCAGCCCGGCGGAGCCGACCAGCCAACCACCGCAGAAGCAGCAGGTGGCAGCGAACATCGCCATCCGCGGCCCGTTGCGGTCCACCCATTTGCCGAAAACCGCGGCCGAAAGTCCGAGCACGACGATGCCGAGGGTGAACGGCAGGGCACTGAGAGTGCCGGAGATGTGCATCGCCCCTTCCAGGGGCTTCTTGAACACGCTCCAGGAATATGCCGCGCCGATCGAGAGGTGAATCGACAGCGCAGCGGGCGGCACCAACCAGCGGCTCCACCCCGGTGGGGCAACGATGCGTTCTCTGCTGAAGAAGGACGCGGTCACGTCACTGGCCTCCGTCTGCGTAGGTGATCGGGGTCACAACGCAGTTTGGGTACCCAGGACGAACGTTTTCAGAAACACGGCATCACCGAACGCGGCGCGTCGAGTGACGAGATCAGACTGATTGCACGCAATCTTGCGCACTCGCGTACCGGAACCTGATTCGCGCTCAGGTGGGGCGCCCGGTGAGCGTCAAACAACCAGCGCACGAATGGCGAACCTTCGTGACGCGCAAACCATCGACGAGTCGTTCACCAACTCGTCGGCTAGGCGCTAGTGACTACTTGCCCTTGTTCTTGTCGTGGTCGCCGACCTTGGGGCCGGGGGCCGGTTGAGCCTTGGTCTGCGGCTCGAATTTGCCGCCGGTCTTGGGATCGAAGCCCTGCTTCTTATCAGCCATGAGCCGAGTCTAGGAGCGCAGCACGTGTGAATTTGGTCTTTGAAGATTTTGCAAACGCTTTCTCCGGTGGCGCGGCAGGCGCGGCTGTCAATTGGCACGCCGGATCGCGTCGGCTGACACCAGCTTGGTCGGCCGGCGCCACCCGAGCCCGCGCCTCGATGGACGCTCGGGCCGCTGACGAACCTTCGGCGGATCGCCGACGATGAAGTGCACGACGACCTGACGGATGAATCGCGGCACCTCGAGCGTGGAGTCCACGCTGTCGCCGTCGACGTGGGCGAGCTGGGTGTGCGGATTGGCCATCGACGCGGTCTTCGGCCCGCGGATCGTCACGATCGCCTCGTAGCGTCCGTCCTCGTTCGGCGTATAGATGCCTTGGTACTGCCGCTGCCGCCGCCGTTGACGGTCGCGTCGGTGAGCACGACGGTCGCCGTGCGCCGCTGGGTGACACGACGCGGGCGGTGACACGCAGTCCAGTGAGCTCGTGCCCCCATCGGGCGCTGGCCGAGATCGGCACCGGACTGCCGCTTGGGCTGATCGGCGGCGCAGTGGCGAACGCCTGCAGATTCCGATTCTCGCCGCCGGCGCACACATGACCGACGAACTTGGTGCCCGGCCGGGGACGGACGGCGACGAGCGTCCAGCGGCCCGGGGTCGGGTGCTCGACAACGATGAACTCGTGCGGCGCGGTGCTGGCGACGAGTGTGGCCGGACGCGCCGGGCGACGTGTCGACGACCGCGCCCGTCGGATCGAGAAGGTAGAGCCAGACGTCGACGGTTTCGGGATAGGTGACGGTGAAACTCGCGCGGTCGGCGCCGTCTTCGACGTCGACGGGGATGGCGACGACGCGGCTGAGGGCAGACCGACCCCGGGAGAGCGCAGGGAGATCGGTGCAGCGTCGGAGATCCGGCGCGTCTTGAGAAGCGCTCCAGAGGCGGGCGCACGGCGCGGGTAGACGGACTCGGCGGCGCCGGGATCACCTTGTCGATCGCGCCCGGGCGTGCTGTCGGGGAAGAAGATCGGCACGGTCGTGATGATCCCGCCGCGGACCTCGGCGTTGATCTCCACCATGATGTTCTCGATCAGCGCTCGAGTCTGGTCGTCGCCGATCAGCGTAGGAGCGTCCGCCGGTGCCGGTCGCCAGCGCGTCGAGCGGCGGCCATGTCGACCTCGGCCGGCGCTGCCGACACCGAGCGCATAGACACGGATGCCGCCCTCCTGAAGGTCCGGAATCGCCTCCAGCGGCGAGACGACCCGAAGGCGAGTTGTGCACACCATCGGTGAGCAGCAGCGCGACCTGAACGGCAGCGCGGGTCGGCAGCGACTCGATCTCGTCGCGGGCGCGGAACAGCGCGTCGCGGATGTCTGTCGCCCCACGCGGTGTGCAGTGCGTCGATCGCGGCGGTCTGCGGACCCGAGTCCGCCGAGCGCGGAGACTTCGCGTCTGGGCGAGCGTCGTGTCGATCTGGTCGTCGTAGGCGACGATCGAGAGCAGGTCGGTGCCGACTGCGCAGTACTCGAGCCAGTAGACCGCACCGTGTTGCGCGTCGGCCATCTTGTTGCCGCTCGGCCATCGAGCCCGATCGGTCGATCGACGACCGAGAAGCGCGAGCTGCTTGTCGAGCACGATCCAGTCGGGCGTGGTCGAGCCCGTCGCCGGCCCGGGCGAGGCCGGATCGGGGGCCGTCAGCGTCGTGAAACCGGAGCGTTCGAGATGGAATTCCCAGCACGAGTCGTGGTTGCGCGCTCCTCCTGCTCGGTGTCGCCGTCGGGATCGTGGTTGCTGTCGGTGCAGTACTCGGTGACGGGGTCGGCTGCAGGCGTCCAGGTGCCGTCCTCGTCGAGCTCGCCGGCGCGCTGCGCGAGTGCTCCATGATGCAGAAGTTCGTTGGCCGCCGCGGCGCACTCGGCCGGGAACTGGTACTGCACGATCCCGTCGTCGTCGTCGATCGGCGACTGTGAGAAGCCGGGCGTTACGGTCACCTCTGTCGACGAGTTGCCGGTGATGGATCGGCGTTCGAGATTGGTGCCGAAGGCCAGGATCGCGTCGTGGCACCGACAAGCGCATCGTTCGCGAACGCGCTCCCGACCAACGGGATCGTCTTGTTGTCGGGCGGACCACCGCGTATCGATGTCTTCCGGGATCGCGTGACCGCGAATACTCGTCGCCCAGCGCCCAGACGTGATGGCCCATCTCGTGCACTTGCGTGAGAACTTGGAACTTCACGTACGGCATCAGGTGCAGCGCCTTGCCGGGCTGACCCAAATTGACCGAAGGTGCCGTAGCTCGGGTCGCCGGACTCGTGCAGGATCATTTCAGCGACGTCGAGGCCGATCGAGTCGTCGCACACGAAGATCCGGCCCGTACTGGATTTGCCCTTCGCTGGCGTCCAAGAAGAGCTCCGAAGCCTTCGCAAAGCTGCGGCGCCATTCGGTAACATCGGTCTGCGTCATCGGGAAGTTTGCGACGACGACGAGGTCGAACTTCCCGTCCTTGAAACGTCCTAATCCCATGCGCCCGACGGTAGGTCGATTGGGCGCGCGGCCGATAGCGTAGTTGACTACTCAAGATTTACGACGGCACCCACACTCGGCGTCGAAGTCTCACAGCATGCAGCAGACGCAGCCCTCGACTTCGGTGCCCTCCAGCGCCATCTGGCGCAGCCGGATGTAGTACAGCGTCTTGATGCCCTTGCGCCAGGCGTAGATCTGCGCCTTGTTGACGTCGCGCGTGGTGGCGGTGTCCTTGAAGAACAGCGTCAGCGTCAGCCCCTGGTCCACATGCTGGGTGGCCGCGGCGTAGGTGTCGATGATCTTCTCGTAGCCGATCTCGTACGCGTCCTGGTAGTACTCCAGGTTGTCGTTGGTCAGGTACGGCGCCGGGTAGTAGACGCGGCCGATCTTGCCTTCCTTGCGGATCTCGATCTTCGACGCGACCGGGTGGATCGAGCGACGTCGAGTGGTTGATGTAGGAGATCGACCCGGTCGGCGGCACGGCCTGCAGGTTCTGGTTGTAGATGCCGTGCTTCTGCACCGACTCCTTCAGCCGCTGCCAGTCGTCCTGCGTCGGAATGCGAATGTCCGCATCGGCGAACAGCTGCTTGACCTCGTCGGTCTCCGGCTCCCACACCTGCTCGGTGTACTTGTCGAAGAACTCCCCCGACGCGTACTTCGACTTCTCGAAGCCCCCGAAGTGCGTACCGCGTTCGATCGCAATGCGATTCGACGCCCGCAGCGCGTGGTAGAGCACGGTGTAGAAGTAGATGTTGGTGAAGTCCACGCCCTCTTCGGAGCCGTAGTGGATCCGCTCGCGCGCCAGGTAGCCGTGCAGGTTCATCTGCCCCAGGCCGATGGCGTGAGAGTCGTTGTTGCCCTGCTCGATCGACGGCACCGACCAGATGTGGGTCTGATCGGAGACCGCGGTCAGCGCCCGGATCGCCACCTCGATGGTCTGCGCGAAGTCCGGCGAATCCATCGCCTTGGCGATGTTCAGCGAACCCAGGTTGCACGAAATGTCCTTACCCACCTGGGCATAGGACAGGTCGTCGTTGAACACCGACGGCGTGGAAACCTGCAGGATCTCCGAGCACAGGTTGGAGTGGGTGATCTTGCCCTCGATCGGGTTGGCCCGGTTCACCGTGTCCTCGAACATGATGTACGGGTAGCCCGACTCGAACTGCAGCTCGGCCAGCGTCTGGAAGAACTCGCGCGCCTTGATCTTCGTCTTGCGGATCCGCCCGTCATCGACCATCTCGTAGTACTTCTCGGTGACCTAGATGTCGGCGAACGGCACGCCGTAGATGCGCTCGACGTCGTACGGCGAGAACAGGTACATGTCCTCGTTCTTCTTGGCCAGCTCGAAGGTGATGTCCGGGATCACCACGCCCAGCGACAGCGTCTTGATCCGGATCTTCTCGTCGGCGTTCTCCCGCTTGGTGTCCAGGAACCGGTAGATGTCGGGGTGATGCGCGTGCAGGTACACCGCGCCCGCGCCCTGGCGGGCACCGAGCTGGTTGGCGTAGGAGAACGAGTCCTCCAGCAGCTTCATGATCGGGATGACGCCCGAGGATCTGGTTCTCGATGTTCTTGATCGGCGCGCCGTGCTCACGAATGTTGCTCAGCAGCAACGCAACCCCGCCGCCGCGCTTGGACAGCTGCAGCGCGGAGTTGATGGAGCGCCCGATGGACTCCATGTTGTCCTCGATGCGCAGCAGAAAGCAATTGTGCACGACCGTGCCGCGAATCGTGTACGTGTGCGTGCCCTCGACATGGAGGTTGTACACCTTGTCCGGAATTTCCTGCGTACGCGTGAGGTCGCGGACTCCGTACACGTGGCGCCCGTGCACGACCTGATACGTCGTGCGCGACGAGCCCTTCTGGCCCACGTAGTTATGCAGATTCTTGCCGACGTCGAAGATGAACTCTTCGTTGGCGCCGGGCAGCCCGGGCACGAACACCTGGCCAGTCACATTGCCGGCATGATTGATGTATTGGCGAACTCGGGACATGATCCCGACTCGGCGCAGGAGCAGCTGCACCTGGTCGATCAGTTCCGGATTCACCAGGTCGAGCACCATCCCGCCGGTGGTGCTGCACCCGTCCCCGCGGAACAATCCGGCCAACAGGCCACGCTGGAACTCTTCGTCGGCTGTCAGGACGTCGTGGGACAAGCGCTTCGCGTGGTATCCGGTGCCAACCATCGAGAGGAACAGCGACGCTACGACCTTGCTGTTGCACACCATGCGAACCGATTGGTCCGAACGCTTTGGTGGACGGAGAGATCGGCTGCGAACACCCGCTTGAACGCTGCCGCCAACTCATGCTGGTACTCGAGTTCGTGAGCGCCAAGTGTGAAGTGAATACCGTTGGGCGTCGTCGCGCTGTCCGGTCCCGACCGCTTGGAGACGTGGCCCTCGGCGACGTACCAGCCGAGGATCAGGCCGAGGTCGTAGGACTCCTCGACATAGCGGTTCACCGACACGAACTTCATGTGGTGGCGCTGCTTGTTGCGGTGCTTAAGGTCGGTGTTCACCTTGCGGATGAGCCCGTCGATCTCTTCGTACACGCCGGAGCCGACGTAGTCCATCAAGTCGTAACACGCGCCGGTCGCGACCTTCCAGCGGCGCAGCGGTCACGATGAAGTCCGCGGCGATGGACGTCCTTGGCAGCCAGCCAGACGAACCCGTTGAACGGGTCGGCACCGTCACCGTCGATGAGGGTCTGTACCTCGCGCGTGGTCCAGACCAGGATCGGATGCTCGGGGGTGCACAGGATCGGCTCTTTGTGCCCGAAGTGTGAGATCGACACCAGCGCTTGGTCATTGGGGTTCTCGACGAGGGACTCGACCGACGGAGAAGGACCCGTCGTGGGACAGCACCCGGTCACCGGCCTGCAGAGTCTCGATCGCCTTTGGACCATCGGGGGTATCCACTGGAGTTCCGGCCGGGAAGCAGCTCACCGGCTCACCGCGCTGCTTCTTACCCGAGTTGAGGAACGTCGGCGTCGCCGGCTGGAAGCGGCCGTCGATGATCTCGTCGACGAGCTTCTCGGCCAGCGTGGTGTCACCGGCGGCCAGCGTCAGCGCCACCATGCAGACCCGGTCCTCGAACCGCTCCAGATAGCGCTTCCCGTCGAAGGTCTTCAGCGTGTAGGAGGTGTAGTACTTGAACGCGCCGAGGAACGTCGGGAACCGGAACTTCTTGGCGTAGGCCCGGTCGATCAGGCTCTTGACGAAGTTGCGCGAGTACTGATCGAGCACCTCGCGCTCGTAGTAGTCCTCCTGGATGAGGTAGTCGAGCTTCTCGTCGAGGTCGTGGAAGAACACCGTGTTCTGGTTGACGTGCTCGCGGAAGTACTGGTGCGCGGCCTCGCGATCCTTGTCGAACTGGATCTTGCCGTCGGCGTCGTACAGATTCAGCATCGCGTTGAGCGCGTGGTAGTCCGTCTCGCGCCGGCGAGCGCGCCGGGCGCGGCGGCCGTTACAGGCTCTGCAGCTGTGACGGTTGGTGGCACGTCTGGTCCTTCCAGAAGTCAGCGAGACCCGCGCGGACGGCGAGCACGTCGTCCGCAGTTCCCATCAGCTCGAATCGATAGAGGTAGGCACGCCGCACTTGCGCGAGACCACGTCGCCCGCGTAACCGAACTCGGCGCCGAAGTTGGTGTTGCCCGCGGCGATCACGCCGCGGAGCAACGACCGGTTGTGTTCGTTGTTGAGGAATGCGATGACCTGCTTGGGGACATAGCCGCCGTCATTCGGGTCGGGCCGTTGGCAGCGCCCGCCGCCGTAGGTGGGCAGGATCAGCACGTAGGGCTCGTCGACCTCGATACGGCCGTGCAGCGGGAATCCGGATGGCGGGCAGCTCCAGCTTCTCACGAAGCGGTGGGTGTTCTCCGAGACACTGGAGAAATACACCAAGCGATTACTGCATGCCCATCTGCCACGCCGACCTCCAGATCTTCCGGGTTCCTCAGGCCGTGACAGCGACCGCTCCGGCGAGCGCCTTGATGCGATCGGGACGGAAGCCCGACCAGTGGTCGTTGCCGGCCACCACGACCGGTGCCTGCAGGTAACCGAGCGCCATGACGTAGTCGCGGGCTTCACTGTCCAGGCTGATGTCGACCTTCTCGTAGGCGATGCCCTGCTTGTCCAGCGCCTTGTAGGTGGCGTTGCACTGCACGCATGCGGGCTTGGTGTACACGGTGACGGTCATCTGCGGTACGGCTCCTCTTGCGGTACGTGAAGATCTAGACATCGGACTGGCAACTGGTCAGGTACTGCATCTCGCTGTAATTCAGCGACCTCCAGCCCCCCAAAATTCCTGCCGGCCGATGCGGCTTCCCGAGCCGGTCTCCGAAACCGACTCCGCCGGATTCGCTGCGCTCCGGCCGACTCCGAACTGTGGTGGCCTGCCGGTGTCCAAGACACTACACCTAGTGGCCCGCCATCCAGAAGGGATACAAGATGTTCTGAATAACATTTCTGAAATTCCCAGGTCGTAAGCTTTTGTCCTGCGCGGCGTTCGGCGTGTCGCACATCACACCGGGCGC
>CAVRFN010000042.1:0-39306 GCA_963720345.1 uncultured Actinomycetota bacterium
CTTCCGTGCCGTCATAATCGATCGCTGGTACAAGAGTCTCGGGGTCGGGGCCCGCGGCCGAGGAAGCAACAGGTTCATCGCCCGCACTCCGAGGGCGTCGGGAGCTCCGGCCGATGCCGCCGCGGTGGCGAAGCGATCGGCCAGATCGAGGTCCAGCAGAGTCATCGCGAACTGCGCGGCCTGCAGGCACAGTTGCGGGTCCGGCGGCAGATCGGACTCCAGCGCCAGCAGGGCCCGGCGCACGGTTGCCTGCGAATCCGCGTCCGCATCCTTTGCGAGCCGCTGCGCCATCGGCCGCGAATCTTCGACAAGTACACTCGCCAGCGGCGTGCGCGGCGGAGTTCGCCGTACAGCGGATGGGCCATCCGGGCCATGAGGTGATCGCCGGAACGCTCGATGGTGATCAGTTTCATCTGCTCGGCGCTTTCCAGGTCGCCCCGTCCCACCAGATCGCACAGCACGTCGACGGCCAGTGGTTCGCATGCGACAGGGTGTCGACGACGAGGGCCACTTCGGGCGAGTTCGTGCAGTCGCCTGCCGACCATGTCGCTGATGCTCTGCGATACCGCGACGTCGCCGTCCCACATCCAGACGCCGGCCATCATCCGCATCCGGCCCGCGGCCACTGGTCCTTGACGAGCTGGTGCAGGAACAGCGCGTTTCCGCCGGTGAGCTTCCAGAAACGGCGCGCGCTGCGGGCGTCCACGGCACCCCGAGGGCGGTTTCGATCATCGCGCGCGTGGCGTCGACGGTCAGCGGCTCCAGGTCCAGGCGGGTGAGCAGGCCGTCCTTCCACAGGGCGGTGATGGCATCCGGCGGTTTCGTGCCGGCCCGCAACGTCACCACGAGGCGGGCGCCACGGCTGTGGGCAAGTTGATGAACGACGTGCGCGGACAGTCCGTCGAGAAGGTGCGCGTCGTCGACGCCGATCAGGATCCGGCCCTGACGCTGTTGAGCGACAAAGGAATTGATCACGTGCCGCACGTTGGGCATGGGATCGGCGATCGGATCGCTGATCAATGCCGTGAAGGCGCCGAGTGGAAGCGCCCTCGCCGATTCGGTGCCGACGATCCAGTTCGTGCGCTCGCCCGCGTTCTCGGCGCGCGTGAGGACTTCGCGTGCGAGCCGGGTCTTACCGACGCCCGCGGCCCCCACGATCACGACGCCGAATTCTGCTACCCCCGCTGAGCGCGCGACGAATCGTTGAGAGCTCGCTGTCGCGTCCCGCCAGCGGATCCCCGCTGATCACGGCGCGACTATAACCCGCGTCAATTCCACGCTGGTAATTCGATACCTGTTAACGTCCTCAGAAAGCGGGTTCACCATGTCCCGGTAGCAGTCTCGCCACCCGGTCACCGATGGCGTATCCGTGGCTGGTGCTAGCGAAGCCCGCATCCCAGCAAGTGCACCTCGACTCCGAATCCGGTTCGGTCGACACCGCGGCTGAGCCCTTCGATAGTTACCTTGCTTCGAGCATCTCGGAATAGGAGCGTGTTCGCCTTGTTGCGGGAGCGGCTTCGACACCGCTCGGCGTTTCACATTCGACCGACAGGGGTAACCCAAAGGCGATGTGACCCGCGACACAACCCGAGGTAAGCCATGTACCAGCAAGTTCTTGATCCGGTCGCCGGTTCGCTCGCCTGGAGTGCGGTGGTCGCGGCGCTACCGCTCCTGCTGCTGTTCGTATTGCTCGGCGCGTTGAAGATGACGGCCTGGGTGGCGTCGCTGATATCGCTGGCGGTCAGCATCGTGATCGCCGTCGTGGTCTACGGCATGCCCGTCGGACAGACCCTGCTGGCCGGCACCGAGGGCGCCGCGTTCGGTTTCTTCCCGATTCTGTGGATCGTGATCAACGCGATCTGGGTGTACCAGATGACCGTGGAGACCGGGCATTTCGACGTGTTGCGGCGATCGTTCAGCCAGGTCAGTGACGACCAGAGAATTCAGGCCATCATCATCGCGTTCTCGTTCGGCGCGCTGATCGAGGCATTGGCCGGGTTCGGCACCCCGGTCGCGGTGACATCGGTGATGCTGATGGCGCTCGGCTTCAAGCCGCTGAAGGCCGCCGTGCTCGCGTTGGTCGCCAACACCGCCCCCGTCGCGTTCGGCGCCATGGCGACGCCGATCATCACGCTGGGCAAGGTCACCGAACTGCCCGTCGACACGCTCGGCGCAATGGTGGGTCGGCAGACCCCGATTCTGGCGCTGCTCGTACCGCTGGCTCTGGTCGCGATCGTCGACGGCTGGCGCGGCATCCGGGAGACCTGGCCGGCGGCCGTGGTCTGCGGAGTCGTCTTCGCCTTGGCCCAGTACGCCACCTCGAACTTCCTGTCCGTGCCGTTGGCCGATGTCGTCGCGTCGCTGCTGTCCGCCGCTGCGGTGGTCGCGCTGGTGCGGGTCTGGCGGCCAAGGCACGCCTATACCGAGCAGCCGGCGGCCGTCGCGGGCGGCGCCGCCGACGAACCGTCCGCCGATTTCGCCCAGCGGGTCGAGAACGCCGACGGCCGCCACGATTCGCGTGCCGATGTCATTCGGGCGTATGCGCCGTACGCGATCATCATCGCGGTCTTCGTCGTGTGTCAGATCTCCGTGGTGAAAAGCCTGCTCGACAAGGCGACGTTCGCCTTCAACTGGCCGGGACTGGACGTCGTCGACCCGGACGGAGAGTCGTTGTCCCTCACGAAGTTCAGCCTGAATCTGCTCACCACTCCGGGCACCCAGATGCTCGTCGCCGGCATCCTCACGATGGTCGCGCTGAAGCTTTCCGCGTCACGGGCACTCAAGGCCTACGGGGTGACACTGCATCAGCTCCGCTGGGCGATCGTCACGGTCATGACGGTGCTGGCACTGGCCTTCGTGATGAACCTGTCCGGTCAGACGATCACCCTCGGCACCTGGATGGCCGCGGCGGGTGGGGCGTTCGCGCTGCTGTCGCCCATCCTCGGGTGGCTCGGGGTCGCGGTCACCGGCTCCGACACCTCTGCCAATTCCCTGTTCGGCGCACTGCAGGTGACCGCGGCGAACCAGGCCGGGCTGTCCGACGTCCTGATGGCCGCGTCGAACAGTTCCGGCGGCGTGCTGGGCAAGATGATCTCGCCGCAGAACCTTGCCATCGCGGCAGCGGCGGTCGGCCTCGACGGCAAGGAGGGCGACATCTTCCGCCGGGTCGTGCTGTGGAGCCTGGGCTTCCTCTTGCTGATGTGCATCCTGTCGGCATTGCAGGCCTCGCCGGTGTTGTCCTGGATGGTCCCGTGGTGCGCGCTCGTAGGATCGATCCGTGAGTGCGTGTGCTGCAAGCCTGATCGCCGACTTGCCCGACGGAACGGTCGTCACCGATCCCGACATCCTGGAGTCCTACCGGCAGGACCGCGCGTTCGATCCGAACGCGGGCACGCCGCTGGCGGTGGTGCGGCCGCGCTGCACCGAGGATGTGCAGGCGGCGCTGCGGTGGGCCACCGCCCACAAGATCGCGGTGGTGCCCCGCGGCATGGGCACCGGGTTATCCGGCGGCGCAACCGCTTTGGACGGCGCCATCGTCCTGACCACCGAGAAGATGCGCGACATCACCGTCGACCCGGTCACCCGCACGGCCGTCGCGCAACCCGGGCTGCTCAACGCCGAGGTCAAGAAGGCGGTCGCCGAGCACGGGCTGTGGTATCCGCCGGATCCGTCGTCGTTCGAGATCTGCAGCATCGGTGGCAACATCGCGACCAACGCCGGCGGATTGTGCTGCGTGAAGTACGGCGTCACCACCGACTATGTGCTCGGGCTCGAGGTGGTGCTGGCCGACGGCACCGCGGTGCGACTCGGCGGCCCGCGGCTCAAGGACGTCGCCGGGCTGTCGCTGACCAAGCTGTTCGTCGGCAGCGAGGGCACGCTCGGCGTGATCACCGAGGTGACCCTGCGCCTGCTGCCGCCGCAGCAGGTGGCCAGCACCGTCGTCGCCACATTCGACTCCGTCGAGGCCGCTGCACAATCCGTCGTCACCATCACCGGCAAGATGCGGCCGTCGATGCTGGAGTTCATGGACTCGACGTCGATCAACGCCGTCGAGGACAAGCTGCGGATGGGGCTGGACCGGACGGCCGCCGCGATGATGGTGGCCGCGACCGACGACCGTGGCGCGTCAGGCGTCGAGGACGCCGAGTTCATGGCCGAGGTGTTCACCAAACACGGTGCGAAGGAAGTGTTTACGACGGCCGACCCGGACGAGGGTGAAGCGTTCGTCGCGGCGCGCCGGTTCTGCATTCCCGCCGTGGAGCTGAAGGGCTCGCTCCTGCTCGAGGACGTCGGCGTCCCGTTGCCCGCGCTGGCCGATCTCGTCGCCGGGGTCGGCAAGATCGCCGCGAACCACGACCTGTTGATCTCGGTGATCGCGCATGCCGGCGACGGCAACACCCACCCGCTGATCGTCTACGACCCCGCCGACGCCGCGATGGCCGAGCGCGCCCATCAAGCGTTCGGCGAGATCATGGATCTGGCCGTCGGCCTCGGCGGCACGATCACCGGCGAGCACGGCGTCGGACGGTTGAAACGCCCCTGGCTGGAGGGTCAGATCGGCCCGGAGGCGATGGAACTCAACCGGCGCATCAAGGCGGCCCTTGACCCCGACAACATCCTGAATCCCGGCGCCGCCATCTGACTCGTGCGTTGGAGCCACCGTCCTCGCGCACGAATCGCTGTGCGCTATCTGCGACAAATCGGACAATCTGCTGCTGTCTATTGACACGATCACAGGGCGTTGTCGTACCAATGAGACATGACGGCGACTCTGTCTCAGAGCTCACCGGTCCGTTTCCAGCTCGCCACCGCCGAAACCTGGGCCAGCCCATGGGGGATGTACCGGGCGCTGCGTGACCACGATCCCGTGCACCACGTCGTCCCCCGAGACAAACCCGACCACGACTACTACGTGATGTCACGGCACGCCGACATCTTCGCGGCGGCGCGCGACCACGAGACCTACTCGTCGGCGCAGGGCCTCACGGTCAACTACGGCGAACTCGAACTCATCGGTCTGGCCGACAACCCGCCGATGGTCATGCAGGACCCGCCGGTGCACACCGAGTTCCGCAGGTTGGTGTCGCGAGGCTTCACACCGCGCCAGGTCGAGGCGGTCGAGCCCAAGGTGCGCGAGTACGTCGTAGAGCGCATCGAGCGGTTGCGCGCCAACGGCGGCGGCGACATCGTCGCCGAGCTGTTCAAGCCGCTGCCGTCGATGGTGGTCGCGCACTACCTCGGTGTGCCCGAAGGCGACCGCGACAAGTTCGACGGCTGGACCGACGCGATCGTCGCGGCGAACACCGCCGAGGGCGGCATCGGTGGGGCGCTCGAGCATCTGGGTGATGCGCTGGGCGAGATGATGGCCTACTTCACCGCGCTGATCGAAAGGCGTCGCGTCGAGCCCGAGGATGACACGGTCTCCCATCTCGTGGCCGCCGGCGTCGGCGCCGATGGCGACATCGCGGGCGTGCTGTCGATTCTCGCGTTCACCTTCACGATGGTCACCGGCGGCAACGACACCACGACCGGCATGCTCGGCGGCTCCGTGCAGCTGCTGCACCAGCGGCCCGACCAGCGAAAGCTGCTGGCCGACAACCCCGATCTGATTCCCGATGCGATCGACGAGTTCCTGCGCCTCACCTCGCCGGTACAGATGCTCGGCCGGACGGTGACCCGCGACGTCACGGTCGGCGACACCACCATCCCCGAGGGCCGCCGCGTGATGTTCCTCTACGGATCGGCCAACCGCGACGAACGTCAGTACGGCGACGACGCGGGCGAGCTGGACGTGACGCGCAAGCCGCGCAACATCCTGACCTTCAGCCACGGCGCGCACCACTGCCTCGGCGCCGCGGCGGCCCGGATGCAGTCGCGGGTCGCGCTGACCGAGCTGATGACACGGATCCCCGACTTCGAGGTCGACGAGGACGGAATCGTCTGGGCCGGAGGCAGTTACGTGCGTCGGCCGCTGTCGGTTCCGTTCACGGTGGTACCTGATGCCCGGCGACTGGCTGGCCGCACGGCGGACCGAGGTGGCCGCCGACCGCATTCTGGATGCGGCGGGCGAGTTGTTCGCCGAGAAGGAGGCGGCGACCGTCGGCATGCACGAAATCGCCTCGGCCGCAGGCTGTTCCCGCGCGACGCTGTACCGGTACTTCGAGAACCGCGAAGCGCTCTACACCGCCTATGTGCATCGCGAGGCCTACCGGCTCTACCGCGAGATGACCGACCAGGTCAATGCGCTGGCCGATCCGCGCGAGCGTCTGATCGAGGGCATGGTCACGTCGCTGCGCAACGTCCGCGAAAGCCCGGCGCTGTCATCGTGGTTCGCCATGACGCAGCGACCGATCGGCGGCGACATGGCCGAGCAGTCGGAAGTCATCAGGGCGTTGACCGAGGCGTTCGTGATCTCGTTGGCGCCCGATGACCCGGAGGTGGTCGCGCACCGGGCCCGCTGGCTGGTGCGGGTGATCACGTCGCTGCTCGTCTTCCCCGGCCACGACGAGGCCGACGAGCGGGCGATGCTCGAGGAGTTCGTCGTGCCGATCGTGGTGCCTGCGACGAGCGCAGACGACCGGGTAGCGCTCGCTACTGCCGTGACATCGAGATGTTGAGCTTGTCCTCGGCGGTGACCAGGTGATCGTGGCTGTCTTCGCCGATGTCGATGATCACCCGGTCGATCGATGCCGGTGAACTTGTTGCCGTGCGGCCCGTAGTCGGTTGACGTCGGTGAGCCGGTGTCGGAACCGACGTCGCAGGCTTCGTCGGCCGAGAACGCCATCGGTTCTGTCTGTTCCACCCTGCCCTTGCCGACCGCCTTGCCGTCGTAGTAACAGCGTGACCGTCTCCGCCCTTGCCCAGCCCGCCGCCGTCGTAGGTGAACTCCATCCGCAGCTCGATGCTCGCCCGCGGGGATCGGCTCGTCGGCGGTGACGAAGTAGTAGTCGATGCCGAAGAAGTTGTAGCAGTACTTCAGCGTGCCCTCGTGCGCGTACAGGCACCAGCCGCCGACACCGCCGCCCTGGCTGACGATGACGCCTGCGGCACCCGCCGTCGGGCACGGTGATGCTTCGCGGTCACCGAATGCGATTTGTTCTTGATGTTGAGGACGCAGTTCTCCAGCAGCCGCATGCCGGAGAACAGCGTCTGGGTGTTGCCCGTGATCAATTGTGGCCGCCCGGCGATGTCGGCATCGAAGCGCTCGAACGACCGGTCGTCGATCGGCACCACGTTGTACTTGGTCGCCTCGATCAGCCAAAGCCGTTGCAGCTCAGCGAGTTTCTCCGGGTTCTCGGCGGCCAGGTCGTGCGCCTGGGTCCAGTCGTCGGGGCCGTAGAGTTCCCACACGTCGTCGTCCAGCGCCGGCTGCCGTCGATCAGCCAGGGCGTGCGGTGCTTGGTGACCGCCGTCCAGCCCTTGTGGTAGATGCCGCGGTTGCCGAACATCTCGAAGTACTGCACGGTGTGCGTCTCCGGCGCATCGCCGTCGCGCAGCGTCGCCATCATGCTGACGCCCTCCAGCGGCGCCTGCTGGATGCTGTTGACCACCGTCGGCGCCGGAATGTTCGCGGCCTCCAGGATCGTCGGGGCGACGTCGATCACGTGATGGAACTGGTCGCGTGTCTCGCCTTTGCCCGCAATGCCGTTCGGCCAGTGCACGATCGTGCCGTTGCGGGTGCCGCCCCAGTGCGAGGCCACCTGCTTGGTCCATTGATACGGCGCGCACAGTGCGTGCGCCCAGCCGACCGCGTAGTGGTTGTAGGCGTCCGGCGTTCCGAAGTCGTCGATCTTGGACAGCAGGAACTCGTCGGTCTCGATGTCGGCGAAGCCCGTTGAGCGTGCATCATCTCGTTGAAGCAGCCCGTTGGGCGTGCCCTCGGCCGAGGCGCCGTTGTCGCCGAGGATGTAGTAGATCAACGTGTTCTCGAGCGCGCCGAGATCGTCGATCGCGTCGATCAGCCGGCCGACCTCGTGGTCGGTCTGCTCGAGGAATCCGGCGTAGATCTCCATCTGGCGGGCCAGCACCGGCTTGAGCTCGGCGGGCATGTCGTCCCACGCCGGGATCTCGTCGTGGCGCGCGGTCAGCTCGGCGTCGTGCGGGGACGACGCCCAGTTCCTTCTGCTTGGGCAAGGATCTGCTCGCGCAGCACATCCCAGCCCTCGTCGAACTTGCCCTTGTACTTGTCCGACCATTCCGCGGGCACATGGTGTGGCGCGTGCGTGGCGCCCGGCGCGAAGTACATGAAGAACGGCTTGTCGGGTGTCAGCGCCTTCTGCTGGCGCACCCAGGTGATCGCGCGATCGGCCAGATCCTCGGTGAGCGTGTAGCCCTCTTCGGGCGTCTTCTCCGGCTCGACGGGCTTGGTGCCTTCGTAGAGGCCCGGGTAGTACTGGTTGGCCTCGCCGCCGATGAAGCCGTAGAAGTGCTCGAAACCCGAACCCGGTCGGCCACTGCCCGAACGGTCCGACCGGCGACACCTCCCACACCGGCACCTCGTGGCACTTGCCGAACTGGCTCGTCGAATAGCCGTTGAGCCGCAAGGTCTCCGCGATCGGCGCCTTGTCCTTCGGCCGCACGCTGCTGTAGCCCGGCGCCGACGTCGCGATCTCGGTGATTCCGCCCATCCCCACCGAGTGGTGGTTGCGCCCGGTCAGCATCGCCTGGCGCGTCGGCGAGCACAGCGCCGTGGTGTGGAAGCGGTTGAGCTTCAATCCGTTTGCCGCCAGCCGCTCGGCCACCGGCGTGTTGCACGGCCCGCCGAACGCCGACGACGCGCCGAAGCCGACGTCGTCGATCAGCACGATCAGCACATTCGGCGCGCCCTCGGGCGGCCGCAGCATCGTGATCGGCGGGTAGGTGGTGTCGGGGTCCTTGGCGTCATACGTCGTCAAGCCCGACGTGCTGCGGCGTCGGGAATCGGCAGGATGTCGCGCCGCACCGGGGGCGATCCCGCATCCGACTGGCCATTGTTGTGCGCTGACGAGCTGGGCATGGAACGTCCTCTCGGCGAATCCCGAACCACACTGCTTGGGCCCGAGACCGCCAGACTATGCGGCGGCACCCGTCGCCGCCGGGTTTTTGACGCAGGTGAAAGGTCACTTCACCGACACGTCACCTAGGTGTCGCTGGTGCCGCTCCAGCGAACCACGTCCAACGCGACCGCGACCTGCACGCTGTTCTCATTCAACGGTCGTGGTAGCAATTGCTCCGCACGGGAAATGCGTCGCAGCAATGTGTTTCGGTGCGTGTACAGCCGCGCCGCCGTGCGCGAGGCATTGCACTGCTCGTTGACGAAGGTGAGCACGGCGGCGCGCAGATCTTCCCCCGCCGTCGCCAGCCCTCCCAGCGTCTGCTTGACGAACTGGTCCGCCCGGTCGGGGTCTTGACTGATCAGACACACCAGCTCGACGTCCTTGAAGCCGGCGACGCGTTGCAATGAATTCAGTCGGACCAACATGCGTTGCGTGGTGACCGCATCGAGGTGGCTACGGCGGAATCCCTCGATCCCACGCGCTGTCGACCCCACGGCTACGCGAACCCCGGGAATCGGGTCAATGACTTCCTCCAGGCGTCGGAGGTTCAGTGCTACTTCGCCCGGCAACCAGACCCATCGCGTGGCCGCGCTCGCGATGACGCTCAGGGGACGCCGTATGCCTGCGCCGTCTACCAAAGCCTCCGTGGCGCGGTCTAGCTGGCCCGAATCGCAGTCGGGGTCATCACCCCAGACGACAGCAGCGGTGTGGATCTGCTCGAGGCCGTAACCGAGCCGTGCTTCGGCTCGCTGCCTGCTTATCGGCGCTCCGTCAAGGATCAATGCGACGGCTTCGCGTCGCTCGGCGTGCGATCCCCGGGTCAGCTCGTCGCGCTCGATCTGAATCTGTTCAGCGATGCCTGCGATCGTGGTGTCTACGAACTCGAAGAGCGACCGTGCCGATATGTCGAGCAGTTCGCGCAACTCGTCGGGGTCCGAAGTCAAGGCGAAAGCAATCGTCATCCACCGCTGCCACGCCACGTTCTGGCCGACCCGGTATGCCTGCAGCGCCGACTCGCTGAGGCCCCGCCGCACCAGATCGCGGGCGATGCCGAGCGGTTCGGGGCCAACGTTTGCAGGTACCGGCGCTCCTGGGTCACTCACGTTGGCCGCAGCCCAATGCAACAGGTTGGCGCGGGTGCTTCTGCGGGTCGCCGCATTCAGAACGGGATCGTCGGCGAGTTCCTGCACGTTGGCCACCGACAACGTCGCCTGGTCCATTTC
This sequence comes from uncultured Actinomycetota bacterium, assembly GCA_963720345.1. Classification (GTDB taxonomy): domain Bacteria; phylum Actinomycetota; class Actinomycetes; order Mycobacteriales; family Mycobacteriaceae; genus Mycobacterium. The sequence continues at coordinate 10,259 of CAVRFN010000042.1, forward strand.
CTCCAGCCACTCGGACTGGGCGTTGAGGACCAGCTCGGCACCGTGCCTGATTAACTCGCGTATCCGGTCGGACGGGCGCTGCCATTTCACTGGTGCAGTTTGCACCATCTAGTGCAGTTCTCGATGCATTTTGATCTCGTACTCACCGACTCGTTCGTCCATGATTGGGGCACCAACACACCACCCACGCCCCCGCAAGCAGGAGACAGCAAATGTCCGCAACAGCCCTTTCGACCGGCATCGAACACTTCGACGTCCTGATCGTCGGCGCAGGAATCTCCGGTATCGGGGCGGCGTACTACCTGCAAACCGAGCAGCCAAACAAGACATTCGCGATCCTGGAGGCCCGGGGCGCGACGGGCGGTACCTGGGACCTGTTCCGCTACCCGGGCATCCGCTCGGATTCGGACCTGCACACCTTCAGCTATGAGTTCAAGCCCTGGGAGGACGACAAGGCCATCGCCGGTGCCGATGCGATCCTGTCCTACCTCCGCGAGACGGCCGCCGAGAACAACATCGACGACAAGATCCGGCTGCACCACAAGGTGCTCAGCGCCGCCTGGTCGACCGAAGATGCCCGATGGCTGGTCGAGACCGAGCGCACCGACACCGGCGAGCGGCGGACCATGAGCTGCGCCTGGCTGTTCAGCGCAGGCGGTTACTACCGCTACGACCAGGGCTTCACGCCGGAGTTCGAGGGCCGCGAGCGCTTCACCGGCCAGATCGTGCATCCGCAGCACTGGCCCGAAGACCTCGACTACAGCGGCAAGCGTGTCGTCGTCATCGGCAGCGGCGCCACCGCCGTCACCCTGATCCCGTCGATGGCGGGCACCGCCGCACACGTGACGATGCTGCAGCGCTCGCCCACCTACGTGATGCCGCTGCCTTCGGAGGACGCCATCGCCAACGCGTTGCGCAGCCTGCTCGGCGCGAAGCTCGCCTATGCAATCACCCGGCGCAAGAACATCATTCAGCAGCGCGCAATCTACCGGCTGTGCCAGCAGCACCCTCGTACCGCAAAGCGGGTCCTCCGTTACCTCAACTCCCGGTTGTTGCCCAAGGATTACCCTGTCGACGAGCACTTCAAGCCCGCCTACAACCCGTGGGACCAGCGACTGTGCGTCGTTCCCGACGGTGACCTGTTCAAGGCCATCAGCTCCGGGCACGCCTCAGTGGTCACCGACCGCATCGACACCTTCACCGAACGCGGAATCATGCTGGAATCCGGGCGAGAACTCGAGGCCGACATCATCGTGACCGCCACCGGCCTCAACCTTCAAGCGTTCGGCGGCGTGACGATGACAGTGGACGGCGAGGACGTGAACGTGGCTGACAAGGTTGCGTTCAAGGGCTTCATGCTCGAGGGCGTTCCGAATTTCGCGTTCACCTTCGGCTACACCAACTCCTCGTGGACGCTCAAGGTCGGCTTGGTCGGCGACCACTTCTGCCGGCTGCTCGCGCATCTGGACGCCAATGGCCACAACATCTGCTATCCGCAGATCAGCGACCCACAGATGGCCACGCTCCCGTTCCTCGGCATCGGCTCGGGTTATGTCCAGCGCTCGATCGATCAGTTCCCCCGGCAAGGCGCCGAAGGGCCCTGGCGCGTCATCATGGATTACAACTACGACGCCAAGATCCTTCGTGAGGGCCCTGTCCAAGATGAGAACCTGCGATTCAACTCAAACGTCGCGATATCGGCGGATGCACTCGACCTGGTGCTGACGGCCTGACGTCGACCCGCCGTCAGGCCACCCAATACGCCTGCGCCTTGATGGATTTGCGCGGAATGCCGTAATCCTCGCGCAGCACCTTGGCGACCGCGCGGGTGGTGCGGTTGTCGCACGCCACCCAGCCGAAGTGGTCGGAGGCGTCGAACGCCGACGAGCTGATGGCCTGTATCAGTGCCTCGCCGTTGTTCTTGCGGTCCACCCAGTCCACGTCGGCGGCTCGCCCGCCCACCGGCAGTTGCTTGTCGTCCTCGTGACTCGGCCTCGAGAAACACCCACGAGGGCGTGTCGCCGATCGCGTCCAGCAGCGAGTTGATCGCGGGCAGCGAGGCGGTGTCGCCGACAATGATGTAGCCGGCGGGCTGCGGTTCGGGCAGTCGGAAGTTGCTACCCAGAACCGTCACGTCGACGGTGTCCCCCGGCTTCGCGTTCTTGGCCCAATTGGCCGCCACGCCGTCGTGCAACGCGAACTCGATGTCCACCGTGTCCGCCGTGGGATCGGGGTCGACGAGCGTGTAGCCGCGTTGATGCAGCTTGTCGCCGTCGGCGAACCACATCCGGATCCACATCGTCGGATGCAGCGCCTGGTCGGTCAGCATCCCGCCGGCATCAAAGCTCAGCCGCAGGTAATGCGGGCTGAGCTCGCGTCGCCCCGTCACGGTCAGCGTGTAGTCACCCGCCCGCAGCAGCTTGAGCACCGCACCCGGGAATCCACGCGACAGGCTTCGTTTCCGACATGCAAGTTAGGGTACCCTAACCAGCTGCTCAGGTGGTGCGCACGCGGGTGAAGCGGTGCAACAGCCAGGCCAGCGGCACCGTCACCACGAACGTGACGAGGAACAGCATCCACATCGAGCCGGTGTAGATCGGGTACCGGACGATCTCGACCATCACCAGTTCCATCGTCAGGAGATGGATCAGGAAGATCTCGTAGGAGATCTCGCCGAGGAACACCATGGGCCGCGAACGCCAGAAACCTCGCGTAGAGACCGCGGTCCCCTAGCGCCAGCGGTGCCACCATCAGCGTGGCGATCACCGCATAGAAGCCCGCCTTCACCAGCGCCTCGCGCAGCTCGGCCGGTGACGTGGTGGGCGCGCCTCCGATCGGCGTGGACACGATGAAGTAGCAGACCACCGCGAGCGGAATGCACGCGAGCGCGTACGCCCGCACGCCCAGCGGCTGCAGGGCCGCGAGGACCATTCCGCCGATGAACCATAGGAGGTACGTCGGCAGCCACAGCCGCGCCGCGTCGGGCAGGAAGTCGGTGGTGTGCACGAGGATCAGCCACGCCGGGGTGATCAGCGCCAGCCCGCCGAGGCCCGCCAACAACAGTCGCCGGCCGCCACCGCCGTCGGCACAGCACCACGAGCAGCAGGTAGGCCAGCAGCGGCAACACGACGTAGAACGCGACCTCGACCGCCAGGCTCCACATCTGCGTAAGCCCTTGGTGCAGAAACGAATACAGATAGTTGTCGGTGTAGATCTGGGTCAGCGTGAGGTTGCGGAACAGGCCTTCCCAGGTGTGGCCGGGATTGGGCCCGGCCGTGCGGAAGTGGTACAGCAGATAGGCCGCCAGCACGGTGACGACATAGGCGGGCATGATGCGTCGCACCCGGTGCCAGGCGTAGCGGCGCACCGACGGCGGCGCACCGCCCGACGCGGCGGCCTTCACCCACGGGCCGAAGAGCAGGAACCCGGAGAGCACGAAGAAGATCGGCACACCGATCTCCGCGCGCGAGTACACCAGTCCGGCGTAGCCGTGCGTGTACTTGCCCGTGGTGTACGCGGCGTGGGTGAGCATGACGAGCAGTGCCGCCACCGCCCGTATTCCGGTGAGCGATGCGACCCGCTCGGCCTTACCGACGGATTCCAGGCCGCCCTGCGCGTCGACGCTGTTCGACAGGGTCATTTGGATTTGTGGCCGGGTTTCCCGCCTTTTCGTGGCGGACGATCGGGTTGCAGATTGATCAGCATGCCCTGAATACGGGTGCGCTCAAGGGCTTTCACGGTCTCGCGGGACAGCTTGGCCGGCAGTTCCACCAGCGAGTGGTCGGGCCGGATCGAGATGTGCCCGAAATCGCTGCGGTTCAGGCCACCCTCGTTGGCGATGGCGCCGACGATCGCACCCGGCACTCACCTTGTGCCGCTTGCCCACCGCGATGCGATAGGTCGCGAAGCTCGCCGCGGCGTTCGCGCGACTGCTTGGGTCCGCGGTCGGGCCGATCCGGCCGGTCGTCGTCGTTCGCGGCGCTTCTCCGGCGGCGGTTCCGACATCAGGAACTGCTCGCCGTCGCGCGACTGCGCCGCCAGCGCGGCGGCGATGTCCACCATCGGGACGTCGTTCTCGCGCTCGTAGTCCTCGATCATCCGCCGGAACAGTTCGAAACCGGGAGCGCCGAGGGCGTCGGTGATGGAGTCGGAGAACTTCGCCACGCGCTGCGCGTTGACGTGGTCGACGGTGGGCAGTTCGGCTTCGGTGAGCTGTTGGCGGGTCGCCTTTTCGATGGATTTGAGCATGTGCCGCTCGCGTGGCGACACGAACAGCAGCGCCTGTCCGGAGCGGCCGGCACGACCGGTGCGGCCGATGCGGTGCACGTACGACTCGGTGTCGTGCGGGATGTCGTAGTTCAGCACATGGCAGATGCGCTCGACGTCCAGTCCGCGGGCCGCGACGTCCGTGGCCACCAGGATGTCGATGGTGCCGTCCTTCAGCGCCGCGATGGTGCGCTCGCGCTGCGCCTGCGGGATGTCGCCGTTGATCGCGGCCGCGGAGAAACCACGGGCCCGCAGTTTCTCGGCGACCTCCTCGGTGGCCTGCTTGGTGCGAACGAAGACGATCATCGCCTCGAACGGCTCGACCTCGAGGAGACGGGTCAGGGCGTCCATCTTGCGTGGACCGGCGACCTGGATGTAGCGCTGCGTGATGTTCTCTGCGGTGGCGGTTTTCGACTTGACCGACACCTCGACGGCGTCATGCAGATACTTCTTGGTGATCTTGCGGATGGCCGGCGGCATCGTGGCGGAGAACAACGCCACCTGCTTGTACTCGGGAGTGTCGGCAAGGATGCGTTCGACGTCCTCGGCGAAACCCATCTGGAGCATCTCGTCGGCCTCGTCGAGCACCAGATAGTCGAGGTGGGTGAGGTCGAGCGTGCCCTTCTCCAGGTGGTCGATCACCCGGCCCGGGGTACCGACCACCACCTGGGCGCCGCGCCGCAGCCCTGCCAGTTGCGGGCCGTAGGACGAGCCGCCGTAGATCGGCAACACGTTGATCTGGGGCAGGTGCGCGCCGTAGCGGCTGAACGCCTCGGCGACCTGCAACGCCAGCTCCCGTGTCGGCGCCAGCACCAACGCCTGCGTGGTCTTGTTGGCGGGATCGATCTTCGACAGAATCGGGATGGCAAACGCCGCGGTCTTGCCGGTCCCGGTCTGGGCCAGGCCGACGACGTCGGAGCCCGCCATCATCGGCGGGATGGTGGCGGCCTGGATGGCCGACGGCGACTCGTATCCGACGTCGCCGACCGCCCGCAGCACCGAAGGGTGTATCTGCAGGTCGTCGAAGGTCAGTTCTGCCCGGTCCGCGTCCGGGTCGGAGGACGTCATCAGTCGATGAGTCTAGTGCCCGTCAGCTGCCCGACCCGCCGCGCGGCCTGCCCAATCGTCGTCGTGGGTTTCGGTACGGTGCCCAACGTGAAGTCGGCGGTCGTGATTTGCATGGTGACGGTCGGGGTGGCATCCGCGGTTACCGGATGCGGATCGAGCGACTCCACCGCCTCCAAGACTCCCGGACCAACGGCGCCCAGCGTCAGCACAGCGCCCCCGTCGGGCGCGCCGGCCCCCGCCGGCCCGGCCGCGGCCCCGGCGGCCGAAGCCGATCCGTGCGACGTCAACCTTGCCGCCCCCGAGATCGCCGGCGCGGTGTCGGAGTTGCCGCGTGACCCGCGAAGCAATCAGGCGTGGAGCCCCGAGCCGCTGGCGGGCAATTACAACCAATGCGCGCAGCTGTCCGTGGTGATCGTCAAGGCCAATACCAATGCGGAGAACCCGAACACCCGTGCCGTCATGTTCCATCTCGGCAAGTTCATCCCGACCGGGGTGCCGGATACCTACGGCTTCAACGGCATCGACAACGCCGTGACCACCGGAGACACCGTCGCGCTGCGGTACTCCAATGGAGTTTCCGGACTCGACAGCGTGGTCAGGTTCCGCTGGAACGGCAACGGAGTCGAGCTGATCGGCAACACGGGTTAGTGCGTTCGCGCCTGAGGTGAGGTGTCGCCGCGCTCACCTACAGTGGCACCGTGTTCGTCTCCGGCGGCATCGTCATTTACAGCGCATCCGACCTCGCGGCGGCCGCCCGCTGCGAGTACGCGCTCCTGCGCGCATTCGACGCCAAACTCGGCCGGGGCCCAGCCGTCTCCGTCGAAGACGAATTGCTCGCCCGCACCGCCATGCTCGGCGGCGAGCACGAACAACGCCACCTCGACGAGCTACGCGAACTCTCCGAGGAGAACGTCGCGATCATCGGCCGCCCCGACTACACCGTCGACGGGCTGACCGCAGCGGCCGAGGCGACCATGCACGCCGTGCGAACGCCGGGCGCCGGTGATCTATCAGGCCGCGATGTTCGACGGCCGATTCGTCGGTTTCGCCGACTTCCTGGTGCTGGACGTCGGACCAATACCTGCTGCGGGACACCAAGCTCGCGCGTTCGGTCAAGGTCGAGGCCCTGCTGCAGCTCGCCGCCTACGCCGACACGCTGGCCCGCGCGGGAGTACCCGTGGCATCCGAGGTGGAGTTGGTGCTCGGTGACGGCGCGACGGTCAGATACCGCGTCGACGAACTGCTCCCGGTCTACCTGAGCAGGCGCGCGGGCCTGCAACGGCTGCTCGACGACCACCTTGCCGGCGGTGCGGCGGTCGCGTGGGAGAACGAGGACGTGCGGGCGTGCTTCCGCTGTCCGGAGTGCGAGGTCCAGGTCCGCGGCCATGACGACCTGCTGCTCGTCGCGGGGATGCGGGTGAGCCAGCGGGCCCGCCTGATCGACGCAGGCATCACCACAGTGGCCGGACTCGCCGGGCATACCGGCCCCGTGGCCGAACTGAGTGGGCGGACCGTGACAGCGCTGGCCGCCCAGGCACATCTGCAGATCTCCCCGAGAGTGGACGGCAAGCCGCCATACGAGGTGGTCGATGCGCAGCCGCTGATGGTGCTGCCCGACGCGAACAAGGGTGATCTGTTCTTCGACTTCGAGGGCGACCCACTGTGGACCGTCGACGGTCGCGAATGGGGACTGGAATACCTGTGGGGCGTTCTGACCACGACAGATGAATTCCACCCGTTCTGGGCTCACGACCGCGCCAGTGAACGCAAGGCGCTTGTCGACTTCCTGGCCATGGTCCGCAAGCGGCTGAAGCGCTACCCCGACATGCACATCTACCATTACGCGGCCTACGAGAAGAGCACGCTGCTCCGGCTGGCAGGACGTTACGGAGTCGGCGAGAACGACGTCGACGACCTGCTGCGCAACGGCATCCTGGTCGACCTGTATCCGTTGGTGCGCAAGAGCATTCGAGTCGGTACCGAGAACTACAGCATCAAATCGCTCGAGCCGCTCTACATGGGCAGCGAATTGCGAAGCGGCGAAGTGACCACCGCGACCGATTCGATCACGCAGTACGCGCGCTATTGCGCATTGCGCGACGAGGGACGGGCAGACGAAGCGACGGGCGTGCTAAAGGAGATCGAGGACTACAACGTCTACGACTGCCGGTCGACCCGCCGCCTGCGCGACTGGATGATGGCTCGCGCCATCGAATCCGGCGTTCCGCCGCGCGGCCCACAACCGGTGCGCGACGACGACGTGATCGAACTCGGCGACGACCTCGATCGCACACTGCTGAAGTTCGCGGGCGACGGCGTCGAGCAGCGGACCGCCGAGCAGACGGCCGTCGCGATGGTCGCTGCCGCAAGGGGTTTTCACCGGCGCGAGGAAAAGCCGTTCTGGTGGAGCCACTTCGACCGCGTCAACAACCCCGTCGACGAATGGGCCGACAACAGCGACGTCTTCATCGCCGAGAAGGCCGTCATCGTGAACGACTGGCACCTACCGCCCAAGGCGCGCAAGCCCCAGCGGCACGTGCGATTGATCGGCAGCGTCGCGAACGGTGGACTGGCGAACAGCATGTACGCGTTGTACGACCCGCCCGCACCTGTCGGCCTGGCCGATGATCCCGACCGCCGCGGTTTCGGTTCAGTCGGGGTCGTCGAGTGCGACAACCCCGAGGCCCCCACCGAGGTCGTCATCGTCGAACGACAACCCAAGGACGGAGACACCTTCGACCAGGTGCCGTTCGCGCTGACACCGGGATCGCCGATACCCACCAAGCCGCTGCAGGCGTCGATCGAACAGACCGCGGCCGACGTGGCGGCCGGACTTCCAAACCTGCCGTGCGACGCGGTGACCGACATCCTGTTACGTCGCGCCCCCCGCACGATCAGCGGCGGTGGCCTCCCCCGCGGCAACATGATCGCGGACGACATCGCTTCTGCGTTGCAGGATCTCGATTCGAGCTACCTTGCCGTGCACGGGCCGCCGGGCACCGGTAAGACGTTCACCTCCGCCAAGGTGATCGCGCGACTGGTCAACGAACAAACGTGGCGCATCGGCGTGGTCGCGCAGTCACACGCCGTGGTGGAGAACCTGCTCGGCTGCGTCATCGAAGCAGGAGTTCCCCCGGATCGGGTGGGCAAGAAGAAGAGCGCGGGCGCTCCGTGGCGTGAGGTCGACGAAAAGGACTACGCCGCTTTTATCGCCGATACCGAAGGCTGCGTGATCGGCGGCACCGCTTGGGATTTCGCCAACAGCGGACGTGTTCCGCGGCTCGCGCTCGATCTGCTCGTCGTCGAGGAGGCCGGCCAGTACAGCCTCGCCAACACCATCGCTGTCGCGCCGTCGGCGCGCAATCTGTTGTTACTCGGCGACCCGCAGCAACTGCCACAGGTCAGTCAGGGCACCCATCCCGAACCCGTGGACACATCGGCCCTGGGCTGGCTCATCGACGGAAGGCACACGCTGCCAGCCGAACTGGGCTACTTCCTCGATCGGTCCTATCGCATGCACCCGACGGTGTGCGCGGCGGTATCCGCAGCTGTCCTATGACGGCAGACTGCAGTCGCACGGCAAGGTGACCGCGGCGCGCAGCCTCGATGGTCAGCCCCCGGGAGTGCGTGTGCTCACCGTCGAGCACGACGGCAACTCCACCGACAGTCCCGAGGAAGCCGACGCGATCCTCGCCGAGGTCCGCGGTCTGCTCGGCACCGCATGGACCGACGAGCACGGCACGGTGCCGCTGGCTCAGGAGCACGTGCTGGTCGTGACGCCCTACAACGCACAAGTCGTGACGTTGCGGCGGCGCTTTGACGACTGCGGGTCTGACCGAAGTCGAGGTGGGCACCGTCGACAAGTTCCAGGGCAGACAGGCGCCGGTGGTTTTCGTGTCGATGACCGCATCGTCGGCCGACGACGTGCCTCGCGGAATCGCGTTCCTGCTCAACCGGAATCGGCTCAACGTCGCGGTAAGTCGGGCCAAGTACCTCAGCGTCATCGTGCAGTCGCCGTTGCTGACCGAATACCTGCCCGGCACGCCCGACCGCCTCGTCGAGCTTGGCGCGTTCCTGTCGCTGCGCTCGTGTGATAGACCCACTGGGTGAGCTTGACCGAGCGGCTGGCGGAAATCGTCGGGCCCGGCAATGTCAGCGCCGACCCGGACGTGCTCGACGGCCGCAGCGTGGACCACACCGGGCGCTACCGCGGACAGGCCGGCATGCTCGTACGGCCGGGTTCGGCCGACGAAGTCGCGGCGGTGCTGCGCGAGTGCCGCGATGCGGGCGTCTACGTCACCGTGCAAGGTGGACGAACCTCGCTGGTGGCCGGGACGGTGCCCGAGCACGACGACGTGTTGTTGTCCACCGAGCGTCTACGCGACGTCGACGAGGTCGACGTCCCGGAACGGCGAATCCGCGTGGGCGCCGGCGTCCCGCTGGCAGAGGTGCAGCGGGCGGCGTCGGCGGCGGGGCTGGTGTTCGGGGTCGATCTGGCGGCGCGCGATTCCGCGACCGTCGGCGGTATGGCATCGACGAATGCCGGCGGGCTGCGCACGGTCCGGTACGGCAACATGGGCGAGCAGGTCATCGGCCTGGACGTGGCGCTGCCGGACGGCACGGTGGTGCGCCGCCACAGCCAGGTGCGCATGGACAACACCGGCTACGACCTGGCCTCGCTGTTCATCGGCGCCGAGGGCACGCTCGGCGTCATCACCAGCCTGGACCTGAGACTGCATCCCGCGCCGAGGAACCGGGTGACGGCGATCTGTGGGTTCACCGATCTGGATGCGGCTATCGAGTCGGGTCGCGTGTTCCGCGAGATGGACGGGATCGCGGCGCTGGAGTTGATCGATGCACGCGCGAGCGCGCTGACCGCCGAGCACGCCGGTGTGTCCGCGCCCGTCGACGGCGCTTGGCTGCTGCTCATCGAACTGGCCGGCGACACCGAGCAGACCGAGCGCCTCGCCGAAGCGCTCGAAGATGCGCAGTTGGCCGGTGAACCCGCGGTGGGCGTCGACGCGACCGCGCAGCAGCGGCTCTGGCAGGTACGCGAGGCCGTCGCCGAGGTGCTCGGCGTGTACGGGCCGCCGCTGAAATTCGATGTCTCGCTGCCTCTTTCAGTGATTCCCGCGTTCGCGAGCCAAGCCGTCGAGCTGGTCACCGAGCACGCACCGGACGCCATCCCGGTGCTGTTCGGCCACATCGGCGAGGGAAATCTGCATCTCAATCTGGTGCGGTGCGTACTGGACGCCGACCGGGAGCACGACCTGTACTCGGCGATGATGGCGCTGATCGCGCGCCTCGGCGGCAACGTCAGCTCCGAGCACGGCGTCGGCACCCGCAAACGCGACTACGTTTCAATGTCGCGCAGCGAGTCGGACATCGCGGCGATGCGGGCGGTCAAGGCGGCGTTCGACCCCACCGGCTATCTCAATCCCGCGGTGCTCTTCGGTTAGTTTCAAGCGCGAGTTGGGCCCACGCTCGCGCTGAACTGTCCCCAGGGCGTCGAATGCCTGCCGTGACTGGAACTGTCGTCGGGATCGTCGCGGGCATGCCTGCTGGCCGACTCGAACCAGAACGGCCGCGGGTCCGGCTCCTCCTCGCGCAACCTGTGCCGTGACGGCCGCTCGTGGCCGCCCCCGGTGTGATGACGCCCGTGGCGGCCGGCCGAGTGGGAACCCTCTGGCGCGTCGTCGGCGTATCCGTCGGCCCTCAATGCCCCCGGACCCGCGATCGGCTGGTGGTGCACCGGCTGGAATCGCTGCTCGTCGTCGACATGGAAACCGTTGTGCGCATAGCCGATCGGCTCGGCGACCTTCGGCGCGGACGGATCCTCGGCACGCAGAACGCCCAGGGGCTCAGGGGCAGGTGCGGGGGGCACCGCCGGCAGTTCGTCGGTCACATGGCGCCAGGATTCGAACGGCTCGTCACGCCAGATGTCAGCGGGCGCGGGCAACAAATGCTGAGTACGAGAAGCCATCGGCTCGGTGGCCGGTTCGGTATCGCGTCGATTCGCCTTCACCGGTTCGGCGTCATCCCACGACACCGTGTACTCGACGTACTCGTCGTGGTCGACGGCGAACACCTCGTCGCCGCCATATTCCATGGCGTGGCCGCGGTCGGCGTCGTCGAACCCACCGTCGTTGAAAACCGTCGACCGCGCGGTTACCGAAACCGAGGAAGAACAGCGCCGCACCGACACCGAACAACGCGAAGAACGCCGGCAGCAGCAGGGTCTGGGACATCGCCGCGGAGAACGGTTCCTGGAGGAACGCGGGCAATAGGTTCATCACACCTTCGACACCTCCGCCCTGAGGTGACTCTGCGGCCGTCACTCCGACTTCATCACTGATCCGCCACGTCATGAAGGCCGCCACGCCCGCGCTGCCCAGCACCGACCCGACCTGACGGGTGGTGTTGTAGACGCCCGATCCCGCGCCCGCCAGATGCGGCGGCAGATTGCGGGTCGCGGTCGCTGCCAGCGGCGACCAGATGAACGCCATTCCGACGCCGGTGACCGTCAACGGCAGCACGACCCGCCAGATCGGGGTGGCGGACGTCATTTCGATGGACAGCCACGTCAACGAGATCGCCACCAACGAGAAGCCGAAGCCGATCACCGGACGCGGATGCGACCTGTCGACGATTCTGCCGACGAACGGTGCCAGCACGCCGGATGCGATGGCCATCGGCGCAACCACCAGCGCCGAACGCGTCGGCGAGAGCCCGCATACCTCCTGGGCGTAGAACATCACCGGCACGATCATCGCCGTCACGACGAAACCGATGGTGGCCACACCGATGTTGGACAGGGAGAAGTCGCGGTCGCGCGAAGATGCGCAGCGGGACGAGTGGGTCGTTGGGGTTGACGTACTGCCAGAACAGGAATGCGGCCATGAAGCCGATGCCGCCGGCGATCGTGCCCCACACCCACGGCGCCCAGTTGTGCGACTGCCCTTCCTGCAGGGCGAACACGATCATGAACATGCCGATCCCGGACAGCGCCATACCGAGCAGATCGAATCGCTGCGTACCGGTGTCCAGTTGCGGAATAAGCCGCAGGGCCAGGCCCACACCGACGATGCCGACCGGCACGTTGACGAAGAAGATCCACTGCCAGCCCAGTCCGTCGAGCAACAGCCCACCGGCCAGCGGACCGACCAGCGTCGCCACGCCTGCCGTCGCGCCCCACAGGCTCATCGCCACACCACGGCGGTCGGCGGGGAAGATGCGGGTGATCGTCGACAGCGTTTGCGGTGTGAGCAGCGCCGCCCCGAGACCCTGCACGACGCGGGCGATGATCAGCATGCCGATGCTGTCGGCCAGCCCACACCACAGCGATGCGACGGTGAACAGCGTCAGCCCCACCAGATAGAGGTTCTTCGGCCCGAACCGGTCGCCGAGGCGGCCGGCCACGAGCAGTGGGACCGCGTAGGCGAGCAGGTAGGCGCTCGTCACCCAGATGACCGAGTCGTAGCTGGCGCCGAGCGCGGCCATGATCGACGGGTTGGCCACCGACACGATGGTCGCGTCGACCAGGATCATGAAGAATCCGACCAACATCGCCCACAAGGCGTGCCACGGGTTCGCCGTGGCAGTGCGGGGGGTCAGGGTCTGAGACATCACATCGACTTACTCAAAGATTCAGCCGACGCTACGGATGGTGACTGATCCCGACAAGTCGGGATCAGTGCCAGTACAGACCTCAGGCCGGCTCGGGGACGGCGTCGCCGATGACGCCGTCGGGTGCATTGTCCTTGGACTCGGGCGCCGGCGTGCCGGCCGCCCGGGCCCCGACGCGCAGCGTAAGGGCCAATGCGAACAACGCGATCACCATACCGACCGTCATCACCAGCGCCAGCGCGAACTCGTCGTTGCCGAGCACACCGACGAGCGGCGCGATGGCCGCGCCCAGCCCGAACTGAGCCGCGCCCAGCACCGCCGCCGCGGTGCCTGCGGCTTCGGGATGACGGGAGAGTGCGACCGCAGGAGCGTTGGGAATGACCAGACCCATCGCGCCAAGGATCGCCCACACGGGAAGCACGAATCCGAGCAGCCCACCGATGTGGGCGACCGAAAGACCCACGAAGACGACGCCTGCGGCCGACGCTGCGGCCAGCGCCCACAGCGCGATGGTCTGCGGTGCGAACCGGCGCAACAGCACGACGTTGAATTGGGTGGCGCCGATCAGCGCGACGGCACCCGCACCGAACACCAGCGCGAAGGCCTGCTGGTCCAGGCCGAACCTGTCCTGCAGCACGAACGCCGCACCCGAGATGTAGGCGAACAATCCGGACATGCCGAGCGCGGCGACGAGGACCAGCACGACGAAGCGAACGTCGCGCAGCACCTCGACATAGGTGGCCGCGATGCTGCGCACTTTCAGCGGTCGTCGATGCGATACCGGAAGCGTTTCGGGCAGCGCCATCGCGGCGAGCAACAGCAGCGCCCCGGCGATCACCACCAGCACCGCGAACACCCAGTGCCAGGACGCCTTCAACAGCACTGCGGCACCAAGCGACGGGGCGAGCACCGGAGCGACGCCGAGAACGAGCATCAATCGGGATATGACGGTCGCGGCGGCCGACTCCGCGAACAGATCACCCACGATGGCGAACGCCACGACCATCGCTGCGGCGGCCCCCATTCCCTGCAGCCCGCGGGCCACGCCAAGGAGTGCGATATTCGGCGCGAACAGGCACAGCACCGACGCCACCATGTGCAGCACGATGCCCGCCATGAGAGGCCGTCGCCGGCCGAGCGAGTCCGACAGCGGGCCGACGATCAGCTGGCCCAGGCCCAGACCGGCCAGGGTCCCGGTGAGCGTGAGCTGCACGACCGACGATGACACCCCGAAGTCGTCGGCGATGTTGGGCAGTGCAGGCAGATACATGTCGATGGTCAGCGGGCCCAGGGCGACCATGACACCCAGAAGCAGGATCAGCCGCGTGCGACTCGGCACCCGGAGCTGCACCGTCCCGGGTCGCGACTCTGCGCGCGTGAGGTCCACGGAGGGTGATGTTGCCATGAAAATGGTTAGCGTCGCTTCCCAATAATTTCTTCCCGGAATCTCAGACAGTGAGCGCGATCACGTTCGGGCACCCGCCGCCAGTAGTCGTGCGTTCACATAGGGCTAGCCTGAAAGGCCAGCCGTTCGCACAGGGAGGCCGCACATGAGTGCCAGGTCAAGCGCCAAGAACCAGCTGCCGGCGACCAGAGATGGCGTCGACGAAAATCCGAGTGCCGCGGCGAAGGTGCTCTCGGCGATCATCGAACGCAGCGCACGCGTTCAGGCGCCCGCCGTCAAGGCCTACGTCGACCGCCTGCGCCAGCAGAGCCCCAATGCGACACCGGCCGAGATCGTCTCCCGGCTCGAGAAGCACTACCTCGCCGCGGTGATGGCCAGCGGCGCCGCCGTCGGCTCGGCGGCCGCCTTCCCCGGGATCGGGACGCTGGCCGCCATGTCGGCCGTCGCAGGTGAGACGGTGGTCTTCCTCGAGGCGACGTCGCTCTATGTGCTGGCCGTCGCCGAGGTGTTCGGCATTCCCGCCGATCATCGGGAGCGCCGACGGGCTCTGGTGCTGGCGGTACTGGTCGGTGAGGACAGCAAGCATGCGGTGGCGGAGCTGCTGGGCCCCGGCCGCACGAGCGGCTCGTGGCTCGCCGACGGCGCGGCGACGTTGCCGTTGCCCGCGGTGTCACAACTGAACTCACGCCTGCTGAAGTACTTCGTCAAGCGCTACACGCTCAAGCGCGGGGCGATCGCTTTCGGTAAGTTGCTGCCGGTCGGCATCGGCGCCGTCGTCGGTGGCGTAGGCAACCGGCTGATGGGCAAGCGCATCGTGGCCAACGCGCGCAATGCGTTCGGCGCTCCGCCACCGCGCTGGCCCGCGGCGATTCACGTCTTGCCCCCGCCGCGAAACTAACCGTCACCGGGTGCGCATCCGACCACAACGACCATAAGGGCGTTGTCATGGTCTGGCTGTTGCATGAGGGATAGCCTTTAGGCGGCAGATAGCGGGGTACCCGCTGATTGCAGGAGATTATGGGCGGCGAGCGCAGGCGCGCTTGCATGAGGCGAAGGAATCGAGGCGAGTAGCTACCGTGAGCTCACCTTCACCATTCGGACAGAACGAGTGGTTGGTCGAGGAGATGTATCGCAAGTTCCGCGAGGATCCCTCGTCGGTAGATCCCAGTTGGCATGAGTTCCTTGTCGACTACTCCCCCGAGCCGACCACCGACAGCCAAGCCGGCAACGGACAGCGGACGTCTGCGCCCGTCGCGCCGCCCGAACCCGCGCCAGCGCCTCCGCCCAAGCCGGCCGAGACCAAGGCGGAGAGCAAGCCCGACAAGCCAAGGCGGAGAGCAAGAGCGCTCCCGCACCGCACCGAAGGCCGCCGAGACCAAGAGCGATCCCGCGCCCGCCAAGCCGAAGCCGTCGGCCCGGCGCCTGCGGAGGGCTCCGAGGTTCAGATACTGCGCGGGGCGGCAGCCGCAGTGGTCAAGAACATGTCGGCCTCACTGGAAGTGCCGACCGCGACCAGCGTGCGGGCCATCCCGGCCAAGCTGATGATCGACAACCGGATCGTCATCAACAACCACCTCAAGCGCACGCGCGGCGGCAAGATCTCGTTCACGCACCTGATCGGCTACGCGCTGGTGCAGGCGGTCAAGCAGTTCCCGAACATGAACCGGCACTTCGCCGAAGTGGACGGCAAGCCGAACGCGGTCACCCCCGAGCACGTCAACCTCGGGCTCGCGATCGACCTGCAGGGCAAGGACGGCAACCGCCAGCTCGTCGTGGCGGGCATCAAGAACTGCGAGAACATGCGGTTCGGCCAGTTCCTCGCCGCCTACGAGGACATCGTGCGGCGCGCCCGCGATGGCAAGCTGACCGCCGAAGACTTCGGCGGCGTCACGATTTCACTGACCAATCCGGGGACGATCGGCACGGTGCACTCGGTGCCCCGGCTGATGCGCGGGCAGGGCGCCATCATCGGCGTCGGCGCGATGGAGTACCCGGCCGAGTTCCAGGGCGCGAGCCAGGAGCGCATCTCCGAGTTGGGCGTCGGCAAGCTGGTCACGTTCACCTCGACGTACGACCACCGCATCATTCAGGGCGCGGAGTCCGGCGATTTCCTGCGCACAGTGCACGAGCTACTCCTGTCCGATGGCTTCTTCGACGAGATCTTCCGCGAGCTGGGCATCCCCTACGAGCCGGTGCGCTGGCGCACCGACAATCCCGACTCGATCGAAGACAAGAACGGCCGCGTCCTCGAGTTGATCGCGGCCTACCGCAACCGCGGCCATCTGATGGCCGACATCGATCCGTTGCGGCTCGACCAGACTCGGTTCCGCAGCCACCCCGACCTCGATGTGAACAGCCATGGCTTGACGCTGTGGGATCTGGACCGCGAGTTCAAGGTCAACGGTTTCGCCGGCGCCGAGCACAAGAAGCTGCGCGACGTTCTCGGACTGCTGCGCGACGCGTACTGCCGTCATGTCGGTGTCGAGTACACCCACATTCTCGAGCCCGATCAGCAGAAGTGGCTGCAGGAACGCATCGAGGTAAAGCACGAGAAGCCGACCGTCGCCGAGCAGAAGTACATTCTGTCGAGGATGAACGCCGCAGAGGCGTTCGAGACCTTCCTGCAGACGAAATACGTTGGCCAGAAGCGGTTCTCACTCGAGGGCGCCGAAACCGTCATCCCGATGATGGACGCGGCGATCGACCAGGCCGCCGAGCACGCCCTCGACGAGGTCGTGATCGGGATGCCGCACCGCGGCAGGCTCAACGTGCTGGCCAACATCGTCGGCAAGCCGTACTCGCAGATCTTCAGCGAGTTCGAGGGCAACCTGAACCCGTCACAGGCCCACGGCTCCGGCGACGTCAAGTATCACCTCGGCGCGACCGGCAACTACATCCAGATGTTCGGCGACAACGACATCGCGGTGTCGCTGGTGGCCAACCCGAGCCACCTCGAGGCCGTCGACCCGGTGCTCGAGGGACTGGTGCGCGCCAAGCAGGACCTGCTGGACAAGGGCGACGGGCCCGACGGCTTCTCGATCGTGCCGATGATGCTGCACGGCGACGCCGCCTTCGCCGGACAGGGTGTGGTTGCCGAGACGCTGAACCTGGCGTTGCTGCGTGGCTACCGCACCGGCGGCACGATCCACATCATCGTCAACAACCAGATCGGGTTCACCACGCACCCCGGCGACTCACGTTCGTCGGAGTACTGCACCGACGTCGCGAAGATGATCGGTGCGCCGATCTTCCACGTCAACGGTGACGACCCCGAGGCCTGCGTCTGGGTGGCGCGGCTGGCCATGGACTTCCGCCAGCAGTTCAAGAAGGACGTCATCATCGACATGCTGTGCTACCGCAGGCGCGGGCACAACGAGGGCGACGACCCGTCGATGACGCAGCCGTACATGTACGACGTCATCGACACCAAGCGCGGTTCGCGAAAGACCTACACCGAAGCGCTGATCGGCCGCGGCGACATCTCGATGAAAGAAGCCGAGGACGCGCTGCGCGACTACCAGGGTCAGCTGGAGCAGGTGTTCAACGAGGTCCGCGAACTCGAGAAGCACGAGATCGAGCCGAGCGAGTCGGTGGAGGCCGACCAGATGGTGCCCGCCGGGATGAACACCGCCGTCGACAAGTCGCTGCTGGCCCGAATCGGCGATGCTCATCTGGCCTTCCCCGACGGCTTCAACGTGCATCCGCGCGTCAAGCCGGTGCTGGAGAAGCGCCGCGAGATGGCCTACGAGGGCAAGGTCGACTGGGCGTTCGCCGAACTGCTCGCGCTGGGATCGCTTTCTGGCCGAGGGCAAGACGATCCGGCTGTCCGGGCAGGACACCCGCCGCGGCACGTTCACTCAGCGGCATTCGGTGATCATCGACCGCAGCGACCGGCCAGGAATTCACACCGCTGCAGCTGCTCACCACCAACTCCGACGGCGACCCGACGGGCGGCAAGTTCATGGTGTACGACTCGGCGCTGTCCGAGTACGCCGCGGTGGGCTTCGAATACGGCTACTCGGTCGGCAACCCCGACGCACTTGTGCTGTGGGAGGCGCAGTTCGGCGACTTCGTCAACGGTGCGCAGTCGATCATCGACGAGTTCATCAGCTCCGGCGAGGCCAAGTGGGGCCAGCTGTCCGATGTCGTGCTGCTACTGCCGCACGGACACGAGGGCCAGGGCCCCGACCACACGTCAGGCCGCATCGAGCGGTTCCTGCTGCTGTGGGCCGAGGGCTCGATGACCATCGCGATGCCGTCGACTCCGGCGAACTACTTCCACCTGCTGCGCCGCCACGGCCTGGACGGCATTCACCGGCCGCTGATCGTCTTCACCCCGAAGTCGATGCTGCGCAACAAGGCCGCCGTCAGCGACCTTCGCGAGTTCACCGAGATGAAGTTCCGGTCGGTGATCGAGGAGCCCACCTATACCGAGGGCACCGGCGACCGCGACAAGGTCAAGCGAATCCTGTTGACCAGCGGCAAGATCTACTACGAGCTGGTGGCGCGTAAGAACAAGGAGGAGCGCGACGATGTCGCGATCGTGCGCATCGAACAGCTGGCCCCGCTGCCGAAGCGGCGGCTGAGCGAGACGCTCGACCAGTACCCGAATGCCGAACAGTACTTCTGGGTGCAGGAGGAGCCGGCCAACCAGGGTGCGTGGCCGACGTTCGGCCTGACGCTGCCCGAGGTCTGCGCGGACCGGTTGTCGGGCATCAAGCGGATTTCGCGGCGCGCGATGTCGGCGCCGTCGTCGGGCTAGCTCGAAGGTGCACGCCGTCGAACAGCAGGAGATCATCGACGAGGCGTTCGCGCCGTAGCGTCCTCTCCTCGCATGGGCCCACGCGTGTGCTGGGACGGCGGGCCGTGTAAGCGGAACCAGCGGTACCGACTGACCTCGACCGCGGACGTACGGTATGCTGACGCCTCTACTCGTGTTCCATGTGCAACAACCGTGCACTCGTCGCACGAGAGGAGAGTGGGCATGGACGGCTTCGCCGGAAAGGTCGCCGTGGTAACGGGTGCCGGATCGGGCATCGGGCAGGCGCTGGCGATCGAACTCGCCCGCTCGGGCGCCAGCGTGGCGATCAGTGACGTCGACACCGAGGGCCTGGCGGTCACCGAGGAGCGGCTGAAGGCGATCGGCGCACCGGTGAAGGCCGACCGGCTCGACGTCACCGAACGCGAGGCCTTCGAGCTCTACGCCGACTCGGTGGTCGAGCACTTCGGCAAGGTCAACCAGATCTACAACAACGCGGGCATCGCCTACGTCGGCGATGTCGAGGTCACTCCGTTCAAGGACATGGAACGCGTGATGGACGTCGACTACTGGGGCGTGGTCAACGGCACCAAGGTCTTCCTGCCCCATCTCATCGCCTCCGGCGACGGCCATGTCGTCAACGTGTCCAGCCTGTTCGGCATCTTCTCGGTACCCGGCCAGGCGGCGTACAACTCGGCGAAGTTCGCCGTGCGCGGGTTCACCGAGGCGTTGCGGCAGGAGATGGCCGCCGCCGGCCATCCCGTCGAAGGTGACCACCGTGCATCCCGGCGGCATCAAGACCGCGATCATGCGCAACTCGACCGCGGCCGAGGGCGTCGACAGAGACGGCCTGACAAAGACCTTCGACAAGAAGCTCACGATCACCACACCCGAGAAGGCGGCGAAGATCATCCTCGACGCGGTCCGCAAGAACCGGGCGCGCGTGCTGGTCGGCCCCGATGCCAAGGTGCTCGACCTCATCGTGCGGATCACGGGATCGGGCTACCAGCGGCTGTTCTCGACGGTCCTGTCGCGGATCGTGCCCAACGCGCACTGATTCACTGCGACACTGGCCGCGATGGGAAATTTCGCGGGGACTTTGCGGGAAAAGTCGCCGTCGTCACCGGCGCCGGGTCGGGCATCGGGCAGGCGCTCGCGGTCGAACTGGCACGCCGCGGTGCGAAACTGGCGATCAGTGACGTCGACACCGAAGGTCTGGCGCGCACCGAGGAGCGCCTGGCGGCCATCGGCGCGCCGGTGAAGGCCGACCGACTCGACGTCACCGAGCGTGAGGCGTTTCTCGCATACGCCGACGCGGTCAAGGACCATTTCGGCGCGGTGAATCAGATCTACAACAACGCCGGCATCGCTTTCATGGGCGACATCGAGGTCACGGCGTTCAAGGATCTCGAGCGGGTGATGGAGGTCGACTTCTGGGGCGTCGTCAACGGCACCAAGGCCTTTCTGCCACACCTGATCGCATCGGGCGACGGCCACGTGGTCAACATCTCGAGCATGTACGGCCTGTTCGCGGTACAAGGGCAGGCGGCGTACAACTCGGCGAAATTCGCGGTGCGGGGATTCACCGAAGCGCTCCGACAAGAAATGGCGGCGGCAGGCCATCCGGTGAAGGTGACGTGCGTGCACCCCGGCTACATAAAGACTCCCCTCATCCACAATGCCAGCACCGCAACGGATCTCGATAAGAACGCTCTCGCAGCCGTTTTCGACAAGGTCGCCATCACCAGCCCCGAACGCACGGCCAAAATCATCCTGCGAGCGGTCGAGGGCAACAAGGCGCGAGTGCTACCCGGCGCCGACGCCAAGCTGTTCGACGCGATCGTGCGGGTGATGGGTTCGGGCTATATGCGGGTGTTCGGTCCGATGAACAAGAGGCTGCTTCCGCCGACGCGCTAGGGCGTCAGTCGCCCAGTGGGTGTTCGGCGAGGAAGGCACCCGCGACCAAGCCCGGGTCGGTGCCGTCCTCGACCTGAGCCCGCATATCGGCCAGCGCCGCGGTGTCCAGCACGCCGGCCACTTCATTGAGCGCCAGCACCTGTGCCTCGTTGAGCTCGTTACGCCGGTAGAGCGGCACCAGATTCTCGGCACGGATCAGCGACGTGCGGTCGGACAGCATGAGCAGCTCGGTCGGGATGTTCGGGTGCCGCGGTCGACGTCCATGCGGCGTTGACCTTCCCGGCCCGCACGGCCGCGAACAGCGCTGCGCGGTCGGGATATTCGCGGGGCTTCGGCAGCTTGCACGTACCGACTGGACATCGGGCCGTGCCGCACCGGCGACCTGGCCGACCTCGAGCTTGTCGCAGTTGCGAGTCGCCGCGGTGAGATCTCGCCCGCCCCATGCCTCCGCCGTCGCTTCGGTAACGGCGAGTGCGGGTTTGTCCTCCGCCGACGTCGTGTAGTCGCCGGCGGCGACGCCCTCGGGCAGCGCGGACACCATCTCCCGGTACACCTGGGTCGCTGACCTCGCGGTCGAGTCGGGGTAGAACCTGTGCAGCACGCGGCCGGTGAAACCGGGTACGACGCGCGCCTCCCCCGAGTCCAGTTTCGTCAGCGGATCCGGCGACTGCTCGACATGGGCCGGGCTGCCGTAGAACCGCAGCGCCGTCAGCGTAGATGTGCGCGATCAGCGCCGATTCGGGGTCCTGCGCCGACCCGACCGCCACGGACGGCAGTCTCGTCAGCCGCCGCCGCAACCAGCCGTGCTCAGCACGACCAGCGCTGCGAGCGCGCAGGCGAGCCGGCGCACCGCGGAGACCTAGGCTCTCGGACGCCGCGGCAACCGCTCGCGCCACCGCGGGAGCCACCCGCGGGTCCAGCACGCTGGGCACGATGCTGGTCGACCGCGAGATCGTCACTCACCACCGAGAAGATCGCCTCG
Organism: uncultured Actinomycetota bacterium; assembly: GCA_963720345.1. Lineage (GTDB taxonomy): Bacteria > Actinomycetota > Actinomycetes > Mycobacteriales > Mycobacteriaceae > Mycobacterium. Next base: position 32,282 of record CAVRFN010000042.1, read on the forward strand.
GCCGCCGCCACCTTCATCTTCTCGGTGATGCGGCGGGCCCCGGCGTCGAGCGCACCGCGGAACACGCCCGGGAACGCGAGCACATTGTTGATCTGGTTCGGGAAGTCGCTGCGGCCGGTGGCGACCACGGCCGCATACTGCTTCGCGTCGTCGGGATGGATCTCCGGGTCGGGATTGGACAGCGCGAACACGATCGCATCGGGCGCCATCGTCGCGACGATCTCCGGGGGCACGACGCCGGCGGACAACCCGAGGAACACGTCGGCGCCCTTCAGCGCCTCGGCATTCCACCCGACAAGGCCGTTCGGATTCGTCTGCTCGGCGATCTCCGCCTTGTACGCGTTGAGGTTGCCGCGGTCCTTGTGCAGGATGCCCTGCGAGTCCAGCAGCGTGATGTCGCGGATTCCCCTGGCCAGCAAGATCTTTGCGCAGGCGACGCCCGCGGCGCCGGCACCTGAGACGACCACGCGCAGCGCGGTGATGTCGCGGTCGAGCACCTCCGCCGCACCAAGGAGCGCCGCCAGCACGACGATCGCGGTGCCGTGCTGGTCGTCGTGCATGACCGGGCAGTCCAGCGCCTCGATGACGCGGCGTTCGATCTCGAAGCAGCGCGGCGCCGAGATGTCCTCGAGGTTCACCGCACCGAACGACGGCCGCAGCCGCACCAGGGTCTCGACGATCTCGTCGGGATCCTTGGTGTCCAGCACGATCGGGATCGAGTCGAGGTCGGCGAACGCCTTGAACAGCGCGCTCTTGCCCTCCATCACCGGAAGCGACGCGGCGGGCCCGATATCGCCGAGACCGAGGACCGCGCTGCCGTCACTGACCACCGCGACCATCCGGTTGGCCCAGGTGTACCGCGCCGCCAGGGTGTGGTCGGCGGCGATCGCACGGCTGACCTGGGCAACACCCGGCGTGTAGGCGATCGACAGCGCGCGCTGGGTGTCCAGCGGCGTGCTCGGTTGCTACGGACAGCTTTCCGCCCACGTGTGCAGCGAAGATCTCGTCGTCATGCAGGACGATCGGGGGCCTCTTGTCTGACAGGTTTCTCACCGCTTGGGACACGGCAATCACGTTACTGACGAACTGGTAGGTAACCTAATCGACTTTGTCTCAGATAAGTCCCAGGTCAGTGACGGCTTTGCGCTCGTCGACCAGCTCTGCGGTGGTCTTATCGATCCGGCTGCGGGAGAAGTCGTCGATCTCCAGCCCCTGCACGATCGTCCAGTTGCCGTCCTTGGTGGTCACCGGGAACGACGAGATGATGCCCTCGGGCACGCCGTAACTGCCGTCGGAGAGAACCGCCATCGACACCCAGTCGTCCTTCGCGGAGCCCAGCAGCCAGTCACGGGCGGCATCGGTGGTTGCCGAGGCGGCCGACGCGGCCGATGAGGAGCCACGGGCGTCGATGATCGCAGCGCCACGCTTGGCGACGGTCGGAATGAAGTCGTTCTCGATCCAGTCCTGGTCGTTGACGACCTCGGCGGCGTTCTTGCCGCCCACCTCGGCGTGGAAGATGTCGGGGTACTGAGTCGCCGAGTGGTTGCCCCAGATGGTGATCTTCTTGATGTCGGTGACCGCGGCGCCGGTCTTGCGGGCCAGCTGCGAGATCGCCCGATTGTGGTCGAGGCGGGTGAGCGCCGAGAACCGATCCTTCGGGATGTCGGGCGCGTTGCTCAGAGCGATCAGCGCGTTGGTGTTGGCCGGGTTACCGGTCACGCCGATGCGGACGTCATCGGCGGCGACCTCATTGAGTGCCTTCCCCTGCGCGGTGAAGATCGCACCGTTGGCCTCGAGCAGGTCGCCGCGCTCCATGCCCGGGCCGCGAGGACGGGCGCCGACCAGAAGCGCCAGGTTTACCCCGTCGAAGATCTTGGTGGCGTCGGCACCGATCTCGACCCCGGCCAGCAGCGGAAACGCGCAGTCGTCGAGTTCCATCACAACGCCCTCGAGCGCCTTCAGCGCGGGTTCGATCTCCAGCAGACGCAGCTCGATCGGCCGGTCCGGGCCGAGCAATGAGCCGCTGGCCAGACGAAACAGCAGGCTGTAGCCGATCTGGCCGGCGGCACCGGTGACCGCGACCTTGAGGGGAGATGTGCTCACGTCAGGTGCTCCTTGGACGGAATTGGATGCCCGCACCGCGGGCGCGTTGCCTTCGGGACGAAACTAGCAGGGTGGCTAAGGTGGCGTGCCGCGTAGCATTCACCAAGGCCCATCAGACCGGTGCTGCCGGTCTTGACCAGGGGAGAGTGACTCGATGCCATCATTCCGTCAACTACCTCCGTCACTGCGACCGAACGTGCGAACCAAGTCCGCCCATCCGGATGCCGCCTCGATCCATGTTCCCGTTGCGCGGGCCATGGTGGATTGCGCCGTCTACTGCGAAGGCACCCGCCTGCCCGGCAAGTACACCCACGCCGCAGCGCTGAACAAGGTCCACGAACTCGAGGCGGCGGGCAAGCAGGCATTCGCCTGGATCGGCCTGCACGGCCCCGACGAACGCCAGATGCAGGCCGTCGCCGACGTGTTCGGCCTGCACCCGCTGGCGGTCGAGGACGCTGTGCACGCCCATCAGCGACCGAAGCTGGAGCGTTACGACAACACGTTGTTCCTGGTGCTCAAGACCGTCAACTACGTCGAGCATGAATCCGTGGCGCTGGCTCGCGAGATCGTCGAAACCGGCGAGATCATGATCTTCGTCGGACCCGATTTCGTGGTCACCGTCCGCCATGGTGAACACGGTGGGCTGGCCGGCGTCCGCAAGAAGTTCGACGCATCGCCGACCAGTCTCCAACTCGGGCCCTACGCGGTCATGCATGCGATCGCCGATCACGTCGTCGACAGCTATCTCGATGTCACCGATCTGATCGAGACCGACATCGACGCCATGGAGGAGGACATCTTCTCCCCCACTCGCAAGACCAACATCGAGTGCATCTATCTGCTCAAGCGCGAGGTCGTCGAGCTTCGCCGGGCGGTTGCGCCGCTGACCCTGGGGTTGCAGCGAATCGGCAGCGACCACAACGACCTGATCTCGATCGAGGTCCGCCGGTACATGCGCGACGTACTCGACCACAACATTCAGGCGTCCGACCGGATCACCAGTTACGACGAGATGCTCAGCTCGCTGGTGCAGGCCGCAGTCGGCAAGGTGGCCATGCAGCAGAACATCGACATGCGCAAGATCTCGGCCTACGTCGCCATCGCCGCGGTGCCGACGGCGATCGCCGGCATATACGGCATGAACTTCGACTACATGCCTGAGCTCAAGCGGCCGTGGGGCTATCCCGCGGTGCTGCTGTTGATGCTCGTCGTCTGCACGCTCTTGTTCCGTGCGTTCCGGCACAACCACTGGCTCTAACTCGGCTGCGCGGCTCTCCTGGCGGGATCCAATACGTCCACACCGTCCTGCTGCCACGCCTCGCGCATGGCGTCAGCACCCTTGAGCCGCACCCACGCCGCCTCGGTCGCGGTGATCGGCGTCGCGGCCAGCACCGTCACCGGCGGCAGCGGGTCGGTCAATGCCACGTCGTCGATATCGCTGCGGCCCAACAGAAAAGCGGAGAACGGGGCACCCTCCCATAGCGGTGTCTCCAGATCGATCAGTGCATCCGGTTCCAGGATCAGGCCTTCGACAGCCGGAGCCGCGGCCAGGATCGCCAACGAACGCGCTAGGCCCTTGGGGGACGGTCCATGCAGCGCGACGACGGCCTCGGCGCGCGGTCCGTGCAGCGCATCGGTAACCAGCTCCGCGGGATCGAACATCGGGTGACGCGAACAGCCAACCGACACATAGTGACTGACACCTTCGTCATCAGGGCCGAAGCGCAGCACGTCGATCCGTTCGGTGCCAAGGAACGTCACGCTGGCTTCGACCGGCTCGGCGGTGATGCCCGTCCTGGCGAAGTGCTCGCGCAGGTGCGCGCGAACCTTCGCCGGAACGTCGATCACTAGGCCGGTGGAGTCGTCGGCTCGGGCAGGGTCAGGTTCTTGCCGGTGTCGGCGTCGAAGATCGTCAGCTTCGACGTGTCGCACGCCAGCTGAATCGTGTCACCCTGCTTGGCCTGAGACTCGGTGGAAACCCTTGCCACGAACTCGTTTTCGCCGACCCCCGATTCGCTGGCCAACTCCGCAAGCTGGGCGGCCTGTGCGCCTGCCCCTTCGCTCTTGAAATGCAGATACTTGTCGGCGCCCAGCGACTCGACGAAGTCGACCGTCACGTCGAACGTCAACGCCCTGATCCGCGCATAGCCGTCCATCACCGAGGCGTCCTCGAGATGTTCGGGCCGGATGCCGACGATCACATTGTTGGGAGTCTGATTCCGGGCGAGCAGGTCGTGGACTTCCTGGGTCAGCGTGACCTCGCCGAACGGCAGGCGCACGCCGACGTCGGTGATGGTGGCCGGGAAGAAGTTCATCGCCGGAGATCCGATGAAGCCCGCGACGAACAGGTTGGCTGGGCTGTTGTACAGCTCCTCGGGCGTGCCGATCTGCTGCACTTCCCCAGCAAGAAGTACCACCACGCGGTCGCCCAACGTCATGGCCTCGGTCTGGTCATGGGTGACGTAGACGGTGGTGGTGCCCAGCTTGTCCTGCAGGCGCGCGATCTCCGAACGCATCTGCACGCGAAGTTTGGCGTCGAGGTTCGACAACGGCTCGTCCATCAGGAACGCCTTGGGATTGCGCACGATCGCACGCCCCATGGCCACCCGCTGCCGTTGCCCGCCGGACAGCTGTGCGGGCTTACGGTCCAGAAGCGCGGTCAGATCAAGAACTTTCGCGGCCTCGTCGACCTTCTGCGCGATCTCCGCCTTGTTCATCTTGGCCAGCGTCAACGGGAACGCGATGTTCTGGCGCACGGTCATATGCGGGTAGAGCGCATAGGACTGGAACACCATCGCGATGTCACGGTCCTTCGGTGCCTTCTCGTTGACCCGTTCACCACCGATGCTCAACTCGCCCGAGGAGATGTCCTCGAGGCCGGCGATCATGTTGAGCGTTGTCGACTTTCCGCAGCCGGACGGTCCGACCAGGATGATGAACTCGCCGTCGGCGATCGTGATCGAGAGATCCTTCACGGCCGCCGCGCCGTTGGGGTAACTCTTGGTTACCCGGTCCAACACAATTTCGGCCATGGAACTACCCCTTCACCGCGCCGGACGTGAGGCCGGCGACGATCCGTCGCTGGAAGATGAGAACAAAGATAATGATCGGGATCGTGATGACCATCGCTCCCGCGGCGATCGACCCGGTCGGTTCCTCGAATTGTGAACTGCCCGTGAAGTTGGCGATCGCGACGGGCGCGGTGATCGCTCGCTGAGTCGCCGTCAGTGACAACGCCAGCAGCAGGTCGTTCCACGCGAAGATGAACACCAGGATCGCCGCGGTGACGATGCCAGGGGCGGCCAACGGAGCAATCACCTTTCGGAATGCCTGCGCCGGCGTGGCGCCGTCCATCTTTGCCGCCTTCTCCAGATCCCAGGGGATCTCCTTGAAGAATGCCGACAGCGTGTAGATCGCCAGCGGCAGCGCGAAGGTGATGTACGGGATGATCAGACCCGGCCAGGTGTCGAACAACCCGAGTCTGCGCTCGATGTTGAAAAGCGGTGTCACCAGCGAGATCTGCGGGAACATCGCAATGAGCAACGCGACGCCGACCAGCAGCCGTTTACCCGGAAAGACAAGACGGGCCACGGCATACGCCGCCATTCCACCGATCACCACCGCGATCACAGTGGTGATCAGTCCGATCCCGATCGAGTTGATCAGCGCCGAGCTGAACGCGTCGCCGGAGAAGATTCCCTTGTAGTTGTCGAAGGTGATCTGCGTCGGAATCAGCTTGCCGTCTTTGACGTTTGACGTCGGCTTGAGCGACAGGCTCAGAATCCACAACACCGGTAGTAACGCATAGGCGATGACGATGATGTTGACGACGGTCCAGCCAGTCGCCCGGCCCGCGCCAGCCCGTTCGGCCATCAGCGCCTCTCCTCGTCGGATCCGGGCGCCGCCGCACCGAAGAGCTTGATGTAGATGAACGCGATGATCGCCACCGACAGGAAGATCAGCACGCTGATCGCCGACCCCAGCCCAAGGTTGAACGCCTTGAACAGGTTGTCGTAGCCCAGGATTGACACCGAGCCGGTGTCGTTGGCGCCGCCGGTGAGCACATAGATGTTGTCGAAGATGCGGAACGCGTCGAGCGTGCGGAATAGCAGCGCGACGAGGATCGCCGGTTTGATCAGCGGCAGGATCACTTTGATCAGCCGCTTCCACGGCCCTGCGCCGTCGACTTGCGCGGCATTGAGTAGATCCTGTGGCACCAGCGCCAGCCCGGCGAGCAATAGCAGCGCCATGAACGGCGTCGTCTTCCACACCTCGGCAAGGACCACGATGGCCAGCGACGGAAGCTGCTCGGTAAGCGGTGCACTGCCCTCGGGGAGCAGGTTGGCCAGATACCCGGTGCCGGGTGTCCAGGCGTAATACCAGCTGTAGGAGGCGGCGACCGTGACGATCCCGTACGGAATCAGGATCGCGGTGCGCACCACGCCCTTTCCGAAGATGGTCCGGTGCATCACCAGGGCCAGGGCCATGCCGAGCACGAATTCGATCGCCACCGACACGACGGTGATCGCCAGCGTCACGACCAAGGCCGTCCACCAGTATCTGTCGGTCAGTACCGTGATGTAGTTCTCCAGGCCGACGAACTCGACGTCGTCGGGCTGTGCGAGGTTGTAGCGCTGCAGGCTCAGCCACACCGCGTACCCGATCGGGTAGGCGGTGACCGCAAGCATCAGGATGACGGCGGGTGCGATCAGTGTGAATGCCAGGCGCCGTTCGGATTTCGTGTCGTCGGTGCCGACCTTGATCGGCTCGGCGGTGACGGTCATGGGATCAGCCCCTTACCGTCGATCGCCTTCTGCACCTGAACGGTCAACTCGTCGGCCATGCTTTCTGGATCGATGTCGGTGACGGGGGCCAATGTCGCCGAGATCCGGGTGGAGACGGCCTGATAGACGGGCGTGGCC
>CAVRFN010000043.1:0-176697 GCA_963720345.1 uncultured Actinomycetota bacterium
CAGCCGATATGGATGGCATCGCAGCTGCCGGCGTGCACACCGTTCTCGCCGATGCCGACGGCACTGCGTATCGCTCGTTGCGACAGCGACCGGTAACACGGGCCGAGCGCTATGCCCTTGGCAAGAGTCTGCGTAAGCGGGTGCCGCGCAAGTCGCTGGCCGAATGGACCGCGCCTTCTGACCGTCCCGACCCCGTGGAACTCATCAACATCAGTCACCAGGGGAGGGTCGACCGGCTGATCCCGATCCGGGTCGGCCGCATGGTCGACTCGCCGTACGGATTTCTGCGCGGAACCGCGGTGGTGATGGCCGAGGACGTCGCGCATCTGCCTGCAACGGGAATCACACCTGTGGTGTGCGGCGACTCGCACTTCGGCAACTTCGGGTTCTACGCATCTCCCGAGCGGGACCTGGTGATCGACCTCAACGATTTCGACGAGGCACACCCCGGCGGCTGGGAGTGGGACCTGCGGCGGTTGGCCGCGAGTATCTGGGTCGCCGGGCGCCACAACGGGACATCAGAAGACCACTGCGGCAACGCTGTCCGGTCCTGTGTGGCCTCGTATCGTCTCGAATTGCGGCGGCTCGCCGACCTGCCGTTGTTCACAAGGTCTTTCGTTCGGCTCGATGTCGACAGGCTGGCCGCCGAGACGGCAGGCCCGCTCAACGAAGAGGTCGTGCGGTCGGCGAAGCGAGCGCGTCACCGCACCGGCGACCGGGCGCTGCCGCGCTTCACCCATGAGGTGGATGGCGAGCGGAAGATCGTCGAGGAGCCACCCCTGATCACCCGGCTGCCCCCGCGTGAAGCGGAGTTACTGGCGGAGGCACTCGACGACTATCTCGAAACTCTGCCCTCGTACTGGCGGCGTGTTCTCGGTGGCTACACGTTGGTCGATGTTGCACACAAGGTCGTCGGGGTGGGCAGCGTCGGACTGCGTGCCTACGTGGCGCTGCTGGAGGGTTCATCGGAATCCGACGTTGTTTTCCTACAGCTCAAGCAAGCTCGCCGATCGGTGCTTGGGCGCTACGTGCACGGTGAATCGGCATGGCACGCGCACCAGGGGCAGCGGGTCGTGGAATACCAACAGTCACTGCAGACGGTGAGCGACCCATTACTGGGGTGGACCACGATGGACGGTCTGCAGTACTACGTGCGACAGTTCCGGAACATGAAGGGACGCATACCTTTAGACGCAATCGATGCGGCAGCGCTGGCTGACTACGCCGGAGTGGTGGGTCAGCTCCTCGCCAAGGGGCACGCCAGGACAAGCGGCGCCTCGATGATCGCCGGTTACATGGGGAGCTCCGACCGGGTCGACAAGGCATTGTGCAAGTTCGCGCGGCGCTACGCCGATCAGACCGAAGCCGACCACGCCGCACTGGTCCGCGCCGTCGACCGCGGATTGCTGCCCGTCGAGCGCGGGGTTTAAGGTAGCGGACCGCCCCTCAGAGTGCTCGTAGGCCGCGCAGCGTCCTGGTTAGCAGTTCACGTCGTTCGTCGATTGTCATCGAGTCACCGGGGGTGGCGTGCACCCGCAAATAACCCTGTGTCACCAGCTCGCCGACCAGGTATCGCGTCGCACCGAGCGGCAAGGACAGGTGAGCGGCGATCTCTGCCACCGAGCGGCTGCGCACGCAGCACGTCAGGACCTGGCCCCGCACATCATTTCTCGGCCAACGCGGCGGTTTCGCTGCGGTGTTGAGCGCTTGGACCGAAGCCTCGAGTGGCAGTTCGACACCAGAGTCGGTACGGCCTGCCGTCAGCGTGTAGGGCCGGACCAGGCTCGGCTTGTGGCGGTTTCCGGTTCTGTGAACCAGTCGCCGATCGGTCCGCCCTTGCCCTCCGACTGCTGATGCGCGTCGGTGTGCTTCTGACGGACATGTGGTGACCGATGCGACTGGTTGTAGTCCTGCAAGAACCACAAGGTCTGGTCGGCGTGCACCGATGCGCGCAGCTCGCTGGAGACGACCTTGAGTACGGTGCGGTCGGTGTCGATGACGAACGTGGTCCGTCTGACCGGCAGCAGCCGGGCCAGCAGGCCGCGGCGCCGAGCGTGTTCGCCACGCCGGGTCGCCTCACGCGCCACGACGGATTCACGCAGCCTGGCGAGCCTGCCTCGGCGCACCCCGAACAGCTCGGACACCACGCCGTCCGCGTCGGAAAGCAGCGGATAGTCGAACGAGCGCTGTTGGGCGAAGTGCGCTTGTCTGTCGACGGTGTCGGTGCTGATGCCCACCCGATGGGCGCCCACCGCGGCGAATTCACTGCTCAGATCCCGAAAATGACAAGCCTGCGCTGTACACATCGGTGAGGACGCTAGTGGGAAGAAGAACAGCACAACCGGCCCTTCGGAAAGGAGCGCGGACAGTGTCCGAGGCCGACCGGTGTGATCCAACAGAGTGAAGTCAGGCGCCTTTTCGCCCGCAATCATCGGCAAAGACTAACGCGGGGGAGTTTTGCGAAATGCACGACTCGGATATTTCGGTCATCGCCGAACAGTTACCAGCGCGACGTCACGGTAAGTTGCGACGCGTGAGCGAAGACAGAGTTCGTGTGCTGACCGATGCAACTGGCGTGGCGACGGTGACGATGGTGCGCGCCGATAAACACAATGCGCTCGACGAAGACATGTTCTGGGCCTTGATGAACGCGGCCGAGCAACTGGCAGGTGACACGTCGGTTCGCGCGGTCGTGCTCCATGGCGAGGGCAAGAGCTTCTGCTCCGGTCTGGATGTCGCCAGCTTCATGGCCGGCAGCGGCGGCACGGGCGTGTTGCTGACCCGAGACGGCGGCCGCGTCGCCAACTTCGCACAGCGCGTGACCTACGACTGGTCATTGGTGCCGGCGCCGGTTATCGCCGCGATTCACGGCAACTGCTTCGGTGGAGGTCTGCAGATCGCGCTTGGCGCGGACATCCGCATCGCCGCGCCGGACGCGAAGCTCTCGATCATGGAAATCAAATGGGGCCTCGTTCCCGACATGGGCATCACTCAGACGCTGCCGCGACTGGTACCCATCGATGTTGCGAAGGAATTGACGTTCAGCGGCCGCATCCTTTCTGGGAGCGAAGCTTCGGGGCTTGGATTGGTGACCCGCACCGCTGAGGATCCGCTCGCCTCGGCGCTTGCACTCGCGGAGGAGATCGCGCAGAAATCTCCGGATGCGGTCCAGGCCGCCAAGCGCCTCTACAACGAGACCTGGGTCAGCGACGACGCCGCGGCGGCCTTGGCGCTGGAATCCGAACTGCAAACCGGAATTATCGGCAAGCCCAATCAGATCGCCGCTGTTGTGGCCGGGATGTCCGGAGAGAAGCCGGTTTTCGCCGACCCGGGTACCGAGACGGCGAGCTGACGGCATGGGTGCACTGGATGGCCGAGTGGCGTTCATCACCGGAGGCGCGCGTGGGCAGGGGCGCGCGCATGCGCTGGCGCTGGCCGTCGAAGGGGCGAACATCGCGATCGCCGACGCGCCCCGGCCGATGAACCTGACCTATCCGCTCGGTACTGAAGATGACCTTCGTGACACGGCCAAGCATGTCGAGGAACTCGGCTCCGTCTGCCTTCCGATCACGATGGACGTGCGCGATCCTGTCGCGGTGAGCGCCGCCGTCGACGAAACCGTAAGCAGCTTAGGAAGTCTCGACATTGTGGTGGCGAACGCCGGAGTCGTGAGTACCGGACCGCTGGAAGACGTCACCGATGAGATCTGGCACCAGTTGGTGGACACCAATCTGACGGGCGCGTTCCACACCTTGCGGGCTGCGATACCGGTGATGCGACGGCAGCGTTTCGGGCGGATCATCGTGACCTCGTCAATGGGTGGCCGAATGGGCATCCCCGAACTGGCGGCATACAACGCCACCAAGTGGGGAATCATCGGGCTTGCGAAGTCCTTGGCGTTGGAGGTCGCCAAAGAGGGCATCACAGTCAATGTGATCTGCCCGACTACGGTGCACACGCCGATGGTGCAGCCTATGGGTGCCGACGATGTTCCCGACGAATTTATCCAGCGGATGATGAGGGCAAATCCGATACCACAGCCTTGGATTGAGCCCGAAGACGTCAGCCGCGGGCTCCTGTATCTGGTCACAGATCCCGGCGTCGTCACCGGCAGCGTCCTCGAGATCGGCCTCGGCGGCAGCGCTCGAATTCATTGACGGCCTTGGGCCATCTCCTCGGCCACTCCACCGCCGCCGCCCGCGCTGGCGTCCACGTCCCTCATCGTTCGTCGCTGGTCAGTTATGTCTGGTATTCGGCGCCCCTTCGACACGAACTTTCGCGATTCGACCGGTTCATCGCTAAAACCCAAGGGAGAGTTGAACCGATACGACTAGCGTGAGTGCACTGGAGGTCGTCTCCGCCCTCCCTCGAAAGGTGATTGGTCGGGAGAGTGCGATTGGACGCCGAACAGTCCGCCGTGCTGACGCGGCATCGACGCGACCGCGCGGTGATGGCGGTGGTCTTTCTCCTGCTGTTCGCGTTCTCCTACAGCGAGGATTACGTCTTCGCGATCCTGGAGGCGGCCGGTCGCGACGATGTCGCGGATTGGCTCGTGGGACTGGTCGGTTTCGACGTGGCCGTGCTGACAGTGGTCGGTCTGTTGAAGCGCGCCATCAGTCGCGCGGACGGCGACTCACCGCGACTGTGGCGGTGGTGGTGGACCGCGTTTGCCGCCGTCGTTTGTATCGACGTGTTCTTGGTGCTTCTACCCGAGGAGCATCCGCTGTGGATCGACCTCGCGTCATCGGTTGCCTTGGCGATCATCATGGGGCTCCTAATGATGGTGTCGCTCAACGGAGATCCGCTCACACTGGTCAGTGCGGCGAGACGTGCCGAGGAGCCGACCGATTGGGTGCGCGTCCGCGCCGTGGTTCCCCTCGTAATCGGTACGTTCGCTTGCTATATCGCCTCGACCGCGTTCGACGACTTCTTCGACCTGGACACCGTGCGCGTCCTCGACCCGGAAATGGCGGCCGAAGTCGCCGCGATGCCGTTGGCCGAGCAACTCGGAGCGTTCGCGACACTGTGTGAGGGCGCCGTCAGTCCCGCGTTCTTCCAGCAGGTCGTCGCCGTCATCCCACTGCTATTGCTCACTCTCGGCGTGGAGTTCAACTTTTTCCGGCGGGCCCTCGACGAGCCCGCGCAGCGCGCGGCCGCGGCGGCGACTGTTGCCTTGATGGCGATCGGGCTTCTGCTGGCAGTGTCGACGCTGCCATGGGCTGGCAGCGGCTGTGGAGGCGTGCTCGGCTACTGGCACGAATATCTGACTTTCGTCGTGGCGGTGCAGGGCATCGCCACGGGGCTGGCAACGCTCCTGTGGCTGCTTGTGGTCAGCGCTCCCGATCAACGCATTCCTGCGGAGGCCAATCGTGACTGAACCTGCATTGCGCCAGCGCGGCGACCGCGCGGTGTTCGGGGTGGTCTTCCTGATGTTGTTCGCGTTCTCCTACAGCGAGCAGGTGGTGTCAGGAGCTGTTCCCCGTCGTCAGCGGCGGTGGGCAAACCGTGTGGGGGATTGCGGTGGTCGTCGTGGATGCCGCGGTATTGGGGTCGGTTGGACTGATGAAGCGCGTCATCACCAAAGCCGACGGTGACGCGCCGCGGCTATGGGGCTGGTGGTGGGCGGGCGTCGTCGTTCTCCTGGGCGTCGACGTAATTCGTCTCCTTGCCATGGCATTCGATTCAACTCGACTTGCTGACCGCGACGGTGTACGCCGCCGCAATGGGTTGGACGACGGCAGCTGTCACTGAACTCTGATCCGCTCGCACTGTTCAGCACCACACGTCGGGTGGCACTTCCCACGGACTGGGCAACGGGTGCGCGCGATCGTCCCGTTGGTGCTTGGGACCTACCTCTGTTACCTCGCCGCGAGTGCTTTCGTCGACTACTTCGACGTCGACACCATGCGGACGCTCGACGCGGCGACCGCAGAGTTGGTCGCCGACATGGATATACGGAGCAGATGGCGGTGCTCTCTCAACTGTGCGAGGGAGCGATCAGCCCCGCGTTCTTCCAACAGATCGTCGGAGTACTGCCGGTTCTCCTACTGACCCTCGGTATCGAGTTCAACTACTTCCGCCGGACGCTGACCGATGCCGGCCAACGCGCGGCGACCGCGGCCACTGTGACGGTGCTGGCGGTCGGCCTCGTCGGAGCACTGTCGACCCTGCCGTGGGATGGCCAAGGTTGTGGTGACGTGCTGTCCAGCTGGCACGAGTATTTCGCCTTCCTGTTCGCGGTGCAGGGGATCTTCACCGGATTGGCCACTCTCGTGTGGCTGCTGGTTTCCAGCACGCCCGACGTCGCCGCCAATGTGAGATCAGAGGCATCCTGAACCGTCAATTGCGGTGGGTGCCATCAGCTGAACGGACTTTCGTGAGTTCCTGCGACATCCTCCACACGCATGCGGCGTTATCGCTGAGAGCTGCTCGCGCTTTCCATCGAAGCGGGAGGGTTGCTGTCGCAATAGCCGGCTCAATCGACGATTTGGACGTTCTTCACTACTTCCTCGGATCTGGCGAGCGTCTCAGACGGGCTGACACCGGCCGTGGCCTCGATCTGTTCTGCGAGCATCGTGGTCAGAGTGGTCAGGCCGATGATGACGCCGTCGACGCCGACATGCTCCGAGGCGTTCATCACCGCCACCGCCGCCCCGATTGGCCCGGCCTCGCCCTTCAACAGCGACCGCATCACTTCGATCGCGGCGAGGGTGTGCATTCGCTGCTCGGTCGTCCAACTAGCTTCCTGCGTCATCTGTATACCGACTCCTAATCGTGTGAGCCACTAACCGGCTCTACGGACAAGCTATGCGTCGCCGAGCCGCTTGGCGGCAACCCCGCGAAGTCGATCTCTTAAGACGAGTCCCACTCGAAGACGACTCCGAGCGCCTCGCCTCGCCGCTCGCTGAGGAGTGCGTAGGCATCAGCCGCCCGGTCGAAGGAGAAGCGGTGGCTGATCAGCTCCCTGACCGTGAGGCGGCCCTCGGCGAGCCAGTCGAGGAAGAGCTCGCCGTGCCGACGGCCGGTCCACGGGTAGTCGGGCCACTCGGCGTTCGGATGGGAAAAACCGTGGGCGCCAATGAGGCTCAAACTGCGGCGATTGCAGAGGTCATGGAAGTCGAATCGGGTGTCGCCCCGTGGGCTGCTCAGGATCAGGAACCGCCCCAGGTCGCGGACCAGCTCGAGCTCTCCGGGGATGAGCTCAGGATCCGCTGTCAGCTCGATGACGAGGTCAACTCTTCGTCCATGATTACGCTCGACGACCAGGTCTCGCAGCCGCGCCGGGTCGGCGGGCTCCAAACCGTGAATCCACGGCGTCCGCGGCAGCTTGTCGCGGCGGAGGTCCGACGGCTCGATGGCGAAGATCGGCTCGGCGCCGCCGGCGGCGGCGAGGCGGGTCGCGAGATGGCCGAGGATTCCGAGACCGAAGATCGCCACGCTCTCGCCCCAGGTCAAGCGCGCGCGACGGAGGCCGTTCATCGCCACCTCGGCCAGCGTGGTGAATGCGGCATCCTCCGCGGCGACGGCATCGGGGAGGACGCGCAGGTCGGTGACCGGGCAGGTCACCCAGGCCGCGTGCGGCCGGTGCGTGCCGACCCGGCAGCCACGCCAGGCCTCCTCGACGCTCTCGCCCACACCGACCACCTCGCCGACGTTGCTGTAGCCGGGGGACAGCGGGAACTGGCTCATCTCCGCCCACACCGACCCGGAAGGAGCGCGGCCGTGCAGGAGCGTCAGCTCGGTCCCGGTCGAAATGAGACTCCGGAGTGTGCGGATCAGAACCTCGCCCGGCTTCGGTTCCGGCACGGCGCGGTCGAGAATCTCCACACTGCCGGGGGCGGTGAAGACGATGGTGGGATTTCCCGTCACGATCCCTTCTCTCCCGGTTCCACCACGACCTTGACGGCACCGGTCTCCGCCTTCCGGTCTGCGGTCCGAAAGGCCTCGGCGATCCGCGCCATGGGAAATCGGTGGGTGACTAGGGGCGCCGCGTCGACGCGGCCGGCGGCGAGCCACTCGAGAGCGATCGCAATCTCTCGCCGGCCGTGCCAGCTGGAATAGCCGTTCGACCACCGCAACGTGATCTCCTTATCGTTCGCCTCGCGGTAGGGAACCGCGATGTCGCCGACGTATGCCCCGAGAAAGCACAGCATGCCGCCACCCGTGAGGATGGCAACCGCCTGACGCACCGGCTCGACGCCGATGCCGCCGACCGCGTCGAACACCACGTCGACTCCGTCGCAGCCGGTCTGTTGTTGCACTGCGGTGGCGAGATCTGGAGCACGGCCCGTGTCGACGACCACGTCGGCGGCGCCGATCGCGAGGGCCAAATCAAGGGGGGCGGTCCTTCGGCCCGCAATGATCGTCCGGCGCGCGCCAGCTAGTCGGGCGGCCTGGCCAAGAGCTAAGCCCACGGCGCCTGTGCCAATGACAAGCACCGTGTCGCGGTCCGTGACCGGAGCAAGGTGGAGGGCGTGGATCGCACACGCGTATACGTCGGCGAGGGCCGCGACCGCGAGGGGCAAGCCATCCGGAACAGGGAAGACGTGGTCGGCGCGGGCAACGTCGATATCGGAGAAGCCGGCGCTCACCCATCGGCGGCCGGCGACGAGACCGCGCTCGGGGCAGAGATTTGTTGCTCCGCGCCGGCATGCCGGGCACCCGCCGCAGCCGGCGAGTTGCATCGGCTCGACCGCCACCGGCTGGCCCACGTCGAGGCCGTCGACGCCGTCGCCGAGTGCGACCACCACACCGGCGATCTCGTGGCCGGCCCGCCGCGGCCCGGCGGCAGGGCCCGACGCTTGTGCCCAAGGGTCGTGACCGCGGTAGCGGTGGAGGTCGGAGCCGCAGATGCCGGCAGCGCGCACCGCTACCGCCACCTCGCCGGCCCCCGGACGAGGCTCTGGCCAATCTTCGATCCGGATGTCGGCGCCCCCGTAAAAAACCGCCGTCTTCACGTCCCTCCCATCTCGTGCACTCGCGGAGGCGCACTTCAGCAGCTTGGACCTCGCCCAGCGGTCTCCGCAACCAGCCGATATCGGAGCCGTCAACCGCGGCCAGCGGATTATCAGTACCTCGGTGAATACCTATCGAGTACCGGCTACGGTGAGCTGTGTCCTGGTTATGCGCCAACTGCGGAGTCGAGAACAGCGGCACACCCGAACTGTGTGCGATGTGCGCGGACGAACGCCAATGGGTGCCGCAGTCCGGGCAGCGGTGGGTAACGCTGGAAGAGTTGTCGGCCGACGGCATGCGGGTCGAATCAGGGGTCGTGGAGGACGGGCTCGTCGAATTGCACACCACGCAGAAGGTCGGAATCGGTCAATACGCGAAGCTGGTGTGCACCGCACACGGAAACCTGTTGTGGGACCCCACTTGTTACGCCGACGCCGACGCGGCATCGGCCGTTTCCTCGTACGGTGAGGTGGTCGCGATCGTGGCCAGCCATCCGCACATGTTCGGTGCCCAGGTCGAGTGGAGCCACCTGCTCGGTGACGTCCCGGTGCATGTGAACGCCGCCGACGCCGAATGGGTGATGCGCCCCGATCCGGTGATCCAATTGTGGTCGGACACCCTAGAGGTATTGCCGTCAGTGGAGATCGTTCAGGTCGGCGGCCACTTTCCCGGCAGCGCAGTCGCCTGTTGGCGCGACGGAGCTGAGGGTCGTGGCGTGTTGCTCGCCGGTGACACCATCTTCCCGAACAACGACGGCGCAACGGTCGGCTTCATGCGCAGCTATCCCAACCGCATTCCGCTTTCCGCGGCGGTGGTCGAACGCATGGCCCGCACCATCGACGCACTGCAATTCGATCGCATTTACGGCTTACTGCAGAACGTGATCGATTCGGACGGTAAAGAATCCGTTCGCCGCTCGGCCCGGCGGCACGCCGCGTGGGCGCGCGGCGACAACGACCACTTGACGTGATAGGAAGCTGCACGCGGCTCTGCGCTTTAGCTGGAGAGTAAGCCCCGAACTGAATACGTCAGGAGCACGCAATGATCATTGTCGCCGGCTCGTTGCAGATCGACCCCAATCAACGCGACGCTTTTCTCGCATGTAAGACAGCTGGGATGAGGGCGACTAGGACCGAACCCGGGTGCCTTGAGTACACCTTCAGCGCCGATCCAACCGATCCCGCTCGTGTGCTGATCATCGAGCGTTGGGCCAGCCAGAAAGACCTCGACACCCACTTGGCCGCCACGCAAGCTCGGCGCGCGGCGGGGCGCGTCGGCGAACCACCCACCGCGGCATCGATCTACATATACGACGTGACCGCGCAACAACCACTGGAAGTGACCACCTCACCCGGCGGCGAAATGCCTTCGGCCCCAACCACAGCAGTCTCCCGAGACGGGTGAGACGGGTCTAATCCAAACGCTGCGTCATCGCGCGGTAGGTGTTGGTGACGGACAAGTCTTCGGGCGAAATCAGGTAGACGGCACCGTCATAACAACTCGCCATCACACCCGTTGCGGCGCGTGATAGTGAGCTCAAGCCATTCTTGCCGATCTGCTGCTTGGAATAACGATTGCGAGTGAGATCGACCTTGATCAATGCCCCCCAGTAGTCTCCGACGAGGACGGTATCCTCGTCCCAGAAACACACGGATTTCGGCGAACGGTGGCCAATCGCAACGGAATTCCGCAACCGTCCGCTCTCGAACTCGAAAACCCGAACCGTGAAATCACGCGAGACACTGGCGATGAATCTCCCTGACGGATCGAAGTCGACGTCGTCCGCGATGGCCGTGTGACCGGGAAAACTGCCAAGAAGACGGCCGTCGAGGCTCCACGACAGAACCGCACCGTCGGCGCTGCAACTCACGCCGACGGGCTTCGAATGATGGACCCGCAATGCTTTGACCGCGCCATCGTGAAGTCGCATTTTGTGGATGCTGCCCCCGTCGGGGGAGCACCGCACAATAGCTCCGCTATAACAGGCGGCAAAAATCTCGTGCTCGTATCCGTCTACACGCGCGATACGGATCGAGTTCAGGGGGCCCTCGCCGAGCCGAACTTCGATCTCTCCTTCCAGAGAATCTGCTCGCCGCCCGAAGATGTGCAGCGTGTGATCGTGTGCCCCGGTGACGACCAGCCGGGAATCATCGTCCGTGGTAACGGCGTTCATGAGAACTCGTCCCCCAGCGGGCTCCACCGTGGCGACGAGTCGTGCGGAGTGCGGCGAAAGGTGGATCAAGCGGATCAAGCCGTCGTCACTGACAAGCGCGGCGCCGCCGCCGCCGTCGGCAGAGACCTCGTTGAAACAGCAGTTTCCTTTCTCTGCGGTCGACGTGCGCGGGTGGATTCGGCTGCCATCGGCCGACGTCCACACCGCGACCGTTCCGTCGAACGTGCCCGCAACGACCTGTGTGCCGTCCGGGGACCAGTTGAGCGATCTCTCCCATACGGAAGGCAAAGAATCGAGTTCGGCGATCGATGCGAAGTCGAGAGCACTCCAGATGCGGATTCGCTGGTCGTAGGCGGCCGAGAGGATATCGCCGGTGACGGGGGAGACCGCCACTTTTTTGATGCCTGAAGTATGAGCCGGTATCTCGCGCAGCAAGTCTCCTGTTGCAATGTCGAATACGCGAATCCGGCCGTCGTCACACCCCGCCACAACTCGCCCGTTCACCGAATCGACTGCGCAGGTATCGGTTTCCTGCTCGAAGGGGCCCCACATACGGATCAATTGCCCGGTGCCCAAGTCCCATTGCCGAACGGTCATGTCGTCACCAGAAGAAAAGATCATGCCCCCGGAGCAGACCACCGAGATCACGTCTTTCTGGTGCTCGTGAATGATTCTGATGATCGCGCCCGTACTCAGATCCCAAACGATGATGCGATGATCCCGCGAACACGAAACGCCGATGTCGTCATTTGCGAAGACGAAGCACTCAACGTCGTCGCTGTGCCCGCGCAGCACGAGTTCACGCTCGAACGACCGCAGGTCCCATAGGTAGATCTCGTAGTCAGAAGATGACGACGCCGCCTTGGTGCCTGCCGCATTCACGGCAACGTGGTTGACGAGATGACCGTGATACCCGATCAAATCGACTTGCCCGGATTCCAGATCGAACAGCGCGACCGCTCCGTCGTACGCCGATGTCACTACCAGTGGCCGGTTGGGTACCGCGACAGCACATGTCACCGGACCCCGATGATGAACGAACTCGGCTGGCTGGCCGGTGGGTACCGGACGAGCCACGGCTATCGCTGTACCCATGACAATCCTCATTTCCTGTACGGGTGGCATGGCTGGCCGAGTCGGGCTGGCAGCGGGTCGGCTGTATTGCCCTGGCCGATATGCACTTCCGCGATCGGTACTACATCACGGCGAAAGAGCTCGTCTTCCAGCGCGGAACCGCGCAGCGCGGCAGCCAGCTCCGCGAAGTTCACGACGAGATCGTCGAGGTCGCATGATCCTCGCTTGTAACTGGGTGCGGACAGAGTAAGTCCGCACGCACGCACATCCAAGAACCGCAGGAGCCTGCCCATCTCCGCCGGCGAGCTAAGCGACTCATAGTCGACCGACATGAAAGATTGCCCTGTGGCGGAAAGACTTTCGCGGAGCGAAGCGTAGAATTCGTCCGACGTGTGAACGTAGTTCCAGAGGCCGGCGAGATCGACGTGAACGGCCCGCCGGCCCCTTAACCCATCGGCGGCACCGAAACTCTCCCACTGTCCGGTCGCTGCGGCCTCCAGCGCGGAGACATAAGCCCGAACGCGATTTCCTCGAGTGAGCACTATTTTTCGCACCAGCGGATCCCGGATAAGAAGCTGCAGCGCCCAGTCGCTCTCACCATGATTGAACTTGAAACCGACCGCCTCGCTGCCGAGAGTGTTTCGCCAAACTCGGTCGAGGAATATCGCGGGATCTAGGTCCCGTTTTTCGCGGGATCCAAAGTCGAGGCGGCCGTCGCGGTGGTCAAGGGCATAGTGCACGCCATCCGGATTGAACAGACCGTGATGGCACAAAATACTCGGATGCGAGTTCAACAGACCGCACAGTAGGTTACTTCCGGTTCGGGGAGCGGCGAGGATCAGAAAGCGTACTGCGTCAGCGGCGGTGGGGGAGGGAGTCGATCATTCCGCCGCCCGGGAGGCAAGAGCAGAGCACGGCAAGCTGTCCGGGCGCACGATTCCGACAATCAGCCCGTCCCCAAACGATTCCACCCCAAGGCCCGGAGGCAGGCCGGGGAGATTCAGCCTCGCATGTGCGACTGCGGACTGATGCGAGCTCCCTCGAACGAAGACAGTGATCCGGTCAAAGCAACCTTGGCCCAGGAACGAGTCCAGGAGGGTCGGTCCACCCTCGACCAACATGGACCGTACCCCGAGGCACCACAACTCAATGAGCGGTTGTGCGAGATCCCGTCCCCGCGCCTGGATCACAGTCGAACCGGTCAATTCCGCGAGCGAGTTGGCAATCGCAAAAGTGGGCGGGGTTTGATCCGGCCCGCAACGTTGACCCCCGAGAAAGGCCACCCTGGCCGGCTGACGCCTCGGCGCCCTTCCGAGGCGGTCGGCACGGACGTTGAGCCTGGGACGATCCATGTGCCAGGTTTGCCCTCCGACAGCGACCGCGTCATATTGCTCGCGCAGAGCGTGAACGCGCTGCCAGTCCATAGTGGAAGAAATCGCCAACGGCTCGCCGCCGGCGCCGCAATGGCGCCCCGATTGATCGACGGCGAAGTTGAGGTGGACGAAGGGGCGCATGATTCCTTACCGCACTTAGTTTTCGGCGCTACAAAGTGTCGGCGGAAGATCGTCATGCTCATCAGGCAGCTCGGCGGTCTCCTGGCCCAGGTGTCCCATGCGCGTGAACTTGGTCAGCAGGTATCGCTGCGAGTGTGGGTTGGCTTGGATCACGACTGGAATCCGCCCGACCACTTCGATCCCGAATTTGTGCAGCCCAGCAATCTTGTGTGGGTTATTGGTCATCAGCCGAACTGAGCGGATTCCCAGGTCGCACAGAATAAGCGAGGCCGCTTCATAGTCTCGGGCGTCGGCGGGATGACCAAGGAAATGGTTGGCTTCGACAGTGTCGTAGCCCTCCTCCTGAAGGGCGTAGGCGCGAAGCTTTTCCCCGAGCCCGATGCCTCGGCCTTCCTGATGCAAATAGATTACGGCACCTGAGTTTTGAGCGACGAACTTGAGCGCGAAGTTGAGCTGCTCACGGCAATCGCATCTCAGCGAGCCCAGACTCTCCGAGGTCAAGCAAGCCGAATGGATGCGTACCGGCACGTTGTCGGACGCGAGGCGGGACGGATCGAGGATGGCCAGCGGTTCGGTGCCGTCGCTATCGCGGTAAAGCCGCACACACAACGGTCCGAACGCGGTGGGAAGGGTCGCTTCGCTGTATGGGGTGACCGTGCGGGGTAGGGGCATCTCGGCACTTTCCTATGCGTGAGCCCAAAACTTGAGGCCCTACACACGGAATATCCCACGAGGCGTCGGGCCCGGAGGGCTTTTAGGCCGATGTTGCTAAGGGTCTCCGCTGCGTCGGCTCACCGCGACGCCCCTTGGGCGCTGAAGTGGTGCAACAGCCTTCTCCGGTTTCGGCGATTACCAGTCGGCTTTGGGCTGAACGTTGGCAAAACTGCCGCGCCGCACGACAGATCGCTCAGTCATGCACCGCGATCGCCGTCGTCGAGAGCTGGATGAAGTAGCGTCACGCCGCGACAGCGCTACACCTTTCAACAACCTCTACACGCTAAGCCGGGCACGCACAGACCGAATTCTGGTAGCCCGAACCGACACTGGCCCACCGCCCTCATTGCGGGCGGTCATCCTCATTACCAGCGGGCTGGTCCTTGGCCTCGTGATCGTTCAACGCGCCGACACACCCGCAACCGACTATGCGATGGTCGCCTTGGTGGGCGTGCTGGTATCCGCCCAGCTGTTCCTGTCTTAATACTCTCGCATCCGTACATCGGTGAAATTGCGACGTCCCCGGAGCCGCTACTCGAGGTCGGACGGGTCCTCTCGCCGGCCGTCTGACTGCCGTGCCATGCACTCCACTGCCCGGCCCGTTTGCGGACAATCGCCGCAAAGTCATGTCAGGATGTGCCAATTCGGTGCAGCGTGCTCCACGTGCCGCGCGCGAGCACCCGTGCGGATAACCGCCTATCGCCCGTTCGATGCGGACGTGACGTTGGAGCGAACGACGAAGGAACCTTTGGGATGGATAGCTTCGACGGCAAGATGGCCGTGGTGACCGGCGGGGGATCCGGTATGGGTCGCGAGCTGGTAAGGCAGCTGGCCCGCGAAGGTTGCCACGTCGGCACTTGCGACATGTGGCCGGAAGAGCTGGCCGAGACGGCGCGCCTGGCCCTTGGCGATGCGCCGGCAGACACTCGGGTGACCACCTTCATAGCTGACGTCTCCGACGAGGATCAGGTGCTGGCCTTCCGCGACGCTGTAGTGGCCGACCACGGTGCTACGTGCGTTGATCTCATCTTTAACAATGCGGGGGTAAGCGCGGGCTACAGCATGATCGCCAGCCCTCGGGCCGAGTGGGACCGCACGTTTGAGATCGACTGGGGAGGCGTCTACTACTGCACCCGCGCCTTTCTCCCTTTGTTGCTCGCCTCCGATGAGGGCCACGTGGTCAACACCAGCAGCATGAACGGCTTTCACGCCCACCGCGCGCCCGAGGGCCTACCCAGCACGGCCTACAGCACCGCCAAGTTCGCGGTGAAAGGGTTCACCGAGGCCCTCATCACCGACTTCGCCGTCCACGCGCCGCATCTGCACGCCCACGTCGTGATGCCGGGCCGCGTCGACACATCGATCAAGCTGAACACGATCCGCGCCCATGTGTCCGCGGTGGACGAGGGAAACAAGACCGAAGCCTCGTGGGCGATATTGGAGGCCATGGGCGTCTCGGCGGAAGCATCCGGCGAGAGTCTCGACCTCGCCGTGAAGACGGCGGAAGCCGGCAACCGCGACGCTTCGCTGACCACGGCGACCTCGGCGGCGACGACGATCCTCGATGCAGTCCGCGCGGGCCGATGGCGCATCCTGATAGGAGAAGATGCCCGTGTCGTGGACGAGCTCGTCCGAGCGGACCCGGAATCGGCTTACACCGATGAATTCCAGCGCGAGATGATCGCGCAGATGCGGTCGCGTCGCAAGGAGTGAAGGTGACTCAGGGCTCGAGCGAAAACGTCAATCCACTCTTCCCGCAACTGACCTATCGAACCGCGTTACTCGCCAACTCGATGACGTACTGGTTCACAAAGGTGCCCGCCGGGGGATCACCCTTGTCGCACGAGCCGTCGGATTCACCGGGACGCTTGATCCACAGGTAGGCGTCGGCGTGCGGGCCCGCGGTGGCGGTGGTGGGCGCAACACCGAGCGCGCGCCCGCTGGGGTTGCACCAGTGCAGCGGTGAGTCGGGTGCGGCTCCGTTGCCGTTGCGCGACGTGTCGATCACGTAGTTCTTACCGTTCGTCAGGCCCGAAATCGCTTCGCCGTAACCGATTTCCTCCTCCGTGGTGAAGAAGTTCGCGACGTTGAGGCTGAATCCGCGCGCATGCTCGACGCCGGCCTGGTTGAGCCGCGAAGCCATCTCCTCGGGGCTGTGCCAACGCAAGTGGCCCGCATCGACGTACACGGCCGCTGCCGGATTGCGCGTCAGCGAGTCGACGGCGTACCGAATCAGGTCGAAGCGTTCTTGGCGTTGATCGTCTGACAGGCAATCGGCCATGGCGAGCGCATCGGGCTCGAGGACGATCGCTGCCCGCGAACCGCCGATGCCGGCGGCGATGCCGTCGATCCACCCGCGGTAGGCGTCGCCCGACGACATGCCACCTGCAGCGAAGCTCCCGCAATCGCGGTGCGGGATTCCGTAGATCGACAGCACCGGGATCGCACCGGCAGCGGCCGCGTCAGCGGTGTACTTCCCGACCGTGGATGCGGACGAGCCCGGGACGAGCCAGTACGCCTGCGGTGTATTGGCGACGGCGGTCAACTCCGGGCTCGGCGGATCGGCTTTCTGAGCGGCGCGCATGGCCGCCGAGGTGGGATTGACGTAGAACGGCGCTCCGACCAGCGGGTTCGCTTCACTGGCCAGCTGCACCGCCGGCGTCGGACCGACCGGGTCAGCGATAAGACCGATGGCTGCGACGGCCGCAACCGTCAAGAGAGGGGCGAACAACCGGGCGGCTGCGGTAGCAGCGGACGACATCACGCGAGGAAAATTAGCGCGTCACGGCAGCGAGCGCCAATCTCCGGCCGGTCACGGCGCAATTGGTACTGGGTCAGCCAACCCGCCGACCGCGCTCTGAGCGATCGCATCTTCCATGCCCCGGGTGGCCAGGACGTCGGCCAGCTCGTTGTCGGCGACACCCGCGTGCCCCTTCACCCAGAACCATTCGACCTGATGCTGCGCGCAGGCCGCCCGGAGCCGTTGCCAGAGGTCGACGTTCTTCACCGGCTGCTTCGCCGCGGTCATCCAGCCGTTTCGTTCCCAGCCGAGCACCCACTTCGTGATGCCGTTCCGGACATAGGTGCTGTCGGTGTAGAGGTGCACGACCACCGGACGGGTCAGCGCCTCCAGTGCCATGATCGGCGCCGTCAGCTCCATTCGGTTGTTGCTCGTCAGGCCGGACTCGCCACCGCACATCTCGCGGACGTGCTGACGGTGTCGCAGCACCGCGCCCCAGCCGCCGGGGCCGGGGTTGGGCCGGCACCCGCCGTCAGTGTGGATGACCACGACGTCGTTGATGGACTCGGTGGCATGATGGACTTGCCCATGCGCTCAGTCCGTCCGTGCCTGCCGGAGCAGCCGTACGGCCGCCGGCCCGACGCCGTGCAGCGCGAGGAGACCGTCGCGATCCGCCGGGAGGTCCGCGATGGAGTGGTAACCGGCGTCGATGAGCGCGCCAGTCGCGGGGCGTCCGATTCGGAGACCGTCGAAGACGGGGCCGCGATCCTCGGGGTCGACCATGCGCCGAGGATAGGCAATGCGTCGAGTGATTGGCCCCGCGACTCGCGAGGCCATATCCAACTTGTCAGCCTGCCTGTGGGACAACGTAGGTCGGCTGCCACGGGTTGAGCCCCTGCTGGATTGCTTCGGCGCGCAGGTAGTCCTCGACCGATGGGTAGCCCTTCACCTCGGCGGCACGTTTCAGCGCCTCCTGCTCGGCCACCTTCGTCTCGGCCACGGCGGCGGCCAGATCCGCTTCGGCTTTGGCCTTTTTCGCATTGGCCTCGGCGACACCCTGCGCCTGCGTCGCCTGCGCGTTCTGAATCGCGGCCTGCTCGCGTTCGATGGCCGCCTTGAGCTCCGGATTGACCGGCGTCGGCTTGAGTACCGTCACCTGAAAGTTGGTGAAGAAGTCCACGCCGTTGGTTCGGGCCTTACTGGCGTTCGGCAGCGATGTGAGAAGGGCGTTGCGGAATTCGGTACGCGCCTGCTCGTCGTTCCAGATCTGCTGCCACGTGTATTTCTGCGCCACACCATTGAGCGTGTCCTGCAGCGGTTGTCCGATCACGTAGTTCAGCAGCTCGACCCACCCGTCGCTGACTGTGCCGTCGTCGTTCAGCCAACCGTTGTACTTGGTCCCGAAGTCGCGATGAAACTGCTTGAGCTTTTCGCAGTCCGACGTGAGATCGAACGTCACCACCACCGGGACGTTCATATCCGCGGGTGCTTTGGCGTTGGACACCACGACATAAGGTCCGCGCTCGGAGCCGGGGTCGCCCGTTGCATCCCAGGAGATCTGGCGGGCCGGATAGCGGTACACGTGGTTGGTGATCTCGTTCTGCGAATTCTCCGGTTCGATGCACCCCTTCACCGTCGGATCGGTGGGGATCATCCAATAGCCGTCGACGACGACGGCCTGCTCCCCAGCCCCGACACTGGCGTAGGAGCAGCCGGACAGAAGGGCCATGGAAATCCCAAGGGCCACAGCAGATTTCTTCATAGTATTTACCTTTCGTTCAATGCGCTCTTGGTGCGGTGTTGGTACCGGCGCTCGCAGTACTTCCGTACAAGACTTGTCGCGAACTGTACTGGCGTGATCGCGATGTCTCCGTCTGATTTCGATATCGTGGCTCTATGAGTAGCCAGCGGGTGCCCGGCGGGGCGGTGCACAAGCTTCCCGCAGACCTGCGTCAGGCGCTGATCGCCAACGACACGGCGCTTGCCGCGTGGAAGGACATCACGCCCCTGGCGCGCAATGAGTTCATCTGCTGGGTCGAGGATGCCAAGCAGGAGGCGACGCGGGATCGTCGCATCCGTCGTACCCAGGAGGAACTGGAAGAGGGCCAGCGCAGGCCGTGCTGCTGGCCGGGGTGCAAGCACCGCGAGCGCACCGGGAAGTAGCAGTTGGCGGCGCGCCGTCACTCGCCGTAGGTGGGCGCGGCCTGCAACTCCGGGGCGGCCGCGGCGAGCAAGTCGGTGCGGTCGCCAGTCAGTGGGGGATAGATGCGTTCACCGTTGATCACCTGTTTGGTCGCTTTGGCTTCCGCGCCGGTACTGACGACTCGGCGATCCCAGCCCTCCGTGTACACCGCACCGGCCGGACCGAGATCGAGAACGGTGACATACCAAGGGATTCGCAGCGACAGCATGGGAGCGGCCAGCAGGTCGCTGATCACGTTGTAGCCCGCGTAGCGGCCCATCGGCCGACCGTGCTGACATGACATCACCGACATGTGTTCGTCGTCCATGCGCGCGACGGCCACATCCCCTGCGGCGAATACCCCGGTGACACCCTCGACCCTCAGGTAGTCGTCGACCGGCAGTCGGCCAAGGCGATCGCGCGGCACCCCGAACTGCGCCGTCAACGGGTTCGCTCGCATGCCGGCACACCACACCACCGTCGCCGCCGGCACAACCTCGCCGGACGAGAGAGTGACGCTTCGCGCGTCGACGGCGGTGACGCCCACCCCGGTCAAGGTGTCGACGTGGTTGGCGGCCAACGCGTCCTCGATGACCGGACGGGCCGACTCGCCCATGTCCGAGCCGACATGCGGGTTGTGATCGACGAGAATCACCCGGGGCGTGGCTACGGGCCCCAACGCTTCCGAGAGCATCCTCGGAAGCTCGCTGGCGGTCTCGATGCCGGTGAGTCCGGCGCCCACGACCACCGCGGTAGAGCTCGCGGGTTCTGCGGCGCGGTCGGCCAGGGAACGGATATGTGCCTGCAGCCTCGTCGCGCCGTCGTAGGTGTCGACGTCGAAACCGAACTCGGCCAGCCCGGGGAGGTCCGGTTTGGCCACTCTGCTGCCCAGCGCGACGACGAGGCGGTCGTAGCTCAACATCACGCCGTCCGCAGTCTGCACGGTTGCCTGCGTCGGGTCGATTCCGGTCACATCGGCGGTGATATGCCTGACACCGGCCGGATCAAGCAAGTCCTGCAACGGGATTCGGCATGGGCTCAGGTCGGCCTCGTAGTTGCGGACCCGAATGTCGTGGAACGGTTGCGAACTGACGACGGTGATGTCGACGGCTCCCTGCGCGACGCCGAGCTCGTCCAATCGCCGTGCCGCTCCGAGCGCGGCCCACAGCCCGGCGAACCCGGCCCCGAGAATGAGAACGTTTGAGGTCCGTGGCACCGCACCATCGTCACGCCCGATCGATGAACTGACAAGAGCGGCAGTTTGCTCGGTGCTTTCATTTTGGGCGTGGTCATTGGCGCCGGCGCCAGTGCAAATTCGAACGATCTTGATTGTTCGGCTGCATTCGCACGTTTACACGGCCCCTGCTGAAACCGCAGGTCCCCCAGATTGCGAAAGAGCGGACACGAATGACGCGGGCGGTGCACCTGCTTCCGCACGCCTTCGAGCGGGGAGGTAAGCGGGGCCTTGACCGCCGCCGATCACGTGGCGTGACGAGAAAACCGCTGATGACGGGGCTGAGCCGGTGAGGGCGGTCTACTGGTTTGCTCGACGGCGATAGGCAATGGCCCCGTTGGCTGCGACGCGCTGACACGACGCCAGGCGTGGTCAGCCGGTTTTGGCCCAGCTTCTGGGACCCGTATTTCTAGGGGGTAAAGGCAGGTCTGTGCGACAATATCCCCCGGAATCAGCAGATCGTTTTGCTGTAGGAGGAGATCATCGTCATCACTCATCTGCGCAACGCAGCGGGTGTTTGCGCGCTCTCGATCAGTCTCCTCGTCTGCAGCAGTGCTGGGGCGATCGCCTACGCCGATCAAACTGACGCCACGGGAGGTTCGTCTACGACTGGTGACGGCGCGCCTTCGTCCACCGGCCCCGCCAACTCTATTGACAATAAGCAGGACGAAGAGTCCGTCGACGGCAGCACGGCGAAGGTCACGACGACCACGACCAACTCGCATACGTCGACGTCGGATCTGGAAGTGCAGACCAACACTTCTACCTCTTCTGGCGAGGGTGAGGACGGCGACGGCGCCGCAGCATTGGATTCGGACGCGCAGGACGTCGAGGTCGACTCCCCGCCGATTTCGATAGTGGAAACGCCTCCCACGGAAGCGATTACGCCCGCCCCGTTAGTGCTGACGCCGCCACCCTCGGCATCGAACAACAAACCGCAGCCGACGACTAAGCCCGCAGGATATGAGAGCTCACCCGCCCCGCAGACTGCATCGGCGGCGAACGGGTGGGCCGACCTGACTGCGACCGGTAAGACGGATCAGATCGCGAAGACGGTCGTATTGCCGATGACCAATGCCATCGTCTCGATTGGTCGGGCACTCGGGCAGGTCGCATTCACATTCGCACAGCTGCCGACTTCGAAGACTCCGATCACTGATGTCATCGTGTCGCTTTCGGTGGTGGTCGGCACTGTGGTGGGAGCCGTCGTCGAGGTGGCCCAGGTGCCAGGCGACCTGGTCGCCTTGCTAGGCGCCGGTTCCTTCGATGCCGGATCGCCGCCGCTGATCGGCGCCGGAGGTGCCGTCGGTAGGGCGGTGCGCACACCCGCCGACCTACCGCCGTTCGGGCTCGGAGCTTTGCAGCCAGTGCCGCTGCCCGTCGCCGCCTCGGAAGCGACGCTCTTCGGCACTATGGTCCAATCGTCGAACATCGGAAACGCCGCCGCGACCGGGCTGAAGAACGATCTATCGCTCTCTGGTCTGGCGCCGGTACCTTCGGGCATTAGCCCCGCGACGACGTCGTTCCTCGATCACGTGGTCAGCTCGGTGCTAGTGCCTGCGTCGCTTACAGCGCTCGCCGCCATCGCCTTGCCGGGTGTCGCCGGTCTGCTGATCGTGTGTATCGCGGGGATCAGGTTCGGCTACCGCCAGGCCAAGGCAGGGCTGGCACTGCGGATATCGGGGATCGCGCGTTTCGCCGGTCCGGGTCCGATGGGTGTCGTTCGCTCGGGTGGGCTGATCGCCCTTCATACGCGTACTCCGCGACTCGGCAGGCCACATGCGACGCGTGCTGTTCGCGCGAAGACGGCGAACGAACCCCGCCTCCTCGAGAGCGTGGCCTAGCCGGCGCGCGATCGCGCGGCGTCCAACACTTCTTTGATCTCGACCCATGTCTGGCGGACGATGTCAGCCACCGGAAGAAGGTCAGCGATGCGCGAAGAGACCTGTCCGGTATTGGCGACGCTGGCTTCCATGTCTCCGCCGAAGTAAAGCTCGGTGACCTTGCCTAGCAGCTTTGCATCCGGATCGTGCTCGGCGACACGTGCCGCCAGGCCCGTGCGAAGTACGCGCATAGTCGGATTTCCTGGAATGTCGAGTAGCACGGTCCCGGCGTCGTTGGCCGCGACGATCGCATCCTTGAAGTTCATGTGCACCAACGATTCTCGGCTGGCCAACATCCGCGTGCCCATCTGAACGCCTTCGGCGCCGAGCACCAGCGATGCCGCGGCGGACTGCGCGTCGCACATCCCGCCCGCGGCGATGATCGGCACATCGACGTGAGCGGCGACGAGCGGAAGCAGCACCATGGTCGACGCCCCTAGCGCCGATTTGAAGCCGCCGCCCTCGACACCCTCGACCACCAACGCATCGACTCCTGCGTCGACCGCCTTGAGAGCGGCCCGCAATGATCCGACGACGTGCACCACCGTCATGCCCGAGTTGTGCAGCCTCGCGGTGAACAATGCCGGATCGCCCGCGGAGGTGAACACGTGCCGCACACCCGTCGCGGCCAGCGTGTCAACGATCGAAGGGTCGCCCTTCCAGCCCTGGATCATCAGGTTGGCCGCCACGGGCCGGTCCGTCATGTCACGCACCCTCTGCAGATCGGCACGGCCTTCAGCGGTCAGGGTCTCGATCATGCCCAGGCCGCCGGCCTCTGAGACTGCCGCGGCCAACTCTGCGCGGGCGATATAGGTCATCGGCGCCTGAACAACGGGGTAGTCGACGCCGAGAAGGGTCTGAATTCGATTGGGCACGGCCCATTAAACCGCGCTGCATGCGCGTATAGACCGCAGTCGCATTTTTACATTGAGTCCTTTATGATTTTGGAATGGCCAAGCCACCCTTGTCGATGAAGCCGACCGGTTGGTTCCAAGTCGCATGGTCTGACGAGATCAAGATCGGCGATGTTCACAGGATGATGTACTTCGGCACCGAGATGATCGCCTGGCGAGCCGAGTCGGGTCAGCTCACCGTCATGGACGCCTACTGCGAGCACCTTGGCGCACACCTCGGCCACGGCGGCCACGTCGAGGGCGAGGTCATTCAGTGCCCATTCCACGGCTGGCAGTGGAACCACGAAGGCCGCAACGTGTGCATTCCGTACGAAGACCGACCGAACCGGGGGCGTCGCATTCGTACCTACCCGGCCGTGGAGCGCAACGAGGCGATCTACATCTGGCACGACGTCGAGCGGCGCGACCCGTTCTTCGAGGCGCCCGACGCGTTCGCGAGTTTCAACGATGGCAGCAGCGCCGACGACTACTACCCACAGCAGCGGTTGTTCCGCGAAGCCTTGGAGATGCATCCGCAGTACGTCATCGAAAATGGCGTCGACTTCGCGCATTTCAAGTTCGTCCACCAGACTCCGATCGTGCCCGTCTTCACCCGGCACGACTTCGACGAACCAGTGTCCTATGTCGATTTCACGATCACCTTCGAAGGTGACGACCAGCAGAGTATCGAGGACATCGACAGTAGGGTCGAGGCGATCAATGGCGGCCTCGGCATTGCGGTGACGAAAAGCTTTGGGATGGTGGATAATAGGACGATCTCCGCCATTACACCTATTGATGACTGCACTTCTGATGTCCGCTTCATGGTGTACATCGGCCGTCGGCCGACTCGGAATCCGGAGCGCGCCGAGACGAAGGCCCGCGAATTCGGGCAGGAAGTCATCCGGCAGTTTGCCCAGGACATCGACATCTGGAGATACCAACGCTATTCCGACCCGCCTGCGCTGGCTGGTTCGGAGCAGCAGGGCTTTACTGCCCTTCGCAACTGGGCCAAGCAGTTCTATCCCGACGGTATAGGTGGCAGCGCCGCCGAAGTCTACGCAGCACAGAAAGGCCGTACCGAATGAGTGCAAATCGCAAGCCGATCCGCGTGTTTCAGGTCGCGACGGGCAACGTCGGCAGCGAGATGATCAAGCGGATCGCCGACCGGCCCGATCTCGAACTGATCGGAGTGCATTGCTACTCACCGGAAAAGGTCGGTAAGGACGCCGGTGAGCTGGCCGGGTTGGCGGCCAACGGGGTGACGGCGACCGGCTCGATCGAGGAGATCATCGCCGCCAAGCCCGACGTGCTGACCTTCCACGGTGTCTTCCCCGACGAGGACCTCTACGTGAAGGTTCTCGAGGCCGGTATCAACATCGTCACCACCGCGGACTGGATCACCGGCTGGCACCGCGACACCAACCATCCGCATCCGTCGGGGAAGCTTGTCTCGCAGCTTCTTCCCGAGGCGTGTGAGAAGGGCGGCTCCACGTTCTACGGCACCGGGATGAACCCCGGTCTGAACCAGATCCTGGGTGTCGTGTGCTCGGCCGACGTCGCCGAGATCGAGAATGTCACCACCATCGAGTCCGTCGACGTCTCATGTCACCACTCCAAGGACACCTGGATCGAGGTCGGCTACGGGCCTGCCGGTCGACGACCCGAGCATTCCGGGCAAGTTGGAGAAGTACACCCGCGTGTTCGCGGACAGCGTGCTCATGATGGCCGACTGTTTCGACCTCAAACTCGACGAGGTCAAGTTCAGCTACGAACTCGGTGCGTGCACCAAGGACGTCGATCTCGGGCTGGTACGTGCTGCCGAAGGGTTCACTCGGCGGCAACTACATCAAGTATCAGGGCATCGTCGACGGCGTGCCCAGGGTCGAGACGCACCTCGAGTGGCAGATGACCCCGCACACCGATCCGAGTTGGGATATCAAGGGCTGCTACATCACTCAGATCAAGGGCGATCCGTGCGTGTACAACAAGCACATGATCTTCCCGAAGCCCGGTGTCGACCTGTCAGATCCCGCGAACTTCGCCTCGATCGGTATGACCGTGACCGGAATGCCGGCCCTGAGCGCGATCTCATCGGTCGTCGATGCGCCGCCGGGGCTGGTGACGAGCGCTGACCTGCCGTTGCGCGGGTTCGCCGGCCGCTTCAAGTTGTGAGCGAGTCTCAGGCCACGCTGAGTTCAGTCGTTCGAGACGACGGACCAGAAGGCTGGGCAGCCATCGGCCGGTATCGGCGGCCTCGATGTGCGATCGTGCGATCGAGCAACTCGGCCGATGACGATCCGGGCTTCCAGGCGTGCGAGTGCGGCGCCGACGCAGAAGTGTGCGCCCTTGCCGAAAGCGATATGTCCCTTGCCGCCGGCGCCGGTCGAGCCGGAAGTCGTTGGCATGGTCGAAGTGTGACGGATCGCGGTTGGCGGCGCCCCAGAGCAGGACCAGGCGCGACCCTGCGACGAGGTCGACACCGTGCAGCGTCGTATCGCGGACCACGTGCCGGTAGTGCCCGCGGAAAGGCGGCTCGTAGCGCAGCACCTCCTCGAGGAATGCGCCCAGCAGGTCAGGGTTTTCGCGTACCCGCTGCTGGATGTCGGGGCGAGTGCGCGAGTACATAGGCCGCCGATCCGATCAACGACGCGGTCGACTCACCGCCGGCGCTGAACAGTGTGGCCATGATGTTCAGCGCCGTGAGGTCGGTCAATTCTCCTGCCGTCGCGAGCCGTCGCGAGATCACCCAGCAGGTTGTCCTGCGGGTCGGCGGCGGCCCGTTGGAAGTGCTCGTTGATATAGCCGGCGAGTTCCATTACGAGCAACTTCTGCGGCGGCGAGCTCATCTTGGTCGGCAAGGCCTTCAACCACTTTGGTGCTCGCGTACCCCAACCGCATCAGCTGGTCGGTGTCCAGATCCGGCACGCCGATCAGGCGCGTGACGATAATCATCGGCAGCCGGTTGGCCATCGCGGACATCCATTCGATGCCGCCGCTCTGCACCCCTTCGTTCCAAAGGCGGTCTTCGGTCTCGGCAACAAGAGATTCCAGTGCACGGATTCGTTTCCCGGCCAACTGGGGCACCAACAGCTTTCGGTGCGCGGCATGAGCAGGGTCGTCCGCCGTCGCCAGAGCCTGGATGTCGCCGCCGAGTTCGCCCATGGGAAACGTGCCGACCTTGCCGTCCTGATACGTCATCGTGGCGGTGAGGTTCGATGAGAAATCCTCCGGCCGAGCCGACGACCTCATTGACCGCATCCCAGGTGCACACCGCATGGAAGCCGGAATCGCCGATCGGGTGCACCGGTCCGACCGGCGAGCATCCGGGCATACAGCGGATAGGGATCTTGGATGAACTCGTCGTCGAACAACGCGATCCCGAGCTGGTCTTCTCGCACCGTCATTCCTCAAGGCTGAACGGGCGATGCGCGCCGCGTCAACGGTGCTGCGTGAAGTTGAAAACCGCAGGTCGGAGGCGGTCCGACGCGCTGTCTCACGTGCGGCTCGGACCAGCGCGAATCGTGAGATATATCTGCATAAATCTGTCTCAATGATGAGAAGATCGATCGCATGTCTCGCAGCGGACTGGCTCGTCGGCGGTGATCGTCGAACAGCAGCTGCTGAGCGCATCTACGACGCGGCCACGGACCTGATCGCCCATGACGGGCTTGGAGGCCTTCGACGTCGACAGCACTGGCGGCGCGTGTTCACTGCTCCCGCGCGACGATCTACCGCCATGCCGGCGGCAAGGCCGAGATTCGCGAGGCCGTACTGGTCCGCGCCGCAGCCCGGATCATCGCGACGGTCGAGCGCGCCGTCGACGACTGAGCGGGTCGCGACCGAATCGTCACCGCGATCACGGTGGCGCTCAGAAGAGATTCGATCTGATCCGCTGGGACGGCTGATGATCGAGCTCGATTCGCGGTGTCGAGGAGATGACGTGGCTCACCGAATCTCCGGTCGTCGCCGAGTTCGCGCCGGATATCAACGGACTCGCCGAGGACGACCCGCAGGCGGGACAGTGGATCGTCCGTATCGTGATGGCGACTGCTGTACTGGCCCGTCGACGATGCCGAAGTCGAGCGCAGATGTGTTGGAGCGCTTCGTCTCGCCGGCGTTCGCATCGGCCGCCGTAGAATCGTGACTCGACCATGACCTCCAACATCACGCCGCGACGTCCCGTGAACGGCAAGCAGGTTCGCGCGGACCGCACGCGGGCGATGGTCATCGACGAGACCGTGCGCTGTGTCCTCGAGGAGGGGTTCGGCGCGGCGAGTGCGAAACACATCACCGAGCGTGCGGGTGTCACGTGGGGAGTGATCCAGTACCACTTCGGCGACCGCGACGGCCTGCTGATGGCCGTCGTCGATAGAGGCTTCAGCGAGCTGCTGGCCAAGCTGCGGGAAGTCGAGCCGATACTTGAGCGCGCAATGCGGGACGTGCCAGGACCGAGCTTCTCGTCAACACGGTGGCAGAGGCCTTCCTGAGTCCGACATCGATTGCGGCACTGGAGATTCTGATCGCGACGCGGGCCAGCCGAGCGGATGTCGACCAACGCCATCTGTTGGATCTCTTCACGACTCTCACCGATCTCGGTCGTTATGTCGCCGAGGGGCTCGAACCCGAGCGCGCCGATGCGGTCGGCAATCTCGTGTGGACCACGTTGATGGGCGCCATGGTTGCGACGATGGCGGTGCCCGACCCCGTCGATGTCAGTCGTGAGTTGCGCGCGTTGACCGACGCGATCACCGCGTACGTCGACCAGGCGCGACGGGCTTAGCGCGGCGCGATCTGCGTCGGCTCGATCGCGTACGTCGGATGCGGCAACTTCGTGGCGGCGGGTGGCGAGCACACAGCCGATGAGGATGAGGACCAGTGCGGCGACGTTCCACGGCGTCAACGGTTCGTTCAGTACGATCACCCCGGCCGTCAAGCGCCACGGCCGGGTTGACGTAGGTGAAGACCAGCGCGCGAGCCGCGCCGACCTCGCGGATCAGGGCGAAGAACACCAGAAACGCCAGCGCTGTGCAGATGACGGCGAGTCCGCCGAGCGCCAAAAGCACTTGGGTGGAGGGCATTTCGTCGGGCCAGGTCGCGGCGGCGGGCACTGCATACACCAACGCGGCGAATCCGAGACACACCGCCGTCATCGGGCAGTGCCGGCACGTCGGCCAAGTGGCGCGCGGCGATCAGCGGTGCGATCGCGTAGCACGTCGCCACCAACAGCACCTCGATGATCGGCCACGTGCTGCCGCCGATGTGCGGGCCGGCGAGAACCGCTACGCCCGCAATGCCGATGGCGAGGCCGAGGATCCGTTTGGCGCCCAGTCGCTCACCGCCGGTGAGCCGATCCAGCACGGCGGCGATGATCGGTGCCGCGGCGATCAGCAGACCGGTCATCGAGCTGGTGAGATGGCGTTCGGCGTCCGACAGCAGCCACCACGCGGCGATGATCTCGAAGAACGCGAAACCGGCCAACGCCTTCCAGTGGTCGCGCACGATGGTCACCGTGCGCCGCGACAGGGCCAGCGGAAGCAGTACCGCCGCGCCGACCGCGACCCGGGTGAACACCAGCACCGGAACGGACACACCCTCGACGGCGATCTTGATCAGCAGGTAAGGGATGCCCCAGATGATGCTCATCGCGAGGAACAGGATCCAGCCGCGCGAGCTCACGCACACACCCTACGAGCCGGCACCGACGGCCGTCGAAGGGTTATCCGGGCTGCGCGTCACGCCGAAATGCGACGTTTTGCAGACGTCCACTCGAACTTCTCCTACGAAACGTGTCGATGCTATCGGCGTGAGTGAAGCCGATCAGGACCGGGTCAGCTCCGCGTACCGGTCGACGTGATAGTCCGTTGACCCGAACTCGAACTGGACCGCGGTCAGCCGCTTGAAATAGTGGCCGATCGCGAGTTCCTCCGTCATCCCCATGCCGCCGTGCAGCTGCACCGCCTGCTGGCCGATGAAGCGGGCGGCCCGCCCGATCGTGGCCTTGGCCGCCGAGACCGCCCGCGCGCGTACCGCGGGTTCGGCCTCGAGGTTGAGGACCGCGAGATAGACGGCGGCGACGGCCTGCTCGACCTCCATGTACATGTCGACCATCCGATGCTGCAGCGCCTGAAAGCTGCCGATGGGCTGCCCGAACTGGTGGCGCTGCTTGGCGTATTCGACGGTGTCGGCCAACACCTTTCGCATGCAGCCAACCGCCTCAGAGCAGACCGCCACCGCACCTTCGTCACGTGATGCGGCGATCGACGGCCAGGCCTGGCCTTCCTCGCCCAGCAGCGCGTCGCCCGGCAGCCGCAGCCCGTCGAAGGCGATGTCGGCAGCGCGGCGGTCATCGACCGTGCGGTAGGCGTGCATCTCGATGCCCGGGCCCGGCTCGTCGAGATCGACGACGAATAGCGAGATTCCGTTATCGGTGCGTGCGGTCACCAGAAGATGGGTCGCCAACGGTGCGCTCATCGCGACGATCTTCGACCCTCGTAGGGTCCACCCGTCGCCGTCACGTTCGGCGGTCGTCGACACGTCCTGCCAGTGGTCGCCCGACGACGCCTCCGCCGCGGCCAGCGCGACGACCGCGGTGCCCTCGACGATCTTCTCCAGCAGTGACGTCGCGACCGGGCCGCCGGCCCGGTGCAGCAGGCCGCCTGCCACCACGACGGTGTCCACGTAGGGTTCGACCGCCAGCGCATGCCCGAGCGCCTCGGCGATCACCATGACCTCGACGGGGCCGCCGCCGATCCCGCCGACGTCCTCGGGCAAGTGCGGCGCCCAGGATGCCGAGTTCGTTGGCGAAGCCACGCCAGATGTCGGGTTGCCAGCCGGGCCCGGTCTTGGCCGCGGCCCGGCTCTTCTCGAGGTCGTATCTGGTCGACAGGAACTTGCCCAACCCGTCGCGCAGCAGTTCCTGTTCCTTGCTCAAGTTGAAGTCCATCGCTCGCCCCTTACAGTCCGAGAGCCGCTTTGGCCAGAATGTTGCGCTGGATCTCATTGCTGCCGGCGTAGATCGAGCCGGCGCGATCGTTGAAGTAGCGCAACGGCGCGACCGCCTGCCACTCCTCGCCGCTGACGTAGTCGTCGGCCGGCGGCTCGTACTCGGTCACCGGTCCGCCAGGGCACGTCGCGTGCGGTTGGTACACCCGCCCGCGCGGACCGGCGGCCTCCATCGCAAGCTCGGTCAGCGCCTGGCTCAACTCGGTGGCGATCACCTTGAGCATCGACGACGCCACACCCGGATTCTTGCCCGCGGCCACCGCCGCGAGCACCCGGTATTCGAGAATCTCCAGCACCTCGGTGCGGATCCGGGCATCGGCGAGCTTGCGCGCGAACGCGGAGTCATCGAGCAGGCGGCCGCCTGCGGGGCCGGGCTGATCGGCGGCGACGGTGGCGATCTCGTCGGCCATCACCTGCAGGGCGGGCGATGATGCGCCACCGCCGCGCTCGAACTCCAGCAGGTACTTGGCGACGGTCCAGCCTTCGTCGATCTTGCCGAGAACATTCGTTTTGGGCACCCGAACCTCGTCGAAGAAGACCTGGTTCTGCACCTCCTCGCCCGACGTCATGACCAGCGGGCGGATCTGGATGCCCGGCGTTGTCATGTCGATCAGCACGAACGTGATGCCCTGCTGCTTCTTCTCGAGCCTTCGACGTGCGCACCAGCGCGAACATCCAGTTCGCCTCGCCGGCGTGGGTCGTCCAGATCTTGCTTCCCGTGCACACCAGGTCGTCGCCGTCGTCGACGGCGGCCATCGACAGCGCCGCCAGGTCGGAGCCGGCCTCGGGTTCGGAGTAGCCCTGGCAGAAGAACACCTCGCCGGTCAGGATGCGGGGCAGGAAGAACTCCTTCTGCTCGTCGGTGCCGAACTTGACCAGCGCGTGGGCGACCATCCGGATGCCCATCGGCGACAACGAGGGTGCTCCGGCCAGTTGGGACTCCCGGCTGAAGATGTAGTGCTGGGTCAGGCTCCACTCACAGCCGCCGTGCTCGACCGGCCAGCGCCGGCGCGGCCCAGCCTCGTTCGTGAAGGATCCGCTGCCACTCCATGCTCGCCTCGTGATCGGCGTAGACGCTGGTCATGAGGCGGCCGGCCCGGCGCAGTTCCGGTGTCAGCTTGTCGTCCAGAAATTCGCGCACCTCGTCGCGAAACGCCACATCGGCCGCCGACCACGTGAGGTCCATGGTTGATCCCCTGTCTGCAGAACGCTACAGACAGAGTAAACCTAGTTAGTTAGGTGAGGTGCACGAGGGTACGCGATAACGGCCATTAGCTTCTGAGTTCCAGGCCGCCTTGTTTCAGGGCGACAGGAAGTGCGTGGTGGCGCGGTACACCTTGGCCTTGTACATCGCGGCGTCGGCGTCGCGCAGGATCTCTGCGGCGTCGCGGGGATCATCAGGCACCACCTCGGTCACGCCGATACTGGCGGTGAGGTTGCACGAGATACCGGCTACATCGAGCGGCGCGGCCAGAGCGACATGCAGTCGTTCGGTGAGGCGCTCCAGTGCGGCGTGGTCGGCGTTGCCGAAAAGTAGCGCGACGAATTCGTCGCCGCCGTGGCGGGCGATCAAGTCCTCGGAGCGCAGGGTGGCTCGCAGCCGCTCCGCGGCAGTCTTGATCACGGCGTCGCCGGCGTGATGTCCGAACGCATCGTTGACGGTCTTGATGTTGTCGAGATCGATGAACATCACCGCCGCCAGCGTCGGCGGGTCGGCCTGCAGTGCTTGGGTTGCCTGCGCCTCGGCGTACGCCCGATTCGGGAGTCCGGTGAGCGAGTCGTGGTGGGCTTGGTGGCTGAGCTGAAGTCGTGCATCGCGCTCGTCGGTGACGTCGGTGAATGACGCGAGCAGCGCCTGCTGCCCGGTCTCGGCGGGGTCGAGCAGGCGGCTGCTGACCGAAAGCCAGCGTCGCGCGCCGTCGGGCCGGTCGAAGCCCACGATCATGTGTCGAGGGACGAGTCCGGTAGTCAGTGAGCTCACGAAGAGCGGGTGCCAGTCGTCGAGTCCGTTGCCATCGACGTCGTACAGGGGGAACGCGGTGGACAGATTGTCGTGAGTCTGCACTTTGGCGCTGGACGATAGGCCGAGGATGCGGCGTGCCGCGGGATTGATCCACTCGGGCTGACCTTCTGCGTCAAGCACCACCACCCCCTCGACGAGTGAGTCCACGACGGTCTGGAATCGCCGCTCGGCGCGTCGCAGGGCGGTCTGGTCTGAGCAGATGAGGACGTATCCGCTTTCCATGGGCGCGGCGGACATCCTCACAATGAGCGCCGTCCCGTCGGCGGCTCGGTGGATCGCGTGGGCGACGCCTCCGTCGGCGACGACCGCCCCCGGATCGACGGCGGCGCCGACGGCCTCGGTGATCGGGAGTGTCAAAGCGTGCGCCGCCGACCGCCCATATATTGCTTCCGCTGCCGGATTCCAACTGGTGACCGTGCCAGCTAACGTCGTCGCGATGATTGCATCTGTGGCATGCGTCACAAGTGCGGCCTGATAGCGCAGAGTTGCCTCAGCCGCTTTTTGCATCGTCAAATCGCGGAAGATGACTTGGTACGCCGGTTTGCCGTCCCAGCTCGTCAACACCGAGACGACCTCGGCGTCCACCGGGCTGCCATCCAGGCGCAGCATCACCGCCTCCGAAGCGGGGGAGGCGTCGCCCTCCTTTTGAAGGCCGGCAATGCGGGTCAGCATCGGTGCGATGGAGTCAGGGTGGACGAAGTCGGTGATCATCCGGCCCACCACGTCTTCTGCGCTGTGCGCGGCAATTCCTCTGAGGCCGGCGGGGTTTACGTAGACCACCCGTCCGTCGGCGTGGACGCACATCGGGTCGGGGCTGTGCTCCAGCAATTGCCGGAATCGCTGTTCGACAGGGTCGAGCGGTAGGGGAGAAGCTTTGCTCGTGCTCGCGTCGTCGGCGCCGCCGGCCATCAACGGGCCTTCGATCCAAAGTTAGCTGGCGGTTCACGCAGCTTCATTTCGCGCGTCGTCACTAATCCCACTGTCTCACGTGTGACATTTTGCCTGGTCAACTACAGCCAGATAGGCGTTAATTAAAGGGGAACTTTCTCAGCAACGTACAAAAACAGAAGGGCGACAAAATAATGGTAGGACCGATGACCATCACCGGGATCGGCGCAGTAACGGGGTACGGCTGGGGCGCCGAGCCGCTGTGGAACGGGCTGCTCAGCGGCAAGCCTGCCGCAAAACTGGTCGGCGGGTTCGGCTCGACCGGCGATGAGGACGCGTGGGTGGCGCAGATCGCCGACGAAGGTAACCCGCTCGACGGGCTCAGCAGGTTCTCTCGTGCCATGCGCGGGGCGGCCCGCGAAGCCCTGACCGACGCGGACGAGCGAGGCTGGGTGCCCGGCCGCCGGGTCGGACTGCTCCATGCGGTGGTGATCTCCGAAGTCGAAGGCTGGCGCAACTTCTACCTCAAGGACGCGGCGCACCGAAGGATCCGTGACTACCTCACACTGATGCCGTCCACGCCGGTATCGATGCTGATGCAGGAGTACGACTTTCACGGGCCCGCGATGAACGTCTCGGCGATGTGCTCGTCGGGCAACGCCGGGCTGATCACCGCGAAGATGTGGCTGGACAGCGGGTTCGTGGACGACGTGGTGTTCGTTTCCACGGATTTGTCACTGACACCGGAGAACGTGGAGCACTTCGTGCGCCTCGGCGTCGGCGTCGTCGACGTCGAACCACTGGAGGCATGCCGACCGTTTCAGGAGGGCAGCCGAGGATTCCCGGCCGGTGAAGCGGCCGTCGCGTTCGTACTGTCACGACGCGCCGAGCGGCCCTACGTTCAAATGCTCGGTGGCGATATGACCCACGACGCCCACCACCTGACGTCGGTCGACCCCGCCCGCACACACATCGACGAATGTGTCCGTAATGCGCTGAGTGCCGCGAATACCTCCACTGACGAGATCGCCTACCTCAACGCTCACGGACCCGGCACCCAACAGTGCGACACCGCCGAGGCCGAGCTCGTCGACGACGTATTGCACGGCACACCGCGCATCTACTCCATCAAGCAGATGGTCGGACACTGCCAGGGGGCCGCCGCAGCCGTCGAGCTCGCCGCCGCCGCGCTCGGCTATGCGCACGGAACCGTGCCCGCGCCGCCGACGGTGGCCCCCGGTCATCCGCGGTTGCTGGACGGACCCACACCCCTGAAACCCGGTGCACTGACTCTGAAGACGTCGCTGGGCATGGGCGGACACAACTCCGCGGTTGTGCTGGCGCCGGCAGCCTAGACGCACCGTCTACCAAGAATGCGGATCCCATGATTGCCCGTACGCCGCTGCCCGCTCTCTCCTGGCGTACGGGCAATCCGTAAGTCATGGGCAAGCGCTGACAGTTGTCCGGGCCACGAGCCGACAGGGAGAACATTGAGTCATCGACTTTCCGGGCGTCGCGATGAGCGACGGCCGGCGAGAAACGATTTCGGCCAAGCGGTTGCGCCGCCACCGACTCGGCGGTGGTCGGTCCTAGCCGTCATCGGAGCGGCGCAGCTGATGGTGGTCCTCGACATCACCATCGTGAACATCGCCCTGCCGTCGGCTCAAGACGAACTCGGATTCGACATTGCCAGCCGGCAA
Source organism: uncultured Actinomycetota bacterium (assembly GCA_963720345.1). GTDB lineage: Bacteria > Actinomycetota > Actinomycetes > Mycobacteriales > Mycobacteriaceae > Mycobacterium. The sequence continues at coordinate 34,979 of CAVRFN010000043.1, forward strand.
TGGGTGATCACGGCTTATTCGCTGGCGTTCGGCAGCCTGCTGCTGCTCGGGGGCCGGTTGTCCGATCGGGTGGGTGTACGTCGCACCCTGATCATCGGACTGATCGGCTTCGCCGCAGCGTCTGCTCTCGGCGGGCGCCGCCGGCGGGTTCGCGATCCTGATCGCGGCCCGGGCGGCCCAAGGCGTCTTCGCCGCCATCCTCGCCCCTGCCGCGCTGTCCACCCTGAACATCACCTTCACCGACCCCGACGGCCGCGCGAAGGCGTTCGCCGTTTTCTCGGCAATCGCGGCCAGCGGTGCGGTCATCGGACTGCTACTCGGTGGCGCAGTGACGGAGTGGTTGTCGTGGAGATGGTGCCTCTACATCAACATGGCGCTGGCGCTACCCGCCGCGCTCGGCGCACTCGTCGTCGTGAGAGCGGCCCCAACGCAGAGCAGGGTCGGGCTCGACTGGCCAGGTGCAGTCACCGCGAGCGGAGGGCTGTTCTGTTTGGTCTACGGATTGTCGAACGCCGAGTCCGATGGTTGGAGCGCTCCGCTGACCGTCGTCATGCTTGCCGCGTCGGCGGTTCTGATCGGAGCCTTCGTCGTTGTCGAAATGCGGGTGCCGGCACCGCTGTTGCCCCTTCAGATCGTCGCGGATCGCAACCGCGGCGGGGCTTACCTGACGATTGCCGTCACGTTCTGCGCGATGTTCGCCGCGTTCCTCTTCCTCACCTACTTCATGCAGCGCGATCTGCTCTACAGCCCACTCGCCACCGGTGTGGCGTTCCTTCCGATGGCCGCCGGTATCGGACTGGCCGCCGCGGTTGGCGAACACGGTGTTGATGCGCCGCGTCGGGCCGCGGCCGATCATCCCGACCGGCATGGTCGTCGCAGCGGCAGGCATGGCATGGCTCGGTCGACTCGGTGTGGACGCCACCTACACCCGGGACATCCTCGGCCCGATCGTCTTACTCGGTGTCGGTATGGGGTTGGCGTTTTCCCCCGCGGTGGCTACCGCGACGAGCGGGGTCGCCACCCGGGACGCCGGCGTCGCCTCGGCAATGGTCAACACCAGCCAGCAGATCGGCGGAACGATCGGCACGGCGGCCCTGTCGACGATCTTCACCACCGCCCTGGCCCGCTACATCGACAACCACCAGCCGCCTACACCCGCTGTCGCGGCGGCTGGGGCCATCCACGGGTACACAGTCGCGTTCCACATCGCAGCGGCGCTGTTCGTTGCTGGGGCCATTCTGACCGCGCTGATCTTGCGCAGCGGACGGCTACAGAATGAGGCGATTCATGTCTGAATGCGTCCCTAGCAATCACGAGTTCCAGCAGTCATTACGCGATTGGAGTGGCACTTCCTCGATTGCACAAACAATCAGGCAACGTGCCGACTTTGTGCCTTTTCGTAACGCCCGCGACGAGTCCCCTGACTGTGTCTTCGACTCACCGCACGTCGCTTGACATGGAGTTAATATTGGCCGATGCCCAGGTCCCAGGTGTCACCGTGAGGGGTGGCCGATGAGGGCAGAACGGCCGACGCAAAGAACGCAGTCGCGATCATTACTATTGGCTGACAGCATTTCTCGCTGCGCGGGGCGCGCAAACGAGGACGTGTCGGGTAATCGCGGCGTTCATAGCTTTCGGCGGGTCAATTCCGTCGGCGTTGACCTGGCGTTCCGCCGGCGCTTACGGCCCGTGGGACCGATCTGTGGCGGTGGTCGGTGGGGTGGCTGCTTTCGTGATGGCCGCAGTCCTGGCTGAGGAATCGCTGGCCCTCCCGGATCACATCGGAACTGTGTGTCGTCGTCGGCTCCATCTACATTGCGGCTCGCCACCCTGGTGCAAGGCGATCCTGTTGTCGGGCTTTTCGGATCGACAGCGTTCGCCATCGTGGGCGGCTTCATCGCGCTGTTCCATTCGATGCGGTTGCTGATGTTCATGTGGTTGGTCGGCGGCGCGACAATCGTCGTTCTGGCGGTGCGGATAGCCGAGACCTATCCTGCGTTGGCGGTGTGCGGCGCACTTCTCGTCGCACTGGGTGAACGCGTTCGTGGTGTTCGCATGTCGGACGCTGCTGCGGTCGATCAACAGTGAGTCGATGTTCGACGACGTCGAACCGCTCACCAGCCTGCTGACCCGGGAGGCATTCGCGGAGAAGGTCGCGACGCTGATGAGTTCCCGTGGTCGTGGCGATGACCGATACCTGATGGTGGCCGTCGTGAATCTCGACAGCTTCTCGCTTCTGCAGGATATGGCCGGCGTGACGGCGGCCAATCGGGCGCGAGTGCTCGTGGGCCAGCGGCTTGCGTGAGACTGTCCGCAGCGTCGCGGTGCTCGCTCATGTGGCAGAGGCGGAGTTCTTGATCGCGGACGTGCTCACCCGCGATGATCCATCCCCCTTTGTCGAACGGGTGCGGGCCACGATTGCGTCTTCGCCCAGTCGATTGACCGCCAGCATCGGCGTGGTGAGCACTCCGCTGACCCCGCTGGCGGGCCACCCCCCGTACGACGTTCTCGACGAGGTGCTCGACATGGCCACTGCGGCGATGCAGGAGGCCCGCCGAGCCGGCGGAAATAAGGTGCATCAGGTCCTGTCGCCACCGCTCGACAGTCCTGGATCGGCCCGCCGGTGGATTCTGGTCAGACGAAGAATCGGCCTGAGATTCTCTGTTTCCACGCCGCACTTTCGGCCCCGCCGGTATGACACTCTGACGTAGGTGGCCAGGGAATATCCGACACGCAGGTCGGGGGGATCTGCCGGCCAAGGACATCGGCAGGCTGTTGTTGCGCTGCGACGACCGGCCGGGCCTCGTTGCGGCGGTCAGCGCGTTCCTGGCGGGCGCCGGGGCGAACATCGTGTCCCTGGACCAACACGCGACCGAGCAGTCCGGTGGCACCTTCATGCAGCGCACCATCTTTCATCTGCCGGGTCTGACGGCTGCGCGCGACGCGCTCGAGCAGCAGTTCGCTAAGCAGGTGGCAGCGAAGTTCGACATGGATTTCCGGCTCACCGAAGCGTCGAAGCCGAAGCGCGTCGCGATCATGGCCTCGAAGGAGGACCACTGCCTACTCGACCTGCTCTGGCGCAATCGACGCGGTGAGATCGAGATGTCGGTCGCGATGGTGATCTCGAACCATCCGGATCTTGCCGATCAGGTGCGGCCGTTTTCCGTGCCGTTCATTCACGTGCCGGCAACGAAGGACATTCGGGAGGACGCCGAGCACCGCCAGCTCGAGTTGTTGCGCGGCAACGTCGATCTGGTCGTGCTGGCTCGATACATGCAGATCCTCACGCCGCGGTTCCTCGGCGAGGTCGGCTGTCCGATCATCAACATCCACCACTCGTTCCTGCCGGCATTCATCGGGGCGGCACCGTATCGGCGCGCCAAGGAGCGCGGCGTCAAGCTCGTCGGCGCGACGGCGCACTACGTGACCGAAGATCTCGATGAGGGACCGATCATCGAGCAGGATGTGGTGCGGGTCGACCATCGGCAGGATGTCCAGGATCTGGTGCGGCTCGGCTCGGATGTGGAACGCCTCGTTTTGTCGCGCGCGGTGTTGTGGCACTGTGAGGACCGGATCATCCGATACGGGAATCAGACAGTGGTCTTCTAGAAGGAGCGGCAGTGAAAACGTTTAGTGGGCTCGATGAGTTGGTCGCGGCGCAAGGCAGCCAGCTCGGTCCGACGGAATGGCTCGAGGTCACACAGGAGCGCGTCAATGTTTTCGCCGACGCCACCGACGATCATCAGTGGATCCACGTCAACCCGGAACGCGCGGCCAGCGGCCCATTCGGCGGCACAATCGCTCATGGATTGCTGACGCTGTCACTGCTTCCGCATTTCATGCACCAGCTCTACACGGTCGAGAACATCGCGATGGCAATCAACTACGGCTACAACAAGGTTCGCTTCATCACGCCGGTCAAGGTGGGTGCCAAGATCCGCGCGCGGGCGGAGATCACCAAGGTCGATCAGCTCGATGGCGGCGTGCAGGCGACGATGACGACGACCGTCGAGATCGACGGCTCGGAAAAGCCCGCCGCCGTGGCGGAGTCGATCGTCCGCTTCCTGGGCTAGCTTTTTGCGCGCGAAGACGCGAAATCCCCCATTTTGTGGTCATTTCGGGGGTTTTCGCGTCTGCTCGCGCTCGCGTGGGCCCAGCTCGCGCGGTCTCAGAAGTGGGTCGAGCCCTGGTCGACCGATATCGCCTGCGCGGTCACCATTTTCGATTCGTCGCTGGCCAACCAGCAGACGGCGTCGGCGATGTCCTCGGGTTGTGCCACCCAGGTCGGCAGGAAGGGCGTCAGCACGTTCAGCAGCGCCTGGTTGCCGTCGACCTCAGCCGCCTTGGCGATCCCCTCGACCATCTCGGGAGATCCCATCGCGGTGACGACGGGGCCGGGGTGCACGCTGTTGACGCGGATCGATTGTGTTGCCGAGTTCGGCGGCGAACGCCCGGGCCATCCCGGTGACGGCGTGCTTGCTGGCGGTGTAGTGAATCATGAACGGCTGCAACTTGACTCCGGCGGCAGAGCTGATCAGGATGATCGACCCGCCCCTGCCGCCGTCGACGATGTGCTGAGCACCGGCCATCACGGTGTTCCAGGTGCCGGTGAGGTTGACGTCGATGACGTCTCGCCACTCCTCGGGGGTGATGGCGTTCCAGGCATGAGGAGCGGTGATGCCGGCGTTGGCGACGATGATATCGAGACGGCCGAACTCGGCGACACCGTCGTCGACGACCTTCCGCAGCCCGTCGTGATCGCGGGTGTCGACGGCTGACGACAGGATCCTGCGTCCGGTGGCCTCGACCAGTCGTACCGTCTCCTTCAGGTCCTCCGGCGTCGCCGATGGGTAGGGGACACACGCAGGCAGGGGGCCCGCGATGTCGACGGCGATGACGTCGGCGCCTTCGGTGGCCATGCGGACCGCATGCGCGCGGCCCTGGCCTCGCGCAGCTCCGGTGATGAATGCCACCCTGCCGGTGAGGCGACCGCTCATTTGCTCTCCCTTTGTGCCGTTTTGACGAGGTTCGCCCCGATGATGAGTCGCTGGATCTCGCTGGTGCCCTCGTAGAGCCGCAGCAGACGGACGTCGCGGTAGATGCGCTCGACGGGCACTTCGCGCATGTAGCCGCTGCCGCCGTGGATCTGTACCGCGAGATCGGCTACCTGGCCGACCATTTCGGTGCAGAACAGCTTCGCCGCGGACGGCGCGATGCGGCGGTCCTCCTCGCTGACCCACGCCCTGGCGGTGTCACGCACCAGTGCCCGGCCGGCGAGCACGCCGGTTTGTTGATCGGCGATCATCGCCTGCACCAGCTGGAAGTTGCCGATCGGTGTGCCGCCTTGCGTGGCGGTGGCCGCATAGGCGACGGACTCGTCGAGCGCGCGCTGTGCGGTGCCGACGGCGAGCGCGGCGATGTGGACGCGGCCACGTGCCAACGAGATCATCGCCGCCCGGTATCCGATGTCCTCACTGCCGCCGATAAGGGCGGTTGCCGGCACGCGAACGTCGTCGAAGCTGACGTCGGAGGTCCACGCACCTTCCTGGCCCATCTTGGCGTCCTTGGCGCCGACCACCACACCCGCGGCGTCGGCCGGCACGAGGAACACCGCAATGCCCGCGCCTTCGTCGTCGGCCGGGCGGGTTCGTGCGAAGACGATGAACAGGTCGGCCGTCGGCGCATTGGTGATGAATCGCTTCTGGCCGTTGATGATCCAGTCCGAGCCATCTCCTGAGCCATCGCGGATGGCTTTGGTCCGAAGTCCGGACGGGTTCGATCCGGCGCCCGGTTCGGTCAGCGCGAACGAGGCGACGACGTCGCCGGTGGCCATGGGCTCGAGCCAGCGTGCCTTCTGCTCATCGGTGCCGAACCCGACGAGAACCTGCCCGGCGATGCCGTTGTTGGTACCGAACATCGACCGCAGCGCCAGCGATGTGTAGCCCAGCTCCATCGCGAGTTCGACGTCCTGCGCGAGGTTCAGGCCGAGCCCACCCCATTCCTGGGGGATCGCATATCCGAACAGTCCCATCTTCTTGGCTTGGTCGCGCAGATCGTCGGGTACGCGGTCGCCGGACAGGATCTCCTGCTCGCGCGGGACGACGGCGGTGCGCACGAAGGTGCGCGTCTGCGCCAGGATCTCCTGGAAATCCTCGTCGCTGACTTCGGTCGTCGTCATCGGGAACGCTCCTCTCCGCCGAGTGGGCCCATGGACGGAGAAATCATATATGAAATATGATGTGCGTCTGACGGGGCCCCTGCCGGGCTCCGACCAGCCAAGAGGGGTGATCAGGTGTCATTGCTGACCGGTCAGACCGCCGTCGTCACTGGAGGCGCGCAGGGCCTCGGGTACGCGATCGCGGAACAGTTCATCGCTGAGGGTGCGCGCGTTGTGCTGGGCGATCTGGACCTCGAAGCGACCGAGGCCGCGGCCAAGCAACTCGGGGGTGAGCAGGTGGCGCTCGCAGTCCGCTGCGACGTGACGAAGGGCGATGAGGTCGACGCACTCGTCGCAGCCGCCGTCGAACGGTTCGGCGGTCTCGACATCATGGTCAACAACGCCGGCATCACCCGCGACGCAACGCTTCGCAAGATGACCGAGGAGCAATTCGACCAGGTCATCGCCGTGCATCTGAAGGGCACGTGGAATGGCACCAAGGCCGCGGCTGCGATCATGCGTGAAAACAAGCGCGGAGCGATCGTCAACATGTCGTCGATCTCGGGGAAGGTCGGACTGATCGGCCAGACCAACTACTCGGCGGCCAAGGCAGGCATCGTCGGGATGACGAAGGCCGCGGCCAAGGAACTCGCCCATCTCGGTGTGCGGGTCAATGCGATTCAGCCGGGACTGATCAGATCCGCAATGACTGAGGCTATGCCCCAACATATTTGGGATCAGAAGCTGGCGGAGGTACCGATGGGTCGCGCCGGCGAACCGGCCGAGGTGGCCAAGGTCGCGTTGTTCCTCGCCAGCGATCTGTCGTCGTACATGACCGGCACTGTCCTCGAAGTCACGGGAGGAAGACACGTATGAGTCGCGAGGCCGTCATCTGTGAACCGGTACGCACGCCGATCGGCCGCTACGGCGGCATGTTCAAGTCGCTGACCGCGGTGGACCTGGGTGTCGCGGCACTCACGGGGTTGCTCGAACGCACCGGGATCGAGCCCGCCGCGGTGCAGGACGTCATTCTCGGGCACTGCTATCCGAGCAGTGAGGCACCCGCGATCGGGCGCGTCGTGGCGCTCGACGCCGGCCTTCCCGTGACCGTGCCTGGTATGCAGGTCGACCGCAGGTGCGGCTCGGGTCTGCAGGCCGTGATCCAGGCGTGCCTGCAGGTTGCCAACGGCGACAACGATCTCGTCGTCGCAGGCGGTGCCGAGAGCATGAGCAACGTCACCTTCTATTCGACGGATATGCGTTGGGGCGGAGCCCGATCCGGCGTCCAGGTCCACGACGCACTGGCCCGCGGACGCACCACCGCGGGCGGGCGCCACTATCCGGTGCCCGGCGGAATGCTCGAGACGGCAGAAAACCTGCGCAAGGAGTTCGCGATCTCCAGGCAGGAGCAGGACGAGCTGGCGGTGACGTCGCATCAGCGGGCGGTCGCCGCGCAGAAGGACGGCATTCTCGCCGAGGAGATCATTCCCGTCACCGTCCGCACCCGCCAGGGCGAGGAAGTGATCGACACCGACGAACATCCGCGTGCCGACACCACGGTGGAGTCGCTGGCGAAGCTGAAACCTGTTCTGCTGAAGAGCGATCCCGATGCGACCGTCACGGCGGGTAATGCCAGCGGGCAGAACGACGCCGCGTCGATGTGCATCGTCACCACCGCCGAGAAGGCCGACGAACTCGGGCTGACACCGCTGGTCCGGTTGGTGTCCTGGGGTTCTGCGGGAGTGGCGCCCAACGTCATGGGCATCGGGCCAGTGCCGGCGACCGAAGCTGCGCTCGCCAAGGCGGGACTGTACGCTGAAGGACATCGACCTGATCGAACTCAACGAGGCGTTCGCCGCGCAGGCGCTCGCGGTGATGCGGGCGTGGGAATTCAGCGCCGCCGACCACGACCGGACCAACGTGCACGGCTCCGGAATCTCGCTGGGCCATCCCGTCGGTGCCACCGGCGGACGGATGCTCGCGACCCTCGCGCGCGAGTTGAACCGCCGTGGAGCGCGGTACGGGTTGGAGACGATGTGCATCGGCGGCGGGCAGGGTCTGGCCGCAGTGTTCGAGAGGGTGGGCGCATGACCAAGCTCGCCCAGACCCTCGGCCTGACCGAGTTCCAGACCGAGATCGTCGCCAACGTACGGCAATTCGTCGACAAGGAGATCATTCCCGCCGCCCAGGAACTCGAGCACGCGGACACTTATCCGCAGGCGATCGTCGATCAGATGCGGGAGATGGGTCTGTTCGGTCTGATGATTCCCGAGGAGTACGGCGGGCTGGGGGAGTCTCTGCTCACCTACGCGCTGTGCGTCGAGGAGCTCGCCCGCGGCTGGATGAGCGTCTCCGGGGTGATCAACACCCACTTCATCGTCGCGTACATGATCCGTCAGCACGGCACCGATGCGCAGAAGCAGCACTACCTGCCGCGGATGGCGACCGGCGAGACGCGCGGCGCATTCTCGATGTCCGAACCGGAGCTCGGTTCCGATGTCGCAGCAATCCGCACCCGGGGCAAGCGCAATGCCGATGGGACATACACGATCGACGGCCAGAAGATGTGGCTGACCAACGGTGGCAGCTCCACGCTGGTCGCCGCGCTGGTGCGCACCGATGAAGGCGCCGACAAGCCGCATCGAAACCTGACCGCGTTCCTGGTCGAAAAGCCAACGGGCTTCGGTGAAGTCGTCTCCGGTCTGACGATTCCGGGCAAGATCGACAAGCTCGGCTACAAGGGGATCGACACCACCGAACTGATCTTCGACGGGTATGTGGCGCAGGCAGGCGACATCCTCGGTGAAGCGCCGGGTCAGGGCTTCTTCCAGATGATGGACGGCATCGAGGTGGGCCGTGTCAACGTGTCCGCCAGGGCATGCGGCGTGGGGATCCGCGCATTCGAACTCGCGGTGAAGTACGCGCAGCAGCGGCAGACGTTCGGCAAGCCGATCGCAGAACACCAGGCCATCGCCTTCCAGTTGGCCGAGATGGCGACCAAGGTCGAAGCGGCACATCTGATGATGGTCAACGCCGCCCGGCTGAAGGACTCCGGCGAACGCAACGATGTCGCGGCGGGAATGGCGAAGTATCTTGCGAGCGAGTTCTGTTCGGAGGTCACCCAGCAGAGCTTCAGGATCCACGGTGGCTACGGCTATTCCAAGGAATACGAGATCGAGCGGCTGATGCGTGACGCCCCGTTCCTGCTGATCGGCGAGGGCACGAGCGAGATCCAGAAGAACATCATCAGCAAGCGGCTGCTCGCCGACTATCGGATCTGATCCGTGTCCGTTCCCGAGATTCCCCAGGCCCTGGCCAGGACACAACTGGCCGAAGACGTCGCGCGCATCGTGCGCAAGCGAATCTTCGACGGTACCTATGCCGCAGGCGCATACGTGCGGTTGGACCAACTCGCGGCGGATCTCGGTATCAGCGTCACGCCGGTGCGTGAGGCACTGTTCGAACTCAAGGCCGAGGGACTGCTGGATCAGCAGCCGCACCGTGGCTTCGTGGTCCTGCCGGTGACCGGTCGCGACCTGACCGACGTGTCCGACGTGCAGGCCTACATCGGAGGTGAGCTCGCCGCGCGCGCAGCGGCGAACATCACCGACGAACAACTTCGCGAACTACAGCAGATCCAGTCCGAGCTGGAAGACGCGTATGCCGCCGATGACGACGAACGCGCGGTGCGGCTCAACCATGAGTTCCACCGCGCGATCAACGTTGCGTCAGATTCGCCGAAGCTCGCCCAGCTGATGTCGCAGATCACCCGTTACGCGCCTGAGTCGGTGTTCCCGATCATTGCGGGCTGGCCCGAGAAGTCGAACAAGCATCACCGTCGACTGTTGGAAGCGTTGGAGAAACGCGACGAAAACCTCGCTCGCACAGCGATGTCCGAGCACCTCGCAGCGGGTGCGAAGCCGCTGATCGAACACCTCACCTCTCGGGGCGTGGTCACCTAACCTGCGCGAGCAGACGTGAAAACCCCCATTTTGTTCCCAAATAGGGGGTTTTCACGTCTGCTCACGCAACATGTCCCCAGCCTGGGCACATCGACTTTGCCCGTCGCCTTGCGCGGGATGGCATCGTCGGAGTCGACCGCCAGCCATACCGTCGGGACCTTGAAGGCGCTCAGCCGCAGGCGCGCCGCGGTGTGAAGGTCTTCGACAGCCAGCCCGGATATCACGACGGCGCCGACGGCCCCGGCGACCTCCGTGACGAAGGCGCCGTCGACACCGTCGATCGTGCGTAGCGCGTCCTCGACCTCGCTCGGGTACACGGTGGCGCCGCTGACCTTGAACATGTCGTCGGAGCGACCGTGGTAGAAGATGAAGCCGTCGTCATCGAGGTGGCCGAGATCGCCAGTGGGGTAGAAGCCGTCGGCGGTGAAGAGGTCGTCGTGGCTGCGGCGGCAGATCCCGCGCATCATGTGGGGTCCGCGGAGCTGGATCATCCCGACGCTGCCGCGGGGGACGGGTGTGCCGTCGTCCGGGTCGACGACGCGAACCTCCATGCCGTCGAACGGTTTTCCACAACTGCCCCAGGCCGACCGTGGCATATCGGTGTCAGCACGGTAGCCGCAGTATGGGCCGAACGATTCGGTCATCCCGAACAGTCTCGCCCGCGCCCCGGGTTCGGCCCGCTGATCGGCAGGCAACAGAGCTTCCAGGCTGCCGGGGCGCAGCGATGACAGATCGGCGGCCACAGAATCGGTTTGGCGCGCCAGCGCCTCCGCTTGATCCGGCCAGCCACGGAACAGGGTGACCTGTTCGCGTTCGAGTAGCCGAAGCGTCGTCTCGGGTCTGGGTATCTGCTCGGTGACCAGCGTGGCGCCGGCCAGCAGTGCGGACAGCACACCGCTGCCGAATCCGCCCACCCAGAAGAACGGCATCGGCAGGTACAGCCTGGTGTCGGCATCGATGCAGCGTGCCTCCAGGCCTGACCGGACCGCGCCCAGCGCATTGCCGTGCGAGTGGATCACCCCTTTGGGCGGGCCACTGCTGCCCGACGTGAACATGATCGCGAGGGTGTCGCTCGGGCGTGACGGTTGCGGCGATCGCATCGACGGGCCGTACTGTCGTGGCGCGTGGCAGGCCGGTCCGCCGTCCACACGTCGCGCAGCGCGGGGAGATTCGACCGCTCGGTGGCCAGATCGTCGAGGTAGCGGTGGCCGCGGAACTCCTGCACGGTGACAGGTACTGCACAGAGGCCACGCGCAATGCGGCGGCGAGCTCCGGCGGCTGCAGCAGCGTGCTCAACGGCACCAGCACCGCGCCGATGCGGGTGAGCGCGACCGCGATCTGCACCCACTGCGCACAGTTGGGCATGATCAGCCCGACCCGGGTGCCCTTGCCGACGCCGGCGGCGATGAACGCGGCGGCCAAGGTCGCGGGTCATGGCGTCCAGTTCGGCATAGGTGAGCCGGTCGTCGGGGTCGATGACCATCGGCTTGTCTGCGTCGCTGGTGGCGCTGAAGTCGTCACCAGTCCGTCGATCGTGTCAGGCATCGAATACCTTTGTCAGACGCGGCATATCGATTTTTCCGCTGGACATCACCGGAATCTCCGCGAACGGGCACAGCGGCGAAGCGCCGCGGAATCTTGTATGCCGAAAGCTCGCCTTCAGCGCTTCGCGCAGCGCGTCTTCGTCGAACTCGGCGCCTTCCTCCAGCGCGATGACCGCGGCGACCACCTGTCCGCGCTCGGGATCGGGGAGTCCCACGACGTGCGCCACCATGCCGGTGACCTTGGCGATCGCCTTTTCGACCTCTGCAGGTGCGACGTTGGCGCCCGCGGTCTTGATCATCGCGCCACGACGGCCGATGAAGTACACGAAGCCGTCGGCGTCGGTGCGGACGAGATCGCCTGTGTGGAACCAGCCGTCGGCGTCGAAGCACTCCTCGCGGCTGCGCTTGTAGTAGCGCTGCATCAGGAACGGCCCGCGGACGCACAGTTCGCCGATCTCGCCCGGCTTCGACGCGGTCACCGGTGTCGGGGTCGACGATCTCGGTGTCGAATCCCGGCGCCGGCTGGCCGAACGACCCGCGCCGATGTTCGGGCTGGTCGGTTTCGTCCTCGCTGATCGTGATGACGCTTCCGGTCTCGGTCATCCCGAGCATGGTGTGCCGCAGCTCGGGGTCGGCCGGCCGCACCTCGGGCGCCATGATCGGGTAGAGGTTCCCGCGGCGCATGGACGACAGATCGCGCTGCGCCAGGCTGGGGTGGCGGGCGAGATGAGCGATACCGCCCACGAAACCGTTGGTCATGGTGGGCTTTTCGGCCTCGAGCAGGTCGAGCGTGTCGCCGGGGTCGACGGCGTTGGAACACACGAGCGTGGCGCCGGCGAGCATCGCAGGCCAGGATCGAGAACGCGATTCCGCCGACCCAGAAGAACGGCGAGTTGCAGAACAATTTGTCGTCTGACGTCAGCCCGCGGATCTCGTTGAGCACCCGCTGGTGCTCGAGCAGCGACGCATGCGTGTGCACGACGCCCTTCGGGGCGCTCGTCGAACCCGACGTGTAGATGATCGCCAGCAGGTCCGAGGCGTCGACGTCGTCCTCCATCGCCTCGAGCAGATATCCAGTCGACGGCGATCGGCGGCGCGGTAATCGAACAGCACATGGCGCAGCAGCGGGAGTTCCGAACGGTCGAGATCTGGCCCAGCCGTCTCGCGGTAGTCGTGGCCGCGGTAGGACGCCGTCGCGAGCAGGATCTCGACGTCGGCGTGGGCGAGTTGCGTCGCGATCTCAGGGGCGGTGGCGAATGTCGAGAACGGAATGACGACTGCGCCGATGCGCGCCGCGGCCAGCATCGCCACGATGAAGTCGCGGCCCGTTCGGGTACAGCACTCCGACGTGAGTGCCCTTGCCCGCGCCGAGCGCGAGGAGCCCGCGCGCGAGCTTCGGCGGAGCGCCGATGGGCCTCGGCGTAGCTGAGCCGGTCGTCGTCGCATATCAGCAGCGGATGGTCGCCGCGGTGTCGCGCCTGTTCGCGCAGAACCTCGGCGACGGTGTTCAGGCATGGTCGACGGTGTCGAAGTGCTCGCGGACGGCGGTCAGATCGGCCTTGCCCGACGGTGTTCTGGGGATCTGCTCGACGATCGCGATGTCGGTGGGAATCTCGTAGCGTGCCAATCGCGTTCGCAGGTGGTCGAGCAGCGTGTCCACCTCGACAGCGTCGCGCAGTTCGACCATGGCCACAGGCGTCTCGCCGAGCCGCTGATCGGGTCGGCCGACCACCGCCGCACCCTGCACCGCCGGGTGGCTCTCCAACGCGCTGCGCACATCGTCGGGCATCACCTTGAAGCCGCCGCGGATGATCGCCTGATCGGCGCGGCCGAGGATCCACAGGAATCCGTCGGCGTCGATGCGCGCCATATCGGTGGTGCGCATCCATTCCGCCGGTCGGTCCGAGCTGACCCGGCCTCACCTCGAGCAGCCCCGGCTGGTCGTCGGCGACGGGTGCTGCCGTCGTCGTCGACCACACGTAGCTTTGCGCCGAGCGTGGCCCTGCCCACGCTGCCCGCGCTTGGTGTGCCAGTACTTCTGGTAGTCACGCAGCGACCATCCTGCGACGCCGCCACCGAACTCCGTTGCGGCGTATGACGTCAGGACCGGAATGCCGAATTTGTCGGTGAATGCGTCGGCATCCTCGGCGGAAAGCGGTGCCGTGCCCGAGGTGACGGCGCGGATGCTCTGCAGATCGTCGCGAGTCAGGTCGGAATGCAGCACCGTGCGCAGGGCCGCGGGAACCAACGACACCGCCTGCGGCCGATGCCTGCGCACGGCGTCTGCCCATCGGTCGAGCTCGAAGCGATCCAGCAGGGCGAACGACCGCGCTTCGCAGACACATTGCAGGACGCGGAACACGCCGCCGATGTGCACCAGCGGGGCGTTGACGATCGCGACGCCCCGCCGCGGTTCGGTCGGTGACGGCGCGACGTCGAAATCGGTGCCGATCACGCTGCGCGCCAGCATGTCGTAGGTGAGATCGATTCGCTTGGGCGGCCCCGTCGTACCACTGGTCAGCATCCGCACCGCGACACCGGCACGGCCCGTGTCCGCGGCTCTGCTCGTCCGCCGCGCTCACGTCGGGTGCGTCCGCGAGGCCGGCGATCGCCACCGTGGTGGTGTGTGCCGCCGGCGTCACCAACGTCGTCAGATCGTCGTTGGTGCCGATGATCAACGGCAGCCGGAGGGACTCGATCTCGGCCTTGATGCGGTCGTCGCCGCGTGACGGGTTGATGACGACGACTGTCCCGCCGCCCATCAGGACGCCGAGAAACGATGCGACGTGGGCCGGGGTGTTACGCAACAGGATTCCGACCTGGCGCCCGGCAGACATCGAGCGACTCGATACGACGGGCCAGCGCGGCGACTTCGCCCCACGTCAGCCATTCGCCGTCGTACTCGACCGCGGGTCCGTCGGGCCGCAGCTCCAGAACGTCACGGATCCGCCGGCTGAGGGGATGTTCTTCCATCAGCGCAGCCTCGGCGTGGGCCTGTCGCCGGGGGAGCGGCCGGCGAGCTCGGCCTGTCCAAGCGGATTTCCCAACCTCGTGTAGATCAGGTTCTGTTCCATAGCTGCGCGGTACGGCTTGTCCAGTGACTCCCAGATCGCCTTCACGGTGCCCTGGGTCGCCGACGGCGGTTTGGCCGCGATCGCCGCCGCGATCTCGTGGGCGCGCGCCCAGAGCTCCTCGGCCGCGACCACCTCCGTCACCAGGCCGATCCGAAGCGCGGTGTCGGCACTTACCCGTTCGTCGTTGCCCATCAACGCGATTCGCAGCGTCTCGCCTAGACCGACGCGGCGCATCAGCCCGATCGGCTCCAAGTGCGCATACCAGGCCGGCGCTGACATGCGAGTCGAAGAACGTCGCGTCCTCGCTGCAGATGACGACGTCCGATTCGTTGACGAAGTAGAAGGCGCCCGCGGTGCACATGCCCTGCACGGCGCACACGACGGGCTTCCACATCTTCTGCCACTTCGGGCTGAGGTATTCGCCCGGATCCTCGTGATTCCAGACGTTGTCGGGCTGACCGTAGGGCGCCTTGATGTCCAGGCCTGCGGAGAACGCCCGACTGCCCGCTGCGCGCACCACCACGGCATTCACCGAATCGTCGAGCTTGACGGTCCGCCACGCCTCGGCCATCTCCTCGCACATCGTCCTGTTGAACGAGTTGAGCGAGTCCGGCCGATTCAGCGTGATGAGTCGCGACGTGGTCGACCGGGATCCACGTCGAGCACGATCGTCTCGAAGTCCGTGTGCGGTCATCGGCACTGCCAGTTCGGGGCGCGCTTCTCCATGAACGCCTTCGGTCCTTCGTCGCATCCTTGTGTGCGGATCACTCGCTCGCGGAACGTCTCGGCCAGGATCTCGGCTTCGTGTCAGCGGGAGGTCGAGTGTCTTGTGAATGGCCAGCCGCGTGCCCCGAACCGCCAGCGGTGCATTCGAGTTCACGATGTCGGCGATCTCGTGCGCGCGTTCGAGGAGTTGATCGTGCTCGACGACCTCGCTGATCATGCCGAGCTCGTAGGCGCGCTGCGCGCTCATCCGTTCGTGCTTTCCCATCAGCGCCATGCGTAGCGCGATGTTGCGCGGAAGCACGCGGGCCAATCGCACCATCTCTCTGCCCGCGACCAACCCGATGCTCACATGCGGATCGAAGAACGTCGCCTTGTCCGATGCGATGACGATGTCGCCGGTGGTGATCCAGTCGAGTCCTGCGCCGCAACACAACCCGTTGATGGCAGCCAGCACCGGTTTGGCCATGCGACGAAACGGCGGCGTGCCCTCCTGAGGTGCCTCCCACTGGTCATAGGTGGACAGGTAGGGCCGTTCGTAGATCACCCTGCCGTCTTCGGGGATCTCGCCGACGTCGGCGCCCGTGCAGAACGCCCGCCCGGTGCCGGTCACGATCAGAATCCAGACGTTGTCGTCGTTCTCCGCTTCGTCATACGCCGTGCGCAGTTCGGTGATCATGCGTGGACTCAGCGCATTGAGCGCGTTGGGCCGATTCAGTGTGATGGTGGCCTTGTGTCCGTCGACCTCGTAGGTGATGTCTTCAAATGACATGGCGGGCATTCCTTCACCTATCCGTCGGGGTCACCGGCCACCGAACTCCGGCGCGCGCTTCTCGCGGAACGCCGCGAGTCCTTCTTTGAAATCCTTGGTGCGACACGACAGCTCCAGGTTGAACAGCTCCTGGTTCATTGTCTGCGGCAGCGTCGCGTGCTGTCCGTAGTGGATGGCCTGTTTGGCGAGTCCGATCGCGACAGTGGGGCCGGAGGCCAACCGCGCCAACAGTTCTGCCGCGACGCCGTCGAGTTCGGAATCGTCTACGCAGCGATGGATCAAACCCCAGTCCGCC
Organism: uncultured Actinomycetota bacterium; assembly: GCA_963720345.1. GTDB lineage: Bacteria > Actinomycetota > Actinomycetes > Mycobacteriales > Mycobacteriaceae > Mycobacterium. The sequence continues at coordinate 51,506 of CAVRFN010000043.1, forward strand.
GCGTCGGATCCGCTGACCTTCTCGCCCAGCAGCAGCATGCTCTTCGCCCGCGCCAACCCGACCAACCGGGGCAGCAGCCACGACGAACCCGAATCCGGGCTGAATCCGCGGTCCAGGAACGGCTCCCAGAACACCGCATCCGCGCCTGCGACGGTGAAATCGGCGGCCAGCGCCAGATTGCAGCCCAGCCCGGCGGCCCAGCCGCGCACACTGCACACGACGGGCAGGTGGATCGAGTGGACGAGTTCGATCACGCGGTGCGCGCCGTGCGGAACCCGGCGTACGAGGTCGCCAGTGCGGGGACGTTCGCCGCTGTTGGCGGTGACCCAGTCGACGCCTGCGCAGAAATCGGATCCGCCGCCGCGAATGTGGACGGCGCGAAGTGAGTCGTCGGTGGCGGCGTCGGTCAATGCGTCGACGAACGCGGTCGACCATCGAGGGGCTCAACGAATTGCGCCGCGACGGCCGCTCGAGCGTGACATGCAGAACGCCGTCCACCCGGGAGGTCGTCACCGCCCCGTCGTCAGTCACCGTTGCCTCCGCCCTTCCCTCGACTATACGGTTAGGCATACAGTATTGCTATCTTGTACAAGTTAGCAAGGAAAGCGTCCTGACGGAACAGTCGGCAGGCGAAAGGCAACTCATGGCCGAGGGCACACCCCGATTCGGTGAGCAACCGCTGCCGCAGACGGTGGCCGCCGCCGGGGCGCTGCGTCGGCTGACCGGGCTGCTGCTCTCGCTGGAACACGAGCATCCGACCGTCGATGCCATGGTCACCCAGATCGCCGAATGGGAACGGGAACTGGCCGCCGCTGCACCGCCCGACCCGACACCGCGCATCGGGCCGCAAAGCACCGATACCCAACGGGTGTATCTCGATCACGCCTTCGATGTCGGCGCGTACAACCCGTGCTTCCCCGAGTACACCTTCGACCACTCGACGCCGACGCCGCGTCCGGCCGCGTCACCTTTCCGGTGGTTTACGAAGGGCCGCCGGGGTTGGTCAACGGCGGCTTCCTTGCGGTGTTCTTCGACTGCGTCACCCAACATCAGAGTTGCGCCTCGGGGCGGACCGGCAAGACCCGCTCGCTGACGGTGACGTTTCGCCGGCCGACCCCCGTTCTCGTTGAACTCGCGTTCGACGTCGTCCGTACCGAAGCCGACGGCCGGGTCACCTCCACGGCACGTCTGCTGTTCGGCGACGAGGTGTTGTGCATCGGCGAATTCAGCACGGCGGCTTCGTCGCCCGACAAGTTGAGCGTCTTCGATTTCGGGCACCGGCGGGTCAACGGGCTGATGACCAGCGTGCAGCGGATCCGTCAGCCGCGGGTCGCCGAAATCGTCGCGTCGCGGCTGCGCGACGACATCCTGTCCGGCCGCATCAAGGAAGGCGACGTGCTCCCGTCGCAGGACACTCTGCTCGCCGAATTCGGTGTCAGCCCACCCGCGCTGCGCGAGGCCATCCACATTCTCGAGACCGACGGGCTGATCTCGGTGCGCCGCGGGAACATGGGCGGTGCGGTCGTTCACCCGCCCTCGGCCGAGCGCACCGCGCACATGATCAGCATGGTGCTGCAGACGCGATCGGCGAAACCCGCCGATGTCAGCGGTGCGTTGATGCATCTCGAGCCGATCTGCGCAGGCATGTGTGCCGCACGCGAAGACCGGATGACCGAGGTCGTCCCGTATCTCGAGGCGGAGATCACAACGCAGACAGAGCAATTCGACAATCTGTCGCGATACGTGCCCAACGCCCGTCGGTTTCACGAGGCGCATCGTGTCCCGATGCGGCAACGAGCCGATGATTCTGCTGATCGGCTCGTTGGAGCTGATCTGGTCGGCCCACGAGTCGTCGGTGTGGAGTGACGAAGGTGATCCGATGGAACACAAGACCATGCGGGCGGCACTTCGCGATCACCAACGGCTGCTGGACGCCATCCGCGACGGCAACGAGGCGCGTGCGGTGAAGCTGGCGCAGGACCACCTGTCCGCCGCGCGGCGCAACACGCTCGCGGTTGGAGCGGACAAAACCATTGAGGCCAAACTGATTTCCAACGCCGAGTGAAGGACTTTCGATGACGACCACCGATGACCGCGTGCTTTTCGACGTCGACCGCGACAAGCGCATCGCCACGATCACGTTCAACAACCCCAGCCAGCGCAACTCCTACGACGCGGCGATGCGCGAGACCGTCGGCCGCTATCTCGACCAGGTGGCCGAGGACGACGATCTGACGGTGGTGCTGCTGCGCGGCGCCGAGGGCGTGTTCAGCACCGGGGCCGATATGAACAACGCGTACGGCTGGTATGGCGATGAAGGACGCCGGCGGCACGGAGGCCAAGACGTCGTCCCCAGCCAGCGGCGGCGCCTGACCGTCGACCGCAAGTCGTTCGGCTTCTATCACAACCTGATGGGCTACCCGAAGGTCACAGTGGGGGAGATCAGCGGCTACGCGCTCGGCGGTGGTTTCGAGATGGCGTTGATGACCGACATCTCCGTGATCGGGCGCGACACCAAGATCGGCATGCCCGCCACGCGGTTCCTCGGCCCGGCGCTGGGCAGCCTGCACATGTTCTTCCACCGCCTCGGTCCGGTGCTGGCGCGGCGCCTCCTGCTGACCGGCGACATCATCGAGGCCGGCGCCGTCGAACACCTCGGGGTGTTCACCGACACCTGCGACCCCGGTTCGGTCACCGCGCGGGCGCGGTACTGGGCGGAGAAGGCCGCGAAGATGCCTGCCGACGGCGTCGTCATCGCCAAGGAGGCGTTCCGGCTCGTCGAACAGAGCCAGGCGTATGCGGGCGAGGAGGTGGCCAGCTATCTGTTCCACGCCTACGGGACAAACCTGCAGTTCGCGCCGGGTGAGTTCAACTTCGTCAAGACCCGTGCGCAGCACGGCACCAAGGAGGCGTTCCGGCTGCGCGACGAGCACTTCCACGTGCCTGAGCCGGAGTGAGCACCCTCACCTTCTGAGAACGCAACACTATCTGTTACTTTTGTAAAGTCACCTAAGCCGAAACCCGAGGTTGAAAACATGTCCACACCCGTCATCGTCGGTGCAGCCAGGACGGCAATCGGCCGTTCATTCAAGGGGACGTTGGTCAACACCCCGCCCGAGACACTGATCACCACCGTGCTGCCCGAGGTGGTTCGCCGGTCCGGTGTGGACCCCGCCGACATCGACGACATCATCTTCGCCGAATCGCATTACGGTGGCGGCGATCTGGCCCGCTATGCCGCCGACGCCACCGGGCTGCATCACGTTCCCGGGCAGTCGGTGAACAGGCACTGCGCCGGCAGCCTGACCGCGATCGGCAACGCGGCCGCGCAGATCGGCTCGGGCATGGAGCGGGTGCTGATCGCCGGCGGCGTGCAGTCGCTGTCGATGACGCCGCTGACGAACTGGCGCATCCCCGGCCCCGAGCTGAAGTTCGAGGAGCGGTGGATGCCGCCGACGCACGTCGAGACACCCGACGCACCGACCAAGGACATGTCGATCACCGTCGGCTGGAACACCGCGCAAGCGGTCGGCATCACCCGCGAGGAGATGGACGCGTGGGCCGCGCAGGTCACATCAGCGGGCCATCGCCGCGCAGGACGCGGGCAAGTTCCTCGACGAGATCATCCCGATGAAGATCCAGCAGTTCGACGGATCGGTGGTGGACTTCAGCGTCGACGAGCATCCCCGCCGCGACACCACCGTCGAGAAGCTGGCCGGGCTCAAGGTGCTGCATCCGGAGATCGAGGGCTTCTCGATCACCGCGGGTAACAGCAGCGGCACCAATGACGCCGCCGCGGGCGTCGCCCTCGTCGAGCGCGGCTACGCCGACGCCAACAATCTTTCGGTGATGGCCACCGTGAAGGCTTGGGGCGCAGCGGGTGTCCCCGCTCGAGACTGCGGGCTGGGTGCGGTGAAGGTGATCGGCAAGGTGCTCGACCGTGCCGGGCTGAAGCCGTCCGACGTCACGCTGTGGGAGATCAACGAGGCATTCGCATCGGTGCCGATCGCGGCGTGCCGCGAGTACGGCATCGACGAGGAGCTGGTCAACTTCTCCGGAAGTGGTTGCAGCCTCGGCCATCCCATCGCCGCCTCGGGTGCGCGCATGGTGACGACGCTGATCTACGAGCTGCAGCGGCGCGGCGGCGGCATCGGTGTGGCCGCGATGTGCGCAGGCGGCGGCCAGGGCGGCGCGGTCGTCGTCGAGGTCTAGACCTTTGCGAATTCGGTGCGCTCGCGACCGCTGAGCGACGACCGTGAGCGACCGTACGCGCACCGAAGTCGCTAGCGTTTGCGCGCGGGCTTCTTGGCGGGCGTGCTCTTGGCCTCGTCGATCAGCCGGCCGGCGTGATCGAGGATGCACTCGAGACCGAACTCGAAGTTGTTCTCGTCGGCCGCGCCGAGGTGATGGCCCTTTTCGGTGACCAGAGCAAGCAGCGGCGTCGAGTCGCCGTCGATAGCCATCGCTTCGTCGATATCGCTGGGGCCCTCGTCCGTTGCCCGGTTCTTCTCGCGTAGGCGTTGCAGCACCACCGAACCGCGGACGTGTACCGACACCGCGGAGTACGTGTCGAAGGCGTCATCGGCCGACAGGCCCGCCTCCGTCAGGCTGGCGATCGCCTTCTCGACCTCCTGCACGCCGAGCCGCGCGGTGCGCGGGCTCAGCGCCGAGCGAATAAGGATCAGATCGCACAGAATCGGGTTGCCCAGGAACGTCTTTCGCATCGACCGCGCGTGATTGCGCAGCGTCTCGCGCCAGTCCTTGGCCTCGACGTAGGGCGTGGCGAAGACGTACTGGCGCAGCGCCCGGTCGGTCATGGCGTTGAGCAGGTCGTCCTTCTTGCGGAAGTACCAGTAGATGCTGGTCACGCCGACGCCGAGGTGCTTACCGAGCAGCGGCATGGAGAGGTTGTCGATGCCCACTTCTTCGGCGAGTTCGAACGCACCCTTGATGATGTCGTCGGGATTGATGGACCCGCGCTCGCGCCGTGGACGCTTCTCGGCGGTCGCCTGCCTTGCCACGAAGGGCACCTCCATCACAATCGACTGGTGGACTGAATGTACCGGCAACTGCCCTCTGATCTGCGTCTACGCAGGTGTGTCGCCGCTCAGCCTCTGCCGTCAACCGTACCGTTCCACCGTTTCGCTTCTTTACTGTAAGCCCTATAGTAAGTGTTTCTAGCGAAAGTAGCGAAAGGCGAAGTGTGTCGGAGGAAATCCTGACGGAGCGCCAGGGGCGCGTACTCGTCATCACGATCAATCGGCCGGAAGCGCGAAACGCGGTGAATCTGGCCGTCAGCCAAGGATTGGCTGACGCGGTCGACGAACTCGACGAGGACAAGGACCTGTCGGTAGCAGTGCTGACGGGAGCAGGTGGCAATTTCTGTTCCGGCATGGACCTGAAGGCCTTCGCCGCGGGCGAGATGGTCGCGATTCCGGGTCGTGGCATCGGCTTCACCGAGCGGCCGCCGAGGAAACCACTCATCTCGGCCGTCGAGGGCTATGCGCTAGCCGGTGGCACCGAAGTGGTGCTCGCGACGGATCTGGTGGTGGCATCGCGGACCGCGAAATTCGGTATACCGGAGGTGAAACGCGGACTTGTGGCCGCGGGTGGCGGGCTGCTGCGTCTGCACAAGCGAATCCCGTATCAGAAGGCGCTTCAGTTGGCGCTCACCGGCGAGAGCTTCACCGCCGAGCAGGCTGAGGCATGGGGATTCGTCAACGTGCTCACCGAGCCGGGCGAAGCACTCGCCGGCGCAATCGAATTGGCCGAACGCATCACGGCCAACGGTCCTCTTGCGGTGGCGACCACCAAGGAAATCCTCGTCAAGTCCGTCGGTTGGAGCGAGGACGAGATGTGGAAAAAGCAACTCGAGTACATCATTCCGATCTTCTCGTCGAACGATGCCAAGGAAGGGGCGATCGCGTTCGCCGAAAAGCGCGCGCCCAACTGGACTGGTACCTGACAGGCGCGCACGCCATGGATCTCGGGTTGAGGGACGCGGCCGCGGTGGTCGTCGGAGGCGGGCGAGGCATGGGGCTTGCCAGCGCCCGCTGCCTCGCCGAGGACGGCGCGCGCGTGGCCGTCGTCGGCCGGACGCAGGCGGTACTCGACGACGCCGCAACGGATTTGGCTGAGCGGGGAAGTCCCGACGCGCTCGCACTGGTGGCCGACACCACGGACGCCGAACAGGTGCAGCGGGCGTTCGACGAACTGAGCGCACGGTGGGGTGGTGAACTCAACATCCTCGTCAACGCAGTGGGGCCGGGATCGGTCGGCACCTTCGACGATCTCACCGATGATCAGTGGCGCGCAGCGTTCGACGACGGCGTGATGGGGATGGTGCACTGCGTCCGGTCCGCACTGCCGCTGCTGCGCAAAGCGCAGTGGGCGCGCATCGTGAACTTCTCCGCCCACTCGACACAACGTCAGAGCGCCATCCTGCCCGCCTACACGGCTGCCAAGGCGGCGCTGACGAGCATCTCGAAGAACCTCTCGCTGCAACTGGCGAAGGACGAGATCATGGTCAACGTCGTGTCGCCGGGCAGCATCGCGTCGGAGGCGTTGGTCGGCTGGGCCGCGTCGGTCGGGGTCGACGGCAGCGATCCGTACGCGTTGATGTCGGCCATCGATCGAGCACTTCGGGCATCCGGCGCACTTGCCGCGTGCGGGTCAGCCCGACGAAATCGGTCCCGTCGTAGCGTTTCTCGCGTCCCGGCGAAATTCCTACATGACCGGTGCCAATGTCAATGTCGACGGAGGCAGCGACTTCACCTGAGGAGGCAGCATGGCGACGGCCAAAGAGGCGCGTGAGTGGGCCCGCAGCAATCTGCGGGGTATCGGCAACTCCCTTTACACGCCGTTCTGCGGCGAGGACGGCGACGACATCGACTGGGACGCGTACCGAACATTGGTGCGTCACTGCGTCGGGGAGTTGCGACACCCGATGCTGTGGTGCACCAGCGGTATCGCGGAGTTCTGGTCGTTGACGTCCGATGAGCGAAAACGCTTGCTGGAGGTGGCGATCGAAGAGGGACGGGCGGCAAATCCCGACGTCGTCGTGCAGGCCTGCACCGCTGCCACATCGGCGAAGGACTGTCTGGACCTGACGCTGCACGCCCAGCAGGCGGGGGCCGACATCGTCTACATCCAGACGCCGATGATGGAGGCGCACGGCGGCGAGGGGGTGCTGAATTTCTTCCGGTACATCGCCGACCGCAGCGACATCGCGCTCGGCATGTTCAACTCACCGTCGTCGGGGTACGTGCTGACACCTGCCGAGGGTGCGCGGATCTACGACGAGATTCCAGCGGTGTGCGCGACCAAGGAAGGCGCATTCCGGCCCACGGCCAGCCGGCAGCTACACAACCTCGCTCCCGACCTGACGATCTGGGAATGCGAGACGACGGTCTACCGCGCCGGCTGGCTTCGCGCCGGGATCGTCGGGCCCGCGCAACTGGGCACCTCCGGCTATCTCTACGAAACCCCGCAACATCGGGTGTTCTCCGAATACTGGGAACTCGTGTGGAGCGACAAGCTGTCTGAGGCGATCGACTACGCGGAGAAGTCGGGTATCGACCAGTTCACCGTCGACATAGGTGGGTGCTTTACGTGTTATCCGGGGCGACCGGACTATTTCACCCACTGGGGCGGGGCGTTCAAGTACGCGGCGTCGGTGCTTGGCCTGCCCATCGGGTCGTACCCCCACTCGCGGCCGCCGCAGGCCGTACTGCCGGCGGATGCCAAGGCCCGGATCGACGCGGCATATCAGCGGTTTGGGCTGGTCGGCGGCTGAGATGCTCTTCCGTGAGACTGTTGCGGAAGGTACTACCGATAGGTGTACAGTAATGTGCAAACATCCAGTTCGACACGCCTGAGGAGGGCTGACGGGTGAGCGTTGGAGACCGCGTCGCTGACCCCGTCGTCTCCGACCGGAGCGAACCGGTGCTTTACGAGGTCCTCGACACCGGCGTCGCGGTGCTGACGCTCAACCGGCCCGAACGGATGAACGGCTGGGGCGGCGGCCTGGCCACGACGTTCTACCTGCGCCTCGACGACGCCGAGGCCGATCCCGACGTCCGCGCCATCGTGGTGACCGGTAAGGGCCGCGCCTTCTGCGCGGGGGCCGACATGGGCGACCTCACGTCGATCAGCGCCGCCACCGTCGATGCCGCGGCGGACACAGACGTCGGCAAGCTGGTCGGTGCACGTCATCCGCACTTCGCGACCACGATGCGCAAACCCGTCATCGCGGCAATCAACGGCGCCTGCGCCGGTATGGGCATGACCATGGCATTGATGTGCGACGTCCGGTTCGCTGCCGACGGCGCGAAATTCACCACATCGTTCGCCCGCCGCGGCCTGATCGCGGAGTACGGGATCTCGTGGATCCTGCCGCGCATCGTCGGCCAGGGTGTCGCGCTCGACCTGCTGCTTTCGGGCAGGGTGTTCCTTGCCGACGAGGCGCAGCGACTGGGTCTGGTCAAAGAGGTCGTGGCACCCGAGGAGCTGCTTCCCCGCGCGATCGCCTACGCCGAGGACATCGCCGCCAATTGCGCGCCCAGCTCGCTGGCGGTGATCAAGCAACAGGTGTACGCAGACACCATGCGCGATGTCTTCGATGCCAGCGACGATGCCGAAAAGCTGATGCACGAATCCATGCAGCGCCCCGACTTCATCGAAGGCATCACGAGCTTCTTCGAAAAGCGTCAGCCCAACTTCCCGCCGGCCCAAGGACCAGCCCAAGGATCTTCGAAAGGACAGGAATCGTGACCCTGGACTACATGGCCATCGACGTCGACAACCACTACTACGAGACGATCGACTCGTGCACCCGCCACCTGCCCAAGGAGTTCAAGCGCCGCGGCGTGCAGATGCTCAACGAGGGCAAGCGCACGTTCGCCGTCATGGGTGGCGTGGTCAACCACTTCATCCCGAATCCGACGTTCGACCCGATCATCGAACCCGGTTGCCTTGATCTGCTGTTCCGCGGTGAAATTCCCGAGGGCGTGGACCCGGCTTCGCTGATGAAGGTCGACCGGCTGCCCGACCATCCCGAGTACCAGAATCGCGATGCCCGGCTGAAGATTCTCGACAAGCAGAACCTCGAAACCGTGTTCATGCTGCCGACTTTCGCGTGCGGTGTCGAGGAGGCGCTCAAGCACGACATCGAGGCGACCATGGCGACGGTGCACGCGTTCAATCTGTGGCTGGACGAAGACTGGGGCTTCGACCGTCCCGACCACCGGTTCCTGTCGGCGCCGATCATCTCGCTGGCCGATCCGGACAAGGCCGTCGAGGAGGTCGAGTTCGTCCTGACTCGCGGCGCCAAGAACGTGTGTGTGCGGCCTGCGCCCGTCCCAGGTCGTGTCAAGCCGCGCTCACTGGGCGATCCGTTGCACGATCCGGTGTGGGCCCGGCTGGCCGAGGCCGGCGTTCCGGTGATCTTCCACCTGTCCGACAGCGGCTATCTCGCGATCGCGGCATTGTGGGGCGGCAAGGCCACCTTCGAGGGATTCGGCAAGAAGGATCCGCTCGATCAGGTGCTGCTCGACGACCGCGCCATCCACGACACGATGGCATCGATGATCGTGCACCAGGTCTTCACCCGGCATCCGAAGTTGAAGGTCGCGAGCATCGAGAACGGCTCCTACTTCGTCTACCGCTTGATCAAGCGGCTCAAGAAGGCCGCCAACACCGCGCCGTACCACTTCAAAGAGGACCCGGTCGAGCAGCTGAGAAACAACGTGTGGATCGCGCCGTACTACGAGGACGACGTCAAGCTGCTCGCCGCGACGATCGGCGTCGACAAGATCCTGTTCGGTTCGGACTGGCCCCACGGCGAGGGCCTGGCCGATCCGATGACGTTCACCGCCGATATCCCGCAGTTCCCCGAGTTCAGCTACGAGGACACCCGGAAGGTCATGCGCGACAACGCACTCGAGCTGCTGGGTGCGAACGTAACGGCGTCCGCCTAATCATGGGCGAATGGACCATCGGGGCGGTGCTCGACGCGATCGCCGAAGCCGTTCCCGACCGGCTGATGACCGTCTGCGGCACGCGCCGCAGCACGTTCGGGGAGTCGGCGGAGCGGACCCGCCGACTGGCCAATTACCTTGCCGGGCAGGGGTTGGGCGCGCACCGGGAACGAGATGACCTCGCGAACTGGGAATGCGGACAGGATCGCGTGGCACTCATCATGCACAACGATCTCTATCCCGACATGGTCATCGGTTCGCTGAAGGCGCGAACCGTGCCGGTCAACGTCAACTACAACTACGCCCCGCGCGAGGTGGCCGAACTTCTGGAATACCTGCAGCCGCGGGCGGTGATCTACCACCGCTCATTCGGGCCCAAGTTCGCCGACGTGCTGCCGCCCGCCGCCGCGGACCTGATGATCTCGGTCGACGACGACAGCTCGGCACCGCAGTTGCCGGGTGCCATCAGCTTGGAAGATGCTCTGGCGCAAGGAGATACCGATCACGACATCGCGGCGTCACCCGACGATGTGATGATGGTGTGCACCGGTGGGACCACCGGCCGCCCCAAAGGGGTCATGTGGCGGCAGAGCGACACGTACGTGGTGTCCATGAACGGCGCCGACCACGAATCCGTCGACGAGATCCACGCCAAGCTCGGATTCGAAGGTGCAGCCGTGGTTCGCCGTGTCTCCGCTGATGCACGCCGCGGGTATGTGGACGGCCTTCGCGGGTCTGCTCAATGGACTGCCGATCGTCCTCTACGACAAGACGCGTTTCGACCCTTGTGCGGTGCTCGAGACGGCGGCGCGTGAAAAGGTCGGGATGATGACGATGGTCGGTGACGCCTACGCGGCACCGCTGGTCGAGGAACTGCGCAGCGGTTCCTACGACCTGTCGTCGATGTACGCGATCGGCACCGGCGGAGCGGCGACCAACCCGAAACACCAACGTGCGCTTCTCGAATTGCTGCCCCAGATCACCCTGATCAACGGCTACGGATCCTCGGAGACGGGCAACGTCGGCTTCGGTCGCAGCCAGCACGGAGAGCAGAAGGACACGTTCGAACTGCGGGAAGGCGCGCTGGTCCTGTCGGAGAACTACAGCCGTTTCCTGCAACCGGGGGAGCAGGAGGTCGGCTTCGTCGCCCGCGCCGGACGCATCCCGCTCGGCTACTTCGACGACGAGGCCGCCACCCGCAAGACGTTTCCCGTCGTCGAGGGGCAGCGTGTGGTGATCTCCGGCGACCGTGGCTCGCTGGCTCCCGATGGCACGCTCCAGTTGTTCGGACGGGATTCGCTCGTCGTCAACACCGGGGGCGAGAAGGTCTTCGTCGAAGAGGTCGAAGAAGTGTTGCGCGCATACGCCGGTGTGGCCGACGCGCTGGTGGTCGGGCGGCCGAGTGAGCGATGGGGCGAAGAGCTCGTCGCCCTGGTGGCATTGCAGCCCGGCATGGAAGGCGCAGCCGTCACCTCCGATTTATTGCACGGCCAGTGCACATCGCAACTCGCGCGGTTCAAGGCGCCGAAGGAGTTCATCATCGTCGATCAGGTGCGCCGACTCGGGAACGGCAAACCGGACTATCGCTGGGCGAAAACCACTGCGGTGCAAGAGGCGTCACTGACATGACCCCGAAAGCCATTGATTGCCTGGTCAACGTGCACTTCGGCGAGACCGAGAAGCAACCCGAGTTCATGCTCAAGGTGCGCGACGACTACTTCAAGGGACCGCAGTCGCTCTACGACCAGGTCGAGCTGCCGCAGTTGCTCGAGGAGATGGACGAGCGCGGTGTCGAGAAGGCCATCCTGATGGACAACCTGACCAAGCCGTCGGTGACGGCGCGCAAGTTCGTCGATCAACGCCCCGATAAGTTCGCACTCGCGATGGGCGGTGTCAACCTGCTGCGGCCGATGCCGTCCCTGCGGGAACTCAGCGCCATCGTGCGCGACCTGCCGGTGGCGTATACCGCGGTGGGGCCGAGCTTTTGGGGTGATGGTCAATACCCGCCGAGTGACGCCGTCTACTATCCGCTCTACACCAAATGCGCGGAAATCGGGCTGCCGCTGTGCATCAACACCGGCCTGCCGGGCCCGCCGATCCCGGGCGAGGCGCAGAACCCGATCCACCTCGACCGGGTCTGCGTGCGATTCCCGGAACTGAAGCTCTGCATGATTCACGGGGCGGACCCGTGGTGGGACGTCGCGATCCGACTGATGATCAAGTACAAGAATCTGCGGCTGATGACATCGGCGTGGTCGCCGAAGCGGCTGCCGGACAGCCTTTTGCACTACATGCGCACCCGCGGACCCGACAAGGTGATCTTCGCCTCGGACTGGCCGGTGCTGAGGATGCATCGCGTGGTGCCCGAGGCTGCTGGCGCTGGACCTGCCGGCCGAGGTGCTGGAGAACTACCTCTACAACAATGCACAGGATTTCTTCTTCGGGCCCCGAGAGGAGCAGTGACGATGGACCGTTACGAACTGCGGAGGCTGGACTACAGCCTGTCCGAGGACCACCAGGCCATACAGTCCGCGTATCGGGAGTTCTTCAAGACACACTGCCCGATCGAAACCGTCCGCGCCGCCGAGGAATCCGGCTTCGACAAGAGTCTGTGGGAACGGTTGTGCGCCATGGGTGCAACCAGCATGGCGTTGCCCGAGTCCAGCGGAGGTGACGGCGCCACACTCGTCGATCTGACGCTGGTGGCCGAGGAACTCGGCCGCGTGCTTGCCCCGGTCCCGTGGATCGACCACGTCTGTGCGGCGCGACTGCTGGCACGGCTCGGCACGGCCGAGGCGGACGTCGTCAACGGTAAGCAGCTGATCGCGCTCGATCCCCGACAGGACAACGTGTCCGGGGTTCGCCTGATCCCGACGGGATCGATCGCCGACCACATCATCGTGCGCGACGGTGACGACGTCGTGCGACTGACGTTCGGGACCCGACCGGCCAAGGTGGACAACATCGGCAAGCTGCCGATGGCATGGGTCGATCCCGCGGCCGCCGACGACCGCACCGTGCTGGGCAGCGGCCCGGAGGCGTTGGCCGAATATCAACGCGCACTGGATGAATGGCGCGGTGCTGACCGCCGCAGCACTGGTCGGCCTCGTCGAGGAGACGATGACCATCGCCGCCGAGTTCGCCAAGTCCCGCTACACACTCGGCGTTCCGATCTCGACGTTGCAGGGCATCTCGCATCCCTTGGCCAACATCGCGATCACCGTGCAGGGCGGACGCAACCTGGCGCGGCGGGCAGCGTGGTTCCTCGACAACGAGCCCGACGAGCGTCCGGAGCTGGCGCCTTCGGCGTTCGTGTTCATGGCCGAAGAAGCGTCGAAGGCGGCGACGATGGCGGTGCACGTCCAAGGCGGCCTCGGCGTTTCGGCAGAGGCCGCGGCGACCGCCTATCTGGTGCGAGCCCGCGGATGGTCGCTGGCCGGTGGGGACCCCGGTGTCACCGCCAAGTACGTCGCCGAGATCGTCGTCGCACGGGAAAGCAGGTAAGGGCCGCAATGGATTTCTCACGGGTCGAACTCTCCGACGACGATCAGGCGTTCCTCGACGAGACGCGCGACTTCCTGCGCACCCACGTCACCGACGAGGTGCTTCGCCGTGATCGTGAGACCGGCGACAACTTCGACGAGGGCGTTCACTTGGCGCTCGGCGAAGCGGGTTACCTGGAGAAGGAGTGGAAGCCGGAATCCGAAGGCGGCTTCGATCGTCTCCGGGCCCGAATCTGGGCACTCGAGAAGCGACGCGCCCACGTGCCGTGGGTAACCTCGGGCACCACCGCCATGATCGCGCGGTCCGTGGAGAAGTTCGGATCGCCCGAACTGAAAGCCGAAGTGATGCCGCTGGTGTACAGCGGTCACGCTCGCCTGTGCCTGGGCTACACCGAACCCGAGGGCGGTTCCGACGTCGCCACCTGCAAGACCCGCGCGGTGCGTGACGGCGACGGTTGGGTGATCAACGGGTCGAAGATGTTCACCACCGGCGCGCACAATTGCCAGTACGTCTTCCTGATCACCAACACCGATCCCGCGGCGCCAAAACACAAGAGCCTGACCATGTTTCTCGTCCCGCTCGACACGCCGGGCATCGAGATCCAGGGCGTCCGCACCGTCGACGGCGACCGCACCAACATCGTCTACTACAGCGATGTGCGCGTCGACGACAAGTACCGGCTCGGAGAGGTGAACGACGGCTGGACCGTCGTGCGCGAACCCCTCAACGTCGAGCACGGTGCGGTGGAAGCCGCGCAGGACGGACTGCAGGATGTGTCGATCATGATGCATCAGGCCGGATTCATGGCCACCGCGGTCGACAAGGCGGCCGCCAAGGTCGCCGAGACGGGCCCCGACGGCCGCCGCCTGATCGACGACGGCTCGGTCGCATACCGGCTCGGGCGAAGCGTCGCCCGAATGGAGGCATCGCTGAGCGCGCCGAGCATCTTCGGCCGCGTCGCCCTCGCCCAGACGATGCGCGACATCTCGCCGGATCTGATGGACATCCTGGGTACGGCCGCGTTGCTGCCGATCGGTACCGACGGGGCGGCCGATGACGGGGCCGCCGAGTACGTCTACCGGTTCGCGCCGTTGGTCGGTATCTACGGCGGCACCCTCGAGGTGTTCCGAAACATGATCGCGCAGTACATGCTTGGCCTCGGAAAGCCGGCATACGCACCGGTCGTCAAGAAGGCCTCGTAGTTTGACTTCTGCGAGCCGGCGTAAGGCCCTCGTCATGGGTGCGAGTGGCTTTGTCGGATCCCATGTCACTCGAAAGCTCGCCGAGCGCGGCGACGACGTTCGGGTGTACCTCCGCAAGTCCAGCAAGACGATGGGTATCGACGACCTCGACGTCGAACGGTGCTACGGCGATCTGTACGACGAGGACGCCTTGCGCGCAGCGATGGCCGACCGCGATGTCGTTTACTACTGCGTGGTGGACACCCGCTTCCACCTGCGCGACCCGGCACCCCTTTTCGAAACCAACGTCAACTGCTTGCAGCGGGTGCTCGATATCGCCACCGACGCCGATCTTCATCGCTTCGTGTTCTGCAGCACCATCGCAACGATCGCCATCGGCGACGGCCGTACGCCGGTCGACCGAGGACGATGCCGTTCAACTGGCCGGGAAGTCGGCGGTCCTTACATCGAGTCGCGCCGTGCAGGCGGAGGAATTGGTGTTGCGGTATGCGCGCGAGCGAGCGCTGCCCGCCGTCGCGATGAATGTGTCCAACCCGTACGGTCCGCTGCGACTGGCAGCCGAACCCAGGGCCTGATGGTGCAATACTGGCTGCCCATGGGCAAGCTCCCGGTGTACCTCAACGGCGTGTTCACCGAAGTCGTGGGCATCGAAGACGTCGCAGACGCGTTCCTGCTTGCCGCGGAGACACGGCCGAGTCGGCGAGCGCTACATCATCTCCGAGAGCTACATGTCGATGCGGGAGATGTTCGACGACCGCGGCGACCGGGGTCGGTGCGCGAAGCCACCGCGCTTCGGCGTTCCGCTCGCCGTGGCGTATGTCTTCGCGGGGATCCTCGGGTATGGCGGGCCGGCTGCTGCGACGTGATCTTGCCGATCAATGTGACCGGGATTCGTCTTGCTGCACACCATGTCGCCTGCCGATCACGGTAAGGCGACGCGCGAACTCGGATGGCAGCCGCGTCCGGCCGCCGAGTCGCTACGAAAGGCCGCGCAGTTCTATGTCGAGCAGAAGGACCGGCAGGTCGCGGCCGAGGCTGCAGCGCTAGCCCCGCTGGTTCACGACCGAATGAACTCCAGCAGGTCGGGATTGATGACGTCGTGGTGGATGGTGAACGCGCCATGCGGGTAGCCGGGATAGGTCTTCAACGTTCCGTTCGGCAGTAGCTTGGCTGACAGGGGCCCGGAGTCGGCGTAGGGCACGATCTGGTCGTCGTCGCCGTGCATCACCAGAACCGGAATCGTGATCTTCTTCAGATCCTCGGTGAAGTCGGTCTGCGAGAACGCGACGATGCCGTCGTAATGCGCCTTGGCGCCGCCCATCATCCCTTGGCGCCACCAGTTCTGGATGACCGGCTCGGACGGTTTGGCGTCGGGCCGGTTGTATCCGTAGAACGGACCCGAAGCCAGCGAGTGGTAGAACTCGGACCGGTTGGCCGCCAGCTGGGCCTGAAAATCGTCGAACACTTCCTTCGGTAGGCCACCGGGATTCGCGTCGGTCTGCACCATCAGCGGCGGCACCGAGCTGATGAGCACGGCCTTGACGGCGCGGTCCTGGCCGTGGCGGGCGAGGAAATGCGCGACTTCGCCGCCGCCGGTCGAGTGGCCGATGTGCACAGCATCGTGCAGGTCGAGATGTTCGACGACCGCGGCGAGGTCGTCGGCGTAGTGGTCCATGTCGTGGCCGTCGCCGACCTGGGAGGACCGGCCGTGGCCGCGGCGGTCATGCGCGACGACGCGGAAGCCGTGCTGCAGGAAGAACAGCATCTGAGCGTCCCAGTCGTCGGCCGACAGCGGCCATCCGTGACTGAAGACGATCGGCTGACCCGAGCCCCAGTCCTTGAAGAAGATGTCGACGCCGTCGTTCGTCGTGATGGTGGGCATGGGTCCAGCATGCCCGCGAACCGGCGATATGTCCGGTTAAACGTTCGACAGTGCGGGCGGCTTGACCGCGGCCGGATCCGGGTTGGCGATCGGCAGCCCATGAACCGCCGGGCGTTGTCGCCCATGAAGTCGTAGGTGCGCCGCACGTCCATGCCCTCGGCGTACTTCCAGAAGCCTTTCGGTTCGGCCAGCCCCTCGGGGTGCGGATAGTCCGAGCCGAACAGCACCTTGTCCCAGCCGACGGTGTTCACGACGTCGGAGACGCAGCCCTCCCAGAACGGGCTGACCCAGATGTTGCGGCGGAAGACGTCGTGCGGGTGCTCGGGGAAGTTCTGCGGCATCTTCTTGTAGAGGTCCTCGAAGTCGTTGAACAACGGGAAGATCCACGAGCTGCCGTTCTCGACGCTGGCGACGCGCAACTTCGGGAAGCGGGTCAGCGTGCCGTGGCAGATCAGGGCGGTGATCATGTCGGAGATCTCGCGGTGCCCCAGCACCATCCAGCGGAAGGCGCTCTGCGCCATGAAGTTCTGGGTGTACGGCGGCTCCCACTTGGCGACGTAATCGTCGAGCGGGGGATAGCTGGCGTGCAGCACGACCGGCAGTCCGGCGGCCTCGACGTCGCGCCAGAACGGGTCGAACTCCGGCAGCGCGGGTGACCGCCAGCCGCGGATACCATTCACCGGGCCGGGCTTGATCAGCGCGACCTTGACGTCGTTGGCGAGTAGATACTCCAGCTCGCGCTGGGCGCCGTCGACCTCGGAGAGGTTGATGATCGGCGTCGAGAAGACGCGGTCGCTCGTAGTTGAACGTCCAGTGCTCGAGCATCCACTGGTTGAGCGCATGGATGATGGCCAGCGACAGCTCGGGATCGTCGGCGGTCGCATGCTCGATGAGGCTGGCCAGCGTCGGGTAGTTCAACGCCTCGACGACGCCCTGGCGGTCGAGTTCGGCGACGCGGTCGACGGGGTTGCGGGTCGCCGGCGGGCGCATCGATCGCCTGGCCCTGCATCTCGCGCAGGGTGAGCCCTCGGTGTTCTCGCCGGCGAAGAATTTCTCGTGCGCACCGGGCGCGGCGACACGCTCGAACGTCGGGTTGGGGATGAAGTCGTTGACCCTGTTGTTGATCACGATCCGCGTGTGACGGCCGAACTGGCCGTATTGCACAGCCCGCGAGTACTTCTCGGGCAGGAACTTCGTCAGCGATTCCGGTGTCTCGTACATGTGCTGATCGGCGTCGAAGATCGGCGCCCCGGTGAACTGAGTCATGGTCACCTCGTGAGGATCGTCGCCGCCGCGGTGCCGGGCGCACCGTAGAGCTGAGCGAAGCCGACCTTCGGCTCGCCGGGCACCTGCCGGTCGCCCGCCTCACCGCGCAGTTGGCGCACCAACTCGTGGATCTGGCGCAGGCCCGATGCGCCGATGGGTTCGCCGTTGGCGATCAGTCCGCCGTCGGTGTTGATGG
This sequence comes from uncultured Actinomycetota bacterium, assembly GCA_963720345.1. Lineage (GTDB taxonomy): Bacteria > Actinomycetota > Actinomycetes > Mycobacteriales > Mycobacteriaceae > Mycobacterium. The sequence goes on from CAVRFN010000043.1 coordinate 69,533, forward strand.
GCAACGCGCCGTGGATCTCGGTGGCGCCGTCGGCCAGCAGCTTCTCCTGATCGCCGTCGGCGCAGAACCCGCACTCGGCCATGTGGATGATCTCCGCTCCGGCATCGGTGTCCTGCAGCTGGATCACGTCGACGTCCTCCGGTGCCACACCGGCCTTTTCGAACGCGGACCTGGCGGCGTAGACCGTGGGCGCGACGTCCTCGTCGACGGGGGCGAAGGTCGTGTTGACCTCATAGGCGCCGTACCGCCGCGTCCGCACCTCGACCGCCTTCAGGTACACGGGCTTCTTGCTGTACTTGTGCGCGATGTCGGCGCGACACATGACCACAGCCGCTGCGCCCTCGTCGGGTGCGCAGAACATGTACTGGGTGAGGGGATAGTTCAGCATCGTCGAGTTGAGGATGTCCTCCTCGGCGATGGGCTTGCGGCGGAACGCGTTCGGGTTCAGCGCGCCGTTGCGGAAGTTCTTGGCCGCGACCTTGGCCAGCGTCTCCTGCGAGATGCCATGGTCGTGTAGATACCTGTTGGCCTTCATCCCGAAGAACTGCGTGGTGAGGTATTGCCCGTTCTCGGCGTACCAGCTCGGCATCCCCACCAGCGCCGGATCCTCGGTGAATGCGCCCCGGGGGTGTTTGTCCAAACCGATCGCAATGCCGATGTCGTAGTCGCCCAGCCGGATTCCGTCCGCGCAGGCCTTGGCGGCGCTCGCGGCCGTGGCACACGCGTTGAACACATTGGTGAACGGGATTCCGGACAGGCCCACCATGCCGACGATGGCGTCGGGGTTGGCAACGGTCCAGCTGCCGCCGGTGGCCGACTGGATGTCTTTCCATTCGACGCCGGCGTCGGCGACCGCGGCGAAGATGGCGTCAACGCCCATCTCCATCGCCGACTTGCCCTCGAAGCGGCCGAACGGGTGCAGCCCGACACCGATGATGGCGACGTCGTTGGTCATGACTTCAAGCCTTTCGGTTAAACCGGTTGGAAGGCGAACGTGACGATTTCGTCGCCGTCGCCATCGGTGGTGAAGGGCACGATGGCCAGTTCGACGTCCATGCCGAACTCCAACTTGGCCGGATCGTTCTCGGTCAGCCTGCCCTCGACGCGGATCACATCCTCGAGTTGCACCAGACCGACACCGAACGGAACGAAGTCCTTTCCGCTGGCGCCCTTGTAAGGCGGTCCGGGTGGGAACCCCTGCGTCGTCCACGCGACCAGGGTCCCGCGCCGGGGGAGCAGTACGTCGGACATCTCGCCGCCGCTGCACTTCGGGCAGCGCCGCTGGACGGGAAAAGTGGTGGCGCCGCAGTCGGCGCAGCGGCTTCCGATGAGCTGCGGATTGTCCTGCGGCCAGGTCGAGATATCGGGCGCGAGCGCCTTCTGCATCGGTGATCCTCCCTAGTCAGAGCGACAGCCTATCGCAACTGTAACTATTACAGTATCGTAGTCGGCGTGGCACCGGTGATCGAACACAAGCCCACGTTCTGCCGGATCTGTGAGCCGCTCTGCGGCATGGTTGCGACCGTCGAGGACGGCCGCCTCATCGCGTTGCGTCCTGATAAGGAACACCCGCTGTCGGCGGGGTTCGCGTGTCAGAAGGGCATCGCCTTCACCGAGGTGCAGAACGACCCGGACCGCGTCACGACCCCGCTGCGCCGCGGTCCGAACGGATTCGAACCGGTCACGTGGGACGACGCGATGTCCGATATCGCCGCACGGCTGTCGGCGGTGCTGCGTCGAGACGGTTCCGGTGGCGTCGGCTGGTACATGGGCAACCCCGGCGCGTTCAGTTACGCGCATACCTTCGCGGCACTGCTGTTCATGAAGGGCCTCGGACGTCACGGTCACTACTTCACCGCCTCGTCGCAGGACACCAACAGCAGGCTGATCGCCAGCCAGCTGCTCTACGGCGTGCCGACATCCGTGCCGATCCCCGATCTGACGCGTACCGACCTCCTGGTGATGATGGGCGCCAATCCGGTTGTCTCCCACGGCAGCTTCCTGACTGCGCCCCGCATCAAGGACCGCATGCAGGACATCGTCAAGCGTGGTGGCCGGGTGGTGGTCGTCGATCCCCGCCGCACTGAGACCGCCGTCGCATTCGAATGGCTCGGCATCGTTCCCGACTCGGATTCGTTTCTGCTGCTCTCGCTGCTGCAGGTGATGTTCTCCGAGAACCTTGTCGATGTCGACCGGGTCAGCCGGGTCGCCGATGGCGTGGATTGGCTGCGAACGCTGAGCGAATCGTTCACGCCGGAGGCGACGGCCGCCCAGACCGGCATCGATCCTGCGAGCGTCAGGGCGCTCGCCCGCGACCTCGTGCGCACACCGCGCGCCGCAATCTACGGACGACTCGGCACGTGCGTGGGCCGTTACGGCACGCTCACCACATATCTGATCGACGCGGTCAATCTGGTCGCGGGAAACCTCGACGCCCCTGGCGGTTCGGTCTTCAGCTCGATGGAGACCGTCGGGCAGAGATGGCAGAACACCATGATGGGCGCGGTGATGCGGCGGTCGCGGCGGCGGAAGCGGTCGCGCGTCAGCGGGATTCGCAGTGCCATTGGTTCCGAGCCTGCCGCCATGATGGCCAAGGAGATCACGACGCCGGGCGATCGCCAAATCAAGGCGATGTTCGTCTCGGCGGGCAACCCCGTGTTGTCGGTGCCGAACGGTGATGAACTCGAGGCCGCGTTCGAAACGCTCGATCTGTCGGTGGCACTCGATTTCTATGTCACCGAGACCACCGCGCGATGCGACTACATCCTGCCCGTCACCACCATGTACGAGCGCGACGACTTCCCGTACACATTCCAGGCCTTTCAGGCCACGCCGTTTCGCCAGGCCACCGAGGCCGTGGTCGCACCCTCGGGCGAGTCGCGTCCGGAGTGGGACATCGTCGACGACCTCGCGCGTCGACTCGGACGGCAGGTGCCGGCATTCGCGGCGTTCGGCATCGCGCGAAAAGCGTTGAGCACCTTCGGGATCGCTCTCACGCCCCGCATCATGATCGATGCACTTGTGCGGATGTCGCAGGGCGGTGACCGCTTCGGGCTTCGGCGCGATGGCCTGTCATTGCGCAGACTGACCGAACAGCACCCACACGGCGTCGTGCTGTCACCGCATATTCGCACCGGAGTCCTGCGTGACGTAGTGGCCTATCTGTCTCGGCGGGTTCGACTGGTCCACTCCGACATCACCGACGAGGTCGCCAAGCTTTCCCGGGACAGACATCCTGAGGGCTTCCCGCTGCGGATGATCGGCATGCGAGAGCCACGCTCGGAGAACTCCTGGATGCACAACTCGCCGCTGTTGATGCGTGGCGAGCGTCGCCACCACGCACTGATGCACGTCGACGACGCAGCCGAGTTGCAGATCGTCGACGGCGACATCGTGCAGATCAGCTCGCCGTACGGTCACATCACCGTGCCGGTCACCTCGACGAAGGACCTTGTCGCCGGCGTTGTCGCCATCCCGCACGGCTGGGGTCACAAGGGCACGGGAGGTTGGCAGCTGGCCAACCGTGCGGGCGGGGCGAACGTCAACCGCTTGACATCGAGTGAGCCCGGCGACGTCGAGTCGGTGTCCGGGATGGCCTGGCTGACAGGCGTACCCATCCGGTCGTCGAGCGCATTGACGTCCGCAGAGTGAACAGATCACGTGCGGCTTCGGCTCAGCATTGAGAACGCGCTGCTCGAAGAGGTCGGCACCCATGGTCGGGTCCGCCGGTCGGCGTCGAAGCCTGTCGCGACGCGCTCGCGCCGTCGGTCATCGTCATCGCTTCTGCGCACCTCTTGCTCGCAACCGCTGAGCAGATAGTTTCTTGGACGGTAGGCGAGAGCCGCATCGGGCAACCTCTGCACGCCGTGCGACTTCGAACTGGTCGCGACCGAATGGCACGACGCATACCGGTACGCCTTGAGCGAGCGCCTTCTGTGTTGCTCCCATGCCGCCGTGGGTGACTGCACATACCGCCCTGCGGAGCACAGGCCGTGCGAGACGAAATGGCAGACCGTCGTATGGGCGGACGTGGTCATTTCGTCGGCCTGTGCGGTGGGCATGGTGGCGACGATGTGAACGGGCTCATCGGCGAGCGCCGTGATCGCGGTCGATACGAGTGCGTCGTCGACACTGCTTCTCCGAGGACGTGGTGACGAGCACGATCGGTCGGTCGATTTCCGACAGCCACTCGGGAACGATGTCAGCGATCGGATCGAGCGGCACACGGCCCGATCATGCGGACGGCATCGCCCCAATCCGTTTGGGGATACTGAAACGGCTTACCGCTGGCGACGAGCATGAGTGGTGCGCGACGTAGGAATTCGTCGATCGAATCGCACGGGTGGCAGACCTACATGTTGCTCGCACTGCGATTGAGCGGTGGTCGACCACCACTCGTTCGAGTGGGGTCAGCAAAGCGGCACGGGCTGCGGCGTCGCGGATCGTGCCGAATGCACCGGGCAACGGTTTGAGGCCGAATCCGAACGGGGGTACCCGGGGGAGCGCAGCGGCGGTGTGTATGGGGAGAAGCATGCCCATGGGATGTCGCCAGATTCCGCGGCGGATAGTGCACCCCAGCAGTTCACGTCGACCAGCAACGCATCGGGTCGAACGTGAGACGTTGCTTCGGAAAGATCGGGGACCTCGTGGATCGCGCGTCGGCTGAATACCGAGACCGAAATTTTCAACGCGGCGATAGGATTGGTGGCTTGCCAGTCATCTAGGGTGATCTCTTCGATGGCGGGATCGATCATATCGGTGGTGAAGCCAAGTGATTGCGCGATTTCGACACCGCTCGACAACGTGCGCAGGTGAATGTGGTGGCCGCGGCGGGATAGCTCGGACAAGGAGCGCGCTCATCGGCAACAGGTGACCGAGCGCCGGCGAGGTGTAGGCGAGAATCGTTGCCATGGTCAGACTCCCGCGGTCCGGTCAGATCGATGCGGCGACCATGTGACGCGCCTCGCCGAGTCGCCCTCGGGCATCGAGGCTTTTCACAGAGTGAGAGGTACTGCTCGGCCAGTTCGGCATGGCCGTGCGGCAGTCACCTTCCGCCTTGGCCAACAACGCGCGGGATCTCAGCCACCACAGGTCCATTGCCGGTATGTCGGGATGCCGAGCGTGCGGTTGATCGATGATCTGGTGCGCTTCGGCGAGATCGTCGTCGGAGCCTCGATCTCGAGGAGAAGCTCGACGAGGACCTCACCTGCGCGTCCCGCGAGAACCGAAATCCTTGTGTGGTGTGAGTGAGAAACATTCGCGAAGCTCGACGATGGCGTTGTCGCGCTGACCGTTACGGGCGGCGTCGATGGCCAGATCGGCAGTGACGGCCGGCAGCGCGAGCGGTGAACAAATTGTGTTTATGGATGTGTGGTCCGGGCGCGGTCGAGCACATTCGATCGCCTCGTGGATATGACGCGTCGTTCGACCGGAGCATCACGACGCCGTACGTCCACTGTGCGGAGACGATGCCGAACATGTCACCGAAGGATTCGGCGCGTCGCACGATATCGTGCATCTCGTGCGACCAGATCGTCGGGCTTGATATAGGCCCATCGCCGCCAAGATACCCCGAGAATGCCCATACGACGGCTTGGCTGGCGGGTGGGAGTCCTTGTGCTTGCTCGATAGCTCTCCTGGATGATGAGCACGGCCGCGCTCAGGCTCACCTGTGCAGCATCTCGATAGCGCCGCGAACCGAATTGGCCAGGGCGAGCTCCATGGTCGGCAGATGCTTGAGCAGCGCCACGATCCGGTCGATCATCTCAGAGCGGCGTCGAAATCGCAATTGGACAAACCGCGCATAGGCGACTGAGAAGAGGATGACACCCATCGTTGCGGTAGTCGCAGTCGATGCCGCCGATCATCTCGTGGCGAGTTCCTCGGCCAACGCTGCGGCCTCGGGGACTCGGTTGTCGTTTGTGGCGAAGGAGACGATGCGACCGGCCATGCCGATCGCGAGAGATGTCGAGGTCGCCGGCGAGCTTCGTCAGCTCACGAAATTCGCCGAACCGCTCGTCGACGTCGACATCATGACCGACGAACACCGACTTGGAAATGAGCATCGTCCTCGGCGCGACACGCATGTATGCGATGCCGACATGGTCATCTGGCAACTCGATCGGAGATGCGTTGCGCGCTCTCCCAACGGGCGCGAGCTGCGGGAAGGTCGCGGACTGCAAGCCATTCGGCGGCGCGCATGTGCCAGTGATACGCCTCGGCCAGGTCTGCCCGCCGCTTCGAGGTGGGTGGCGATCAACTCCGCGTTTTCATCGGCGGCGCCGGGATCGCGCCCCTCGATGGCGACGGCCAGCCGGCTGTGCGCCTGCATGCGGGTCGGCACTCAGCTGCGATTCGTAGGCTACGGTGCGCACCAGCGGGTGGCGAAAGCAATAGCGTTGTCGCGGTACGAATTCCGTCTGATCGATCAATTCTGACGACACCAACTCGGCCATCTGAGAGGGCATGGCTTCCGGAAGCAGGGTCTGCAGGGTGTCCACGTCGAAGTGGGTACCGATCACTGCGGCGGCGTTCAGGATCGACTTGGCCTCGGTGGGCAGCCGATCGATGCGGGCCGCGACCACCGCCTGGACGGTGGCGGGGACGGCGATGTCGGTAGACGTCGGTTGTCAGGCGGTAGTGACCACGGCTCCCCGTGAGCACGCCGCTCCCGGCCAGATCCCGCACGATCTCCTCGGCGAAGAACGGGTTGCCCAGGCCGCCAGCGCGATTCGATCGGTCAGGGATGCGAGCGAAGGGTCGCTCCGAGAAGTTGGTCGACCAGAACGCACGGCGGTCGAATCGAACAGTGGCCGCAGCGTGATCGTCTGATCGTGAATGGCGATGCAACGCACCGTGGAACTCCGATCGGTAGGCCGTGATGAGGATCGATGTCGTCACGTTGAGCGTGGCGGCGAATTCGGAAAGGACGTGATCGCTGGGTGCGTCGATCCATTGCGCGTCGTCGAGAACGAAAACAGTTCGGTTCGGGCGCGCCAGGACAGTTTGTGCCATCATCTCGACAAGTCGCCGGCGTCTGCCGTCGATGCTGACCTGCAACGGGTCCGCGCCGGGTCCGGCGATGCCGATGGCCTCGAACAGGATTTGTGCGTCGGAGAGTGTTCGGTGAGCAGACCCCGGAGCTGGCCGCAACGTGTATTCCCTGGCATCGGCGTCGCTGAGCCCCTCCACGCCGAACATGGCGCGGAGCAGACGCGACAACGCGCGGAACGCGAGTAAGGACGTGTGGGATTCGCAGCAGGCAACGACGATGTCCGCACCCTGATGCGCGGCGATCGCGGTGAACTCGCTGATCAGCCGACTCTTGCCTAGTCCGGGGTCACCGACTATCCCCACCAGGCAGCCGCGCTTGGTGTCGAATATCCTGCCCAGACAACGCAATTCGTCCTCACGACCAAGCATCATGCCCCTCGTTGCGCCCCAACACCATCCGGTCGGATTCCACGGCGACGAGTTGGCGTGCGGGCACGGGTGAGGCGGCGCCCTTGATGACAACGTCTTCGACCGGTCCGAGTCTGGCGACATCCTCGATGAGGCGGGCGGTGGACAATGAGCACAGGACGGCACCGGCTGGGGCGGCCGCCTCCATCCGTTGTGCCATTCCGACGGGGTGGCCGATCAGCGGTGTATCGGCGTGGGCCCGAGCCGATTTCGCCGGCAACCACGTCGCCGGAGTTCAGGCCGACCCGAATCTGCAGGGCAATGCCGTCGCAGGTGTAGGACGCTCAGCTGGCAAGTTCTTCGGCTGATGGATTGAATCTCGAGCGCCGAGATGCACGCCCGTAGCGCATGATCCTCCAGTGCGACCGGCGCGCCGAACAGTCGCCATCAAGCCGTCGCCGGTGAATTTGTCGACCGTTCCCTGGTAGCGCTGCACGACGGCGGATGCCCGTGTTGAAGAGTTCGTTCATGATCTCGCGTAGTCGCTCCGGGTCGATCGCCGCCGCAAGCTTCATCGAGCTCGACGACATCGGCGAACAGGACGGTCACCTGCTTGTGTTCACCTGGCGCGGGTGTGCGAAGTGACCGGCTGACCCACAGGCATCGCAGAATCGCGCCTGCGCGCGGAGGTCGTTGACCGCACGACAGACACCGGTTGGTGGCTTCGCTGACCGGACTGACCATCCGCCGAATCTCCTGCGACGTCAATTACCACATGATCGCGCACGGCACACCGGATGGGTGACTTGATCCGCAAATCTGTCGAGCGTGCGCCAACTCGCGGAAATTCTCGGCGTGTCGGCCGGGGACGCGCACGCTCGCGGAGGGGTAGTTCAGGCGATGGCGCCGGAGTCCTTGAGCGCCTCGATACGGTCCCAGTCCATCCCCAGTTCCATGAGCACGATCTCGGTGTGCTCCGACGCCTGCGGGGCCCGCGTCGTCTCCAACGGTTCGTGGTTGAACTGGACCGGACCGCGCACGACCTTGAACGGCGCTCCGCCATCGCTGGCTTCGACCTCCACGATCATGTCGTTGGCGATCGCCTGCTCGTCGGAGCGCGAGGTCGATGAGGCTCTGGAACGGCGCCCACTGGCCCTTCATGGTCTTGAGGTGCTGACGCCAGTAGTCGAAGGGCTTGCTTCGAATGGCATTCGGCGATCAGTTCCGCCGCCGGCGGCGGCATTCTCGATGAGCGGCATCACGTCGGAGAAGCGCGGGTCGTCGGCGAGCTCGGGCAGGCCCGAGATGCTCGAACGCGTCGCGGATGTAGCCGGTCGGGCTGACGATGCACAGGTTGATGGTGCCGCCGTCGGAGGTCAGGTAGTTGCCGAGGAACGGGTTCACCGTGCGGGCCGATCGAATCGGGCATCAGCGAGCGCATGGTCTCGCCGGTCTCCATGCCCTGGGTGACGCTGGCGCCCGCCGCCCACCACGCCGTGCTCAGCAGCGAGACGTCGAGTTCGACGGCCTCGCCGGTGCGTTCGCGATGGAACAGCGCCGCCGAGATACCGCCAGCGATGTTCATCCCGCCGATGGAATCGCCGAACGCCGGAATGCCCTGCGACAGCGCGCCGCCGAGTTCCTCGGGTGTCAGCGCGTGGCCGACGCCGCTGCGGGTCCAGAACGCGGTGCCGTCGAATCCGCCGGTGTCGCGTTCGGCTCCCTTGTCGCCGTAGGCGCTGCCGCGCGCGTAGATGATGTTCGGGTTGGCCGCGCGGATGTGTTCGACGTCGAACTTGTTCTTCTGCCGCTGCGCAGGCATGTAGTTGGTCAGGAACACGTCGGCGGTCTTGGCGATCTCGTAGAGCACCTCCTGACCGCCGGGCGTGGACACGTCGATGCCGACGCTGCGCTTGCCGCGGTTGGGATGCTCGATCAGCGGGTGCCGGTTCGGATCCAGCTGGAAGCCGCCCATGTTGATGAAGCCGCGCTGGGTGTCGCCGCGCACCGGGTGCTCGACCTTGATCACGTCCGCGCCCCAATCGGCGAGGATCGCTCCGGCCGCCGGAACGAACGTGAACTGCGCAACCTCGAGGACGCGAACGCCGTCCATCACCTTGATCAAGTCGACTTCTCCGTTGTTGTATTCGCCTACTGTAATAGTTACAGTTGAGCGTCCAGCATTGTTTCTGATTGTACGAGGTGGATGGTGAGCTCCATCAAAGATCAAGAAGAGCGGATAGAAACCAGCGTCGATGTCGGCACCCGGGCGGCGGCGCGTGCCGAAACCCGCATGCTGATCGACGGTCACCTCGTGGACGCGGCCTCCGGCGCCACCTTCGACAACGTCAGCCCGGCAACCGGCCTGCTGCTCGGCGCCACGGCCGCCGCCGGCGCCGACGACATGAGTCGTGCCATCGCGGCCGCCCGTCGGGCGTTCGACGAGACCGACTGGCCGACCAACGGCGAGTTGCGCAAGCGGTGCCTGGCCCAACTGCAGTCCGCGATCGAGGCCGAGAAGGAAGACCTGCGCGAGGAACTGATCGCCGAGGTCGGGTGTCCCGCGATGACAACGCAGTCCGCACAGCTGGATTGGCCGCTGGCCGAATCGCTTCGCTACCCGGCGGGCCTGATCGACGACTTCGAATGGGAGCGCACGCTCGACGGCGGCGGGCTGTTCGGCGAGCGCAACGTGCGCACCGTCGTCAAGGAACCGGTCGGCGTCGTCGCAGCGATCACCCCGTCGAACTTCCCGATCGAGGTCATCCTCAACAAGCTCGGACCCGCGCTGGCGGCCGGCAATACGGTGCTGCTGAAACCCGACCCGAACACACCGTGGAACGCGACCCGGCTGGGCAGGCTCGTCGCCGAGCACACCGACATTCCGGCGGGCGTGCTGAATGTCGTCACGACCCCGTCGAACGATGTCGCTTCGATCCTGGGCACCGACCCCCGCGTCGACATGATTTCGTTCACCGGATCCACAGCGGTCGGCAAGCTGCTGATGCGTCAGGGCGCCGACACGATGAAGCGGATGTTCCTGGAACTCGGGGGCAAGTCCGTGGCCATCGTGCTCGACGACGCCAACCCCGCCGCGATCCTGGGCGCCGCGATCGGCGTGTGCGTGCACGCCGGCCAGGCGTGCGCGGCCACCACCCGCATGCTCGTGCACCGGTCGCTGTACGACGAGGCCGTCGCCACCGTCACCGCCGCGTACCAGGGCGTGCCGGTCGGCGATCCGGTTCTGCCGGAAACCCTTGTCGGACCGGTGATCAGCGCCGCGCAGAAGGACCGGGTACTCACGGCGGTAGAGCGGGCGCGAGGCGACGGCGCCGAGATCACCACCGGTGGAGGTGCGGTCGAAGGTCTGCCGGAGCACCTTGCGGGCGGGCATTTCGTGCAACCCACGGTGATCGTCGGGGTCGACAACAGCGCAGCGATCGCACAGGAAGAGGTCTTCGGCCCGGTGCTCATCGTGATGCCGTTCGACGACGACGACCACGCCGTGCGCATCGCCAACGACAGCGCGTACGGCCTTGCCGGCGCGGTCATCTCGCGATCGATGGAGCGCGGCATGAACATCGCTCGCCGCATCCGCACCGGATCTTTCGGGGTCAACGGCGGGATGTTCTACGGCGCCGACGCGCCGTTCGGCGGTTACAAGAACAGCGGCGTCGGGCGGCAGTGCGGAATCGAGGGCTTTCAGCAGTACCTGGAGACCAAGACCATCGGATGCCGGATACCCCGGCAGAAGTGACGATTTGGGTGCGCAAACATTCGCTGAGCGGACGTTAGCGCACCCAAATCGCTGATTAACCCGCGTCGATGAGGGTCTGTGCGTGGTCGAGAATGCTCTCGAGGATGTAGTCGTAGTCGATATCGTCGGCAAAGCCGATGTAGCGCTTACCGTTTGAGCGCTGGGCGGGAAAGCCCTCGGTCTTGTCCTGGATGCGCTCCAGCACCGCCGACCCGCGGGTGTGCACCGAGATCGCCCCGTACACGGCGATGGCCTGGTGAGCGATCCAGGCCCGCCTCGATCAGCGCCGCGATCGGTTGTTCGATCTTCTGCAGTGCCCCGCGCACCGCGCTGCCGCCGAACTGGCTGCGAATGAGAACCAGATCGCACAGGATCGGATTGTCACGGAAGTGCCCGCGCATCGTGCTGCGCGTGATCGCGAAGCGACTCACGCCAATTGGATGCGTCGATGGTCGGCACGGTGAACTCGAACCGTTCAAGCGCGCGATCGGTCATCGCGTCGAGCAGGTCGTCCTTGCGCCGGAAATACCAGTAGATGCTCGTGACTCCGACGTCGAGATGCTTGGCCAGCACCGGCATGCTCAGGTTGTCGATCGACACCTGCGCGGCGACGTCGAAAGCGCCGTTGAGGATTTCGTCGGCGCTGATCGAACCCCGGTCCCGTCGCTTGCGGGTGTCGGCCCTTCGCGTTGGCGCCCACAGCTCAACCGGCGGCGGCGAACGTCACGGGAATGGCGGTGGGGGAGCGGAAGGGCTGCCCGTGAATGTAGGGGTTGTCGTCGGTGACGAGCTGGATGTCGGTCAGCCGATCCAGCAGGCATTCGACGGCGACGCGTGTCTCCATGCGGGCCAGATGCAGCCCCATGCAGGTATGTTCGCCTGCGGCAAAGGATATGTGCGGCACGCGTTTGCGGTGGATGTCGAATTCCTCCGAGCGTTCCCAGCGCTGCTCGTCACGGTTGGCCGAGCCGATGCACACGTCGATGACCGCGCCCTGAGGAAGGGTGACGCCCTCGAGTTCGGTGTCCTCGGTGGCGTAGCGCTGCACCGTGGTCAGCGGAGTCTCGTACCGCAGGCCCTCCTCGATCGCGGGTCCGATGAGGTCGCGGTCCGCCTGCACCGCGCGGAACTGCTCGGGATGGGTCAGCAGAAGGAACAGCAGGTTCCCCGACGACCGGTACGTGGTCTCCAGCCCGGCAGGCAGCAGCAGTCGCAGGAATGAGTAGATCGCTTCGTCGGTGAGCTTCTCGCCGTCGATCTCGGCGGTCACCAGGTCGCCGATGATGTCCTCGGTCGGCTTGCTCCTGCGCTGCTCGATCTGTTGCAGGAAATAGTCTTTCAGCTCCGCGGACGCCTCGAACGCGCGCTTCCACTTCACGGTGTAGCTGATCAGTTCCACTGCGCGCTTGCGGAACCACGGGAGGTCTTCTTCGGGAAGGCCCAACAGCTTCGAGATCACCCGGGTGGGGAACTCCAGAGTGAATTGCTTGACCAGATCGGCGTTCCCGACGTCGATGAACTCGTCGATCAGCCCGTTGACGACAGGGCGGACGATTTCGGGTTCCCACCGTGACAGCGATCTCGTCTTGAAGGCCGCGGAGACCAGATTGCGGTGCTCCCAGTGCTTCTTGCCTTCCATCGCCAGAATCGTCGGGCCGATGAACAGGCCGATGGTGCTGTCGTAGATATGGGAGTTGAACACCTTGCTGTCGCGGAACACCCGGTTGACCGCATCGAAGGAGACTGCGGCATAGAGGTGTTCGGGGAGCATGGATTCGGGTGTCTTGGACCAGTCCATGACGCTGCCCTTGAAGACGCCGAACTCCTGCCGCCGCCGCGCGAACAGGGGATAGGGGTCGCGAACGAGGTCAGCCGCCTCCTCGACCGTGACGTTGTGCACTGAGCTCTCCACAACTGCTCCAGCATCTCCGGGTCCGGGTCGGTCCTGCGAACTGTACTGTAAATGTTACAGTAGACTATATCAGCTGGACAGGGGGCCCAGCGGTCATCGAGGTGACGAATCCCGCATCGACGTGAATGTCCTGGCCGGTGATCCAGCGGGCCTCAGGAGAGCCGAGGAACGCGATCACGGGGACGATGTCCTCCACGGTGGCGTGGCGGCCAACGGTGGCGCGACACATGTCGAGGACCTCCTTACCCATCGTCTGCTCGAAATCGGAGAGAATCGGTGTCTCGACGGGCCCCGGGCTCACCGTGTTCACCCGCACTCCGTACTTCGCCCACGCGGGTCCGGCCAGCCGCTTGATGTACAGGATCGCCGCCTGCTTGGACGTGCTGTACACCGGATATCCCGGATCCTGCCGCTCCTGCCACAGCGTGACGGCGTCGCCGTCGGTGAGTTCGAGGAGCTCGGAAAGGATTTCGGTTCGCTGATCCCAGCCAAGCGCGGCTGTCGATGCCACGGTGACGACCGATCCGCCCTCGTTCAGCAATGGCAGCATGCCCTCGGCCATCAATCGCATGCCGAGGTAGTTGACGTTCAACACATCGGCGGCAGGTGCGGTACCCGGGATCCCCGCTACGTGGGCGAGCATGTCCCAGCCGGCGCCGATGTCGGCGAGTAGCGCGCCGATCCGTTCGGCGTCGCGAAGGTCGCAGTGCCGGAACTCGGAGACCGGCGTCTGCGGCTCCCGGATGTCGACCGCGAGCACGTGGTCGCCACGGTCGTAGAAGTGTTTCGCAACGGCGGCACCGATACCCGATCCCGCGCCGACGACCACGATTCTGCTCATCTGCACCCAATCCTTTCCGACCCAACGCGCTGCCGTCGTACCATCGAATGGCCGACAGTAAGCTCGACAGTAAACAATTCTGGTGGCCCAGACAATCACTTGGAAACGGCGGTGCGATGGACACGGGCGCAGTTCTGCAGCGTCAACGACAGGCGTTCATCGCTGACGGGCCACCGGGCGCGCCCGTACGGCGCAACCGCATCGACCGACTGCTGGCTCTGGTGCTGGACAACTCCGATGCCTTCGTCGACGCCATGGCGGCCGACTTCGGCACCCGGCCAAGGGCGGGGACGCTGTTCACCGAGGTGCTCGGCATGATCTCAGTGATCGAGCACACCAGAGCGCATGTCCCGCAATGGATGCGGACAACACGACTCATGCGCGCCGCACGCCTTTTCGGACTGCGGGCCGAAGTCCAGCCGTCTCCCTTGGGTGTCGTCGGAATCATCGGGCCGTGGAACTTCCCGCTCAACCTGGTGGTGCTGCCCGCAACGGCGGCGTTCGCCGCCGGCAACCGCGTCATGATCAAGATGTCGGAAGTAACGCCACAGACCGCCGACCTGATGGCCGCGACCGTCCCGAACTACTTCGACCCGACCGAACTGGCCGTCGTCACCGGCGGTGCCGACGTCGCCGCAGACTTTTCGGCGCTGCCCTTCGATCACCTGTTCTTCACGGGTTCGCCGTCCATCGGTGCACTCGTGCAGCGCGCCGCCGCCGAGAATCTCGTCCCGGTGACGCTGGAGTTGGGCGGCAAGAACCCGGTCGTGGTGTCCCGCGATGCGGATCTCACCCGTGCGGCGACGCGAATTGCCCAGGGGCGCATGATCAACGGCGGACAGGTCTGTGTATGCCCGGATTACGTCTTCGTGCCGGATGACAGGGTGGACGCGTTCGTCAACGTCGCACAGGCCACGTTGCGCGGGATGTTTCCGTCGATCGTGGACAACGACGATTACTGCTCCTCGGTGAACGAAGCCAACTTCGACAGGGTGGTCGGGCTCATCGACGATGCGCGCGTCAACGGCGCCACTGTCGAGAGCGTCGCCCCGCAAGGTGAATGCCTGCCGCATCGCGGATCCCGCAAGATCGCGCCCACCATCGTGCGTGATGTCGACAAGCGGATGCGCATCGCCAACGAGGAGGTCTTCGGTCCGGTGCTGGTTGTGCGGCCGTATTCGGAAGTCGCCGACGCCATCGACTACATCAACCAGCAGCCCGCACCACTCGTCGCATACTGGTATGGGCCCGATAACGACGACTTCCGTCACTTCGTCCGCAACACCCGCAGCGGTGGTGTTGCCCGCAATGACTTTGCCGCGCAGATGATTCCGTCCGCCGCGCCGTTCGGTGGCGTCGGTCGCAGCGGAACGGGCGCCTACCATGGCAAGGCCGGGTTCGATGCGTTCAGCCACTACCGCACCGTGGTGGGCACCGATCTGCCGTTCACCATCACCGGGCGCGCGGCTCCGCCGTTCAGCGGGTTGATGCAAGCAGGTTCGCGTGTCGCCTTGCGGATGGCGCGCAACCGCACCCGCCGTCGGCTCAAGCGCTCCCGCTGATCGGCGAGATCAGATTTATGACACGCTTTCCTGGCTGTTGTGTACCGGAACCTGATTTCGCGGCATCGCGTGTCGCCTTGCGGATGGCGCGCAACCGCACCCGCCGTCGGCTCAAGCGCTCCCGCTGATCGCCTGCTCACGCGCCCAGCGGTAGTCTGCCTTGCCTGCCGGGCTCCGCTCGATGACGGGCCGGAACACGATCGCCTTGGGCAGCTTGTACCGCGCGATGGAATCTGACGCGTGGTCGATCAGTTCCTGTGCGTCGGCGCTGGCGCCGTCCAGGAGGGCCACGATCGCGACGACTTCCTGTCCCCACCGCTCGCTCGGGCGTCCGGAGACCACGACGTCGGCCACCGCCGGGTGCGACAACAGCGCGGTCTCGACCTCCTCGACGAAGATCTTTTCTCCGCCGGAGTTGATGGTCTGAGACTCGCGGCCGAGCAGTTCGATTCCACCGTCGGCCAGATGGCGTGCGCGGTCGCCCGGTATCGAGAACCGCACGCCGTCGATCACCGGAAATGTCTTGGCCGTCTTGGCTTCATCACCCTTGTAGCCCAGTGGCACAAAGCCGCGCTGCGCCAGCCAGCCGATGCCGTCATGGCCCGGCTCCAGTATCGAGTCGAGTTCCTCGGCCGCGACGAACGTGTCCGGTCCCGCGTTGAACTTGCCGGTCGACACCGCGCCGGGGGCCGACATGTGACTCATCTGGATCCCCGTCTCCGAGGACCCGACGCCATCCATGACGATCAGACCGGGTTTGACGTCGATCAGCCGCTGTTTGGCGGTGGGGGTCAGCAGCGCGCCGCCGTTGGCCACCACGGCCATCGACGACAGATCTCCCGACGAGCGTTCGAGTGCGTCGGCAAGCGGGCGCGCCATCGCGTCGCCGACAACCTGCACCGCCAGCACCTTCTCCCGCTCGACTGTCGCCACGACCTCGTCGGCGTCGAATCGACTCGGTGTCTCGGAGAACACGACCGTCTGTCCGGTGGTGAGGGCGGTCATGACGCTCCACTGTGCGGCACCGTGCATCAGCGGTGGGAGCGTGAAGATCTTGGTGCCCGGATTCTCTTGAACGCGCTTGGCGATCTCGTCGTAGGACTGGGTGAGCTCACCGGTGGCCATGTTGCGACCGCCGAACGACGTCATGAAGATGTCGTGCTGGCGCCACAGCACGCCCTTGGGCATACCGGTCGTGCCGCCGGTGTAGAGGACGTAGAGATCGTCGGGGGATGGTTCGACCGGCGGCGGCTCGGACGAGCCCGATCTCGACGATCGAGTCGTAATCGACCGCGCCGTGCACGAGGTCGTTGCCCGAGTCGTCGGCGATTTGGATGAGGACGCGCAGGCGCGGAAGCGCTCGCTTGACGTCGGCGACGCGTGGCGCGAACGTCGCGTGGTAGACCAGTGCGGTCGCACCGGAATCGTCGAGCAGGTACTGAAGCTCGTTCTTCACGTAGCGGTAGTTGACGTTGAACGGCGCGACCCTGGCTCGCCATGAACCGAGCATGGACTCGACGTACTCGGGGCCGTTGTACGCGTAGATGCCCAGCAGGTCCTGGCCCACCTCATGACCGGCAAGCTCTGAACGTTCGGTCTTAGCGCCCAATCCGCGCGAGTGCAGGTACGGACGCCAGCCGGTTGGACCGCTCCAAGATCTGGGCGTAGGTGTAGCGGCGGTTGCCCTGGACGACGAGCTCACGGTCACCGATGACGGCGGCGACGGCGTCGGCGGCGCCCGGAACGGTGAACTGTGGTGCGGTGTCGGACATCGTGCCTCTCATGGCTGGTGGGGGAGCAGGCGGATCATCAGGCCGTTGGCTTCGCTGAGGACGTTGCCGTCAGAGTCTGTCATCGTCGCAGTGACGAACGCCTTGCGCCCATCGATCGAATCTATCCGACCGTGAGACACAAGTGGTTGGTCTATCGGCGTGATCTTGCGGTAGTCGACGTGCAGGTAGGCGGTGCGGCTGTTCGCGCGCCCCGCGGCCGAGACGATCATCCCGAAGTGCCAGTCGAAGAACAGCGGTATGACGCCGCCGTGGACGGCGTTGTTACCGCCGACGTGGAATCGGCTGAAGTGGCCCTTCATGACCACGCCGTCGGGCCCGAAGTCCGTCATCGTCCACGGCGGCATCAGGGGATGGCCGAGTCCCGGCAGGTGGGGCCCGCGACCGGCGGGAGCAACACCCTGCGGAGCGCGGTGGGCTTCGAGGCGCGCGCACAGTTCTTCGATCTGATCGGCGCCGTCGGCCCACAGCGCGTCGGCCGGGTTGGTCGACACGACGATGTCCTGCAGTCGCCGCATGGCGGTCATGAACCGGCCCAGCTCGGGTCCGGCGGCGACGGGTTTGATCTCGGGAAAGGCCGTGCTCTCGTAATTCGGTTTCGGTCACGGCTTGTTCCACACCTCGATTAGGTCGCCGGTGGTTGTGATGGTCGCGAGCAGCGAAAGCATGTTGTCGATGATCGTGTTCGAGTAGTCGGTGGGGATACCGGCGACGGCGTCGCGTGGCAGCACGACGCGGTAGCCCTTGTTCACGGCGTCCATGCAGAGGTTGGTGATGGCCAGGTTCACCGAGACACCGACAGCAACGATCGTCGTCACACCTAGGTTGCGCAGGACGGCGTCGAGGTCGGTGCCACCCATCGGGCCGATGCCGTGCCAGCGGCGCAGCACGAGATCGGTTGGTGCCGGGCCGAGTTCAGGCAGCAGCTCCGCACCAGGTGTGCCCGGCGTGATGGCGATCTCGCCGCCCGAGCCGTCGCCTATCGCGAAGATCTTCGCGTTGTGGTTGCCGCCGAGCCCGTCGGGCCGGCGTTGGACGAGGCAGTGCACGACCTTGACGCCGGCACCCCTCGCGGCCGGTAGCAGTCGTGCGATGTTCGGAAGCGCCTCCCGCCGCGCTTCGTGTGCGAGTACGGCAAGCCCGGCGTTCGGGCCGACGACTGCGCCCTGGCACTCCTGGGTGACGATCGCGGTGTGCGAGGGCGCGGCGAGTTCAGCGAGGTCGATTTCATACGATGCGGGCACCCGGACGCGGCGGTGGGAGGGACGCCGGGCGGGGTCGGGGATTTCATAAAACTGCTGCGCCCACTTCCTCAGCGCCATATAGGGTTTCGCATCGATCTTGGCCAGCGGCGGATTCTCGATGTACTCCTGATAGCGCCAGATGTCCAGGTCCTCCCAGACCGTGCGCAGGAACTGCTTCTCGACTCGCTCGCGCACCTTGTCGGGTGGCACGTCGGACGTCTCGCCGTCCAGTTTGGGCCACCAGATCGAGTAGAACATCGTCGAGAGTCCGTCCTCCACAGGAGTGACGGCGAAGATCAGCCGGTGATTCGACGACCCCTCGAACACGCTGATCGCGCCGCCGAGGCCGAACATGTGGCTGTGGATGTGCAGCGCCATCTTGTTCGGATCGTCGCTGCGCGCGTCCGGCCAGCCGGTGAGGAACTGCCACTGCTCGTCGACGATCTTCCAGTCCAGGTTCACCGGAGTCACCGTTGCGCCGTGCACGTAGTGGAAGTGCGAGCTGTCCGGGCCGTTCTCGGCCACGATCTGCGGGTGTACCGGCTCGTTCTCGGTCCGCCGTGAAAACTCCGGGTACGGGCGGTAATACGCCGACGGGTCGGTCTCGAATTGCGGGAACGATGTGAAGATGTCGGGCATCTCCCACTGCGGCTCTTTGCCTTGGGGTTGGTGCCAGACGAACACGCAGCCGTGCTGCTCGTTGACCGGGTACACCCGAAGCTTGAGCGCGCGGTTGGGCCGGTCCGGCTGATACGGGATGTAGCGGTTGGTGCCGTCGGGGCCCCATCGCCAGCCGTGGAACGGGCACTCGACACAGTCGCCGACGACCTTGCCGCCGTGTCCGATGTGCGCGCCGAGATGCCTGCAGTGCGCCTGCAGCACATGGAGTTCACCGGAGTCGTCGCGATAGGCGACGAGGTCGTCGCCGAAGTACCGGAGCGGACGGACCTCGCCCTGCGGAAACTCGGCCGACCAACCCACCATGAACCAGCCGGTGACCTTCCAGGTGAACGGGACTTTCACGTCGCCTCCCATGCCGCCAGGCGTAGTCAACGGAAGATATTACAGTAGAGGTTTCGACAGCTGTGGGCGAGACGAAGTCGACGTCGGCGGGGATTCGCGCTGGCAGCGGCCGCGAAACAGGCTGTCTGTCAGGCGAATCGAACTCGAGGGTCGTCGCCATGCCCTAGGCTTGATTTTCCGGTCGAACCTACGGTAGCGTAGGTTACGCAGCCGTAGAGTCCGATAGCGGAGAGTCTCGATGACGACAACCCAAAGTGCATTACTCACCGAGCTGGAACCGGTGGTGGAGGCCAATCTCAACCGCCACCTCGGATCGGCGAAGCCCTGGAATCCGCACGACTACGTTCCGTGGAGCCGTGGGCGTGACTTCGCATTCCTCGGCGGCGAGGACTGGGTCCCGGAGGATTCGCCCCTCGACGACGTCGCCAGGGCGGCCATGCTCGTCAACCTCCTGACCGAGGACAACCTGCCGTCCTACCACCGCGAGATCGCCGTGCGTTTCGGGCCCGACGGCGCGTGGGGGCAATGGGTCGGTCAGTGGACTGCCGAAGAGGCGCGCCACAGCATTGCGATCCGCGACTACCTCATCGTCACGCGCGGCATCGATCCCGTGGAGCTCGAGCGTGGCCGGATGGTGCACATGGTCGCCGGCTACGACTCGGGTGACAAGTCGATGCTCGAGGCGCTGGCCTACGTGTCGTTTCAGGAACTGGCGACCCGGATCAGCCACCGCAACACCGGCAAGGCGTCGGGCTGCCCGCTCGCCGAACAACTCCTCACCCGAGTGGCCACCGACGAGAACCTGCACATGGTCTTCTACCGGAACCTGGTCGATGCGGCGTTCGAGATCGCTCCGAACGCGACCATGACCGCGATCGCCCACGAGGTCATCAACTTCCAGATGCCGGGAAGCACCATGCCCGGCTTCGCCGAGAACGCCCTGAAGATCGCCAAGGCGGGCATCTACGACCTCCGTTCACATCTGGACGACGTCGTGCGGCCCGTCCTGCGGTTCTGGCGAGTGTTCGAACGCGATGACCTCGACGGCGACGGAGCGCGTGCGCGAGATGAACTGGCGGCCTTCCTCGATCTCGTGGAGGACAAGGCCGCGCACTACGACCGACGTCGCGAGGAACGACTGGCGGGAGCGGGTGCGTCCGCGGGACGCTGACCGCGCTCGTGTCGGCATCTGATTGCATCATCGGCGCACGCCCGACGCCTGATACTGTAATCGTTACAGTATCTCCCGTCGGAGCGAACACGAGGTGCCGACACGTGACCAAGCCCAGTCCTGCCCGATTCGATGCGATCGTCATCGGAGCCGGATTCTCCGGCTTGTACGCATTGCACCGGTTACGCGAACTCGGCGTGCGGACGCTGGTGCTCGAGGCGGCCGAGGACGTCGGTGGGACCTGGCTGTTCAATCGCTATCCCGGTGCCCGGTGCGACATCGAGAGCATCGAATACTCCTACAGCTTCTCCGACGAGATCCAGCAGGAGTGGGTGTGGACGGAGACGATGCCGGCGCAGCCGGAGATCGAGGCCTATCTCAACTTCGTCGCGGACAAACTGGACCTGCGCCGCGATATCCAGTTCAACACCAAGGTCGTCGCGATGACCTTCGACGAGGTCGCCGCCGAATGGGTGGTCGAAACCCAGGACGGCGAAACGTTCGTCGCATCTTTCGTGGTGGCCGCATCGGGCATCTTGTCGGTGCCGCTGGACCCCGACTTTCCCGGGATGGACACCTTCACCGGCGCATCGTTGTTCACCGGCCGCTGGCCGAAAGAGGGCTATGACCTGTCGGGCAAGCGGGTCGGCGTCATCGGCACCGGCTCGACTGGCGTGCAGCTGATCCCGGTCGTGGCGCAGCAGGCGGAGCACCTCACGGTGTTTCAGCGCTCGCCGGCCTACACGCTGCCGTGGGAGGTGCGTGCGTTCGACGACGGCGAGCTCGACGAGCTGAAGGCCAACTACGCCGAGATCCGGGCCGCGCAGCGGGCGCACATGATCGGAGCGGCGCGGCTGAGTGCCTTCTCGGTGATGTTCGAGATGATGGCCAACCCGCCGTTGAAATCCGCTTCACGTGAAGACCAACTGCGGGCCATCGAGGAGAACGGCGTGATCGGCGCGCTCAGTTGGGGCGACGTCTTCTTCGACATCGAGGCCAATCGCATGGCCGCGCAAGCTGTATGGCGAGGCGGTCGCCCGCATCGTGAAGGACCCCGACGACCGCGGCATCGCTGATCCCGAGCCATCCGTTCGGGTGCAAGCGGCCGATCATCGACCAGGGCTACTACGAGACGTTCAACCGCGACAACGTGACGCTGGTCGACCTGCGCAAGGCTCCGATCGTCGAAATCACGCCGACGGGGATCCGCACCGAGCAGGGGCATCACGACCTCGACGTGATCATCTACGCCACCGGCTTCGACGCGATGACAGGCGCGCTCACCCGAATCAACGTCCATGGCCGCGACGGGATGTCGTTGGCCGACTTCTGGACGTCCGAAGGTCCGTACACCTACCTGGGGATCGCGGTGGCGGGCTTTCCCAATCTGTTCGTCGTCCAGGCGCCGGGAAGCCCTTCGGCGGCAACGAACTTCGTCGCCGCTCTCGAGCAGCACGTCGAGTGGATCGGCGACTGCATCGCTTACCTGCGCGACAACGGCTACCGAACCATCGAGGCGCTGCCGGATGCGCAGCGCGAGTGGATCGAGCACACGACCGCGCTCGTGGAGCCGACCGTGCTGGTCGATCCGTCGTGCAACTCCTGGTACAACGGCGGCAACGTCCCCGGCAAGAAGCGGATGTACATGGGCTACACGGCGGGGATCCCGGAGTACCGCAGGCGGTGCGACGAAATCGCGGACGCGGGCTACACCGGGTTCAAGCTCGTCATGAGGGCTTCCGAACGCGCCCGGCTCATCGGCCGCGATTTCGCCGGAGTGCTGCCCCGGGCGCACGCCGCGGTGGCGAGCTCCGATGACTGGAAGCCGGTGTCGCAGCGCGGTGCCCGTCAACTCGGTGAGGTGGTGCTCGACGAGCTCGCCTTGTCGGGCATGACGCTGACCGCGCCGCCGCCGAAACTCGAACGCACGGTGGACGCCTGCGCAGCAGCGGCCAATGAATTGTCGGGGCTCAGCGTGGCAGCGGCCAACGCAGAGCCGGATCCGTTGCAGGTCAAGTCCATTCGACGACGCCGGATCGGCCGCCTGGCCTACGAA
This sequence comes from uncultured Actinomycetota bacterium, assembly GCA_963720345.1. Taxonomy (GTDB): domain Bacteria; phylum Actinomycetota; class Actinomycetes; order Mycobacteriales; family Mycobacteriaceae; genus Mycobacterium. The sequence goes on from CAVRFN010000043.1 coordinate 92,290, forward strand.
CAGATGAGATTCGACCACGATCCGCGGCTGCCGGAGTCGCTGAGTGCCGAGGGCTTCGGCGGTCCCGCTACGGCCGTGGTGCATCTATGCCGCACCGGTGATGACCAACGTCCCTGGCTGGTGTGGGTGCACGGCGCCGGCCAGGGCCAACCCATCGACATGTTGTTCTCACGAGCCCGTCGACTTCAGGACGAACTGGGGTTCAACATCGCGCTGCCGGTGCAGCCCGGCCACGGTGCCCGCCGCGACGCATGGCCGACCTATCCCGACATGGATCCGCTGAACAACGTCGCGGGCATGATGCGGGTGGTGTCCGAGGTCCGCGCGGTCATCCGATGGCTGCGGCCGCAGTCCAGTGCGATCGCCGTATCCGGAGTGTCCATGGGAAGCCCGGTCGCCGCGCTGGCGGCACATCTCGAGAAGGTCGACGGCGTAGCGGTTTACACGCCGATCTTCGGACTCAACGCGATGATCGCCCAGCACCTCGGCCGATGGGGACCGTCGGTGCGTGACACCATCGAGCTGCTGCAGTCCGACAACGTGGCATCCGTGGCGTCCGTCGTCGATCACTGCGATGTCGAGCCGACCCCGCCCCCGTCCAGCCGCCTCATCGTGGGCGCCTGGCATGACCGGATGGCGATGCGCGAGCCCGCCCAGCTGTTGCACGAACGGTGGGGCGGCGAGTTGTACTGGCATCCGGGAAGCCATGTCGGGCATCTCTTCGCCGGCGGCGTCCAGCAGGCGTCGGAGCGGTTCCTCCGCGGAGTCAGCGAGCAGTCGAGCCGTAGTCGCGAATGAACCGGTCGCGGACGTACCCCAACTCGCGATCGAGGTCATAGCCATCCGCCAGCACGGTCCACAGGTACGCGGCGCCGAAGATGGCCGCGCTGAGATCGCTGGTCGCACGGTCGATGTCGACGTCGGCGCGAACCGATCCGTCGCCAACGCCTCGTCGCAGCCCAGCCTCGACTTTGTCGATGCCGCGTTGGAGCCAACGCTGGACGCGCTGGCGCAGTGGCGAAGTCGTCTTGACCCCCTCGAACGTGGCAACGAACATCGCGCGCAGAAAGTCCTGGTCGTCGGCGAAGAGTCGTCGTACCCGGTCGAAGTGGCCGACTGCCTCCTGCAGGCCCGTGGCATCAGGATCGGGCTCGGGGCTGAGTTGCTTGACGTAGTCGTGCAGAAAGAAGGCGTCGAGAATCGCATCTTTACTGCCGTACCTGGCGTGGACCATGGCCCGGCTGTAACCGGCTCGTCGGCCGATCTCCGCTGCTGTCGTTGCCTCCCAGCCCTTTTCGACGATCAACTCGGCCGCCGCCTCGACCAGCCGGCGACTGGAGATCTCGACTCGTTCCGGCTGCGTCAGGCCACGAGCAGGGGAGGGCACTCTTGCATATTAGACGTGCGACAACTAAGTTACTTGCATTTCGTCAAATAAGTCGCGGAGGAACTCGATGGTGAGTGCGGGCACGACCTCTGTTCCCGATGGCATCGACCAGCTGACACCGCACTGGCTGACCTCTGAGCTTGGCTCCGACGTGACCGATGTTCGTGTCGAACAGATCGCCATGGACAGCGGCTTCTCGTCGTTGCTGTATCGGCTGCACCTGACCGGTGATGGTGTTCCATCGACTTTGATCGCGAAACTGCCCGCGCAGTCCGAGGCGCGCGGAGCGATGGAGTTGCTCGGCGGCTACCGACGCGAGCTGGCCTTCTATCGGAACGTCGCCGGACACGCGCCGATCGCGACGCCGAGGGCATATGTAGCGCGAATGGCCGAGGACTCCGTCGACTTCATCCTGCTGCTCGAAGACCTGCAGGCCTGGGACAACGCCGACCACCTCGCGGGACTTTCGATGAATCGGGCGCGACTGTGCATCGAACAGCTGGCCGGACTGCACGCTTGGTCGGCTAACCCCGCGAATGCCTCTGCGCTGGAGAAGTTTCCGAGCATCGACACACCGATTGCGCGGGATCTGCTGGTGCCCGCGTTCGCGCCGGGCTGGCAGGTCTATCTCGAGAACTGCGCAGGCTCGGTTCCTGCGCGTGTTGCGCGACTTCGCCGACGACTTCGCGCAGCGGGCGGTGGCGGCGCTGCCTGCGCTGACCGAACGCGACATGCTGCTGCACGGCGATATCCGGGCCGACAACCTGTTCTTCGACGGCGACGAGATGAAGGTGGTCGACTTCCAGTTCGCCGCTCGCGGCTGCGGCGCGGCCGACATCGCCTACCTCGTCACCCAGGGCCTGCGCAGCGAGGCCCGCGAAGGCCACGACGAAGCCCTGGTGCGGGAGTACCTCGATCACCTTGCCGCGCAGGGCGTGACGGACTATTCGTTCGACGACGCGTGGCGGCACTACCGATACGCCGCGGTCTATCTGATGGTTCTGCCTGTCATCACGCTCAACGGCTGGGAGGCCCTGCCCGAGCGGTCACGCCAACTGTGCCTCACGCTCACCGATCGCGCGGTCGCCGCCATCGACGAGATCGACGCACTGGAGGTGTTCGAATGACCCGTTCCGCCCGAGAGGTGGTGGAGCTGTACAACCTCGTCGTCTGGAACGAGCGAAACTTCGACCTCGCCGAGGAGCTGATGGGGGACAGCGTGATTCGCCACGACGTCGGCGAGTCGACGGTGCTCTCCCACGAGCAGGCGGTCGCGCGCATCGTGGACCACTGGGCGATGTTCGAGACGATTCGCTTCGATCTCAACCTGGTGGTGGCGGGTGACGACGGTGAGCACGTCGCCATCGTCTACCAGTCGCCGATGGAACTGAAGGACGGCACGAAGACCGACGTCGGCAGCATGGAGATCTTCCGGGTGGTCGACGGCCGGATCGTCGAAGTGTGGAATTGCGGCTACAAACAAGGGATCTGGCAGTGACTGAGCGTGTCCTGGATGAACTCGGCTACTACCTGCTCGCCGGTGCGGGTGGTGAGGGACCGGCCGGATTGATGGACGAGGCGCGCCGCGGTGAGGAACTGGGCTTCGGCACGGGGTTCATCTCCGAGCGGTGGAACGTCAAGGAAGCGTCGTCGCTGACCGGCGCCGCGTTGGCGGTCACCAACCGGATGCAGATCGCCACCGCCGCAACGAATCACAACACCCGCCACCCGCTGATCACCGGGTCGTACGCGACGACCATGCATCGGCTGTCGAAGGGTCGCTTCACACTGGGCATCGGCCGCGGTGTCGCGGCGATGTACGGGGCCTTCGGGGTCCCCGCGGTGACGACCGCGCAGATGGAGGACTTCGCGCAGGTGATGCGAAGGCTGTGGCACGGTGAACTCGTCTTCAACCACGACGGGCCGATCGGGCAAGTATCAGTTGCTGTTCCTGGATCCGGACTTCAACGAGGACATCCGGCTGGCGATCGTCGCGTTCGGCCCGCAGACACTGGCGCTGGGCGGCCGCGAGTTCGACGACGTCATCCTGCACACCTACTTCACGCCCGAGACCCTGCAGCGCGCGGTGAAGACCGTCAAGGACGCCGCAGAGCAGGCGGGCCGCAATCCCGACGACGTCAAGGTGTGGTCGTGTTTCGCGACGGTCGGCGACCATCTGCCCGAGGAACTCCGGCTGAAGAAGACGGTGGCGCGGCTGGCGACCTATCTGCAGGGCTACGGCGAACTCCTGATCAACACCAACGGCTGGGATCTCTCAGTGCTGCAACGCTTCAGGGAGGACGAGGTGGTGCAGTCCGTCGGCGGGGGCATCGACCACAAGGCCACTGCCGAGCAGATCGAGCACATCGCCACGCTCATCCCCGACGAGTGGCTGGAGCCCTCGGCGACGGGGTCGGCGCAGCAGTGCGTGGACCGGATCCGCAAGGAGTTCGACTACGGCGCCGACGCGGTGATCATGCACGGCGCGACGCCCGACGAACTCGAGCCGATCGTCACGGAATACCGCAGCCTCGATGTGATTTCGGCGTGCTGGGTCACGCTGAGCGATCGAACAGACACGCCGAAATCGCCAAAGAGCTAGGGCGTGATGACGGTACGGCTCACCGGTTCTGCGGCGGCCTGCCTGCTGTAGATGCCGCGCTGCAGCGCCGACAGCAACGCGTTACGCGTCTCCTCTGGATGGATCAGGTCGTCGAAGCCCATCGTGCCGGCCGACCGGAATGACGCCTCCACCTCCGCCTTGCGCAGCTTGGCCTCCACGTCCTCGGCGGCGTGGGAGGCCTTGCTGAGAGCGGCGGCACTCATCGCGCCCATCGTGGCGCCCGGATACGCGAACGTGGCGCCCTGGTTGTCGAAGCCCAGCAGCGACATCACCATGGATCCGAAACCGTATGCCTTGCGCAGGGTTACGTGCAGCTTCAGCGTGGTGGCCGCGGTCTGGGCGGCGAACATGCGTGCGCCACTGCGCAGCACTCCGGTTTTCTCCGATCGGCTGCCGGGCAGCATGCCGGGATTGTCGGCGAGGAACACGATCGGCAGGTGGAATGAGTCGGCGACGTTGATGAAATGTGCTGCCTTGTCGGCGGCGTCGGCGTCGATCGACCCGGCGATCACCTTGGGCTGATTGGCCACCACCGCGACGGGATGTCCGCCGAGATGGGCGAGCGCGCAGATCATCGCCTGCCCGAACTTCGGCTGCACCTCGAACCAGCCCCGGTCGTCGAACACCACGTCGAGTACGGCACGCATGTCGTAGACCCGCCGGTTGCCGCGCGGCACGATGTCGAGCAGCTCAGGCGTCGAGCGCGGCTCGCTCGCCTCGTCGTGCGGCAGCGACGCGGGATACGACCACGCGCTCGGCGGGAAGTACGACAGATACCGGCGGATGTCGTCGAGGACCGCCTCGTCGTCCTCGGCGAGATTGTGGATCACCCCGCTGGCGATCGCGACCGACGGGCCGCCCAGGTCTTCCTTCGAAATATCCTCGCCCGTGGACTCTTTCACGACCGGCGGACCGGCGGTGAAGATCGCGCCCTGCTTGCTCATGATGGTCCAGTCGCATACGGGAGCGACCAGCGCGCCATGGCCGGCCGACGGGCCGAGCAGGCCGCCGACCATCGGCACCTTGCCCGAGCACTGCGCCTGGGCGAGCAGATCGGTCGGGGTGCGGCCGTAGTGCTCGCCGCTGGGCCGGAAGCCGGCACCCTCTAGCAGCATCACCAACGGAATCCGGTCCCGCAGCGCCAACTCCGCAAGCCGGTAGCGCTTCGCGTTGCCGCCCGGGCCGATGCTGCCCGCCAGCGTGGTGAAGTCCTCCGCCCCGATCATCACCGGGGATCCATCGATGAGACCTGAGCCGGCGACGATTCCATCGGCGGCGATCTCACCGCCGACCAGGGTGCCGAACTCCCGGAAGGTGCCCTTGTCGAGGAGGTGGTCGAGGCGCGCACGGGCGTCGAGTTTGCCCTTGCCGTGGTGCTTGGCCAGCCGCTCGGGGCCACCCATCGCCCGCGAACGCTCACGCCGAAGATCGAGGTCTTCGAGCGTCTCCTTCCAGCCCTGCTCGTTCGTCATGCGCTCTTCCTGTCGTTGAAAGGCGATCGTCGCACCGGCATGTTCACGTTGACCATACTGAATTGCTTACTGTAGCGTCTGCGGGCATGGGTACCGGCGCCGGCCTCAAGGTCGACGGCGGCGTTTTCAGCCAGCTCCACGCCGTGGTCGACGCGGCGGTGACCTTGGAACGGCGCGGTTATGACGGCTGCTGGACCGCCGAGGTCAACCACGATCCGTTCCTGCCGTTGACGCTCGCCGCCGAGCACACCGAAACCATCGAACTGGGCACCAGCATCGCCGTGGCGTTCGCGCGAAACCCGATGACGGTCGCGAACGTCGGCTGGGATCTCCAGGACTACTCGAAGGGTCGGCTGAACCTGGGTCTGGGCTCTCAGATCCAACCGCATATCGAGAAGCGCTTCAGCATGCCGTGGAGCCGGCCGGTGCCCCGGATGCGGGAGTTCGTGCTGGCGTTGCGCGAGATCTGGGCATGCTGGCATGACGGTTCGAAGTTGCGCTTCGAGGGCGAGTTCTACACACACAAGCTCATGACGCCGATGTTCACGCCAGAACCGCATGACTATGGCGTCCCGAAAGTGTTCATCGCCGCGGTGGGTGAGGCGATGACCGAGATGACGGGCGAAGTCGCCGACGGAGTTCTCGCGCATGCCTTCACGACCAAGCGCTACTTCGAAGAAGTGACCATGCCCGCGCTGATGCGCGGGATGCGCAAGTCGGGTCGGCAGCGCGATGTCTTCCAGGTGTCGTGTCCGCTGTTCGTCGTCACGGGTTCCGACGAGTCCGAGCTGGACGCCGCCGCCGTCGGTACCCGCAAGCAGATCGCGTTCTACGGTTCGACACCTGCCTACAAGAAGGTGCTCGATCTGCACGGCTGGGGAGCGCTGCACGACCAACTGCACGGCCTGTCCCTGAAAGGCGACTGGGACGGTATGGGTGCGCTCATCGACGACGAGATTCTCGACACGTTCGCGGTGGTCGCTCCAATCGACAAGCTGGCGGCCAAGATTCGGGACCGGTGCGACGGCCTGATCGACCGGATCATGGTGGGCTTCCCGCCTTCGATTTCGGAATCAACCATCTCGGCAGTTTTGAAAGAGCTGCGCGAGCCGACTGCACAGTGAGGAACCGGTTATGGCTACCCGGATCATGGATGAAGCTGCGAAGGTCTTCGCCGACCCTCAGGCGTACGCCGACGAGAAGAAACTTCACGCCGCACTGACCCATCTGCGTGCGAACGCGCCCGTGTCGTGGGTGGACGTTCCGGGCTACCGACCGTTCTGGGCGATCACCAAGCATGCCGACGTCATGGACATCGAACGCGCCAACACACTGTTCACCAACTCGCCGCGGCCGGTGCTGACCACTGCGGAGGGTGACGATCAGCAGGCTGCAATTGGTGTCAAGACGCTTATCCACATGGATGATCCGCAACACCGCGCCGTCCGGGCCATCGGAGCCGACTGGTTCCGCCCGAAAGCCATGCGTGCGCTCAAGGTTCGCATCGACGAACTCGCGAAGCGCTACGTCGACCAGATGGTGGCGGCGGGACCCGGAATGCGACTTCGTCCAAGAGGTTGCGGTGAACTATCCGCTGTACGTGATCATGTCGATGCTGGGCATTCCTGAATCCGACTTTCCGCAGATGTTGAAGTACACGCAGGAGCTGTTCGGAACCGACGATGAGGAGATGCAGCGCAGCGCATCACGTGGAGGAGTCCATGGCCGTGCTGCTCGAGATGTTCGGTTATTTCAACGAATTGACCGCGGCGCGGCGCTCGACGCCGACCGAGGATTTGGCCTCCGCGATCGCCAACGCCACGATCGACGGCGCACCCCTGTCCGACATCGACACCGTGTCCTATTACCTCATCATCGCCACGGCTGGCCACGACACCACAAGCGCGGTGATCTCCGGCGGTCTCCATGCGCTGATCGAAAACCCCGATCAATGCAAGCGACTGCGTGCCGACATGGATCTCATGCCGCTGGCCACCGAGGAGATGATCCGCTGGGTCACGCCGGTGAAGGAATTCATGCGCACCGCCCAGCGAGGACACCGAGGTGCGCGGCGTCCCGATCGCGGCGGGGGAGTCGGTGCTGCTTTCCTACGTCTCGTCGAATCGTGACGAGGATGTCTTCGACGAACCGTTTCGATTCGACGTGGGCCGCGAACCCAACAAGCACAACGCCTTCGGCTATGGCGTGCACTTCTGTCTGGGTGCAGCGCTGGCCCGGATGGAAGTCAACAGCTTCTTTTCTGAGCTGATACCCCGTCTGGACTCGATAGAACTGACCGGGGATCCGGCGTACACCGCGACGATCTTCGTCGGCGGGCCCAAGCACCTACCGATCAGGTATTCGCTGCGATGACCTGAGCTGTCACTTCTGTTGGGCGGTGGCCCTATCCAGTTGTGCTTGCAATGAATTCGCGCCAAGACCGTCCCCGCCGTGCTCGTGCTTGCTCAGCGCCTGGATGGAGACGTCGTGGCCTTCTGCCGCCTTGCGTAGCGCCCCGACCGTCGCCTGCTCCTTGGCGATGTGGCTGAACGGATCGAAGTGGTACCAGCGCATGGCGTTCTCGTAGGTCATCTTGTTGATCTCGACGTCGGTGGCGTTGTGCCGTTTGAGCACTTCGTCAAGCTGTTCGGGGGCACTCGGCCACATCGAATCGCTATGCGGGTAGTCGGCTTCCCAGCAGATGTTGTCGATACCGATCTCGTTGCGTAACGCCACCCCGACCGGATCGGAGATGAAGCAGGTCAGGAAATGGTCGCGGAAGACCTCCGAGGGCTTTTGCTTGCCGAAGTCCTGACCGGTCCAGGTCGAATGCATCTCGTAGGTGCGATCGGCACGGTCGAGGAAGTAGGGGATCCAGCCGGTGCCACCCTCACTCAGCGCGATCTTGAGGTCGGGATATTTCTTGACGGGCTTGGACCACAACAGATCCGCCGCGGCCTGCACGATGTTCATCGGCTGCAGGGTGATCATCACGTCCATCGGAGCGTCCGCGGCGGTGATGGCAAGCTTTCCCGAGGACCCGATGTGCACATTCATCACCGTGTCGGTATCGACCAGTGCCTCCCACATCGGCGTCCAGTAGTCGTCGTGGAAAGACGGGTAGCCCATCGCCGCTGGGTTCTCGCTGAATGTCAGTGCGTGCACACCGCGTTCGGCGTTGCGCCGAATCTCCTTGGCGCATGCTTCGGCGTCCCAGATCACCGGCAACGTCATCGGGATGAAGCGCGCCGGATAGGCCCCGCACCACTCCTCGACGTGCCAGTCGTTGTAGGCCTGCACCAGCGCCAGGCTGAACTCGGGGTCCTCGGTGGCGAACAACCGGCCGGCAAAGCCGCAGAAGGTCGGGAAGCAGATGGAGCCGAGGATGCCGCCGGCGTTCATGTCCTTGACCCGCTCGTCGACCTGCCAGCAGCCCGGCCGGATCTCATCGAGGCCCTGGGGTTCCAGGCCGTACTCCTCCTTCGGCCGGCCCGCCACCGCGTTGAGCGCCACGTTGGGGATGACCACGTCGCGGAACTGCCAGGTATCCGACCCGTCAGGGTTGTGCACCAACCGCGGCGCCTCATCCAGGTACTTCTTCTGCAGATGATTCGTGAACATGTCCGGCGGCTCGACGATGTGATCATCAACGCTGATCAGGATCATGTCTTCTTTGTTCACGGCGGCGCTCCTCTGTAGTTGCTTACCGTATGGTCAACAGTTTAGCTGTCGCAGTCCCGCGCGTTACGGTGTCTCTCTGCGACAAACTTACGGCGATGTGAGGTGACGATGTCTCGAATTGCCCCTTCTGAGGCTTTCTCTTCGATCCCGGTGGATGACCTCGGTCAAGGCGACCGGATCAACCTCGGAGTGGCGTCGATACTCGGCCATCGGCCAGAGGTGGCGGGCGCGCTTGGAGCGTTGAAGGCGGCGCTCGTCTCCACCGGCACGCTGTCGCCGCGGCTCGTCGAACTGGTGCGGTTGCGGATTGCCTTCCACAACCAGTGCCGCAGTTGCATGTCGGTGCGCTACCAGACCGCGATCGACGATGGTCTCACCGAGGACCTGGTGTGCTCGCTCGAAAAGCCGGCAGAGGCCGAGGGCCTCGCTGACGCTGAACGCAGCGCACTGCGTTACGCGGACCTGTTTGCCACCAATCATCTGGCGATCGACGATGCGGTGTACGACGATCTGCGCCTGCACTTCACCGAGGACGAGCTCGTCGAACTCGGTGTGCACTGCGCGTATGCGGTGGGCATAGGTCGGCTGGCGGCGACATGGAGCGTTACAGAAGATGTGCCTGACGCATTCCGGTCGACATCGGATTCGCCTCTGGCGCCGTGGGATTCCGAAGGCGTCGTCGCATCCGGCTAGTTTGCGCTAGCAGCATCGCGCGCCGGGGCTGGACTCAATCGTATCGTGCCGCATGCGCCAGTATTCACGCTCGGACATGACGGGCTCACCGGGATGCGTTCGGCTGCGATGATCGACGTAGCGCCGGTAGTGGTTGTCGCCCATCAATGTGCCCCAGTACCAACCGATTTGACGGGCGATTTGGACAGCGCGTCCCATTGCTTTTGCACCTCCTTTTCCGCCTGTGTTGCGATTAGACCCGACGGAGCGAAGATGCGCGACGGCACCGGTTCATTCTCGGTCGTCGACGATCCGCCGCCACGGATGGACCGCAGCGCCATGATGACCCCGGCCGCGACCACGATGATCACCAATACCGCGAACAGAATCGACAGCGAGCCCTGGATGAAGGTGTTGCGCACGATCTTGTCGACGTCCGCCGGAGTCTTGGCCGTCAGACAGAGCTTTCCCGCCTCCTGCGCAGCCTCACAGATGCTGTGCTGGTTCCAATAGCCAAGCTTCGGGTCTGCGGAGAAGATCTTCTGCCACGACGCGGTCAACGTCACGATGAGATCCCACAACAGTGGGATACCCGGTACCCATACCCATTTCAGGAATCTCTTCTTCACCAAAACCACCGTGACGACGGTCAGCGCAATTGCCGCCAGCAATTGGTTGGCTATGCCGAACAGCGGGAACAGCGTGTTGATACCGCCGAGCGGATCGGTCACGCCCATCAGCAGGATGCCGCCCCATGCGGCGACCACGACGACGCTGCAGATCCATGCGCCCACCCGCCAGCTGGGATCCCGGAGCTTGCGCAGCGGGCCACCGAGATTGCCGAGCGCATCGGACAACATGAATCGTGCGACCCGGGTGCCCGCGTCGACGGTGGTGAGAATGAACACCGCCTCGAACACGATCGCGAAGTGATACCAGAACGGCCTCAGCGAGTGGCCGCCGAAAACGTCGAGCACCTGGGACATCCCGATGGCGAGCGTGGGGGCGCCACCGGTACGTGAGACGACCGAGTCTTCGCCGACCTCCCGCGCCCACCCTTCGATATCTGCGCCCCTAACCGGAGGGCCGGACAACCCGAGTGTATTGACGTAGTCCGCCGCACCCTGGGCAGTGCCGCCGGTCTGAGCCGCAGGCGCGTTGATGGCGAAATACAGGTGCTGGTTGAGGACCGCGGCGATGACCAGCGCCGTGACGGCGACGAACGACTCGGTGAGCATGCCGCCGTAGCCGATCAGCCGCATCTGGCTTTCCTTCTCCAGAAGCTTGGGTGTTGTCCCTGAGGAGATGAGCGCGTGGAAGCCTGACAACGCCCCGCAGGCGATCGTGATGAACAGGAACGGGAACAACGAGCCGGCGAATACCGGCCCGTTGCCGTTGATGGCGAAGTCGGAGACGGCCGGTGCCTCCATGACCGGCCTGGCGAGCAGGATTCCGAGCGCCAGCAGCACGATGGTGCCGACCTTCATGAAGGTGGACAGATAGTCCCGCGGCGCGAGCAGCATCCAGATCGGCAGCACTGAGGCGGCCAACCCGTAGACGACGATGCACCAGGTCAACGTGACCGGGGACATGCCGAACCAGGCTGCACCCCATGATGTCTCGGCCACCCAGCTGCCCGACGCCACGGAAAGCAACAGCAGAACGACGCCGATCAGCGACACTTCCGACACCCTGCCGGGTCGCAGAACGCGCAGATAAAAGCCCATGAACAAGGCGATGGGGATCGTCATAGCTATCGAGAACACACCCCAGGGGCTCTTTGCGAGTGCCTGCACCACGACAAGAGCAAGGACCGCGAGGAGGATGACCATGATGGCGAGCACGCCGATGATCGCGGCGACTCCGCCGATGACCCCGAGTTCGTCGCGCGCCATCTGGCCCAGTGACCGCCCGCGCCGGCGTGTAGAGATCGACAGCACCAGGAAGTCCTGGACACATCCGGCGAAAACCGCGCCGACGACGATCCAGATGGTGCCCGGCAGGTAGCCCATCTGCATCGCAAGGACGGGCCCGACGAGCGGGCCTGCGCCGGCGATCGCCGCAAAATGGTGCCCGAACAAAACCCGGCGGTCGGTGGGCACGTAGTCCGTAGCGTTCTCGTAAAGCTCAGCGGGCGTTGCATGGTCGTCGCGCGGCCGGACCACCTTCATCTCGATCAGCCGGGCATAGAACCTGAATGCGATCACATAGGTGCAGATTGCGGCGATGACAAACCAAACGGCGTTTACCGTCTCGCCCCGGAAGAACGCGATGACCGTCCAGGCCACGGCTCCGACCAATGCGATGGCGCCGAAGATTATCTTGTGGCGCGTAGTGATCGGCGACCTGTCGATGATGGCAACGGGGGGAAGGTCCTTATCCGTGCGGATATAGGTGACGTCGCCCTCTTGCTCTGCGATGCGGTCCGATGATGTTGTGGTGGATGTAGCCACGATCCCTCCTCGTCGCTCCGCTTCGGCCGCGCAAAAAGACGTTGAAAAGGATTCCCGCCTTAACGGGTTTTAAGCACTGTGGCGATAGCAGCCGCGCTGCAGCTCAGCGGCTTGGGGGCCGATCTCGGCGGACAAGCTTCGGATTCGCATCACCGCTGGCATGATGTGCCTTTGCCAAAACCTCGGCAGAGAGGCGCGTAGATGAGCACCGAGACGTCCGGGCCCGATCTGGTCGGGGGGATTCCGCGTCGCCGCATTGTGATCGCCTCGATGGTGGGCACCACCATCGAGTTCTATGACTTCTACATCTACGCCACCGCGGCGGTTTCGGTGTTCCCGCACCTGTTCTTCCCCAAGGGTGATCCGACGACGGCACTTCTGGCCTCGCTGGCCACCTTCGGTCTCGCCTTCGTCGCCCGTCCGGTGGGTTCGGTCCTGTTCGGCCATTTCGGCGATCGAGTAGGCCGCAAGGCCACCCTGGTCGCCTCCTTGCTGTTGATGGGGATTGCAACCTTCGCGATCGGGCTGCTGCCCACCTACTCGCAGGTGGGCATCCTGGCTCCGGCGTTGCTGGCGATCATGCGCTTCTCGCAGGGATTGGCGTTGGGCGGCGAATGGAGTGGGGCGGCATTGTTGGCCACCGAGACCGCGAAGCCCGGTAGGCGAGGGTGGGCGGCCATGTGGCCGCAACTGGGAGCGCCGTTCGGATTCCTGTTGGCCAATGGACTTTTCGTGGCGCTACTGCTGTGGCTCGGGCACAGCAATTTGAAGCCCGATCCCGACGGGGCGTTTCTGACGTGGGGCTGGCGCATACCGTTCCTGCTGAGCGCGGTGATGGTGGCCATCGGCCTGTATGTGCGGCTGCGCCTCGTCGAGACACCGGTGTTCACCCGCGCCGTCGAGCGTGGCGAGAAGGTCAAAGCACCAGTGGCCGAGGTATTTCGGACCAGTTGGCGCCAGCTGATCATCGGCACCTTCGTGATGTTGGCGACGTACACGATCTTCTACATCGTGACAACGTGGGCGCTGAGCTTCGGCACCGGAAAGCGGCCGCCAGACGGCAAGGGCCTCGGGTTTGCCTATGTCGACTTCCTGCAACTACAGCTGATCGCCGTGCTGTTCTTCGCGGCAACATTGCCCTTGTCGGGTTTGATCTCCGACCGCTTCGGCCGCAGGCGCTCGTTGCTGGTCGTCACTGTCGGAATCATGGCCTACGGTGCGCTGTTCGGCCCGATGCTCGGATCTAGCGACACCTCACAAGGCACGATGCTGCTCTTCTTGGTGATCGGAATGACGCTGATGGGCTTCACCTTTGGGCCGATGAGCGCCGTGCTGCCCGAGCTCTTTCCGACGAATGTGCGGTATACGGGATCTGGAATCTCCTACAACGTCGCGAGCATTCTGGGGGCCGCGGTAGCGCCGTTCATCGCCACCTGGCTCGCCACGTCCTACGGCGTGGGCTGGGTGGGCCTGTACCTCTTCATCGCGGCAAGTTTGAGCTTCATTGCGATTCTGGTCATGCGCGAGACCAAGGACACCTCGTTGGATTCCGCGGGCGGACCAGACCTCGAAACAGTCATCACTCCCTAGCCGGCGATCGGTCAGACGCCTTCAGAACTTCTCAGGCGGCGGCGCAGCGAAATGGCGATTCTGCCCGCCTGAACCTTTGCCCGCGACGCTGAAGGCCCGTCGTACATTTCGTCGACCGTGGCCTCCCACAGCGCGAGCCAGCGTGCGAAGTGGTTAGCATGCAACGGATGTCGCTCATTGAGTTGGCGATGAACCACCAGCGCATTGTCGCGATAGAGCCCGGCGCGGAACAGGACGGTTTCCCAGAAATCGCACATCACCGGGAGGTGTGACTCGAGTCCGTGGGTGCGCAACTCGCTGAACGGTTCGGCGAGCACATCGTCTGCGAACGCCCGACCGTAGAAGCGCCGCAACAGCACCTCGACGTCCTCGCGGTTGGTCAGGTCGCGGGCAGCCAGATCATTCATCGGAACCCCTTGGTTTTTACAAGAGAACTTGTATAAACTCTAGCGTATGCCGAAGGCGCAGACGGTGAGCTCCACGTCACAGCCGTCCGGTCGTCGCGAAGACGTGCTGGCCGCGTTGAGGGGTGCGGCCGGCGCGCTGACAATCGTTGAGATCGCGGAACAGCTTGACGTGCATCCCAATACGGTTCGGTTCCATTTGGAAGCGCTGATCGGCGACGGCCGGGTCGAGCGTGTCGAGCCGGACCACAAGCGCCAGGGCCGGCCACCGCTGATGTATCGCGCGGTCCGAGGGATGGATCCCGGCGGGTCGCGGCGTTATCGGTTGCTGGCCGAAATACTCACCTTCGGTCTGGCCGGCGATGCCAACGCCAGCGCCAAGGCGCTGGAGGCTGGGCGTGCGTGGGCGGGCAGGGTCACCAGCCCGACCCGCAAGAAGCCGGGCGCCCGGGCGTCAGTCAATCGGTTGATCAGTCTCCTCGACGACCTCGGATTTGCACCACAGCGGTCAGAAGCCGACGGCGGAGTCCAAGTCGGACTGCGGCATTGCCCATTTCTCGAACTGGCGGATGGCGCATCGGCCGTCGTCTGCCCGATCCACCTGGGTCTCATGCAGGGGGCGCTGAAAACGTGGCGTGCGCCCGTCACAGTCGACCGGCTGGAGCCGTTCGTCGAACCGGATCTGTGTCTGGCCCACATCTCCCGCGAGAGGCAGGCCTTATGAGTGCCGGTCCGGCCACCGCCGTCGCATTGACCTTCATCTGGCTCGGCATGGTGCTGGCCATTTCATTTCTCGAAGCGCCGATGAAGTTCCGGGCCCCCGGCGTCACCCTGCAGATCGGACTGGGCATCGGCCGGTTGGTCTTCCGCGCGCTCAACACCGCCGAAGTGCTGATCGCCGTTGGCATCGCCATCGCGCTCGGACTGAGCAATCCGCGCGTCGGCATCGTCATGATCTTTGCGATCGCCTTCGGTGCTCTGATCATCCAACTGGCCGGTGTGCGACCACGATTGACGCGCCGCTCCGATGCGGTGCTGGCCGGCGAGAACGCCCCGCGCTCCCATGCCCACTACGTCTACGTGGCTTTCGAAGTGGTCAAGCTCGTCGCGTTGATGGTGGGCGGAATTCTCCTGCTATCCAGCTGAACTTGCGCCAATCCGATCCCTACACTGCTTTTCATGACCGGCAAGCCGATGGACGTCCTCTCGGTAGACGAGAGCTGGAATCTGCTGTCGAGTGTGACACTTGGCCGTCTGGTCACCTGCGTCGAGGGCCACCCGGAGATCTTCCCCGTCAACTTCGTCGTGCAACGCAAGACCGTACTGTTCCGTACCGCGGAATTCGCGAGCAAGCTGTTCACCGTCGTGATGAACGCACAGGTGGCATTCGAAGCCGACGATCACAACGTGGCGGAAGGCTGGAGCGTGATCGTCAAGGGCACTGCGCAAGTGCTGAATACCAGCGGCGAGATCGAAGAAGCCCGGCGAGCGCAACTGCTGCCGTGGACGGCGGGGGAGAAGCCCCGCTATGTACGGGTCTTCCCATCAGAGATCACCGGCCGACGATTCCGGTTCGAGTCCGCGTCGGACGCCGACTGACCTAATCTCCGCGCTGGTAGAGGGTGCGGACGGTGTCGATGGTGTCGGCCTCGGCGGGGCTCTTGTCGTCGCGGTAGCGCAGCACCCGCGCAAAGCGCAGCGCCATGCCGCCGGGGTAGCGCGATGAGGTCTGAACGCCGTCGAGCGCAATCTCGACCACTTGCTCGGGCCGCACCTTCACGACATAACCGTCGGTCGGACCGTCGGCCAGTTCCAGGAAGCGGGTGGTCTGCCATGCCAGCATCGCATCCGTCATACCTTTGAAAGTCTTTCCGAGCATGACGAATTCGCCCGTAGCGTCATCCCTGGCGCCGAGGTGGATGTTCGACAGCTTGCCGGTGCGGCGGCCCGATCCCCACTCGACGCCGAGCACTACCAGATCCAACGTGTGCACCGGTTTGACCTTCAGCCAGCCCGCGCCGCGACGACCGGCCTCATAGGGAGTCGTCAGCGACTTCGCCATGACACCTTCGTGGCCCGCCGCCAGCGTGATGTCGAGGAAACCCTGGGCTGCTTGCGCATTGTCAGTGATGAGGCGGTCGACGCGATGCTCCTTCGGAACGATCGCGTCGAGAGCCGCAATACGCTCACTCGTCGGCAGGTCGAGCAGGTCAGCGCCGTCGAGATGCAGAAGGTCGAACACGAACACCGACAGCTGCTGGGCGGTTCTTGCCGCAGCGATGTCGACCGAACGCCCGAATCGGGAAGCGGTGACCTGAAATCGATGTGGGCGGCCGTCGGGACGCAGTGCGATCGCCTCGGCGTCGGCGATCAGATCGGTGACGGGCAGCGCCAGCGTCGCCTCCACCACCTCGGGTAGCCGGGCGGTAACGTCGTCGAGGCTTCGCGTGTAGATCCAGACGGAGTCGCCGGCACGATGAATCTGTACTCGCGCACCGTCCAGCTTGGCCTCGAAAACCGCTGTGCCGCCGATACGTTCGAGTGCATCGGCGACGCCGGTGGCGGTTTGGGCGAGCATCGGACCGACGGGCTGGCCGACCGTGAGGGTGAACTGTTCCAGCGCAGCCTCGCCCGCTGTCAGCGCGGCGGCAGCGACCGCGGGCAGATGGCCGCCCAGCATGGCCGCGCGCCGCACCGCGGCTGCGGGAAGATCGGCGGCCTTGGCGACCGCGTCGGCCATCACTCCGAGCAGCGCTCCCTGGCGGAGTTCACCGCCGAGCAGGCGGCGCAGGAACGTCTGTTCGGCGTCGGTGGCCTGGCCGAACAGCCCGGATATCAGCTCAGCGCGGCGCGCTTGGGAGCCCTTGCCCGCGACGGCGCCGATCTCGCTGAAGCGGGCGTCGACGTCAAGGACTGTCAGCGAGGCATTCGGCGCCGGGGGTGGCGGCGTCCGCAGCGATGCCCAGCCGACCCCGATCTGGCGTTGCGGAAGCTCCCCCGACAGCCACGAGACGACGACTGCGATCAGCTCGGCGTCGCCCTGTTTACCGGCGCGGCGCAGCAGGTCGGCGATGATGGCGATCTTCTTGAGCCGGGCCGAGGATGCGCCGACCTCGGTCGACGCGGTGACGACGTCAAGCAATTGCACGACCTCAGCCTGGCACGGGTGTCAGACATCTCCGAGCAGGTCGGTGAGCACTGTGGCTTCTGCGCGCAGCATGGCAGCGCGTTCTTGGTGGCCGCCGTTGGTGAACTGCTGTGCCGCGGTCAGCCGCTCGTCGACCTCCGACCGCAGCAGCTTGCGGATCTGGGCGTCGGACAACTCCCGCCGCGCGACCTCGGCTGCGGCGAGTCCCGCCACGCCGCCGGCAATGGCCGAGCTCGCCGGTGCGTCGACCTCGGCGCCGTCGGGGGTCTCGGCATTGTCGATCGCACTCAGCGCGGAGCGCAGCGCGGAGACCCGCGTGGCGTCGCGTTCCTTGCGGGCGGCGAGCAGCGCCTCGCGCAGCGTCGTGCTCCAAAGTTGTGCAGCAGTCACGGCACGCCAAACTAGGCGCGCGTGGGCCCACACGTCAGCAGGGGACACGCAATTGCATGTGAATTACTTGACGGCGAAGGAGACGGTGTGCCAGCCGGTGGCGCCGTCGGGAACCGGGTCGGCAAGGTCGGCGGTCTGGACGGCACCGGTGTTGTCGGTCGCCCGTACCGAAATCGTGTGCGGACCCCGGCTGGGTGGCCTGCCACGGGAAACTCCACAGACGCCAGGTGTCGTTGGCGTAGTTCGCGCCGAGGTCGGCCTGCTGCCAGTCGCCCTGTTGTCGGACTGTCGATGCGGACCTCGACGGCGCGCACACCGCGGTTCTGGGCCCACGCGACCCCGCCGAACGTCACCGGTCCCTGTGCCACCTCCGCGCCACTGCGTGGCACGTCGATGCGCGATTGCGTCTTGATCGGCCCGCGCGCCGACCAGCCCAGCGGCGTCCAGTACCCCTCGGCGCGATCGAACCGGGTGAGCTCGAGGTCGACGACCCACTTGGTGGCCGACACGTAGCCGTAGAGGCCAGGGACGACCAGGCGTGCGGGGTAGCCGTGTTCGGTGGGCAGCGGCTGACCGTTCATGCCGACCGCGAGCAGCGAGTCGCGGTCGTCGGTGAGGGCCTCGACGGGGCTGCCCGCGGTGAACCCGTCGATCGACATCGACAGCACCATGTCCGCATCCTTGTGAATGCCCGCCTCGGCCAACAGGTCCCGCACGCGATAGCCGGTCCACGCCGCGTTTCCGATCAGGTCTCCGCCGACGGGATTGGACACACACGTCAGCGTCACCAGCTTCTCGACGACCTCGAAGGAGTCCAGATCGTCGAAGCGATAGGTGATCTCGCGATCGACCATGCCGTGGATCTTCAGTTCCCAGTCGGCCCGGCTCAGCTGCGGCACCGACAGGGCGGTGTCGATCCGGTAGAAGTCGTCGTTGCCGGTGACGAAGGACGGCAGCGCAACGCCCTGCGGTTGCACAGTCGGCGGGACGGCCGGTGCGGCCACGTCGATCTGCGGGAGCGCGAAGGCCTTGCGATCGCCCGAGACGGAGGTCGTCAGCCGCGACAGCACAGCACCACCGACCCCCGTCAGCGCTCCCGCCCCGAGGAATCCGAGCGTGACGAGCGACAGTCGTCTGCCGCGATCGGGGGCGTCGGCCGCGGGGTCGACTTCGGGCTCGTCGGTGAACCGGCCGGAGGTGAGCAGCCGCAGCACGGCGACGCCGCAGACGGTGCCGACGACCGTCGGCACGATGTCGGCGACGGTTGCCCCCGCGCGGGACAGCACGGCTGCGCAGCCCGCGATCCCGGCGAGCACGATCGCGGCGCTGCCCACGGGAACGCGGCGCGTTTCGTACTGTGCGGTCACCGCTGCCAGCGCCGCGATCACCGCCACGACCAGCACCGACAAAAACAGCTTGTCGGCCGTGCCGAAGGTCTGGATGGCCCATTCCTTGACCGGGCCGGGCGTGAGGTCGATGACGGCCGATCCGACGGCATTGCGGGCGTCGGCCTCGGGCCCGAAGAAAACGGCGAGCAATTGGGTCACGCCGAGCGCGACCGCCGCCGCAGCGACGCCTGCCATCGCTTTGGCGCCACGCGCGGTCATGAGGCCAAGCTACCCACGCACCGACCCGAAAGGCTTACCGAAAAGTGACATCAGCTAGGTTGCTTTACGAGTCCGAGCACGTTTTGGAAAGGGAGCTCAGATGGAGATCGACGGCAAGAAGGCCATCATCGTCGGCGGGGCGTCGGGCTTCGGCAAGGCCACGGCCGAGTTGCTGGCCAAGCGCGGCGCGAGCGTGGCAGTGCTGGACCGCCCGCAATCGAAGGGCAAGGAAGTCGCCGACGCGATCGGCGGCTCCTTCTTCGAGGTCGACGTCACCGATTTCGAGGGCACCGAAAAGGTGCTTCAGCAGGCGATCGACGCGCTCGGCGGACTGCACATCATCGTCACGACCGCAGGCGGCGGCGCCGCCGAGCGGACCGTCAAGAAGGACGGGCCGCACAGCCTGGAGTCCTTCCGCAAGAGCGTCGACCTCAACCTGATCGGCACGTTCAACATCAGCAGGCTCGCGGGCTGGCAGATGAGCAAGCAGGATCTCGTCGACGACGAGCAGGAGGAGCGCGGCGTCATCATCAACACCGCCTCGATCGCCGCCTTCGAAGGCCAGATCGGGCAGGTCGCCTACACGGCGTCCAAGGCCGCGATCGCCGGAATGTGCCTCACCATGGCCCGCGATATGGGCAGCCTGGGCATCCGCGCGCTGGCGATCGCGCCGAGCCTGTTCGCCACCGGTCTGACCGAGGGCATCCCCGACGAGTTCGCCAAGGCGCTGACGAAGGACGCGGCGTTCCCGAAGCGTCTGGGCAGGCCGGAGGAGTACGCGAAGCTGGTCGCCGCGATCGTCGAGAACCCGATGCTGAACGGCCAGTGCCTGCGCCTGGACGCGGGCCAGCGCTTCGCCCCCAAGTAATCGCGATTTCGGCGTGATCGGTCACGCTGTGAGGGACCGATCACGCCGAAATCGCAGCCTCGACGGCTTGCCGCGGCACGCGGCGCGTTTGCTGCCCAAATTCTGATCTTCGCCGCTAATGTTTGCCCATGCGCATAAGGGTGGCCGCGGTCGCGGCTGTTGTCTTGCTCGTGGCGGGCTGCGGCGGTGGCCTCAAGTCGGAGCCGCCGATGCAAGGCCAGAAGACGAAGGACGGGCCGCCGGACATCAGCAACGTGCAAGATCGACGGTGACGCGTCGGCGCCGGTGAACAAGATCGCGATGCAGGCCATCGCCGATCTGGAGAAGTACTGGGGCGAGCAGTTCCCGAAGCTGTACGACAAGGAGTTCGAGCAGATCGCGGGCGGCTACTACGCCGTCACCGCGGACAGCCCTGCTCCGCCATGCACCACCTCGACCCGGAGAGGTCGCGGGCAACGCGTTCTACTGCTCGACCGAAGACGTCGTGGCGTGGGACGCCCAGCGGACTACTGCCCGAATTGCAGGACAAGTTCGGCGATTTCGTCATCTCGGTGGTGATGGCGCACGAATGGGGCCATGCGGTTCAGGCGCGCTCGAACTTCACCGCGCGCACCGTCACGAGGAACTGCAGGCCGACTGCTTCGCGGGCGCATGGTCGCGACATGCGAAGGACGACAGGGTGTTCGACGTCAACGCCGCCGAGTCTGGACACCGCCCTGGCCGGTGTTCTCGACCTGCGTGACACGCCCGGCACATCCAAGATCGACCCGAACGCCCACGGCAGTGGGTTCGACCGGGTCAGCGCGTTCCAGGACGGCTACGACAACGGGCTGGACAGGTGCAAGGACTACCGCGACGACGAGCCGATGGTGCTCGCACTGCCGTTCAACGATGCAGGAGGACGCGTCGCGCGGTGGCGACGCTCCCTACGACTCGATCATCAACGGGGTGCCGTACGACATCGAGGACTACTTCACCCAGCTGTACCCGGAGATCTCCAACGGCCAGCAGTGGACGCCGCTGCGGTCGATCGAGCCGTTCGACCCGGCCAATCCGCCGATGTGCGGGGATCAGTCGGCAGAAGGATACTGCGCTGTTCTATTGCGTACCAGAGGATTACGTCGGCTGGGACAACGTCGACGCGATGCCCGAGGTCTACAACCAGGGCGGCGACTACGCGGTCGTCACGCTGCTGGCCACCCAGTGGGGACTGGCGGCGTTGACCAGGCTGGGCGACGAGTCCGACGAGAAGACCTCGACGCTGCGCGGCGACTGCCTGGCCGGCGGCTACACGGCGAGCGTGATCCTCTACAACCGTCCCGAGACCAGCACCTACCACATCTCGCCGGGCGACCTCGACGAAGGCATCAAGGCGCTGCTGGTGTTCCGCGGTGACGGCGACGTCGAACGCCAGGGCGCAGGCTGGGCGAGGGTGGAGGCGTTCCGCCAGGGTGTGATCAACGGCGCCGAATCCTGTCTGAACTATCAGGGGTAGCGCCTGACCTGACACCATGTACTGCATGCCCGATGACGTGCTGCAGCTGCCGACACTGAGCGACGACGACCAGGCTGCGGTGCAGCGCTGGGCGCAACAGCAAGGGCTGGGATCGGCCGTCACCGACGTGGAACCACTCACCGGCGGGACGCAGAACATCGTGGTGCGGGTGCACATCGACGGGCGCCCGATGGTGTTGCGCCGCCCGCCCCTTCATCCGCGGCCGACGAGTGACAAGACGATGCTTCGTGAGATGGCGGCGCTGCGCACGCTCGCGGGTACCGACGTCCCGCATCCCGGCTTCATCGCCGGCTGCGAAGACCTCGACGTGCTCGGGGTCGTCTTCTACCTGATGGAAGAGATCGACGGCTTCAACCCCGGCAGCGAGGTGTCCGAGGCATACATCCGCGACGAGACGTTGCGACACGACGTCGGCCCGTCCTACGCCGCCAGCCTCGCGCGGCTGGGGAACGCCGCATGGGAAGGCAAGCCGCTCGCCGAGCTGAAACGGCCGGGATCTTTTGTGGAGCGCCAGGTTCCGCAGTTTCTCCGGCTGCTGGAAAGCTACCGGCACGAGCGCTACGATCCCGAATCGCTTGCGGTCACCGACCTTGCCGAATGGCTGCAGGCCAACCTCCCTCCGGACAGCGAGCCGGGAATCATGCACGGCGACCCGCACCTGAGCAATGTCCTGCTCCGCCGGGACCGGCCGGAGCTGGCGGCGTTCGTCGACTGGGAGATGTGCACTGTCGGCGACCCTCTGCTCGACCTCGGCTGGATGCTGATCACGTGGCCGCTGAACACCAGCGTCATCACCGCAGGGGGCGCACTGGCCGCGCACGGTGGTCTCGCCAGCAGGCGGGAACTCCTCGAGGCCTACTGGAACGCCGGCGGGCGCGAGACGCCAAAACTCGACTGGTACATGGCGATGGCGTGCTTCAAACTCGGCGTCGTCATCGAGGGCACCTGGTCGCGCTACCTGATGGGTAAGGCGAGTCGGGACGCGGGAGAGGCGTTGCACGCCAACGCCCAGAATCTGATCGATGTCGGCACCCGGGTGGTCAAGGGCGACAACCCGTTTGAGCTCGGCTAGGAGCCTGAGCCACCTCCCTTTGGCCGTTCAGTTTGGGACATGATGCGACCGACGCCAGCACGGCTGCGGCAAAGAGGAAATCATCCATGACCAGCCGCGAACCGAAACGACCAGCACTGTGTTAATTCACTGCGCCGCGGGCCACCGGGGGTTTGGGCGTAGCGCGATGGCGCGACAAGAGGCGCGCCGCCTGCCCCGGCGCACCGAGCCGGAGCATCGCGGCCAGCGCTGTTTCCAGGACCACCTCTTGTTGCACGCGGCTCCCGCCGAGCGACGGTAGACCCGGAAGCGCTTCGAGCAGATAGTCGAGCGCGGCACGCGGCTCGTCCTCAATCAGGGCGATGAGACCTCTGCCGATGAGGCGCAACGTCGTCGCCTGCATATCGGTCGCACCCGGTACCTCCATCGCGCGGATCGCGGCCGGATCGTTCGCGGCAGCCAGCAGGAGCAATGCGTGAAACGCGATGAACGGCGTCTTGCGGCGAGTACGCGAGAGCGCCGACCTCCGCCAATACCGGCATCGGGTCGGGCGGAGTCACCCAGTCCGGATGCAGCCGCGCCCGCCATGCCAGCGAACGCGGCGTCGACGAGACATCGCACCCCTTTCGAGTGGGGCGGCGCAAGAGACGCGGCATAGCGCCGCGCCGCGGCGGTCGCATCACCCATCGCGAGTTCATGCAGCGCGGCGTGCCATTGGAAGTGCGGAACGTAACGCTGGGTAGCGCCGTCGGTGACGATCCAGTCGGTCAGCCACTTCAGCCCGGCGCCGTGCGCATCGGTTTCGTAGTGCACGTGCGAAAGTGCGTGCGCCGCATTGCCGTTGCCCGGATCATGTTCGAGGGCTGCGTCGGCCAGGTCGGCTGCGTCGTACCAGAGGCCCTGTTCGGTTCGGCCGTAGGCGCGCAGGCCGAGATACCACGGCGCTTCGCCGTGCACGTTGGTGAACTGCTCGACGTATTGCCAGGCGTCCGGCAATGCATCGCCTGCACCGGCGAATGCGATGGACGGCGCGAGCACCAGTAATGCGAGTGCATCATTCGGCACGTGATCGAGGTGCGCCATGAGCGCCTTCGAGCCCGCGTCGTTGCCCTTCTCGCACCACGTCGCGATGGCCTCGACGTGGCTGCGGTCCTCGTCGGTGCCGCGCGCGAGCGCCGTCCGCGCTCGGGCGAGATGGCCGGTCGACCGCATCGGGGCCGCCCGCGCGGTCGGGCCGTTCTGTGGCGATCATCGCGAGCGCGACGTGTGCGCGCGCATGATCCGGGTCTTCGGCGACGGCGGCGGCGAAGGCGACGGATGCGCCGTCCTGCACGGCGAGTAGACGACGCACACCTTCGGCATACGACGCGGCAGCGCCGGTCAGCTTCCGTTCGGCGCAATCGATTTAGTTCTGGGTGCCCGCGTCGGACGGACGCGCGCGTCGCCGGCGATCAGCTCCGCGATGGCGACAGCCTGAGAACGGATTTCGGGAATCGCGGTCGTCTCCCACAGTTCGCCCTGGCGGATCGAGCCGAGACAAACGATGCCCGGAACCGTGCTCGCCGGACCCGTCGATAAGGTAGCCGTCGGCATCGAGTCGGACGCCGACGCCAGACGGATGCAGCGACGCGACATTGGTGGCCAGCAGGTTCGACCAGAGCGGGACTGCGATTCAGGGCCCGCCGATCCCACGCAGTTTCCGGCGGCAACGACTACCGCGTCACGTCGACGGCGAACTGACGCGTCGCTGGTAGTGATGACGAGTTCAACGCCGTTGCCGCGCAGTGACACATCGGCTACCTCGCCGGCCTCGATGATCAGATCGCCGTCATCGATTGCGCCACGAATCGCATCGGCAACGTTGGCGGCATGCGATGGCGCAGGACCTCCCACTGCCGCAAGTCCTCCCGCAGGAACCGGCGCTGGTCCTCCCACCCCAAGGACCGCCACAGGCGTGGCGTGTGCGGTCGAACCGCGTCGATCACCTGACGCCAATCCGTCGCGGCGGCGCGTGCGTGAGCGAGATCCGCGGTAAGCGCGGTGCGCAGCTCGTCCAGCGAGACCTCGGAAGCGAGTGCATCGACGTGCGGCAAGTCCGTCGGTGCGCCGGTTGCGCGGAATCGCCGCGGGAGTTCGCCGTGACGCGACAGCAGCGTGACCGTGGCGCCCCGCGCAATGAGGTGCAGGCCGACGTCGACGCCGGTGAGTCCGGATCCGATCACCAAGACGTCGGACGGGCGGCGCGCGGCTAGCGCCGCAAGCGCACCGGGAGCCCACGGATCCAGCACGACCTTGCCGCCGGTCGCGGTGGCCAGCACCGGTCCGAATGCCCGTTCCAACGAATCCGGCATGCCATCCTCGGGGCGGCCGACCGCGAGCACGACGGTGTCGGCCGACAACGTACGTCCATCTTTGAGTTCCAGTCGCGCTGGCGCCCCGGGCTTCAGCCCGACAACCTCGGCGACTTCGAGCCGGACGTCGGCGGCCGCGAGTTGTTCTTGCAGATATCGGGCATACGCGAGACGCGGGGCGAAGCTCTCCTCGCACGGGACGGCTCTTTCGTCGAGCCAGCGGCAGAAGTGGTCGGGATCGTCGGGCCACGCAGACATCGCCGGGCCACCGGAACGTTGAGCAAGTGGCGCGGGTCGCTCGTGCCATACGCCGCGCCGGTGCCGGGCCGACCTGACGCGTCGATCAGCGTGATCTGGGCATCTGGATTGCGCCTGCGCAGATGCGCCGCCGCGAGCACGCCCGCCGCACCTCCGCCGACGATCGCGACACGGATCATTTGGCGAGGCTATCTGAGAAGTTCGTCGCCCACGTAGCGTCGAACGATAACTTCGGCAGACGTTTTGCGGATGACCGCCGCTCGATGTGCGAATCCAAATCACTTGCGAATTGGGTTGCTCGGCCAGCATGGCGCGAATCGTTTCTCGCGGGATTACGCGCCCATTTCTGGCCCGCCACGGCTAGGCAACTGGGTGTGTGCCGACGGCCACCGATCGGCCACGCAACTGGGGCGCAAGTCCGCAACCCTCAGGCCACACTCGCCCCTGTTGAACAGCTAAATCCTCAGCGATAGGCGTCGACGCCGAGCTTGACCGCCAACGCCAAGCCGGCTGCGCCGATCGCCAGTCTCATGGGCTTGGCGGGTGCGTGACGCACGATGATGGGGCCCAGCCGGGATCCCACGAGGCAGCCGAGCCCGAGCGGAATGACCGCCGACCACTGCACCGGTGCGACAAAGACGAAGACGACGGCCGCGACGACATTGGCGATACCGAGGATCACGTTCTTGCCCGCATTGGCATGCGCCAGCGTCGCCCCGCCCGCGCGCAGCAGTATCGCGAGGAGCAGGACACCCGCGGCCGCACCGAAATAGCCACCGTAGATACAGATTACGAAGATCGCAGCCGATTCGAGTGCCATCGTCACCGTATGTCTTCGATGGCTCGCAACCGTCGCATCTTTGCGCTGGCGGGCCGGGATGAGGATGGCTACCGAGGCGAACGCGAGAAGAAGGGGAACCACCTTCTCGAAACCCTCAGCGGGCAAGGACAACAGCAGGACGGCGCCTACCAACCCACCCAGCACCGCGACCGGGGCGATGCGTTTGAGCCAGGGTCCCTGGCCCTCGAGCTCGGGGCGTGAGCCCAGTACCGACCCGATCCCGTTGAACACCACGGCCACCGTGTTGGTCACATTGGCGGTCACCGGCGGCAGGCCGACCAACAGCAGTGCGGGATACGTCGCCACCGAGGCCAACCCCGCGATGCTGCCGGTGAGGCCGCCGAGCACACCCGCCGCGGCGAGAAAGGCCGCATCCCACCACGTCATTTGCGCGCACACGTTACTTCGCGGTGGGCGTCGGGGCATCTGCTGGGGGAGAGATACCTCTGAAACAGAGGTATCATGCCCAGGGTGGACACCAGGGCCGATCTCGCGAGTGAGTTGTTCGATGTCATCGGACGATTCCGCCGCCAGTTGCGCCGTTCGGCCGGGCGGGGTTTCGACGCCAACGGTCTGACGCAGTCCCAGGCCGAACTGTTGCGACTGGTCGGTCGCAGGCCGGCCATCTCGGTCAGGGAGGCAGCGCGAGGAATTGGGCCTGGTTCCCAACACCGCGTCCACGTTGGTCAGCAAGCTTTCGGCGGACGGGTTGCTGATCCGGGACGCGGACGCCGACGACCGCAGGATTGGACGCTTGCGGCTCACCGAACCCGCTCAACGCATCGCGAACCAGACGCGCGCGGCTCGCAGGGCGACGTTGGCCGGGGTGCTCGGCGACCTGGACGCCGAGCAGATCGAACGATTGGAAAGCGGACTGGGGGTACTCAGCGAAATGACACGAATGCTGCAGAAGGACCAAGCGTGACCGCTCTCGAAACGCCGGCGATCGACTGCCGCAATCTGTGCCACTCCTATGGCCGTTTCACGGCTGTCGACGATTTCAGCCTCCAGGTCGCGGCGGGCGAAACAGTGGGCCTGCTCGGGCCCAACGGTGCGGGCAAGACGACAGTCGTGAAGGTGCTGACGACCTTGACGCCGGTGCAAGGCGGCCACGTCGAGATCTTCGGCATGGATTCACGGCGCCGCACGATGGATATCCGGCACAACATCGGCTATGTGCCGCAACAGCTTTCGATTGAGTCGGCGCTGACCGGACGGCAGAACGTCGAGCTGTTCGCACGGCTTTACGACGTCCCACGCCATGAACGCAGGCGCAGGGTGGACGACGCGCTCGAGGCGATGAGTCTGCTCGACGTCGCGGATGGGTTGGCCAGCACCTACTCCGGCGGCATGGTGCGGCGCCTGGAACTGGCCCAGGCCCTGGTGAATCGGCCGTCGCTGCTGCTGCTCGATGAGCCGACGGTCGGACTCGACCCGATCGCCCGCGATGGTGTCTGGGCGCAGGTCCAACGCATGCAGCAGGAGTTCGGCATGACGGTCCTGTTGACCACGCACTACATGGAGGAAGCTGACGCGCTTTGCGACCGTGTTGCGCTGATGCATCACGGTCGATTGCAGGCTGTCGGTTCACCGGCCGAGCTGAAGCAGACCGTCTCGCCGCAAGCGACTCTGGAGGATGTGTTCCGGCGTTATGCGGGAGCGGATTTCGCCGAAGACGCATCCCAGACGGGAATCCGGGACGTGCGCTCGAGCCGAAGGACGGCGCGCCGTGTCAGTTGAGCCTCGTGCCGAGATACAGCCTCGTTCGCGCACCACGCGGCTGGCGCCGGATCCGCGGCATGGCGGTGCGGGTGGGCGCCTTCGCGCTTGTCGAACTGCAGAAGCTGCGCCATGACCGCACCGAGCTGTTCACCCGCCTGGTGCAGCCCGCACTGTGGCTGCTGATCTTCGGGCAGACGTTTTCGCATCTGAACGTCATCGACACCGGCGACGTCCCTTACCTGGCGTTCCTGGCGCCCGGCATCATCGCGCAGTCGGCGTTGTTCATCTCGATCTTCTACGGCATCCAGATCGTGTGGGACCGCGACGCCGGAATGCTCGCCAAGTTGATGGTCACGCCTGCGCCTGCGTCGGCGCTGGTGACCGGCAAAGCCTTCGCCGCCGGAGTGCGCTCGGTCGTGCAGGTGATCGGCGTGGTGGCGCTCGCGTACCTCCTGGGCGTGCACATGACGGTCAACCCGTTGCGCATCCTCGGGGCGATGGGCGTCGTCGTGCTCGGGTCGGCGTTCTTCGCGTGTCTGTCGATATCGCTGGCAGGTCTGGTGCGTAACCGCGACCGCCTGATGGGCATCGGACAGGCGATCACGATGCCGCTGTTCTTCGCGTCCAACGCGCTGTACCCGGTGGACGTCATGCCGCAGTGGCTGCGGTGGCTGTCGACCGTCAACCCGCTCAGTTACGAGGTCAACGCGCTGCGCGGGCTGCTCATCGGCACACCGACGAATGCCGCACTCGACATCGCGGTGCTGGTCGTGGCCGCGATCGTCGGCGTCGCCGTGGCGTCGTCTCTGCTTCGGCGACTGGTCCGCTGAAATGTGTTTGCACCTTCGTAGACAGGCGTCTAGAGTCGCGAACGTGCCGAGGCGACTCGTAGTAGCAACCCGCAGCGGGGTCTGATCCTGACCGACCCCTCGCTGTGGGTCGTCGCTACCTCGTCGGTCACTTCCTCTCAACTGAGAAGACCGGCACATGACATTCGAACCCGCAATCAGTGCAGGGCCCTTAAGGGTGCAGCATCGTTCGCGACCCACGTGAACGGACCTATGCCCCGCGGTCTGCGCGAGGAGGCCGATGCAATGTCTTTCGAAACGTTCCTCGATCAATACGCGCCAAGCACGGGACCTCTGCGGCTGGGCCAGTGGGACTGCACCGACGCTGAGCGTCCCGCCACCCGGTTGGGTCCGCAGGCGCGCAACTACCAGGCCACGCTGGCCGTCGGAGACCGCATCAGCACGTCATCGGCCAAGGCGTCCGGACCGGTCGCCGCGCTGACGGAGATGCTCTACGAGCGGGGGATCGCGGTCGAAATGACCGCCTTTCACCAGTTGCCCGCCGGCGAGAACACCGCAACGTTCGTCCGCGGTTCCGACGGTGGGCACTCCGAGTGGGCGATGGGCCTCGCCGACGACCCGACGCAGTCGGCATTGCGTGCCGTGATCGCGTGCGCCAACCGGCTGCTGTCGGTGGCCTGATTCGCCGCTCGCGCGGCGGTTCGCGGCTGGCGGATTCACCGCTCGCGGCGGCCTAGCGCAGGAGCCGCGCAGCGCCCAGGCGCCGAGGACGACCGCTAGCACCGGCACGGTAGCGGGTGCGCCGGCAGGTCGAGCGCGTGAAGTCGCCGCGGTACATCGCGGCGGCACCGGCGGCGCCGTCGCCCACGTCGCAGGCCAGACCGGCAGTCGCGAATGCCCGCCGCTGCGCACCGGACGAGCACAGCGTGCCGACGCCGATGACGAGATCGCGGACACCGAAAAGCCGCCACGGGTAAGCCGACTGGGCCGTCGGTGTCCATCCCGAACACCCGTGCAGTGAGGCGGGGACTGATCCAGGGCAGCGCGCCGGCCGCGATGCGCCCGACCGCCAACGCGTCGACAATGCGGTCGGCCAATGAGTTCTGGCTGTCGGCCATCCTCAGCGCAGCGGCCGCAGCACGATCGGCATGACCGTCCATCGGGACCGGCATGCCGCCGTAGTCCCAGGTGGCCTTGTAGCCGGGCTGCGGCAACTCGAGGCGGTACTTGCGTAGCAGCCGGTGCATGATCGTCTTGACCTCGAGCTGGCCGAACGTCATGCCGATGCATTTGTGCGAGCCTCCGCCGAACGGCGTGAACGCGTAGCGGTGTTTCTTGTGCTCGTTGCGCGGTTCGGCGAACCGCTCGGGGTCGAACGTCGTACGGATCGGGGTAGAACTCCTCGAGCCGGTGGTTCATGCCCGGATAGGCGATGACGTTGGTGCCCTTCGGAAGGTAGTAGCCGAGCAGTTCGGTGTCGCGCACGGTGCGCCGTCATCGCCCACTGCACGGGGGTCACCAGCCGGATCGACTCGTTCATGACGAGGTCGAGCGTCTCCAGCTTCTCGAGCGACTCGATGTCCACCGGACCGTCGCCGAGCCGGTCGGATTCGTCGCGGCAACGGTCCTGCCACTCGGGGTTGGCCGCCAGGTAATAGGCCATGGTGGTGGCGGTGGAGGTCGAGGTGTCGTGCGCCGCCATCATCAGGAAGATCATGTGGTTGACGATGTCGTCGTCGGAGAACCGGTTTCCGTCCTCGTCTTCGGTGTTGCACAGCACCGTGAGCAGGTCGGACCCTTCGGCACCGCGGCGCTCGGCCACCCGGGCCTGGAAGTAGTTCTCCAGCAGCTCGCGGGCTTTGAGGCCGCGCCACCACGTGAACGGCGGCACGCCGGTGCGGATGATCGCGTTGCCTGCACGCACTGTCGTGGTGAACGCGTTGTTGACCTTGGTGACCAGCTCGTGGTCGGTGCCCGGTTCGTGGCCCATGAACACCATCGAGGCGATGTCGAGCGTCATCTGCTTCATCGCGGGATAGAGCAGGAAGCGGGCATCGTTTGCGACCCAGTCCTGGGCGATGACCTTGGACACCACCTGGTCGACCTGCTCGGTATAGCCGACGAGGCGGGTGCGGACGAACGCCTCCTGCATGATCCGCCGGTGGAACATGTGCTCCTCGAAGTCGAGCAGCATCAACCCGCGGTGAAAGAACGGCCCGATGACCGGGATCCAGCCCTCCTGCGAGTAGTCCTTGCCCTTGTTCGAGTAGATGATCTGCGCGGCGTCTGGACCCAGGGCAGTGACCGCGGGCAGCACCGGCGAGTCGGCGAACAGCACTGGTCCGCGGGTCCGGTAACAGTGCAGCAGGAACTCGGGACCGCCGCGGAACATCTCGATCATGTGGCCGAGAATCGGCAGTCCGGCGTCTCCCATGACCGGCTTCAAGCCACTGCCCGCGGGTGGCTCGGCCAACGGGTGCTGCGGCCAGTCGCGAGCCAGCAGCCGCTTCTCGACGGCACCTAAGCCAGGGAAGTTGGTGATCGACGGGGTGAACCGCCGCTTCGCCTGATCGAGCAGGTAGTCCTTGGTGCTGATGGTCGTCGGCATCTGGGCTCCTCAAGCAAAAGGTGACTGTGGCCGTTGTCACTCCTATCCTCATCCTGAATGGCAGACTTGACGCATGTCAAGTTTGGATCGAGCGTGTCGCGGTGCCAAGGTCTACACCCATGACCGCTGAGTCCACATCCCCCGAGGTCCGTCGCAGCAGGGGCGACCGGCAGCGCGATGCCATAGTGACCGCGGTACGTGAGCTTCTGCACGAGCGATCGTTCGCCGATCTGTCCGTCAGCACCATCAGCGAACGCGCCGGCGTCGCCAGGTCGGGGTTCTACTTCTACTTCGACTCGAAGTACGCCGTGCTCGCCGTGATCCTCGCCGACGCGGATGAGCTTCTCGACAGCCTCACCCACCACTTCGCGCCGCGCGAGCCGGGAGAGACGCCTGCGGTGTTCGCCAAGCGGATGGTCGGCAGCGCCGCCGCCGTGTACGCGAACGACGATCCCGTCTTGAAGGCCTGCGCGGTCGCGCGGTACACCGATGCGCAGATCCGCGAGATGATGGACGACTTCTATGACGGGATCATCGACAAGCTGATCACCCTGCTCGAACAAGACGCCGAGTTGCGGCCGATCGCCGATGACCTGCCGGCCCTGGTGCGAACGTTGGCGGCAGTGACCACCATGACGTTGACGCACGACAGCACGTTCGTCGGCCGGGGGCAGGATTCCTCGCGTGCGGTCGAGATCGTCGAGAAGTTGTGGCTGAACGCGATGTGGGGCGGATCGGACCCGAAGACGACTAGGTAGTGTCAGCGACATGGCTGGCGTTTCTGGCGTTTCTGCGGGGAGCGATTTCGCCGGCAAGCGTTGTCTTCTCACCGGAGCCGCCAGCGGCATCGGCCGGTCGACGGCGCTGAAGCTGGCCGCCGAGGGCGCCGAACTGTTTCTCACCGACCGCGACGCCGAGGGCCTGGAGAAGACTGTCGCCGATGCCCGGGCGCTGGGCGGGGTGGTCCACGTGCACCGCGCTTTCGATATCTCCGACTACGACGCCGTCGACCAGTTCGCCGCTGACGTTCACGCCGAACACCAGGCGATGGATGTAGTGATGAACATCGCGGGTGTGTCTGCCTGGGGCACGGTCTCGACTCTCACGCACCAGCACTGGAAATCGATGATCGACATCAACCTGATGGGGCCGATCCACATCATCGAGTCATTCGTCCCGCCGATGGTTGCGGCAGGCAGGGGTGGGCATCTGGTCAACGTCTCCTCGGTCGCCGGTCTGGTGGCGTTGCCCTGGCACGCCGCGTACAGCGCGAGCAAGTACGGGTTGCGCGGCCTTTCCGAGGTATTGCGGTTCGACCTGGCTCGACACCGCATCGGGGTGTCGGTTGTCGTGCCTGGCGCGGTGAAAACCCCTCTGGTGCAGACGGTCCAGATCGCGGGCGTGGACCGCGACGACCCCAGCGTAAAACGCTGGACGGATCGGTTCAGCGGCCACGCGGTGTCACCGGAACATGTCGCCGACCGGATACTGCGCGGCGTTCGGCGCAACCGGTTCCTGATCTACACATCGCCGGACATCCGGGCGCTCTACATGTTCAAGAGGACGATGTGGTGGCCCTACAGCGTGGCGATGCGCCAGGTCAACGTGCTTTTCACCCGCGCGCTGCGACCGAAGACGTCGAGCAGGCACTCGTCGAGCGGGAGCTAGTAGCCGCCGCCGTCGGGTGGGGCGAGTTCCAATCGCACACCGAGCAGCCGGATGGGGCGGTCCAGTTCGAACTGGTGCAGCAGATCCAGTGCGGTGGCCACGATGGTCTGTTGGTCGTTGCCCGCCGATCCGAGCTTACGAATCTTGGTGCGGGTGAAGAATGTCTTCGTGCGAACCGTCACCGCCACTCGGGTGACCACACGGCCCTGTTCGACGATCTCGGCGAGCGTCAGTTCAGCGAGTTCGACTACGGCCGAGTCGATTTCAGCGCGGTCGGTCAGGTCGCGAGGGAAGGTGATCACATGGCTGCGCGAGCGCGCAACCCACGGCTGGGCGCTCACCTCGGTGTCGCCGCCACCCTTGGCCAGCAGCAGAATCCACAGGCCGGTGGTCGGGCCGAACGTCGAGGTCAGCAGTTGCGCGTCGGTGGAGGCCAGGTCGGCGACGGTGGTAATGCCCATGCCCGCAAGCTTTTTCGCCGTCTTGGGGCCGACGCCCCATAGCGCGTCGACGTCCCGGTCACCCATCACCGCCATCCAGTTGTCCTCGGTGAGGGCGTAGACCCCGGCGGGCTTGCCGAAACCGGTTGCGACCTTGGCCCGCTGCTTGTTGTCGCTGATACCGACCGAACACGACAATCCCGTGCCCGCGGCCACGACATCACGAATCTGTTCCGCCAGTTGGAATGGATCTTCGGTGTCTTTCAGGTCGGCACCGACGTACGCCTCATCCCAGCCCCACACCTCGACCGGATGGCCGAAGTCGCGCAACAGGCTCATCACCTCTTCGGAGGCTTCGTCGTAGGCGTCGGTGTCCAACGGGAGAAACGTCGCGTCGGGACATTTGCGGGCTGCAGTGCGAAGCGGCATCCCAGCGTGGACGCCGAACGCCCGTGCCGGATACGACGCGCAGGTGACGACCTTTCGGGGCTCGTTCGGATCGCCGTTGCCGCCGACGATGATCGGCAGACCGGCGAGGTCGGGATTCCGTCGCACCTCGACAGCGGCCTGGAACTGATCCAGGTCGACGTGCAAAACCCAGCGAGCGCTCATCGCGGTTACGTGCCGCAGAGCTTGCGCGCCAGCGTCTCCCACGCGTCGCCCAGGGTCCTCAACGTCTGACCGCCCTCGTTGAGTTGGTGATGCACGTAGTCGGCGTCCAGCAGCGCAAGCAGCGCGGCGGCCTGCGCGTCGAGGTCGCCCGTGGTGGACGCGTCTTGAAGCAGCACCGTGACGTGGCGATGGTGCAGCGTGGCCGGGGCGTTGAAACGCATCTGGGGGTCACGGTTGGCATCCGACAGCAGCGCCTGATGGGCCGTCACGAACTTCAGCCGGGCCTGGCCGTATGCGAGCAGCCTTTCCAGCGGCGGTGCACCCGGCCCCAGTGGTGGCGGTCCGAAGAGGAAGGCCTGCTGCTGGACTTTCTCGTCCTCGTCGAGCAGAACGATCATCAGTCCCGCGCGGCTGCCGAAACGGCGAAACAACGTGCCCTTGCCCACGCCCGCCGCCACGGCAATATCGTCGGTGGTGACCGCGTCGGCGCCGCGTTCGGTGATCAACCGGCGCGCGGCCTCGAGCAGTAACGTGCGGTTACGAGCGGCGTCGCCCCGCTCTTGCGGCGCTTCATCCGAAATCGGCAGCGCATGCGGGGGCATGTCACCACTTTAATTCAGAGGGATGAATTCGGACCAAGGTCCGGTTACACAGTGCGAGGATCCATAGGCCAATTGAAAGGAATTGCACGTGTCGGACATCAAGGTGCTGGTGCTAGTGGGCAGTCTGCGCGCGGCGTCGATCAACCGCCAGCTCGCCGAGCTGGCGATCGAAACGGCTCCGGACGGTACGAGCTTGGAGCTGTTCGACCGGCTGGGGGAGTTGCCGTTCTACAACGAGGACATCGACAACTCCGACGTTGCCGAGCCGGTCGTGGCGTTGCGTCAGGCCGCGGCCGAAGCCGACGCCGCGCTGGTCGTCACGCCGGAGTACAACGGCAGCATTCCGGGCGTACTGAAGAACGCGATCGACTGGCTGTCGAGGCCGTTCGGAAACAGCGCACTGAAAGGCAAGCCGATGGCGGTCATCGGCGCTGCCCTCGGCCAGTACGGCGGGGTATGGGCGCATGACGAAACGCGTAAGTCGTTCGGCATCGCGGGGCCGCGAGTGGTGGAGGACTTGAATCTTTCGGTTCAGTCCACGGTATTCGACGGCAAGCATCCCCGCGAGAACGCTGACGTCGCCGGGCAGCTGCGCGACATCGTGGGCAAGCTCGCCGCCGAAGTCGGGTGAAACCTACAGCGGCGGGCTGACGTCGCGGTAGACGTTGCGAATGCGTCGCTGTGCGTAACGCGGGCCCAAAGCCGCCAGTTGCTCCTGCCCGCCGTAGTGGTCGACGACGCGCCAATCCATGACGCGCCGCCACAACGGCGGGATCATCGCGATCAGCATCATGGTGGCGTAACCGGACGGGAGCTGCGGCGCTTCTTCGGCGTGACGCAGCGTCTGGTAGCGGCGCACGGGATGGGCGTGATGATCGGAGTGCCGCTGGAGGTGGAACAGGCACACATTGGCGACGATCGTATTGCTGTTCCAGCTGTGCGCCGCACGTACTCTTTCGTACCGTCCGTCAGCGAGCTTCTGCCGCCGGAGGCCGTAGTGCTCGAGGTAGTTGACGGTCTCGAGCATGCAAAAGCCGACTATCGCCTGGCCGATAAGCCATGGCAGCACAACGACTCCGAACCATGCGACCAGAATCGCGAACAACACCACGGTCAGCAGCCAGGCGTTGAGGACGTCGTTGCGCAGGCTCCAGTGTGAGGTCCCGATCCTTGCGAATCGTGCACGCTCGAGTCGCCAAGCGGATCGTGCACCGCCGGCAACCGAGCGTGGAATGAAGGCGTACAGCGACTCGCCGAGACGCGAACTCGCGGGGTCCTCGGGTGTGGCCACCTTCGCGTGATGCCCGCGGTTGTGCTCGACGAAGAAATGCCCGTAGCCCGACTGCGCGAGCGCGAGCTTGCTCAGTTTGCGTTCAAGACCCGCACGGCGGTGTCCCAGTTCGTGTGCGGTGCCGATCGCTATCCCGCCGACGATGCCGGCGGTGAACATCAGCCCGAGCTTGTCGATCAATGACATGTCGACCCAGCCGCCGCCCGCCCAAATCCAGCAGGCGAAGAGGAGCGACAGATACTGGCCGGGCAGACAGAGCATGGTGACCCACCGATAGAAGCGGTCGTTCTCCAGCCAGGCCAATGCGCTGTCTGGAGGGTTCTCCGTATCGGCTCCGACTAGGTGGTCGAGCACCGGAACGACGAAGAACGTCAGGATCGGGCCGAACCACCAGAACAGCTCCTGGCCGGTGACCTGTACCAGAAACCACGATTCGGCGACAAGCGACGGCACGATCGGCGCAAGTAACCAGAGGTAGCGCTTTCGGTCCCGCCAACCACTGTCCGAGGCAACTCTGTGACCGGGCTCACTGAACCCGCGATGATCTGTTCGCGATGTTGAATCCATAAGCTCCTAGCCATTGCTAGATCTACTATCGCAAACTACAAAATAAAGCTAATATATTCAACCGTTACCTTACACGCGTTGCTGGTGTCGCGTCGGACGTGACGGCCACGCAGATGAAGGGAGGGCGATGGTGATATCGGCGCAATGCCCGGAATGCGGCTATCGGTACGCCGAACACACTGCTCATCCGCGTGAAGGGTTTCCGACAGGCACTCCGTGGGCCGCAGTTCCGAACGACTGGAATTGCCCGGATTGCTGCGTTCGCGACAAACTCGACTTCGTGGTCCGCAGCGATACGTTTGCTACTTGCGCTACGAAGTGATGTGTCTAGAACATAATGAAAAATTCGCCAGAATCGCACGGAGCCGACGAGTTTCCGGTCCGGCGTGCGCCTAGGGCGCATCGTCGGCGCGCTGCGGCGACCGTCTCGCGGCGGCGATTTCTCGGCGCCTCGGCGGGGATAGTCGCGGGTGCCGCGCTCGGTGCCGGCCTCCTTGAATTCCAGAGGCGGCCGTCGGCGAAGAGCTCACGAAGCCACTACCCGGCGATCGTCGTCGGCAGCGGATACGGCGGCGGAGTTTCCGCACTGCGGCTCGGGCAGGCCGGAACCCAGACGCTGATTCTGGAGAAGGGCCGACTGTGGGATACGCCGGACGAAGACGGCAGACGATTCACCCGGATGCTGCCTGCTGATACCCGAGCCGGCTGGTTCACCGATGTCCCGCCGAGCCTGGTGCCGTCGTACATGGGAATCTCCGTCGACCAGGTGGCCCAGAACAACCCGTCACCGCAGCCGGTCCAAGCCGGAATCTGTGACAAGTCGGTGCACGGCGCACACAGCGTGTTTCGCGGTATCGCCGTCGGCGGTGGATCGATGATCAACGCGGCCATCGCCGCGGTACCGACTGCTGCTCAGGTTCGCGCCGCTTTCCCCGACATCAATGCCGACCAATTCCTCGGCACCTACATCGGGCGCGCCACAGACATGTTGCGGATCAACCGTCGCGATATGGACTGGTTCGAGCAGACGCCCTACTTCCAATATGCCCGGGTGGGCCGCCAGTACGCGCAGGCCGCGGGATACGGCCTCGATTACAACGCCAGCGCGTATTCGTTCGAGTACATGAAGCAGGAAGAGGCGGGCCAGGTTCCGCGTTCCGCGCTCGACTTCGAGCAGCAGTACGGCAACAACTACGGTCGGTTCGGCAGCGTCGATGTGACTTACATTGCCGCAGCGCTGGCGACCGGCAACGTGACGCTGCGACCCCTGACCGAAGTCACCGGTATCCGTCGTGAGCCGTCCGGTGAGTACGTGGTGTCCATCCGCGAGATCGACCGCTGGGGGACCGAGGTCGCGCGCGACGAACTGGGCTGCGATCACCTCTATCTGAGCGCGGGCGTGCTCGGCACCTCGCAGATTCTGCTGCGGGCCCGTGATACCGGAGCGCTGCCGGATCTCAGCGAGGAGATCGGCCGCGGATACGGCAATAACGGGGACGTCATGGTCTCGCACATGACCAACGATCCGACGGGCACCCAGCAGTCGCTGATGGGGATGATCAACCTCGACGGCCGCGACGACCCGGACAACCCGGTGTATGCCAGCGTCTTCTCGATCCCGCTTCCGGTGGAGACCAACGCGCTCGGCTACTACGCGATGGTCAAGACCGACGACCGCGCGGACATCATCTACGACAACGCTTCGGATTCGATCACCATCGACTGGCCGGAGGGCCACACCGAGCACCAGGCGGCCAGGGCCAAGATCGTGTTCGACAGGATTGTCGGCGCCAACGGGGTCGACTACCGTGACGACATTTTCGACGGCAAGGTCTTTGCGCCGCACACGGTGCATCCACTGGGTGGCGCGGTGCGGGGGATGGCCACCGACGGCTTCGGGCGGGTCAAGGGCTACAACAACCTCTACGTCAACGATGCTTCGCTGATCCCGGGCTACATCGGCTGCAATCCCTTCATGTCGATCACCGCGCTCGCCGAGCGCAACATCGAGGGGATCCTGCGGGGCAGGCGCGACGCCGATGCCGCCGGGCGGCTTTCGTAACCGTTTGACGGCTTTGCTGTTATGTCACTGTGACGGTTGCCGGCGGCCGGCTTGTCGGTGGTGGGTGGTAGACCTATGCGAACCCGCGCCTCAGGCGCGACACACCTCAAGATGTGATGTGCGACACGCCGAGGGCCGCATCTGCCAAACGCTTACGACCAGGGAATTTCAAGATTGTTATTCAGAACATCTTGTATCCCTTCGCAATGTCGGACACCAGGTGTAGTGTTTCGAACACCGACAGACCCCCACAGTTTCTAAGCCTCCACGGGTCGGCCGGAGTCCAGAAATCCGCCGGTGTCGGCTCGCAGACTCCACGGACCACGGCTCCGTACGGCAGGAATTTTGAGGGTCGCCGGGCCGCTGAACTTCAGTGACACGCAGTACAAAGATCAGTTGCCAGTCTTAGGTCGCAGAGGAGTCGTACCGCAGATGAATCCCACATCGATCACCGTGTACACCAAGCCCGCATGCGTGCAGTGCAACGCCACCTACAAGGCGCTGGACAAGCAGGGCGTCGCCTACGAGACGGTCGACATCAGCCTGGACTCCGAGGCCCGTGACTACGTCATGGCACTCGGTTACCTGCAGGCTCCGGTCGTGGTGGCCGGCAACGACCACTGGTCCGGGTTCCGGCCGGATCGCATCAAGGCGCTCGGCGCGGTCGCGGCCACGGCTTAGGGAATCCCAGACAGCAGGAGATAGGAAACGAATGAGCAACCTCGTTTACTTCTCCAGCGTGTCCGAGAACACCCACCGCTTCGTCACGAAGCTGGGTTTGCCCGCTACCCGGATTCCGCTGCACGGCCGCATCGAGGTCGACGAACCCTACGTGCTGGTGCTGCCCACCTACGGCGGTGGGCACGCCACACCGGACATCAACAGTGGGGGCTATGTCCCCAAACAGGTCATCGCCTTTTTGAACAACGAGCACAACCGGTCGTTGATCCGCGGCGTCATCGCCGCGGGCAACAACAACTTTGGTGCAGGAATTCGCCTACGCCGGCAATGTGGTGTCTGCGAAGTGCGGCGTGCCCTACCTCTATCGCTTCGAACTAATGGGAACCCCCGACGACGTGGAAGCCGTCCGTGTGGGCTTAGAAGACTTTTGGAAGGACCGGACGTGTCACCAACCGCCACAGCTGCAGAGCCTGTAACCGCCCCGTCGGCCGCCGCCGCCGAAACGGATTACCACGCGCTCAACGCGATGCTGAATCTGTACGACGCGGACGGCAAGATTCAGTTCGACAAGGATCGCGAAGCCGCGCACCAGTACTTCCTGGAGCACGTCAACCAGAACACCGTGTTCTTCCACGATCAGGACGAGAAGCTCGACTATCTGATCAAGGAGAACTATTACGAGCGCGAGGTGCTCGACCAGTACTCGCGCAACTTCGTCAAGACACTCATCAGTCGCGCCTATGCCAAGAAGTTCCGGTTCCCGACGTTCCTCGGCGCTTTCAAGTACTACACCAGCTACACGCTGAAAACCTTTGACGGCAAGCGCTATCTGGAGCGCTTCGAGGACCGGGTCGT
The DNA here is from genome assembly GCA_963720345.1 of uncultured Actinomycetota bacterium. Classification (GTDB taxonomy): domain Bacteria; phylum Actinomycetota; class Actinomycetes; order Mycobacteriales; family Mycobacteriaceae; genus Mycobacterium. The sequence continues at coordinate 132,519 of CAVRFN010000043.1, forward strand.
CATGGTGGCGCTGACGCTGGCCTCCGGTGACACCGGACTGGCCGAGAAGCTCGTCGACGAGATCATCGACGGCCGATTCCAGCCGGCCACCCCGACGTTCCTGAACTCCGGTAAGAAGCAGCGTGGCGAGCCGGTGAGCTGCTTTTTGCTGCGCATCGAGGACAACATGGAGTCCATCGGTCGCTCGATCAACTCGGCGTTGCAACTGTCAAAGCGCGGCGGCGGGGTTGCACTGCTGCTGACCAACATTCGTGAGCACGGCGCACCGATCAAGAACATCGAGAATCAGAGCTCGGGCGTCATCCCCATCATGAAGCTGCTGGAGGACTCGTTCTCCTACGCCAATCAGCTGGGTGCCAGGCAGGGTGCCGGTGCGGTGTATCTGCACGCCCATCACCCCGACATCTACCGCTTCCTGGACACCAAGCGCGAGAACGCCGACGAGAAGATCCGCATCAAGACGCTGTCGCTCGGTGTGGTGATCCCTGACATCACGTTCGAGCTGGCCAAGAACAACGAGGACATGTATCTGTTCTCGCCGTACGACGTCGAGCGTGTCTACGGTGTGCCGTTCGCCGATATCTCGGTCACCGAGAAGTACTACGAGATGGTCGACGACGCGCGGATCCGCAAGACGAAGATCAAGGCGCGTGAGTTCTTCCAGACGCTGGCCGAGCTGCAGTTCGAGTCGGGCTACCCGTACATCATGTACGAGGACACGGTGAACCGTGCCAACCCGATCGACGGCAAGATCACCCACAGCAACCTGTGCTCGGAGATCCTGCAGGTGTCCACGCCGTCGGTGTTCAACGAGGACTTGACCTACTCCCAGGTGGGCAAGGACATCTCGTGCAACCTCGGCTCGCTGAACATTGCCAAGACGATGGACTCGCCGGACTTCGCGCAGAGCATCGAGGTGGCGATCCGGGCGTTGACGGCCGTGTCCGATCAGACGCACATCTGGTCGGTGCCGTCGATCGAGCAGGGCAACAACGACTCTCACGCGATCGGTCTGGGGCAGATGAACCTGCACGGGTACCTGGCGCGGGAGCGGGTCCACTACGGCTCCGAAGAGGGTGTGGACTTCACCAACATCTACTTCTATACCGTGCTGTATCACGCGCTGCGGGCGTCGAACCGTATCGCGATCGAACGTGGCTCGCACTTCAAGGGTTTCGAGAAGTCGAAGTACGCGTCGGGCGAATTCTTCGACAAGTACACCGAGCAGGTGTGGGAGCCCAAGACCGACCGGGTGAAGCAGCTGTTCGAGAAGGCCGGCATTCGGATTCCGACGCAAGAGGACTGGACGCGACTCAAGGAGTCGGTGCAGAAGGACGGCATCTACAACCAGAACCTGCAGGCCGTTCCGCCGACGGGGTCGATCAGCTACATCAACAACTCGACGAGCTCCATCCACCCGGTGGCGAGCAGGATCGAGATCCGCAAGGAAGGCAAGATCGGCCGCGTCTACTACCCGGCGCCCTATTTGACGAACGACAACCTCGAGTACTACGAGGACGCCTACGAGATCGGCTACGAGAAGATCATCGACACGTACGCGGCGGCGACCCAGCATGTCGACCAGGGGCTGAGTCTGACGTTGTTCTTCAAGGACACCGCGACCACCCGTGACGTCAACAAGGCGCAGATCTACGCGTGGCGCAAGGGAATCAAGACGCTCTACTACATCCGGCTACGCCAGATGGCGCTGGAGGGCACCGAGGTCGAGGGTTGCGTCAGCTGCATGCTGTAGGGCCGCCCGACCGAATTGCTCAAAAGGGTCGACTCGGCATCGCGTGGACTCTTGAACCGCGTCGCCGGGGAAGTCCTGTCTCTCGTCGAGTGTTCAAACCGGCGCCAACTTTGTCGTATAGCTGGCCACTCGGCTTCGTCGCCGAGGTAGGCGTTATCGTCGCCGCGCACACGATCTATGGTGGTCGCGGACATGCCGCTTCGCCAGACGATCCTGGCCCTGGCTTCGGGTCATGGGCTCGATGATCACGAAAGTCCCGGCGAGGCAACACTGTTGGTGCTCCGAGTCGAATTCGACTCGGCACGGCGACGGCCGATGTCGAGGGCGCCACGGGGGACTATCTGGTGATACCGGAGGAGCGGCACAACGTCGAGGCAATGGAGGATTCAGTCCTACTGGCGACAGTCGTCGTCGCCCACTAGCTATTTGATCGTGTGCTGCGGGGCCTTGCAGCGCGGCGAGCCCCGACTCCGGGCCGTTCAGTTCTCGCCGCCTGTTCTGCACGTAGCGCTTTCAGGCGTCGCTGCTCGCTCAGCACCGCTTGGTAGCTCTCGCGTTCGGCGATCAGCCACGGCGGCTTCTCCTCGAGCAGCGCATCGATCTGCTCGGTGGTGAGCGCATCCACGACGCCGCCGCGCGCAAGACCGGCGATCGAGACGCCCAGCTTGGCTGCGACGAGGTTCTTCGGGTGCGGCCCGTTCTTTCTAAGATCCTCGAGCCACTGGGGCGGATCCGCCTGCAGTGCGGCGAGCTCGGCGCGGGTGATCGGGTTGTCCTGGAACTCCGCGGGCGTCGCGGGCAGGTACACGTCCAGCTTCTTCGCCGCCGTGGCGGGCTTCATGGACTGCGCGTTCGGCCTGCTCATGGCCCAAGCCTATCGGTAGCCTGATGCGGTGGCTTCGTCCTCGCTGCGTCGCTCACCCTCGGTTACGTCCCCGGTGGGACGCCCGCGAAGTGGGCTCGGATCTGGGCGGAGCGACACCCCGACGTTCCGCTGCGGTTGAGCACCGTCACCGCGGCGGATGCGGCCGCCGAAGTGCGAGCCGGCGCCGTCGACGTGGCGGTGCTCCGGCTGCCGGCTGACACGTCTGGACTGGCCGTCATCCCGCTGTACGAAGAGACCACGGTGGCCGTGATGCCGACCGATCACATCCTCAGTGCAGCCGACGAGCTCACCGCCGCGGACCTCGAGGGCGAGCCGATACTGCTGCCACTCGACGACGTCGTCGACTGGGCGGGTGCTCCCGGCGCCCCGGTCGATCACCGGCCCGAAACCACCGAGAGCGCAATAGAACTCGTCGCCGCAGGGATCGGCGTGCTCATCGTTCCGCAGTCGCTGGCGCGGCTGCATCACCGAAAGGACCTCACGTATCGTCCGATCGCCGACGCGCCCACCTGCCCGGTGGCGCTCGCCGTCCCGGAAGGGCCGCAGTCCGCGCTGATCGAGGAGTTCATCGGGATTGTGCGGGGCCGCAAACCTGGTTCGTCGCGCGCGCAGGCACAGCCGGTACCGAAACGCACCGCACGGGAGAAGACCCTCGCCAAGCAGGCCGCCCGCGCCGCTGCGGGCAAGGTCGCCCGCAAGCCGGGCCGGGCCGAGCGCGGTCGACGCTGACGCTAGGCATCGGCGAACGCACGGTTTGTGTACACGAACGTCGAGAAGCGGCGCAAAGAAGCGTGCACTCGACGAACTATTTGGTGGTGTGCTGCGGGCCTTGGGCTTTCTTGTACAGCGCCTTGAGCATCCGGTCGCGGAATGCGGCGTTGTCGATGAGCTTGACGCCGGCATTGGCCAGCCGCGGCTGTCCCAGCAGCTTGTGGAAGTAGCGGCCGCGGCGGTACTCGCGACCCCACGCCGCCTCCATGCGCTGCGCGTAGTTGGTGAAGTCGTCGGGGCCGCCGTTCTGCAGCGCCGCGATCGCGCATTCGCCTGCGGCGAGCCCGGATTCGAGTGCCTTGGAGATACCTGCACCAGACGCAGGCTTGCCCGCACCCAGCGAGTCGCCGGTGAACAGCACGCCCGGCCGCCACGGCGGCCATGCGGTGAAGCCCATCGGCAGCCGCCACGCCCGCACGCTCTTGTTCTTCTTCAGTTCCTCGATCGCCGGCAGCTCCCAGTCGGCGGGCAGCGTGCGCAGGAACTCGCCGAGGAATTGGGTGGCGTTGATCGACTGCCAGTTCTTGTAGCTGTTCACATAGCCAAGGCCGATGTTGAAAACCCCGTTGCCCATCGGGAACACCCAGCCGTAGCCGGGCAGCTGGTCGCCCTGGAACGCCAGCTTCAGGTAGATGTCGAGACTGTCGGAGTCGGCCCGGTTGGCGTGCATCTCCGACCGGATCGCGATCGCCTGGTAGCCGTTGTACTCGGAGTCGATCTTCAGCGCCCGCTTGATCGGGGAGTAGGCGCCGTCGGCCGCGATGACGGCGTCGCCGTACACCTTCTCGCCACCCTTGAGCGTCACGCCGACGACACGGCCGGTGGCGTCGAGCTCGGGGCCCGTCACCTCGGCGCTCTGGCGGACCTCAGCGCCCGCCGACTCCGCGTGCTTGAGCAGCACGGTGTCGAGGTGCTCGCGGCTGACGGTGTGCCCGTGGTCGGGCATGCCGGGGCGCTTGGGGAAGGACAGTTCCCACTGCGACGGGCTGAACACCGTCACCCGGTTGACCCGGTGGTAGGTGGCCACCTCGTCGGCCAGGCCCATCTTCTGCAGGTAGCTGACTGCCCGCGCGGTGAGCCCGTCGCCGCAGGGCTTGGCGCGGGGGAATTCGGCCTTGTCCAGGACCACCACTTTGGCGCCGGTCTGCGCGGCCTGCCACGCGGCCGCGGCGCCAGAAGGCCCGCCACCTGCAATGATCAGGTCGTATCGCTGCGTCATCGTCCTCGTCTCTTCGATCGGCTTCCGCAGAGATAGTACCCAAGCTGAGGCCACCCCTCTCATCCGAGAGAAATGCCCTAATACATCGGTAATTAATGCGGGCCAGGCCTGGTCTGAGCAGGTCAGCGGTGTCTGGGCGGTACAGTGATCGGGTGCGACGAGGGTCCAGACCACATTCCAGCGCCGAGCCGGGTGTCAAGGTGGACGCCCGCAGTGAGCGCTGGCGTGAGCATCGTAAGAAGGTGCGCTCGGAAATCGTCGACGCGGCTTTCCGCGCGATCGACCGCCTAGGCCCCAATGTCAGCGTGCGCGAGATCGCCGAAGAGGCCGGTACCGCCAAGCCCAAGATCTACCGACACTTCGCCGACAAGTCCGACATGTTCTCCGAGATCGGTCAGCGGATGCGCGACATGTTGTGGGCGGCGATCATCCCGTCGGTCAACGTCCAGACGGACTCCGCGCGCGAGATCGTCGGCCGTGGTGTCGAGCACTACGTGGAGCTCGTCGATCAGCACCCGAACGTGGTGCGGTTCCTGCTGCAGGGCCGGTTCGCCGACCAGTCGGCGGCTGCGATGACGACCGTCAACAAGGGCAGTGAGATCACCCTCGCCATCGCCGACATGATCAGCACCCAGCTCGAAGACCTCGCGCCGGAACCGGAAGCGTTCGAGCTGGCGGCGTTCGCAATCTTCGGGACTGCGGCGTCGGCGACGGACTGGTGGCTGGGCGCCGACGACGACAGCCCTCGACGGATGCCGGCAGACAAGTTCATCGCGCATATGACGACGATCATGGTCGGCGCCATCAACGGCACTGCCGAACTGCTGAGCATCCAGATCGATGCCGATCAGCCGATCCACACCGCTGTCCGTCGGCAGCAACCAGTCGCCTGATTTGAGGCAGACGCCTCATGTCGTGAGGCCGTGGCGCCGAACACTATTGGCGCATGACGAAACAACACACCCCCCGAGATGCCGTGGCTGCCGTGCTGGCTGACCCGGTCCTACCTCCCGGCGACGACGAGCGGTTCGTCGGATTCGGAATCATGGGACTGCCCTTCGCCAACGGGCATTACCTGGCCATGCGACAGATCCCGGCGACGACATTCGCGCCGCCGTACGTCTCGGTGTGGCACCGCGACCCGTCGTGCAACTGGACGTTCTACGCCACCACACCCGGACAACAAAGTTGCGCCCGGTATTTCAGCTCGGCGACCCCCAACGACGCTGTGCAATGCGATATCGACGTCGCCTGGACAGGACCCCGATCGATGCACGTCGAAATCCCGGGACTGTCTGCAGTGGACCGTCGATCTGCAAGCGGACCCGGCCACCCGACTGATGGGCATGATCGGCGGCCGGCTGCCCAGTCGGCCTGGACGGACCCCGCAAGGCTCTGCGTCGGCTGAGCGCTGGGTGGCGCAGCGAATGCTCGGCGTCGGTGACATCCGGCTGACAGGTCGCGCGCCGAACGGGCAGTGCTACATCGATGGCCCCCACTCAGTTATGGGTCGTCGCGGACTCGCGCGCAGTCCTGCACGGCCGTGACCTGGGACCCAGCGGCCCGCTGCTGCGGCAAGCCCGCCTCGGCGACTTCCGCATGCCGCAGCGTGGCATCGGCATGGTCGGATCGGGTCACTTCGAGACCTTCGATCCGCAGCGGCACCGCAGGGCGGAACGTGATTTGTCCTACGCCTAGCCGCTTGGCGCAACTCCGCGCCAACCTCGTGCGTTGACACCCTGGGCCGCAATCCGGACACTAGCTAAAGTATCCGGTACCGGCGTTCCCAGGAATGGGGCCCACGACGAAGGCAGGGGAGGCGTAGACATGACGGTGGCGCAGCACACGCCAGAGGCGACGGCAGCCGAACCGGTGCACACCCGCGCACTCATCATCGGCTCGGGGTTCTCCGGGCTGGGGATGGGCATCGCCCTTCAGCAGCAGAACGTCGACTTCGTGATTTTGGAGAAGGCCGACGACATCGGCGGCACCTGGCGCGACAACACCTATCCCGGCTGCGCCTGCGACATCCCGTCGCACATGTACTCGTTCTCGTTCGAGCCCAAGCCCGACTGGACGCACATGTGGTCGTTCCAGCCCGAAATCCAGGATTACCTGCAGGGTGTGACGGACAAGTACGGGCTGCGGCGCTACATCCAGTTCAACTCCCACGTCGACCGGGCGCACTGGGACAACGACGAAATGCGTTGGCACGCCTTCACGAAGGACGGCCGCGAGTTCGTCGCGCAGTTCCTCATCTCCGGTGCCGGGGGATTGCACATCCCGCTGATCCCGGAGTTCGAAGGGCTCGACGAGTTCAAGGGCGCGGTGTTCCATTCCGCGGAGTGGGACCACAGCGTCGATCTGACCGGAAAGCGCGTCGCGGTGATCGGTACCGGAGCGAGCGCCATCCAGATCGTGCCCGAGATCGTGAAAGACGTTGCGGAGCTTCAGCTTTACCAGCGCACCCCGGCATGGGTGATGCCACGGCCCAACAACCCGATCCCACAGTGGATGCGGCGGATGTTCACCTACGTGCCGGGCACACGCGCGGCGATGCGGGCGGGGATCTACTGGCTCCACGAGGTCGTCGGATTCGCGATGACCAAACAACCGCGCCTGCTCAAGCTCGGTGAACTCGCGGGCAAGTGGAACATCAACCGATCGGTCAAAGATCCGGCAGCTGCGCAAGAAGCTGGTCCCGAACTACAAGGCCGGTTGTAAGCGCATCCTGAACTCCGACAGCTATTACCGCGGCATCGCGAATCCGAAGACCGAGGTCATCACCGATGGCATCGCACGGTTCACCAGCAACGGCATCGTCGCCGCCGACGGCACCGAGCGCGAGGCCGATGTCGTGGTGTGCGCCACCGGCTTTCATGTCACCGACTCCTACACCTACGTCGACATCAAGGGCTACGACGGCGAAGACCTGATCGACCGGTGGAACCGTGAGGGCATGGCCGCGCTGCGCGGTATCACGATCGCCGACATGCCGAATCTGTTCTTCCTGCTCGGCCCGAACACCGCGCTTGGCCACAACTCCGTGGTGTTCATGATCGAGTCGCAGATTCGCTACGCCGCGCACGCCATCGCCGCCGTCGACAAGAAGGGCGCCCAGGCGCTGGCGCCGACCCGCGCCGCCCAGGACGCCTATAACGAGGAGCTGCAGCACGATCTCGCCGGCACGGTCTTCAACACCGGCGGGTGCAGCAGCTGGTACATGGACGAGCACGGAGTCAACCGCACGCTCTGGAGCGGGATGACATGGCAGTACTGGCTGGCCACCCGCAAGTTCGACGCGTCCGAGTACAACTTCCTCGACGCGCGGACATTGTCGCCGAGTGTGCGCTGAGATCGGCGATCGGCTCGATTACGGGCGGATTTGCGGTCTGGTTGCACACTCGGCGGCCGACACGCCAACACATGATGTTGTGTTGCCGTCGAAAGTCGGACCCCAGTTGTAGTGTTGGAGTCGCTATGGCAGCTCTGTAGCGAAGTCGAAGAAGACCAGGTGAAACGGGGTTCTTGTGAGCGATGGCGTGAAACTGATTGACCGAGTCTCGGCCATCAACTGGAACCGCGTGCAGGACGAGAAGGACGCCGAGGTCTGGGATCGGCTGACGGGCAATTTCTGGCTGCCGGAGAAGGTGCCGGTGTCCAATGACATCCCGTCCTGGGGCACGCTGAACGACCACGAGAAACAGCTCACGATGCGGGTGTTCACCGGCTTGACGCTGCTGGACACCATCCAGGGCACCGTCGGCGCGGTCAGCCTGATCCCCGACGCGCTGACGCCGCACGAGGAAGCCGTCTACACCAACATCGCGTTCATGGAGTCGGTGCACGCGCGCAGCTACAGCAACATCTTCTCGACGCTGTGCTCGACCGCCGACATCGACGATGCGTTCCGCTGGTCGGAGGAGAACCCGAACCTGCAGCGCAAGGCCGAGATCGTCATGCAGTACTACAAGGGTGACGAGCCGCTGAAGCGCAAGGTCGCCTCCACGCTGCTGGAGAGCTTCCTGTTCTACTCGGGCTTCTATCTGCCCATGTACTGGTCGAGCCGGGCCAAGCTGACCAACACCGCCGACATGATCCGGCTGATCATCCGCGACGAGGCCGTGCACGGCTACTACATCGGCTACAAGTACCAGCGCGGACTGGCGATGACGGACGCCGCCACGCAGGACCAGCTCAAGGACTACACCTACGAGCTGCTCTTCGAGCTCTACGACAACGAGGTCGAGTACACCCAGGACCTCTACGACGAGGTCGGCCTGACCGAGGACGTCAAGAAGTTCCTGCGCTACAACGCCAACAAGGCGTTGATGAACCTCGGCTACGAGGCGTTGTTCCCGCGCGACGAGACTGACGTCAACCCGGCGATCCTGTCCGCGTTGAGCCCCAACGCCGACGAGAACCACGACTTCTTCTCCGGGTCGGGCTCGAGCTACGTCATCGGCAAGGCCGTCAACACCGAAGACGAGGACTGGGACTTCTAGAGCCTGCCTGCGATGTAGCCCGCGGCCTGATCCACCAGCCCGGAGCCGAGGTATGAGGGCTGCAGGTGCGAATCCCAATTCAGGCCTCTCCCGCAGATGGGGTCGCCGTCCGCGCACTGGTCGATCGTCCTGTCGGCATAGGCCGGGGCGGGGCCGAGCCGCCTGGCGCCGTTACCGAACAACGCGACCGCTGCGATGTGCTGACTGACATCCGGCGGAAGTGTGTTCGCTCTGGTCGAAGAGATCGGCCGCCGTGGCGCCAAGGGAATAGCCGCCGATCACAATGCGGGTGTTCGGGCAGCTCGCCGCCATGGATTGCACATGGGCGCCGCATATCTCGGGCGCCGCTCGAGGCGTCCACGTCGGCGGGGTAGTTCACTCCGTAGACGCCGACCGACCTAGGCGTCTTGGAGCGCAGCGCATTGACAAGTGCATCGCCACTGACGCCGACGCCCGGTGGTTCCTGCCGGCCGCGAGCGAAGACCACTTCGACGTCGGGGCACGCGGCCGATGCGACCGGGATCAGCTGCGCTGAGGGAAAGGGCAGTATTGCCGGCGTCATCACCAGGACTGCGGCGAGGGCGGCTCCGGCTACCAGGCTGAAAATCGTGTGACTTGTGAAACTCGTGTTACGGGTGTGGTTTTCGCGACGGACGTCATAGATGTTTGTCGGTCCACCGGCGGCGTACGTTACGTCGATTCCTCAACCGTCTTGCTCCGGCGCGGTCTAGCTGCGCAGCGACACGGTATCGATCACGAACCGGTAGCGCACATCGCTGGCCAGCATCCGCTCGTACGCCTCGTTGATGTAATCCGGTGTGATGACCTCGATTTCAGGTCGCACGTCGTGCTCGGCGCAGAAGTCCAGCATCTCCTGCGTTTCGGCGATGCCGCCGATCATCGAGCCGGCCAGGCTGCGTCGTGCCCTAACCAGAGCCGGGGCGTGCAACCGACATCGGGATGCTCGGGCATCCCGAGCTCGACCAGCGTGCCGTCGATTTTCGAGCAGTCCCAGATAGGCATTCAGGTCGAGGTTCGCCGAGACGGTGTTCAAGATCAGGTCGAACGAACCGGCCAGTGTCTGTGAACGTCGTCCGGGTCGGAGGTGGCGTAGTACTCGTCGGCACCCAGCCGCAGGCCGTCCTCCATCTTCTTCAATGACTGGCTCAGCACGGTCACCTTCGCGCCCATCGCATGGGCGAGCTTGACGCCCATGTGGCCCAATCCGCCGAGGCCGACCACCGCCACGCTCGTGTCCGGGCCCCGCATTCCAATGGCGCAGAGGCGAATACAGCGTGATGCCTGCGCACAGCAGCGGCGCGGCAGCGTCCAGCGGCAGGCTGTCGGGGATGTGCAACACATAGTTCTCGTCGACGACGATCGCGCCGCTATAGCCGCCCTGGGTCGGCTCGCCGTCGCGGCCGACGCTGCCGTAGGTGCCGACCATTCCGGGGTTGGTGCAGTACTGCTCCTCGCCCGCCAGGCACTGGCGCACTCCCGGCAACTGTCTACGAAGCAGCCGACGCCGACCCGGTCGCCCACCTTGAACTTGGTGACCTCGGAGCCGATCTCGGTGACGATGCCCGCGATCTCGTGCCCGGGCACCAACGGATACCGGACGTCACCCCACTCGGCCTTGACGGTGTGGATGTCGGAGTGACAGATGCCCGCGAAATGGATGTCGAACGCAACGTCGTGCGGTCCGACATCGCGGCGAGTGATGGTGGTCTCGATCAGCGGCTCGGTTGCCGACGTGGCGGCATATGCGGAAACAGTGCTCATGTAAACGGCCTTCTACCTCGAGTAATCACAAACCGGAATTTCGCCGCGACAATGCGGCCTACCGGTTCAAACGGCCCGAATGCAGCCTGTACTTCCCCGTGAAACTGTGAGTTAGTTCCTAAAGTCCTGGCGCGCGGAAGGCGCCGTTGAACGACAGCCGCTCGTAGCGGGCCGCCTCGGCAGCCGTGTAGGGATCGCGTCGACGATGTCCTGCGCCTCGTCCGCGCTGATATCGCCCGTGAGGAGGATGGCTCCGGACTCGTCCTCCAGACGGCCCGCCAGCACGATCGCGGCCGGCGGCGACCTCGCCCTTCAGCCACTCCAGATGGGCGGGCCGGGTCTGGTTGACGATGTCGGGCGATTGCAGATAGGTGGATTTCAAGATGTGGAACATCTGCGCAACGCTAATTGATCGGGGCGTTGATCCACGGCAGGTCGGCGAGTATTCCGCGGGCGGCGACGATGCCCTCGCCGGTCTGCCACACCTCGTTGTTGACCGCGAAGATCCGGTTGTCGCGGTTGGCGGACAGCTTCTTCCACGCGTCGCTTTCCAACACGCGCGGCGCACGGTCTTTGGCCGCGGGGGAGTCGAACGAGATGTAGACGATGTCGCCGTCGGCCGCCGAGAAGTCGGGCGAGTTCTCCAAGTCGGTGTCGGTGATGCCGATCTCGACATACGGCTTGTCGGTAAACCGTTGTGCCGCAGGACGATCCACGCCGACGGCGGCCAGCACACTGCCGGGGAAGTTGTCTGGGCCGAAGACCCGCATAGTGGTGTCGGTCAACTGCACGACCGACGCCTGAAAATGGGTGGCGTCATTGTCGGCGCCGGTCTTGTCGGCGGCGCGCTCGAAGTCGTCGATCATCTGCATTGGCCGCGTCGAGCCGACCGGTCGCTGCGCCGACCGTCCGCATGTTGTCCTGCCACGCGGCACCAGGCGCGCCGGTGAACACCGTCGGCGCGATCGCGGACAGCTCACCGAAATCGTCGGGCGTCAGAGCCTCAGAGCCGAGGATCAGATCGGGGGTCGCCGCCTTGATCGCGTCGACGTCGGGTGCGCTGCGGCTACCTGCACCCGGCACATCGTGGATGACCTTGCCGAGGTAGGACGGTTGGCTGCTGGAGCCGTCGGGCAGCGCGGCGGCCACCACGCGTGACTGCAGGCCGAGCGCGCACAGAGCGTCGAGCTGGTCACCGGAGAGCACGACGATGCGCTGCGGATCCGCACGTACCTCGGTTTCGCCTGCGGCATGGCGGACCGGCCGGTCGGGCGGGCCGGGGTCGACGGGGGTGGGTTCGGGTGCGCAGGATTCGTCCGGCCTGCGCTGATTGCCGAGGACGCCCGCACTCGCGATCCTCGTGGTGCTGGTGATGACCGATTGCCGATCCGCGGCGGGCGAGGCGTCGCCGCCGAGCGATCCGCAGCCGGTGACGACGGTGATGGCGAGCGCTGTCGCGATCGCCGCCGAGGAGGCCACCAGGCCGGCGCGGGGTCCGCTGATCAGCACGTCGCCGACGGTAACATCCAGCCTGCTTGCGGCAGGTCAGCGCCTCATCGCGAATCATTTACGACAGTTTGTAGGACCACCACGACTTCCGGGTACACCGGGAGCTAGGATTCATCAGTGAAGACCGCCGGGATATCCCGACTGGATGTTTGGAGGATCTGTTGGTAGCCGAAGCGCCCCCAATAGGAGAACTCGAGGCCCGCCGTCCGTTCCCGGCCCGGCTCGGTCCCAAGGGCAACCTGGTCTACAAGCTGATCACCACGACCGATCACAAGCTGATCGGCATCATGTACTGCGTCGCCTGCTTCATCTTCTTCTTCATCGGTGGGCTGATGGCGCTGTTCATGCGCACCGAGCTGGCGATGCCCGGGCTGCAGTTCCTGTCCAACGAGCAGTTCAACCAGCTGTTCACCATGCACGGCACGGTGATGCTGCTGTTCTACGCGACCCCGATCGTGTTCGGGTTCGCCAACTTGGTGCTTCCGCTGCAGATCGGTGCGCCCGACGTGGCGTTCCCGCGGCTCAACGCGTTCTCGTTCTGGCTGTTCCTGTTCGGCGCGACGATCGCGATCGCCGGCTTCATCACCCCCGGCGGCGCCGCCGACTTCGGCTGGACCGCGTACTCACCGCTGACCGACGCGATTCACTCGCCCGGCGCGGGTGGCGACCTGTGGATCATGGGCCTGGCTGTCGGTGGTCTCGGCACCATCCTCGGTGGCGTCAACATGATCACCACCGTCGTCTGCATGCGCGCTCCGGGCATGACCATGTTCCGCATGCCGATCTTCACCTGGAACATCCTGGTGACGTCGATCCTGGTGCTGCTGGCCTTCCCGCTGCTGACCGCCGCGCTGTTCGGTCTGGCCGCGGACCGTCATCTCGGTGCCCACGTCTACGACCCGGCCAACGGCGGTGTGTTGTTGTGGCAGCACCTGTTCTGGTTCTTCGGTCACCCCGAGGTGTACATCATCGCGCTGCCGTTCTTCGGCATCGTGACCGAGATCTTCCCGGTCTTCAGCCGCAAGCCGATCTTCGGTTACACCACGCTGATCTACGCGACGCTGTCGATCGCCGCGCTGTCGGTGGCGGTGTGGGCGCACCACATGTACGCCACGGGCGCTGTGCTGCTGCCGTTCTTCAGCTTCATGACGTTCCTGATCGCAGTGCCGACCGGTATCAAGTTCTTCAACTGGATAGGCACGATGTGGAAGGGCCAGTTGACGTTCGAAACACCGATGCTCTTCTCGGTGGGCTTCCTCGTCACCTTCCTGCTCGGTGGTCTGTCGGGTGTGCTGCTGGCCAGCCCGCCCATCGACTTCCACGTCACGGACTCCTACTTCGTCGTGGCGCACTTCCACTACGTGCTCTTCGGCACGATCGTGTTCGCCACCTATGCGGGCATCTACTTCTGGTTCCCGAAGATGACGGGCCGACTGCTCGACGAGCGCCTGGGCAAGCTGCACTTCTGGCTGACGTTCATCGGCTTCCACACCACCTTCCTGGTGCAGCACTGGGTCGGTGACGAGGGCATGCCGCGCCGCTACGCGGACTACCTGCCGTCGGACGGCTTCACCACGCTGAACGTCGTCTCGACCATCGGCGCGTTCATCCTTGGTATCTCGACGATTCCGTTCGTGTGGAACGTGTTCAAGAGCTGGCGCTACGGCGAGCCGGTCACGGTCGACGATCCGTGGGGCTACGGCAACTCGCTGGAATGGGCCACCAGTTGCCCGCCGCCGCGGCACAACTTCACCGAGCTGCCCCGAATCCGTTCGGAGCGGCCCGCATTCGAGCTGCACTATCCGCACATGGTGGATCGGATGCGCGCCGAGGCGCACGTGGGTCGCGCACACGGGCCGGAGGACGGCGACGTGACGCGACTGGACGACGAGAACGTCCGCACCTGACGGGATTGCTGGGCTACCGGGGGTGAATGAGCGAAAGGTGGCTCTACCCATCGGCTCTTCGCGCGATCGCTCATCGGTGTTGATCACCGTCACCGGACCTGATCAACCAGGCGTGACCTCAGCGCTTTTCGAGGTCTTGTCGCGGTACAAGGTCGAGCTTCTCAACGTCGAACAGGTCGTCATCCGCTCTCGACTGACGCTGGGCGTGCTGGTCGCGGGTCCTGACGAGGTCGCCGGTGGCGCCGCGCTGCACGACGAGGTGCGCTTCGCGATCCAGGGATTCGGGTTGGACGTCACGATCGAGCGCAGCGATGGCCTGCCCGTGCTGCGGGAACCATCCACCCACACCATCGTCGTGCTCGGTCGTCCGATCAGCGCCGAGGCCTTCGGCGTCGTGGCCCGCGAAGTCGCGACGCTGAACGTCAACATCGATTTCATCCGCGGGGTCTCCGACTACCCGGTCACCGGTCTGGAACTGCGGGTGTCGGTGCCGCCCGGCAGCACCTACGCCCAGCTGCAGGCCGCGATGGCGCGGGTCTCGGTCAACGAGGGTGTGGACATCGCGCTCGAGGACTACAGCCTTTCGCGACGGGCCAAGCGGCTCATCGTCTTTGACGTCGACTCGACGCTGATCCAGGGTGAGGTCATCGAGATGCTCGCCCATCGGGTCGGCGCGCACGCGGCAGTCGCCGAAATCACCGAGGCGGCCATGCGAGGCGAGTTGGACTTCACCGAGTCGTTGAACCGTAGGGTCGCCACGTTGGCCGGCCTGCCCGCCAACGTGCTGGAGGAGGTCGGCGAGCAGATCGAGCTGACACCGGGTGCGCGGACGACGCTGCGGACGTTGCGGCGCTTGGGATTTCACTGCGGAATCGTGTCCGGTGGTTTCCGCCAGGTCATCGAGCCGCTGGCGCATGAGCTCGAGATGGATTTCGTCGCGGCCAACGAGCTCGAGATCGTCGACGGGAAGCTGACCGGCCGGGTGGTGGGACAGATCATCGACCGGCCAGGAAAAGCCAAGGCGCTGCGCGACTTCGCGCAACAGGCCGGGGTGCCGATGGAGCAGACGGTGGCCGTCGGCGATGGTGCCAATGACATCGACATGCTCACCGCCGCGGGCCTGGGCGTGGCGTTCAATGCGAAGCCGGCGTTGCGGGAAGTCGCCGACGCATCGATCAGCCACCCGTATTTGGACACGGTGTTGTTCATCCTGGGCATCACCCGCGGCGAGATCGAGGCCGCCGACGCGCGCGATGGCGTGGTGCGTCGCGTCGACATTCCCGACTGACAGACGGCCCAGTGAACTAGACGACGACGGTCGTCTGCTCCGGTGCTGCCGAACCCGTGATGCTGTGCCAGGCGCGGGCGAGCAGTTCGACGGCCTCGGTGAGCTGTTCTTCGGGCAGCGCGTACGGAATGCGGACAAACCGCTCCAGCGTCCCGTCGACGCCGAAGCGCGGGCCCGCGGGCAGGTCGAGGCCCAGACGTGACGCGGCCGCCGACAAGTGCGGTGCTCATCGGTGCGGGCAGGCGCACCCACAGCGACATGCCGCCGATGCCCGGGCCGGGCTCCCAGTCGGGCAGATGGCGGCTCAACAGCGACTGCAGCAGGGCACGGCGGACTCGGAGGATCTCGCGGCGTTCCGGCAGTATCTCGTCGCGACGGCCGAGAAGTCTTGCAGCGGCGAACTGTTCGAGCACCGGGGTGCCCATGTCGATCGACGGGCGCAGCGCGGCGATCGTCGCGATGGTGGCGCGCTCAGCGCGGATCCAGCCGACGCGCAGCCCGCCCCAGAAGGACTTCGACATCGACCCGATGGTCATGACCAGGTCGCGTCGTGTCGTCATCTCGGCGGCCAGGGGAGTCGGCATCGCCTCGTCCAGCCACATGTCGAGGATCGTCTCGTCAACGATCGTGCGGGTTCGCGTCTCGGCGATGATGCGCGCCAGCCGTTTCCGGTCATCCACGGGCATGGTGAGCCCCGTCGGGTTCTGGTTGTCGGGGATGAAGTACGCAAGGTTCGGCGCAAGCTGGTGGACCGCGGCCTGTACGGCGTCCAGTTCCCAGCCGGCCTCGGTCATCGCCACCGGGACGGGCCGCGCCCCTGCCGTCGTGATGGCGGACAGCGCGCCGTGATAGGTGGGTTGCTCCACCAGCACGCGGTCGCCGGGCTGCACATACGTCGTCAGAATCAACGAGATCGCGTGTAGCGCACCCGTGGTCACCAACACCTCATCGGGTGCGGTGGGAAGGCCACGCTCGCAATATCTTTCAGCGATCGCCTGTCGCAGCGTGCTTACGCCGACGAGTTCGTGGCCCGGTTCGTGCAGATACGGCGTGACGTCGCGGGTGGCTTCGACGAACGCCTCCGTCACCGCGGCGGCCGGAGCGGACAATGCGGCCGCGGCCAGGCTCATCGTGGGCGGCATCGCGTCGGCTCGGGCCGCAGGAGCGACCGGCAGCGCCGTGGTGCTACGCGCGCCGCGGCGGGCATTGAGATAGCCGTCCTCGCGCAGTTGTGTGAACGCGGCGGTGACCGTCGTGCGCGAGACCCGCAGCACGTCGGCGAGCGTGCGCTCGCTGGGTAGCCGTGCCCCGACGGGAACGCGGCCGTCGATGATCAGCAGTCGGATCGCGTCTGCCAGCCCCTGATACGCAGGTCCACTTTGACTGGATGTGCGCCAGTTGCCCAGTTCGCGAGCCAAGAGGTCCACATCGAGCGCTCTGGCTGCCATTTCTACCGTCATTTGCAAGCCAGTATGCGCCAACTGGCTATTGATGAGCAAGCCAGTTGGACCGATTATCGAGTGGTGAGTACGAATTGGATCTCGAAACTGGGCCGCGAACTGGCGAGGATATTCAGCTGGCAGATGCCGGCCGGGTGCGTCGACTACTTCGATCGTGATGCCGAGCGCATGGCTCGCGAGGTGGAGCTCATCCGGATGCGCTTCCCGCATCACTCGTGACGGGCACGATGCTGCGAGGAAGCCTGCGCGGGACGGCGCTGCTGGTCGGGTTGGCCGGTTACGGCTTCTCGATGGCGATGATGGTGCGCGCCGGACTGGGACTGGACCCGTGGGACGTGTTTCACCAGGGCCTGGCCCTGCACACGGGGATGACGATCGGCGTCGCGTCGGCGGTGGTCGGTGTGGCCGTGCTGCTGGCGTGGATTCCGCTGCGCAACCGGCCCGGCATCGGCACGATCGCCAACGTCATCGTCATCGCGATCACCGTCGACGTCGGCATGCTGCTGATGGAACAACCGACGTCGATGCCACTGCGAATCGCGATGATGGTCGGTGCGGTGGTCCTCAACGCATTCAGCACGGTGCTCTACGTCGGAGCCGGACTGGGTCCGGGGCCCCGCGATGGCCTGATGACCGGACTGGTGGTGCGAACCGGGCTGTCGGTGCGACTGGTCCGCACGTCGATCGAGGCGACAGTGCTGACGCTGGGATGGCTGCTGGGCGGGACCGTCGGCGTCGGCACCGTGCTCTACGCATTCGGCATCGGCCCGCTGGTCCAGTTCTTCGTGCGCATCACGCCAAAGCGTGTCCTTGCCGTCAGCGGCTGGGCCTCCGTCGCAGATGCCAGCGATTTGGGCGTGCGCAGTCATGCTGAGCGCGACCGAACACGCCGAAATCGCTTCACTACGATGAGACGGTGCCAGTCGCCGAAGGAGATCCAGCCGACCCCGACCTGCTGATCGACTTCGCCAAGGTCTCTTTGCGCCGTGGCGGCCAGGTTCTCGTAGGACCCATCACGTGGTCGGTCGAACTCGACGAACGCTGGGTGGTCATCGGCCCCAACGGCGCGGGCAAGACATCGTTGCTTCGAATCGCGGCCGCGATGGAGTATCCGTCGTCGGGGACGGCGCTGGTCCTGGGTGAGCGACTGGGCAGGGTCGACATGTCGGAACTGCGGTCCCGCGTCGGTCTGAGCAGTTCGGCGCTGTCCCAGCGGGTGCCCGACGACGAGGTGGTACGCGATCTGGTCGTGTCCGCGGGGTACTCGGTGATGGGCCGCTGGCGGGAGAAATACGACGACGTCGACTACGAGCAGGCGGTCGACATGCTCGAGAGCATCGGCGCCGAGCATCTGGCCGAACGCACCTACGGCACCCTGTCCGAAGGGGAGCGCAAGCGCGTGCTCATCGCGCGGTCGATGATGACCGACCCCGAGCTGCTGTTGCTCGACGAGCCCGCGGCCGGCCTGGATCTCGGTGGCCGCGAGGACCTGCTTGCGCGGCTGGAGGACTTGGCTCTCGACCCGGATTCCCCCGCGCTTGTGTTGGTCACCCACCACGTCGAGGAGATTCCGCGCGGTTTCTCCCACGGCCTGATCCTGTCCGAGGGCAAGGTCGTCGACTCCGGTCTGCTTCCCGACGTGCTGACCTCCGAGAACCTGTCGAAGGCGTTCGGTCAGTCGATCGTTCTCGACAATTCCGAAGGCCGCTATTTCGCGCGTCGGGCCAGAAGCCGCGCGGCGCACAGGAGGCGAGCATGAGTGAAGATCCGTTAGTCCCGAGGCCGGCGGCGACGGTGATGCTGGTCCGCGACACCGTCAGCCGGGAATCAAGGTGTTCCTGATGCGGCGGCACTCGGCGATGGACTTCGTCGCCGGCGTGATGGTGTTCCCCGGCGGTGGTGTCGACGACCGTGACCGCAACGCCGACATCGCCTGGTTCGGCCCCGAACCCGCTTGGTGGGCAGAACGATTCGGCGTCGAATCCGACCTGGCCGAGGCGCTGGTGTGCGCCGCGGCACGCGAGACGTTCGAAGAGTCCGGCGTGCTGTTCGCCGGACCTGCCGACGACCCCGACGGCATCGTCGATGACGCGTCGGTCTACGGCGACGCGCGGGCGGCCCTGGCCAACCATTCCCTGTCGTTCGCGGAGTTTCTGCGTCGCGAGAACCTGGTGCTGCGCGCGGATCTGCTTCGGCCGTGGGCGAATTGGGTGACCCCGAAGGAGGAGCGGACCCGCCGCTACGACACCTTCTTCTTCGTAGGCGCGCTGCCGGAGGGCCAGCGGGCCGACGGCGAGAACACCGAAACCGACCAGGCGTTCTGGAGCACGCCGCAAGCGGGTCTCGACGAGTTCGCCGAGGGCCGCTCGTTTCTCCTGCCGCCCACGTGGACGCAGCTCGACTCGCTGAACGGCAGGACCGTCGCGGAAGTGCTTGCCGTCGAGCGCAAGATCGTCGCCGTCGAGCCGCACCTGGCCGCGGACACGGACACGGGCAACTGGGAGATCGAGTTCTTCAACAGCGACCGGTACAACGCCGCCCGCAACCGCCGCGCGCCCGATGGCTACAGCCGGGACACACCGCTGGCATGAACGAGTTCGTATCGGTTCACACCAGCGACGAGCACCCTGGCATCGCGACGCTTCTGTTGTCGCGGCCGCCCACCAACGCGCTCACCCGTCAGGTGTACCGCGAGCTCGAAATCGTCGCGGCGGACATCGGCGGCCTCGACGACATCCACGCAGTCATTCTCTTCGGCGGTCACGAGATTTTCTCCGCCGGCGACGACGTGCCCGAGCTGTCCTCGCTCAACAGTGACGAAGCCGCAGCGGCGGCCCAGGTCTGCCGCGGTGCGGTCGACGCGCTCGCCGCGATCCCCAAGCCCACCGTCGCCGCGATCACCGGTTACGCACTGGGCGGCGGACTGAACCTGTCGCTGGCCGCCGACTGGCGAGTTGCCGGTGACAACGTCAGGTTCGGGGTGACCGAGATCCTGGCCGGTCTGGTGCCAGCGGGTGGCACGTCGCGGCTGGCCCGCACCGTCGGCCTGTCCAAGGCCAAGGACATGGTGTTCAGCGGCCGGTTCATCGATGCCAAGGAAGCGCTGGCCCTGGGCCTGATCGACGAGATGGTCGCCCCCGACGGCGTCTATGACGCGGCGCTGGCCTGGGCACAGCGGTTCGTCCAGCATCCTCCCCAGGTACTGGCTGCCGCCAAGGCCACCTTCGACCTTTGAAGCGTGCCGAATGCAGGTGTCGGCACCGCCCTTCCCGGGCGTCCTCGGTTCAGACCGCAGATGCGGCGTGAACGTCGGTTCCCGCTTCATCCGGGCAAGTTATACCGGCAGGCATCGATTGCTCACCAGCTCCTTCCCGTCGACGGGCATTGGTAACCCGGCCCCGTGCTTGGGGGTCCGGGATTGAGTAGTGGGTCTGGGCCCAGCGAGCAAGGTTGACCGCGGCGTTCAGATCGCGGTCGGCGGAATAGCCGCAATCGCAATCAAAGATGCGATCTGCCAGGGTCATATCGCCGTGGATCTTGCCGCACGCAGAGCACCGCTTGCTTGACGGAAACCAGCGATCTGCGATGGCGATGTGGCCGCCTCGCCACTGTTGCTTATAGTGCAATATGCGAGCGAATTCACCCCAGCTCGCATCTGAAATCGCTTGGGCCAGTCGGTGGTTGCGGAGCATCCCGAGCACATTGAGATTCTCAATGACGAGCCTGTCGTGGTTCTTGACCAGCGCGTTGGATACTTGGTGCAGGAAATGTCGGCGCACGTTCACAACATGGCGATGGTGCCGCGCCAAGCGGGCGGCAGACTCATGTCGATTGATAGATCCTCTCTGTTTGCGGGACAGATTTCTGGCGAGACGCCGCTGACGGTTCAACCCCGCGCGAAGCGACCTGGGTGCATCGCTAACTCGGGCTACTTCGGCACCGTCGGCGCCGGCAGCCACTAAGAAGTGCAATAGTCCGCGGTCGACGCCAACCCATCCACCCGCATCGGCTCGATCGCGGACCGGATGCATTAGCGCGGGATGTAGGTCGGCAGCTTCGACGTTAAGTGATACCCACCAGCGCCCGGCTTGGTGGCGGACCGTGGCGAACAATATTCGCGCCCGATCCGACGCAAGCATTCGCCGCAACCGACGTGTGTTGTCACGTACCTGAATTGTCCCGATACCGGGCAGCGTCACCGAACGCGCATCGGTGTCTCCGACCCGGATCGCTGGTGGGCGACCTTTGGCTCGCTTGTTGCGCAGGCGAAATGACGATGCACTCGCTGATTTCTTCTTGAAGCGCGGGAATCCAATGTCCTTTCCTTTGCGCTTGCCGCGCCGTGAATCCGACCAGGCAGCCAGCGCTCTCGCACAGTCAACCGCAGCTTCCTCAAATACCTGCTGATGCACGTCGCTGCGCCACGACAGGCCGGTTACAACGACCTGAGCCTGGCCGTCGGCGCCGACGGCCAGGACTCGGCCTGCGTCCTCACTTCTCTTCCAGTTGTTGAATGCGTTGATCAGGTCAAACCCAGACCACGGCACGTCGACAGTCGGATTGGCGCGGTGCTGAACAAGGCTGGACTTCACTATTTGTAGGCACTGGTTGTAAGCGAAACGTGAGGCGCCAGCATGTCGGCGCAGCACAGCGCATTGATCGGCCGTGGGGTCGAGACAGAACCTGAATGTGCTGTGTCGTGGCATGTCAACAGCAGAATCCCACCGAGCACCGACAAGTGCTCTCTTGTACCAGAATCCCCACCTTAGGGCCCGACTCGGCCGCAGGTGGTTCGACACCTTTAGGCTGCCCTGTTATGACGAGTTCTGACCCGGCGCCCAATCCCCACGCCACCGCCGAAGAGGTCGAGGCGGCCCGCCACGACTCCAAGCTCGCCCAGGTGCTGTATCACGACTGGGAGGCCGAGTCCTACGACGACAAGTGGTCGATCTCCTACGACAAGCGATGCGTCGACTACGCGCGCGACTTGTTCGACGCGACGGTGCCCGAGGACGAGCTGCGGAATCTGCCCTACGACCGTGCGCTCGAGCTCGGCTGCGGTAGCGGTTTCTTTCTCCTCAACTTGATCCAGGCCGGGGTGGCGCGCCGCGGCTCGGTGACCGATCTGTCCCCGGGCATGGTCAAGGTGGCGACACGCAATGGCGAGAACCTGGGCCTGGAAATCGACGGGCGGGTCGCCGACGCCGAGGGCATCCCATACGACGACGACACCTTCGATCTCGTCGTCGGCCACGCCGTGTTGCATCACATCCCCGACGTCGAGCTATCGCTGCGGGAGGTCGTGCGGGTGCTCAAGCCCGGCGGCCGATTCATCTTCGCGGGCGAGCCGAGCAACGCGGGTGAGAACTATGCGCGGCCGTTGTCGACACTGACGTGGCGCGCGGTGACGAACGTGACGAAGCTGCCGGGGCTGTCCGGCTGGCGCCGCCCGCAGGCCGAGCTCGACGAATCGTCGCGAGCGGCCGCACTGGAAGCGATCGTCGACCTGCACACATTCTCGCCAGGCCGACCTGGAGCGCATGTCACGCAGTGCCGGCGCGGTCGATGTCACAACCACCACAACGGAATTCACCGCCGCAATGCTCGGCTGGCCGCTGCGCACCCTCGAGGCCGCTGTGCCGCCCGGCAGGTTGGGTTGGGGCTATGCGAAGTTCGCCTTCAACAGCTGGATCACCCTGAGCTGGGTCGACGACAATCTCTGGCGCCGGGTGGTTCCCAAAGGCTGGTTCTACAACGTGATGGTGACCGGGGTTAAGCCGTCGTAGATTTCCGGCTCGACGACGTCGCCTATCTGCAGAGCGACGTCGGGAGGCAGGCGCTGTCGCGAAGTCGCTGACCTGCCGCTGACGGCCACCACCTTGGTCGCCGATGTCGCTTCCGCGCGTAAGCGTTTCGGCGAACGATCCGCCGTTTTGGTGGAGACGACGGTGTTGCGGCGTAAGGCCGCGACGAAGTTCGACGATCCCGCGGACTGGCTGTTCACCGACGAGGCGCTTCAGCAGGCGACGACCCAATCGGTCGCCGCTCACCGAGCGCGACGCTTGTCGGGTGCGGTGGTGCATGACGCCACGTGTTCGATCGGCACGGAGCTTGCCGCACTGCGTTACTCGACCGGCGCACTCGTCGGCAGCGACGTCGATCCGGTCCGGCTGACGATGGCACGGCACAACGTCGCCGATGTGGATCTGTGCCGCGCCGACGCGCTGCGTCCGGTCACCGCTTCGGCCGTCGTCCTGCTCGACCCCGCACGCCGAAGCGCCGGCAGACGCCGATTCGATCCGCGCGATTACACACCGGGGCTCGACACGCTGCTCGACGTTTACCGGGGTCGGGATATCGCCGTAAAATGCGCGCCGGGAATCGATTTCGACGCGGTAGCTCAGTTGGGATTCACCGGCGAGATAGAGGTGACATCGAGTGCGGGTGGTGTGCGCGAGGCGTGTCTGTGGTCGGCGGGACTGGCTGCCCCCGGCGTGACCCGACGGGCCAGCATGCTCGATACGGGGGAGGAGATCACCGACGCCGAACCCGACGACTGCGTGGTCGCGCGCGCCGGCCGGTGGATCGTCGACCCCGATGGCGCGGTCGTTCGCGCGGGTCTGGTGCGCCACTACGCGACCCGCCACGGTCTCTGGCAACTCGACCCCGACATCGCCTACCTGTCCGGGGATTCGTTGCCGACCGGAGTGCGCGGTTTCGAGGTGCTCGAGGAGCTCACCTACAGCGAACGCCGACTGCGCCAGGCGCTTTCGGGTCGTGACGTCGGTGCGGCCGAGATCCTGGTCCGCGGTGTGGATGTGGATCCCGACGCGCTGCGGCGCCGGCTTCGGCTGCGCGGCTCACAACAGCTCTCGGTGGTCATCACCCGCCTCGGCGCCGGGGCCGCAAGCCGGGCAACGGCATTCATCTGCCGTCCGTCACGCTGAAACGCCACGTACGCTGGAAGTGATGCGCCGGCGGCAGAGCCCGGTGCCGGCTGCGAGGACGTCCAACGATGCGCATTCTCAGGTTCGCGGCCGCCGTGCTGGGGGCCTGTGCCGTTGCCGGCACGATCGGCACTCCGGTGGCGTCGGCCCAACCTGGCTGCGCCGATCTGCGCGGCGTCGTCGGGCAGGACCAGATATGCCGGGTCCATGTGCAGACCGACATGTACACGATCGACATGAGCTTCCCCAACGACTATCCCGACCAGCAGTCGTTGGTCTCCTATCTGACTCAGTCGCGGGACGGGTTCGTCAACGTCGCCGAGGACCCCGACGCGTACAACCTGCCGTACGAACTGGATGCGGACGGGGCCGGTTACCGGTCGAGCTCGCTCTTGCCGGGCGGTGGCACCCGCAGCGTGGTGTTCAGCGACGTACCAGAACGTCGGCGGCGCACACCCGCAGACGTATTACGAGGCGTTCAACTGGAACCTCGCCACGAACGCGCCGATCACGTTCGATTCACTGTTCAAGCCGGGCACTAAACCGCTCGACGTGATCTACCCCGAGGTCAATCGCTACCTGACGAGAGAGCAGGGGCTGATCGACGCGATCCCGCAGACCGCGGGCCTGGATCCGGCCAACTACCAGAACTTCGCACTGACCGATGACTCGCTGATCTTCTTCTTCAGCCAGGGCGAGATGTTCGCCGAGTCGGCGGGCCCAGTCCAGGCGACGGTACCGCGCGCGGCCGTCGCACCGATGCTGGCGCTCTAAGCCGGCGCGAACCCGTAGACGCGCCCCTCGCTTGTTGCGGTGACGACGCGGCGGTCATGGCCGATCGAGACGCCGACGGGCCAGCCGCCGGCGTTGGGCAGTGGATAGCTGTTGACCGTGCGACCGTCGGCCGGGTCGAACACCAGCAGCGCCTGACCGTTCTCTCCGTCGCGCGCCACGGCGTATGCAACGTGTGCGCCGGCTTGACTCGAGGTGGTCAACGGTGCGACATCGTCACGCGTCCACTCCACCTCACCTCGGTCACCGGCGTCTTTGATGCCGATCAGCTTGGCCTCGGGACCACCGCCGGCGACGATCAACCCGTCGGGTGACACCGACGGCGGCGTCTGCGCCAGATAGTCCAGCGGGACTGACCATTTCGGCTTGCCATCGGCGGTGTTGATCGCCCACAGATGCTCGTCACGCCCGTTGACGTACGCGGTGGATCCGTCCGCGGACAGCACGGGGCTGGCGAGCGGTCCACCGCCGACGGCATCGCTGGTCCACTCGCGAGTGAGCACCGGGTTCTGGCCCGGGCGATAGCGCAGCCCGACCAGAACAGGAGCCTCGGTGTCCGGCTCCCACAGGCCGAGTACGACAATTCCGGTCTGCTCCGCGAAGGCAGGCGCCGCGGCCACCGGACAACGCGCGCGGGCGGGCCTGCAGTCGGCGAGTCCGCGCTCGGAGTCCTTGGGGTCGACTCCGGCGACCAGATCCAGAGGAGACCCGTCGACCACACCCTTCTGGGCGTCGAACAACAGCACCTGGCCCAGGTGCGTCACCACCAGCAGATGGCCCGGTGTGAGGATCCGCGGCGTGGTCGGCATGCCGATGACCGGTTGGCGCCAGCGGATCCACTGCGTCGGCGGGAACGAGATCATGGCGCCGGGCTGACCGACGTAGAGGTTGTCGAACCCATCAAAAAGAGGACTGGACGCGTCGCCGCCCTGCGCGAGGCGGGTGCACCAGCGCTGCCGCGCGCGGTTGTCGGTCTCCCACACCATCAGCGAGCAGCCGGCGGAGGTCTGCGCGTTGACGGCCAGATAGCTGCCGGATCCCAGCGCGACCGCTGCGGCGAGGTCCCCTTTGACCGAGCGAGTCCATTCCAGCCGCAGCGTGTCGGCGCCCGCGGTCGGTTCGTAGCTGCTGTTGCGGGCGTCGCCGTACTGCGCGGACCAGCCCGACGCCGAGTGTGACTCGACCCAGGAGTCGGTGTTCCCGCAGCCGGCCAAGGCGGCCGTGATCAGCGCTGTTGACGCCAGCACGATCGATCGCCGGAACACTGCGCCCTTTCCGTTTGGTTCTGCACGCCGTTCTGCACGCCTTGGAAGTCCCAGTGAGGGTAACCGTTCCGCGCTCGGGCGCTCGCGTAGGCTTTCCGGCCATGACGACGATGTGGGGCGCGCCGCTGCACAAGCGGTGGCGGGGTTCGCGGCTCCGCGATCCGCGCCAAGCCAAGTTCCTCACCATGGCCTCGTTGAGATGGGTCATCGCCAACAAGGCCTACACACCGTGGTACCTCGTGCGTTACTGGCGGCTGCTGAAGTTCAAGCTCACCAATCCGCACATCATCACCCGCGGCATGGTTTTCCTCGGCAAGGGTGTGGAGATCCAGGCAACCCCTGAGCTGTCGACGATGGAGATCGGTCGCTGGGTGCACATCGGCGACAAGAACACGATCCGCTGCCACGAGGGCTCGCTGCGCTTCGGCGACAAGGTGGTCCTCGGCAGGGACAACGTGATCAACACCTACCTCGACATCGAGCTGGGCGACTCCGTTCTGATGGCGGACTGGGTGTACGTGTGCGACTTCGACCACCGGATGGACAGCATCGAGCTGCCGATCAAGGACCAGGGCATCCTCAAGGGGCCGGTACGGATCGGACCCGACACCTGGATCGCGACCAAGGTGACGATTCTGCGCAACACGATGATCGGCCGTGGTTGCGTGCTGGGGTCGCACGCCGTGGTCAAGGGTGACATTCCGGACTTCTCCATCGCTGTCGGCGCACCGGCGAAGATCGTCAAGAACCGCAAGCTGTCGTGGGAGACCTCGGCTGCCCAGCGCGCCGAGCTTGCCGCCGCTCTGGCCGACATCGAACGCAAGAAAGCCGCGCGCTAACGAAGCCGGAGCGTTCGCTGCGGCGCGTCGATCTGTCGACGGGCCCTGCGCTCATCGAGGACGACGGTGTGCTGGTGCGGGCGCGCGGTGTGCCCTACGGGCAAGCGGGCAGGTTCGCCTCGCCGGCACCGCCCACGCCGTGGACCGAACCCCGTGAGCTGACCGAACGCGGGCCTGTGTGTCCCCAGTTGCCGTCGCGGCTGGTGTTCGTGACGGGTCCGGTCACCGACGGTCTGCAGCGAAGCGAGGACTGCCAGGTCCTCAGCGTCACCGCGCCCAGCGATGCCGACGGGCTGCCGGTGATGGTCTGGTTCCACGGCGGTGCCTATGTTTCCGGCAGCGGCGAGTCGTCGAAGTACGACCCCGACGCGCTCGTCGCCGAGGGCCGCGTAGTGGTGGTTACCGTCAGCTACCGACTCGGCATCTTCGGCTATTGCACTCCACTCGGCGTGGATGACGACAATCTCGGCCTTCGCGATCAGCTGCTGGCTTTGCGCTGGATCCACGACAACGTCGCCGCCTTCGGTGGCGACCCGCAGCGCGTCACGTTGTTCGGTCAGTCCGCCGGCGGCGACTCGGTTTACTCGCTGCTGCTGTCGGAGGCCGCCGACGGTCTGTACTCGCGCGCGATCATCCAGAGTTCGCCACTGGGTATGCGTGACGGCCGCGATGCCATGACGGCGGCGATGCGGGCCGCTGCCGCCGAATCGCTAGGGGGTGCAGACCCTTTCGCGGCGAGCGTCGAAGAACTGCATCGCGCCCAGACCGCGTCCCTGGTTGCGGCGCAGCGGTTCGGCCTGATCAGCGGGTTGGCGTTTGCGCCCATGCTGGGTGTCGATCCGCTTCCGGCGGCCAGTGAAGTGAACGCCCGGGTCGCGCATGTCGCGCGGACGCTCGACTTGTTCGTCGGCTGCACCAAGCTCGACGCAGCCCCGTTCGTCGAAATCAGTCCCAGGGCGTCGCAGCTGCGCGCACTGGGACCCTTCGCGAAGGTCGGCGCGCGGGTGGCATCGGCGGCAATGACTCGCAGAGTGTTCAGCAGACCCGCGGAGCGGCTTGCCCATCGATGGCGGAGCAATGGGGGTCGCGCTTCGGTGTACCGGCTCGATTGGTCGCCGCGGAGCGCGCCGTTGGGCGCCTGCCACTGCATGGATCTGCCGCTGCTTTTCGGCACGCCGGATGCGTGGGCGGGTGCGCCGATGCTGGGCCCGCATCCCGATCCGGTGGATCAGCAACTTGCCCGGGAGATGCGCCGGCTGTGGAGTCGCTTCGCCTACGACGGTGTCCGCGGCCTCGGTGCCGAGAGGCTGCGGCTGGATACGTCGGCGCTAAATGTCAGCGGTCTGGCAGTGCGTGTTCGACGATGGTCCGACGCCGATGGGGTTCGCGCTCAGCACGTTTGGCGGCTAGATAGACTTCAGCGGTTTCGTCGGCGACGGTGTGCCAGTCGAAGGCCGAGGTGAGTCGTTCCCGCGCGGCGGTCGCCATGCTCTGAGCGTGGTCGGGGTCGTCGAGCACGGTACGCACCGCAGCGGCCAGTCCGGCGACATCGCGGGGCGCGAACGACATGCCGGTCTGGCCGTCGATCACCGCTTCGCCCAGCCCGCCGACGTTGGAGGTCACCAGCGGGATGCCCGTTGCGGCCGCTTCCAGAGCAACGATGCCGAATGGCTCGTAGTGACTCGGCAGCACGGCGGCATCGGCAGTGTGCAGCAGGCGCACGAGCTGCTCGTGGTCGAAGTGCCCGGCGAAGGTTGTGGCCTTGAGCACCTTGTGCTTTCGCGCCTGCTCGACGAGCCACTCCTGCTGGGTGCCGGTGCCGGCAACAGTCAGCGTCGTCCCGGGATGTGTACGCCGGATGCGAGGCAGGGCCGCGATCAGGTCGTGAATGCCCTTCTCGTATTCCAGACGGCCCAGAAACATCAGATGGGCGGGTCCAGTGTCGGGGGCGCCGCTTCGCGAACGGCCAACGCGCGGCGTCGATTCCGTTGCGGATCACCCGGGTCTCCGCGAGGCCGGGTCCGAACAGCTCGGCGATCTCATCGCTCATCGACGCCGAGCATGTGATGAGCGTGTCGGATTCGCGAACGAGCCAGGATTCGACGGCGTGCACCTGACGGCTGATCGCCCCCGACACCCACCCCGAATGCCTGCCGGCCTCGGTGGCGTGGATGGTGGAAACCAGTGGTACGTCGAAGTACTCAGCCAGCGTGATCGCCGGATGCGCGACCAGCCAATCGTGTGCGTGCACCACGTCGGGCCGCCACGGCTTGGCGCGGGGGCCCTTGATGGCCAGACCCGCTCGGACCATCGCATGGCCCATCGCCAACGTCCAGGCCATCATGTCGCTGCCGAAGTCGAACTCGTGCGGGTCCTGCGCCGCGGCGACAACGCGCACGCCCTCGGCGATCTCGTCGGTCGACGGATGCGTGCTCGGGTCCGTGCCGCTCGGGCGGCGGCTGAGCACAACGACCTCGTGGCCGGCCGCGACGAGCGCCGTCGCCAG
Source organism: uncultured Actinomycetota bacterium (assembly GCA_963720345.1). Taxonomy (GTDB): domain Bacteria; phylum Actinomycetota; class Actinomycetes; order Mycobacteriales; family Mycobacteriaceae; genus Mycobacterium. The sequence goes on from CAVRFN010000043.1 coordinate 161,948, forward strand.
GTGGTGCACGTGCCGGCCGAGCCCGCCGATCACCACCGGCGGGTACTCCCACGACACCATCAGGATCTTCACGGTCGTGGGAGCCTTCGTGCGTCGAGTGCGCCGAACAGGCCGTCCGCGCGGTTCCAGCCGTCGGCGAGGCGCTGGGCGTGGTCGTGGCGGCCCGACGCCATCGCACCGGCGATCTCGCGGGTGGCGTGGGCGTGCAGATGCGCGCGATAGCGCGCGTAGTCCGCCGCCGAGTCCTTGCTGACCATGAACGGCCAGTCGCTGGACACCGTCAGAAGGGTCTCGCGCAGGATCTGATCCGCGACGAAGTTCCGGGCCGGCGGCGGTGTCCGTCTCACCGAGCGCCTTGTCCACCGTCGTCAGACGCGGTATCGACGACTTCGCTGTTCAACTGGACCAGATCGGCCACCTGTTCGCCGGCCCACACCTGCCAGTCCTTACCGGAACCCCAAGAGCTGGGCGGTAATTCGACGGAAGACCCGACGAAGCCGTCGGCAACTGCGTCAGACAGTGTGCCGACCCGCACCCCTGCCTCGGGAAGGGCGCGCAACACGCGTTCCAGCCAGACCGGGCCTTCGTACCACCAATGCCCGAACAGTTCGGTGTCGAAGGCCGCGATCACGTGTGCGGGCCGGCCGATGCGTTCGCTCTCGCTGATGAGGCGCTGGCGAACCAGCGAGACGAAATCGGCGACGTGGCCGTCGACCGCGTTGTCGGCGCGTTCCGGGTCGTAGGGCGCTTTGGCGTCAGAGGCGACATTGCGGCCGGTGACCCGTGCCGGTTTGAGGCCCGTGGTGTGGTCGTAGGTGTGGAAGTCGCGGTACGCGGCGTGGCCGGGATAGCCGGACTTCGGTGACCACACCCGATAGCTGACCTGCAGGTCGCGGCCGAACGCGACGACGTTCGACGATGCGACCGGACGACCAAGCGCGGTGTCGCCGTGCAGCGACGGTCCGTCGACCATGAAATGGCCGATACCCGCTGCGGCGTAGTCGATTTCCATCCCCGGCGCATAGGCGCATTCCGGTGCCCAGATCCCGGCCGGTGTGTGCGCGAACCGCTGCTGGGCGTCGGCGAGCCCCTCCCGCAGGGCGAACTCGCGCAAGTCGCGGATTCAGCAGCGGCTGAAAGGGATGCGACAGCGGACCGCCGAGCAGTTCGATGGTCTCGGCGTCGATCAGCTCACGCAGCAGCGGGCTGCCGCCGTGTGCCCATAACGTCGAGAAGTCGTCGAGCGCACGCTCAGCCTCTGCGCGCTCGCGAATGCCGAACTCCCGCAACGGGATCACCAAGTGTCGTCGCCTCCAGGGCGCGCAAGCCCCAGTTGGCCAGCCAGTGATGCATCCCCGTCAGGCAGTAGGGGTCGTCGAGCTGTGCGGTGACCACCGGCGTCATGCCCAGCGTCACCAGGTGGTGGCGGTCCTCGGCGGCCAGCGTGCGAAGAACACGCATCAGCGGGACGTAGGCGGCCGCCCACGACTGGTAGAGCCACTCCTCGCCGACCGGCCAGCGGCCGTGATGGGCCAGCCACGGCAGATGCGTGTGCAGGACGAGCGTGAACAGGCCCGGAGCCGGAGGGCCGGCGACATCGGACCGGGAGCCGGAGGCCGGCGACATCGGACCGGGGGTCGAGCTCGTCACGGTCGCACCGCTATCGCGACCAGGTCGAGGCTGCCGTCGATGTCTCTTGTCGGTCGCGTCGAGCAGGTCGAAGTCGTCGGTCGTCACCGATGCGACGTCGTCGAGCAGTTCGGTGGGCCACGGTGCGTCGGCCAGTGCGCGCGCGATCTGTGCGTCGATGATCGATCCACCGTGGCGCTCGTCGAGCTCGACCAGCCGCGGGCCATGGAACACGCCCAGCATCGATTCGACCGAAAATCCCTCGCCGGACAGCAGTTCGGACAGCTCGGCGGCGTTCAACTCCCTGGTGTGGAACGGGTTGATCGGGGTGTCGCGGCCGGGGGAGAAGGTGATCCGGTTGGGCGTCGACATCAACAGCACTCCGCCGGGCCGCAACACCCGCAAGCATTCGGCGACGAATTGCCCTTGATCCCAGAGGTGTTCGATCACCTGAAAGTTGACCACGACATCAACAGCGCCGTCGGCGAGCGGTAGCTCGGCCAGGTTCCCTTGGCGCATGTCGACCCGCGGGTAGCGGGCCCGGACGTGGGCGACCGCGGAGTCGTCGTAGTCCAGTCCGATGACGCTGGTGCGCCACGTCGGCGATCAGATTCGCGCCGTAACCCTCGCCGCAGCCCGCTTCGAGCACGTCGCGGTCCGCGCAGAGATCGGCCAGCCGCTCGTAGACGACCTCATGGCGGCGGAACCAATAGTTCTCCTCCGCCAGGCCGGGAACCGTGCGTTCCCCGGTCAAGGGCAGGTCCGGACCGTCGGTGACGAATGCGCTCATTGGAAGGCAGGCTAACGTGAAACAGCTCACTGGCGAACTGTTCACCGCCTACGTGCTGCTAGAACACAAACTTCGACCAGCTATGGTGTTCGTGCGATCCAGCATAAGTTACTCACGAGTAACATAATGGTGGTTGCTTGAAACGTGGTATTGCGGGCCGGTCATCGGCCCCTTCGAGGAGGACGAACCAGACTCATGACGAACATCGTGGTCCTGATCAAACAGGTCCCTGACACCTGGTCGGAGCGCAAGCTGTCCGACGGCGATTTCACTCTCGACCGTGAGGCGGCCGACGCCGTGCTCGACGAGATCAACGAGCGCGCCGTCGAGGAGGCGCTGCTGATCAAGGAGAAGGAAGGCGGCGAGAGCACTGTGACAGTGCTCACAGCCGGCCCGGAGCGCGCGACCGAGGCAATCCGCAAGGCGCTGTCGATGGGCGCCGATAAGGCGGTGCACCTCGTCGACGAGGGCATGCACGGATCTGACATGGTCCAGACCGGCTGGGCGATCGCCCGCGCGCTGGGCACCATCGAAGGCACCGAGCTGGTCATCGCCGGCAACGAGGCGACCGACGGTGTCGGCGGCGCGGTGCCCGCGATCGTGGCCGAGTACCTGGGTCTGCCGCAGCTCACCCACCTGCGCAAGGTGACGGTCGAGGGCGGCAAGGTCACCGGCGAGCGCGAGACCGACGACGGCGTGTTCACCGTCGAGGCGGCGCTGCCCGCGGTGGTCAGCGTGAACGAGAAGATCAACGAGCCTCGCTTCCCGTCCTTCAAGGGCATCATGGCCGCGAAGAAGAAGGAAGTGACGACGCTGACGCTGGCTGAGATCGGCGTCGAGGCCGACGAGGTGGGTGTCGCCAACGCCGGCACGAAGGTGACCGCGTCGACCCCGAAGCCGCCCAAGACCGCGGGCGAGAAGGTCACCGACGAAGGTGAAGGCGGCACCAAGGTCGCCGAGTACCTCGTCGCTCAAAAAATCATCTAGCCCCGAACGCCGAAAAGAACCTAGAAAGACATCGAAGACACTATGGCTGAAGTACTTGTGCTCGTCGAGCACGCTGAAGGTGCCCCGAAGAAGGTCACCGCCGAACTGATCACTGCCGCACGCAAATTGGGCGAGCCCTCCGCCGTCGTGGTGGGCAAGCCGGGCACGGCCGAAGGACTGACCGACGCGCTCAAGGCTGCGGGTGCCGCCAAGATCTACGTCGCCGAATCCGACGACGCCGAGAACTACCTCATCACCCCGTACGTGGACGTGCTGGCCTCGCTGGTCGAGTCCGCCAGCCCGGCCGGTGTGGTGCTGGCCGCGTCCGCGGACGGCAAGGAGATCGCGGGCCGGCTGGCCGCGCGCATCGGTGCGGGTGTGCTGACCGACGTCGTGGAGGTCCAGGACGGCGGCAAGGCCATCCACTCCATCTTCGGTGGCGCGTTCACCGTCGAGGCCGAGTCGACCGGCGAACTCGCCGTGATCACCGTGCGTCCCGGTGCCATCGAAGCCGAACCCGCCGACGGTGCCGGCGAGGTCGTCAGCGTCGAGGTGCCCGCGCAGGCCGAGAATGCGACCAAGATCACCAAGCGCGAACCGGCCGTGGCAGGCGACCGCCCGGAGCTCACCGAGGCCACCGTCGTCGTGTCGGGCGGTCGTGGTGTCGGCAGCGCCGAGAACTTCAGCGTGGTCGAGGAATTGGCCGACTCGCTCGGCGCCGCAGTCGGCGCGTCGCGCGCCGCGGTCGACTCCGGCTACTACCCGGGCCAGTTCCAGGTGGGCCAGACCGGCAAGACCGTGTCGCCGCAGCTGTACATCGCGCTGGGCATCTCCGGAGCGATCCAGCACCGCGCCGGGATGCAGACGTCCAAGACGATCATCGCGGTGAACAAGGACGAAGAGGCGCCGATCTTCGAGATCGCCGACCTCGGCATCGTCGGCGACCTGTTCAAGGTCGCGCCGCAGCTGACCGAGGCGGTCAAGGCCCGCAAGGGCTGATATCGGCCGAGCAAGACGCGCAAAGCCCCCGACACCCGAGTGTTCGGGGGTTTTTGCGTCTCGTTCGCAGACTACGGGTTTTCAAGGGTGCGCACGACACGCGCTGCGATGCCATCCTGGTGGTATGAGCGAACCCGCGAAGTGCAACTGAGCCAGAGTCGTCGAACGAGCGCCACTCCATCACGGATGTTCCTGCGCGACAAGCCGGTCCCGCGCGGACGTTCTCGACGAGGCGCTGGCGCTGGCGATGCGTGCGCCGTCGAACTCCAACATCCAGCCGTGGCGGCTGTTCCTGGCCACCGGCCCACGCCGCGACCGGCTGGTCGAGGCGCTGCTGGAACGGGCGTCCGACCGGATATCCCGGCCACGGTGGGGCTGCCGGAAAGCTTTGCTCGGCTGCGCCGGGAGATCGGCGCGCTGGTGTACGGATCGATGGGCATCGCCCGCGACGACACCGAGGGGCGCCGCATCGCCAGCTGCGCAACTGGGAGTTCTTCCGCGCGCCGGTGGCGGGCGTCGTCTGCATGCACCGCGATCTCGGGCACGCCGACAGCCTCGGCCGTCGGGATGTTCCTGCAGACGCTGGTGCTCGCGCTGACCGAACGCGGGCTGGGAACGTGTCGTGCAGGTGTCGATCGCCCACTTCCCGGACGTGCTGCGCGAGCAGCTGGACATTCCCGACGAGCTGCAGGTCGCTGTGCGGCCTGGCGGTGGGTTACCCCGATCCCGAATTTCCCGCCAACCAGCTGCGGATACCCCGCAATCCCGTCGAGGGAGAACGTGGTGTTCCTGACGACGCGCTTGAGTTCGTCCTGCGACGCGCTAGAACATCGTGTGTGTCTTGCACACACGGCGACGCCCAATTCGTCACCTAGCGCTCACGGACACGTCACGCGCCCGATGCCATCCGGAGATGCGGCTGGGCGACCGTGCAGCCATGAGCACTGCTTCTGTACTCATCGCCCCCGACGACATCGACCGATGGAGCCGGCCGATTCATCATCGACGCCGCGCTACACCCTGCTGCTGTCCACCGACCCTGCGCTCATCGACGCTGCGCAGCGCCTACGTCACGACGTGTTCACCTCCGAGCCCGGATTCGCGCTGACCGGGCACAGCCCGGGATTCGACGACGGCCGCGACGCCGACCGCTTCGACGAGTACTGCGATCACCTGCTGGTCCGCGAGGACAACTCCGGCGAACTCGTCGGCTGCTACCGGATGCTGCCGCCGCCCGGCGCCATCGCCGCCGGCGGCCTCTACACCGCAACGGAATTCGACGTGCAGGGCCTCGACGCGCTGCGGCCCTCGCTGGTCGAGATGGGCCGCGCGGTGGTCCGCGAGGATCACCGCAACGGCGGCGTGGTGCTGCTGATGTGGGCCGGGCATCCTGGCCTACCTGGACCGCTGCGGCTACGACTACGTGACCGGTTGCGTGTCGGTGCCCGTCGCGGGCGCCGACGACGACGCGCCCGGCAGCCAGATCCGCGGCGTGCGGGACTTCGTCCGCCGCCGCCACGCCGCCCCCGCGGAGTACACCGTGTATCCGTACCGGCCGGTGACGGTCGACGGCAGGGGCCTCGACGACATCGATCCGCCCGCGCGGGTGGCCGTCCCGCCGCTGATGCGGGGCTATCTGCGGCTCGGCGCGCAGGTGTGCGGCGACCCGGCCCACGATCCCGGACTTCGGCGTGGGCGACTTCCCGGCGCTGCTGGACAAACGCCAGGCCGACATCCGGTACCTCAAACGGCTGAGGTCGGTCGGCGCGGCGAGCCGACGATGGCCGACGGGATCGCGTCATGACCATCGACAGTCCCTGGCTGCCGCGGGCCACGTGCGACGCCAGCTGCGTCAGCGGCGACGGAGGCGCCGGCCGGCCAGCGGGTGGTCGTCGCCTGGCGCGTCGCGATCCGCGCCACCTTCGCCGTCCTGCTGCTGTCCGCCGTGCCGCTGCTGGCCATTCCGGTGCCGGGTCGCTCGCATGTCCAGCGGAGCTACTGCCGACTGATGCTGCGCTGTCTGGGTGTGCGAATCACGGTGTCCGGCGGGCCGATTCGCAATCTGCAGGGCGTGCTGGTGGTCAGCGGCCACGTGTCGTGGGTGGACATCTTCGCGATCGGCTCGGTCCTGCCGGGTCGGTTCGTCGCCAAGTCCGAGATGGTCGACTGGCCCGGGCTGGGCTTCCTGGCGCGGCTGATGAAGGTCATCCCGATCGAGCGGGACAACCTGCGGCGCCTGCCCGACGTCGTCTCCATGATCGCCGGCCGGTTGCGGGCCGGTCAGACGGTCGTCGCGTTCCCGGAGGGCACCACGTGGTGCGGCCTGGCGTACGGCCAGTTCCGGCCCGCGATGTTCCAGGCCGCGGTCGACGCGGGCAGGCCGGTCCAGCCGCTGCGGCTGAGCTACCACCACCGCGACGGCGCGCCGTCGACCATCGCCGCCTACGTCGGTGACGACACGCTGCTCGCGTCGATCCGACGGCTGATCACCGCGCAGCGCACGATCGTGCGCGTGCAGGTCGAGTCGCTGCAGCTGCCGGGCGCCGATCGCCGCGACCTGGCCGCCCGCTGCGAATCCGCGGTGCGCGGTGACGCGGCGCGCTCGCGGCACAGGGTCACGCACTGGTGGCCTGACCACGGCGATCTGGCCGGCCGATCCGGGGCGGCTACCATGGAACGGCTATGACCTCGCCAGATGTTCTTCGCGCTAGCGGCTCATTGCCGGTCTATCTGGATCACGCCGCCACCACCCCGATGCACCCCGCTGCCATCGAGGCGATGACGTCTGTGCTGGCGACGGTCGGTAACGCGTCCTCGCTGCACGGCACCGGCCGAACGGCCCGCCGCCGCATGGAGGAGGCCCGCGAGACGCTGGCCAAGCTGCTGGGCGCGCGGCCGTCCGAGGTGATCTTCACCGCCGGCGGCACCGAGAGCGACAACCTCGCGGTCAAGGGCATCTACTGGGCACGCCGCGACGCCGACCCGCGGCGCCGACGCATCGTCACCACTGCCGTCGAACACCATGCCGTGCTCGACGCCGTGGAGTGGCTCGTCGAACACGAGGGCGCCGACGTGACCTGGCTGCCGGTCGACGCCGACGGGTCGGTCTCACCGGCGGCGCTGCGGGATGCGTTGCAGGACCACGACGATGTCGCGCTGGTGACGGTCATGTGGGCCAACAACGAGGTCGGCACGATCATGCCGATCGCCGAACTGGCCGCGATCGCAGCCGAATTCGATATTCCGATGCACAGCGACGCCGTGCAGGCCGTCGGTCAGATACCGGTCGACTTCACCGCGAGCGGACTGTCGGCGATGAGCATCGCCGCGCACAAGTTCGGCGGACCCACCGGTGTCGGCGCGCTGCTGCTGCGCCGCGACACGGCGTGCGTGCCGTTGCTGCACGGCGGTGGTCAGGAACGCGATGTCCGTTCGGGCACACCGGATGTCGCCGGTGCCGTCGCGATGGCCGCCGCGGCGCGGATGGCGGTGGAGGGTCTGGAAGCCAACAGCGCACGCGTCGCCGAACTGCGCGACCGGCTGATCGACGGCGTGTTGTCGAGCATCGACGATGTGCGCGCTCAACGGCGCAGCGGGTGCGGACCGACTGCCCGGCAACACCCACTTCACGTTCCGTGGCTGCGAGGGCGACTCGCTGCTGATGTTGCTGGACGCCAAGGGAGTCGAGTGCTCGACCGGGTTCGGCGTGCACCGCCGGCGTGGCGCAGCCGTCCCATGTGCTGATCGCGATGGGCGCCGATCCCGGCCAGCGCGCGCGGCTCGCTGCGATTGTCGTTGGGCCACACCAGCACCGAAGCCGACGTCGAGGCCGCGCTGGCGGTGCTGCCCGCCGCGGTGGAGCGGGCGCGACAGGCGGCGCTGGCCAGTTCGGGAGTGGTCGACTAGTGCGGGTGCTGGTCGCGATGAGCGGTGGCGTGGACTCGTCGGTCGCGGCCGCCCGGATGGTCGACGCCGGTCACGACGTGGTCGGCGTGCACCTGGCGCTGTCGTCGGCGCCGGGCACGCTGCGCACCGGATCGCGGGGCTGCTGCTCCAAGGAGGACGCCGGCGACGCCCGACGGGTCGCCGATGTGCTCGACATCCCGTTCTACGTCTGGGATTTCGCCGACCGGTTCAAAGAAGACGTGATCGACGACTTCGTGTCGTCCTACGCCCGCGGTGAGACGCCGAACCCGTGCGTGCGGTGCAACGAGCGAATCAAGTTCTCCGCGTTGGCGGCTCGCGCGCTGGCGCTGGGCTTCGACGCCGTGGCCACCGGCCACTACGCCCGGCTGTCCGACGGGCGGCTGCGCCGCGCCGTCGACGCCGACAAGGACCAGTCCTACGTGCTCGCGGTGCTGACCGCCGAGCAGCTGCGCCACGCCGTGTTCCCGATCGGTGACACCCCCAAGCCGCAGATCCGCGAGGAAGCGGCGAGCCGCGGGCTGGCCGTCGCCGAGAAGCCGGACAGCCACGACATCTGCTTCATCCCGTCGGGCGACACCCGTGCGTTCCTCGGCGCGCGGATCGGCGTGCGCCGCGGAGCGGTCGTCGACGCCGGCGGAACGGTGCTCGCCGAACACGACGGCGTGCACGGCTTCACCATCGGCCAGCGCAAGGGTCTGGGCATCGCCGGGCCCGGACCCGACGGGCAGCCGCGCTACGTGACGGGGATCGACGCCGACACCGGCACGGTGCACGTCGGCGAACGCCGCGGATCTCGACGTGTGGACGCTGACCGGCGAGCGGCCGGTGTTCACCTCCGGCGTCGCGCCGACGGGCCCGGTGGAATGCCAGGTGCAGGTGCGCGCGCACGGCGGGATCGGCGACGGCGTCGCCGAACTGCGCGACGGACGGCTGGTCGTCGACCTGCGCGCCCCGCTGCGCGGGGTGGCGCCGGCCAGACCATGGTGCTCTACCGTCCCGATCCCGACGGCGACGAAGTGCTGGGCAGCGCGACGATCACCCGCTAGCGGTGATCACTCCGGCACGTTCGCGAGGATGTTCGTCATCACGATGTCGGGCACCGAGTCGGGGAACTGGCAGAACGTGACCTCGACCAGCACCACCGATTTCACGCGGTAGTCGCGACCGCAGGCGCCCGGTCGGGTCTGCAGCGTGTCGGCCGCGGCCGTCCAGTCGCCGACGAGCGTCTGATCCCAAAGTCGGTTGAGCCGCAGTCGTCGACCAGTCCGACCAGACTGTCGAAGCGGCGCGGGCCGTGCCGGGGTCGCGGTAGGCCGCCACGGCCTCCGAGATCAGGCCGCCGTCGGGCGGATTCTGAAACGTGGTCTTGTGGAACTCCTCGACGTCGGGGCCGAACGTCTGGGTCTCGGCGAAGATCCATTGGCATTGCGGCGGAGCGTCTTCGACGAGTGGCTCGATGTCGACGGGGATCTTGCCGTCCATGCTCGGGATGATCGAGAGGTCCTCGCCGGCCCCGGTGATCGCGCGCATCTGGGACTGGTCGAGCATGACCGTCTCGACGTCGACCGGGGACAGCGAATCGTCGTCGATGCCCGGGACCGCCCGCATCGCCGTACCGGTGACCGACTGGCGTGCATCCCGCAGCCAGCACCGCCGCCACGCCCCAGACCGCCAACGGCCTGGCCGCTACGGGCATGGCGTACCTCTCCAACCCTTCCTGATCGAGATTAGCCCCATCGAATACTGTTCAACGAGTGAGTGTTTTCGCCGCCGCTACCGGCATCGGATCGTGGCCGGGAACCTCGCCCCGCCAAGCCGCCGAGATCGTCGTCGGCGAACTGCACACCCTGCCGCATCTGGTCGAGCTGCCCGCCCGAGGCGTCGGCGCCGACATGATCGGGCGCGCCGGTGCGCTGCTCGTCGACATCGGGATCGACACCGTGCCGCGCGGCTACCGGATCGCCCCGGGCCGCAGCGCGGTGGTGCGACGGGCCGTCAGCCTGCTCGACGAGGACCTCGACGCGCTCGAAGAGGCGTGGGAGAACGCCGGCCTGCGCGGCGGCACGCGCACGGTGAAGGTCCAGTCCCCGGGCCCGATCACGCTGGCCGCCCAGCTGGAGCTGCCCGGCGGGCATCGCGCCATCACCGACGCGGGCGCCGTGCGTGACCTGGCCGCCTCACTGGCCGAGGGCATGGCACAGCACCGGGCCGAGGTCGCCAGGCGGCTGGACACCACCGTGGTGGTGCAGTTCGACGAACCGCTGCTGCCCGCGGCGCTGGAGGGCCGGCTGACCGGGGTGACCAGCTTCACGCCCGTGCATCCGGTCGACGAGCCCGTCGCGATCGGGCTGATCGACGACTGCGTCGCGGCGGTGGGCGCCGAGGTGGTCGTTGCACAGTTGCGCGGCCGATCTGCCATGGAAGATGTTGCAGCGCAGCACTATTCATGCCGTATCGGTCGACGTGTCCACGCTTGCCGCTGCCGATCTCGACGGCATCGGCGAGTTCGTCGAAAGCGGTCGCACGGTGCTGCTCGGGGTCGTCCCGTCGACCGCACCCGCTGCACGCCCGTCGTTCGAGGAGGTCGCGAAGGCGGCGGTCGCCATCACCGACCGGCTCGGATTCGCGCGGTCGGTACTTGCGTGAGCGGATCGGCGTCACCCCGGCCTGCGGGCTGGCGGGAGCCACCCCGGAATGGGCTCGTATCGCCATCGAACTGGCGCAGAAGGCGGCCGACGCGATTCGCCGAGGATCCGGACGCGATCTAGAACAAGCGCAACTAAAAGGTTGCGCGTTGTCGCGATCGCCGCTAGCGTGAAAAGCAACCAGGAGGTTGCATATGAATTCAGATCGGATCGAGAAGGAAGTTCTGCTGAAGGCACCGCTGGATCGAGTCTGGCGGGCGATCAGCGATGCCGACGAGTTCGGCCAGTGGTTCGGAGTCCGCTTCGACGGACCGTTCGTGGCGGGCACGTCGGTGATCGGGACCATCACACCGACCACGGTCGACGAGGATGTCGCCAAAGCCCAGGAGCCCCACGCCGGTAAGGCGGACACCTGGCAGATCGTCGCGGTGGAGCCGCAACGGCGGCTGGCGTTCCGTTGGCATCCGTTCGGGGTCGAAGACGACGTCGGACTATTCGGACGAGCCGACGACGCTGGTGGAGTTCACCCTCGAAGACACGTCCGACGGCGTGCTGCTGCGCATCGTCGAGTCCGGGTTCGACGCCATCCCGGCCGAGCGGCGGCAGTCGGCGTTCGAGGGCAACAGCGAGGGCTGGTCCGCGCAGACCGAGCTGGTTCGCAAGTACCTGGCCCTCAGCGAGAAGGTGTGAGTACGTCCGCCGTCGCCAGGGCGCCGTTGTTCGACGCTTTGGGTGATCCGAATCGGCTGCGCATCATCACCCGCCTGTGCGACGGCGGACCGTGCTCGACGACCGAGGTGACGACGGTCGTGTCGGTTAGCCGGCAGGCGGCGACCAAACATCTGCTGCTGTTGGAGGCGGTGGGGCTGGTGAGCAGTCAGCGTCACGGCAGGGAACGCATCTGGCGGGTGCAGCCGAAGCCGCTGACCGATGCCAGCGAATATCTCAACGCGTTGTCGCAACGGTGGGACAAAGCAATTGACCGATTGCGCACTTACGTCGAGGAAAAATAGACGGCTCCGCCACAAACTTCGCGCGTTCGTCGGACGGGTCTGCCATGCACGGCTGTCGCGTGCAACAATGCATCGACGACAACGTCTTTTCATCTTTGCCACTCGCAGGAGAAACTGTGGCCCGATTCACCCCGCGCCTGACGGCAGGTGTCGGTGTTCTCGTGGCTTTTCTCCTGCTAGGCGGGTCCGCGACGGAGGCCGTCGCAGATCCAGGCCGCTCGCATTCCGATCGGGGCAACAGTTCTGATCGTGGCAACGGCACGGACGGCAACAGGTCGCGGTGGGTCGGATCGCGGCGACGACGACCGCCGCGGCAAAGACAACAGCCGCAAGCGGGGCGAGGACGAGGGGGACGTCAGCGCCGAACGGGCCAGCCTCCAGAGCCCGGAGGTTCAGTTCGGGTCGGGGCCTGTCGACCTCGACGACATCGCAGAGTTGGCGCCAAGCCTCGCCGCAGGCAAGAGCGGCAACGGGGACGGCAGCTCCGATCCGGGATCGGCCCTTGTCGACGTCGCCGACGTCGCAGATTTGGTGCCAAGCCTCGCCGCCGGCTCGGGCGAATTGCGTTCGAGTGGACCCGGCGCGAGCGTGTTCGGAGGATCCGGCGCAGCAGGCTCACCCGATCCGGTCCGGCTCTTATCGAGCCGATGTCCCGAGCGCACGGTTCAGTCCGCCGCCGCGTGACGCTGGGCAACGGGCGCACGCCCGGCATCCGGCGAGGCGAGTCCGAACCGCGGTTGCAGGCCCCGGTACCCCAGCCGCCGCCCGCTGCGCCACCGCCTGCCGCCTCCGCCCCAGGCTCCAGCACCGCCGCCGTCGTGGATGGTGAACCGGCTCCCGGCGACGCCGGTTCTCACGCAGCAACTGGGCGTCGCCCCGGCGACCGACTGGTCGAATCCGCTGTGGGGGCTCGCAGGGCTCCTGCTGATCCCGGTCGCAGGTGCCGCTCTCGGCTACCGGCAGGCACGCGCCGCGCACGCGGCCGAGCGGTTACGACGTTCGTAGGTCCTTGCGCAGGATCTTGCCCGACGCGGACTTCGGGATCGCCTCGATGAACTCCACCTGGCGGACCTTCTTGTACGGCGCCACCTGACCGGCGACGAAGTCCATCACCTCGTCCTCGCTCAGTTCCGTCTCGGATTGCTTGACCACGAAAGCCTTTGGCACTTCTTCGCCTTCGTCATCGACGACGCCGATCAACCGCCGCGTCGGCGATCTCCGGATGGCTCAGCAGCACCGCCTCGAGTTCGGCGGGCGGCACCTGGTAGCCCTTGTACTTGATCAGTTCCTTGAGCCGGTCGACGATGTACACACAGCCGTTCGCGTCGACCTGTGCGAGGTCGCCGGTGTGCAACCAGCCATCGTCGTCGATCGTCTCCTTGGTGGCCTGATTCGTTGTTGAGGTAGCCCGCCATCACGTTCGGTCCCTTGAACCAGAGTTCGCCGGTTTCGCTGAGACCCTCTGCGGGAACATCGATTTCGTCACCGGTCTCGGGATTGATGATCTTGGACGCGGCGTTGGACACCGTCCACCCGACCGAGCTCAGTGGCGCAGTCGCGTTCATCTCATGCGCGCCCGCGTCGAATGGGGTGATGTGGCTGACGGGGCTCAGCTCGCTCATCCCATAGCCCTGCACGACACGGCATCCCAACCGATCGGCGACCGCCTGCCCGAGGTCGGCGTCCAACGGGGCGGCACCTGACATGACGACGTTAGCGACGCCAGGTCGTAGTCGTCGATCAGCGGATGCTTGGCCAGCGCCACGGCGACCGGCGGCGCGATGAACGCGATCGTGCACTTGTGGTTCGCGATGTTGGCGAGGAACTCTTCCAGATCGAAGCTTCCCATGATGACCAGTCGTGCCCGCGCGTGCAGAGCGGCGTTGAGCAGCACCGTCATTCCGTAGATGTGGAAGAAGGGCAATACGGCGAGGACCACATCGTCGGCGACCATCCCATGCAGCGGCCGGATCTGCGCGACATTGGCCACCAGGTTGCGGTGGGTCAACTTCACGCCCTTGGGATTTCCGGTCGTGCCCGAGCTGTACGGCAACACAGCAAGATGCGATGACGGGGCGAAGCTGACGTCTGGCGCCGGCAGTCCCTGCTCCATCAGGTCGGCGGCGTTGGGATGACCGGCGATCTCATGTCCGTCACCGTCCAGCACGACGAGGTCGCTGTCGGCCAGCCCAACCGCCGCGGCCGCTTCTTTCGCCTGTGCCAGCAGAGGTGTGACCGTCACCAGCATCTTGGCGTTCGAATCGGTCAGCTGCTTGGCGATGTCCTTGGCGGTGAACAACGCGTTGATGGTGGTGGCCGTCGCGCCCGAGCGCAGGATGCCGTGGAAGGCGACCGCGAATCCCGAACTGTTGGGTGACAGCAGGCCCACGACGTCCCCGACACCGATGCCGCGTCCGGTCAGCGCTCCGGCGAACGCGTCGACGCGGTCGATCATCTCGCGGTAGGTGGTCTCCCTACCCGACTTCGCGTCGACAAGGGCTACCCGGTCGAGGTCGGCCTCGTCGATGCCATCGAACAGGAAGTCGTAGACGCTGGTGGATGGGATATCGACTTCGGGGAAGGGGCTCGCGAAGCTCATGGCCCTGATCGAACCATGGCCTGCCGGTGGTGGGTCAAGCTTCGTCGAGCCGAGCGATGAGCTTCTTGGGTGCGACCAACCGGTACGACGCGTCGATCGAGTTCGGCGACCTCGTTCCAATCGACCTTCTTCGTCGCGGCCATATCGAGACCGAGCCAGCC
>CAVRFN010000044.1:0-241104 GCA_963720345.1 uncultured Actinomycetota bacterium
TGAAATGCATCGATGACGTCTGCCGGAATCCGTCCGCGGGTGGACACATTGTGTCCGTTGCGGCGGGCCCAATCCCGGATCGCGGCGCTCTGTTCGCGGTCGATGGCGGCCCGGCCGCGGCCGATCCTGCCGAGCGGCCGCGGCGACGACCGCCGACCCGGCGTCCGGCATCGACCCATTGCTTCAGGTCGTTGCGCAGCTTGGAGGCATTCTTCGAAGAAAGGTCAATCTCATAGCTGACCCCGTCGAGCCCGAATTCGACTGTCTCATCGGCTCCGCCTTCGCCGTCGAAATCATCGACCAGCGTGACGGTCACTTTCTTTGCCACTTGCCCACACAGCCCTTCTCGGAAGCACCTTGATGATTAGATAAGTTTCGATCCCCCGCACTAATGTGCCATATTAAGACACACCATTCAACAAGACCGGAAATCCGGCAGATCAGTTGCCGTGCCGTCGCACTATCGGGAACAAAACTGTCTCCCGAATCGACAGTCCTGTCAAAGCCATCAACAATCTATCGATACCCATTCCAGTCCCCGTCGAGGGCGGCATCGCATACTCCAGGGCGGCCAGGAAATCCTCGTCCAGAACCATTGCCTCGTCGTCGCCTGCCGCCGCTGCGCGCGCCTGGGCCTCGAACCTTTCGCGCTGGATAACGGGGTCGATGAGTTCGGAGTAACCGGTCGCGAGCTCGACGCGCCGCACGTAGAGGTCCCATTTCTCGGTGACGCCCTCGATGCTGCGATGTGCACGGGTCAACGGAGTTGTCTCGACAGGAAAATCCCTAACGAAGGTGGGTGCCCACAGAGTGTTTCCGACGGTGTGCTCCCACAGCTCCTCGATCAATTTCCCGTGCCCGTAACCGCGGTCCCGTGGAATCTCCACCTCCAGTCGGTCGGCGATCGCCCATAAGTATTCGGCCGAAGTACTCGGGGTGATCTCTTCTCCGAGCGCTTCCGAGAGCGATGAATACATTTGTATGGTCTGCCATTCGCCATCGAGGTCGTAGACACTGCCATCTGGCAATGGCACCTGCCTGGTGCCGATCGCCTCGTCGGCGACCTCCTGAATTAACTCCCGGGTGACGACAGCGGAATCGTCATACGTTCCGTAGGCCTGATATGTCTCGAGCATTGCGAATTCTGGTGAATGCGTCCAATCCGCGCCTTCGTTTCGGAACACGCGATTCAACTCGAAGACGCGCTCGAATCCGCCAACGAGGCAACGCTTTAGGAAAAGTTCCGGGGCGATTCGGAGGTAGAGATCGGCGTCCAGCGCATTGGAATGGGTTACGAACGGGCGGGCCGCCGCGCCCCCGGCCAATGTCTGCAGAATTGGCGTCTCGACCTCGAGAAACCCGCGTCGTTCGAGCGCCGAACGCACGGCGCGGACCACGGCTACGCGCTGTCGCGCGATGGTCCGAGCCTCCGGACGCACGATCAGATCGACATAGCGCTGCCGGACCCGCGACTCTTCGCTCATCTCTTTATGGGCGACGGGAAGAGGACGCAATGCCTTGGAAACAATTTGCCAAGAATCCGCAAGAACAGATAGTTCTCCGCGCCGCGAACTGATCACCTCACCGTGAACAAAAACTATGTCACCGAGGTCGACGTCGGACTTCCACGATTCCAGCGATTCCTGACCGACCCTATCCAGGCTGACCATTACCTGCAGTTGCGTGCCGTCGCCCTCCTGCAATGAGGCGAAACACAGCTTGCCGGAATTGCGGGCGAACATGACGCGGCCGGCGACACCGACGATGAGCCCGGTCTCGGCGTTCGCCTCGAGGTCAGGGTAGGTCTGGCGGATCTCGGCAAGCGTGTGCGTGCGAGCGACCTCGACCGGGTACGGTTCGCGTCCTTCGGCCAGCAGACGCTCCCGCTTGCCTTGGCGGATCCGGTACTGCTCGGGGACCTCGGCGTCCGACGTCGCGGCCGGGGCCGCTCCGGCGTCAGGCGAATCAGGTGTCGTCACGACGTGCCAGCTTAAATGAACTCATGACGGCTCCAATCAACGCAGCGGCGGTGGCCACGCTGGCCGAGGAGCCGCTGGACTGGCGGTTCAAGGGTTTACCTGCGGCCTGGTGGGGTCGCACGCCCGCCGATGTGTGCGCCGAGTCACCCCGCCTGCTCGCTGGTGGCGCCGTCAGCCCGGTCTGCGTGCTGCTCGCACGCGCGCTCGCTGCAAACCTCGCCACGATGGCGCAATGGTGCGACGCGCGCGGCGTAGAGCTGGCGCCACACGGCAAGACGCATATGTCCCCTCAGCTGTTGGCTCGCCAGTTCGACGCGGGTGCGTGCGCTGTCACAGCCGCCACCATCAGCCAGGTCCGCATCTTCCGAGCGTTCGGCGTCCGCGATGTCGTCCTGGCCAATGAGCTGGTCGACCCGGCCGCACTGCGCTGGCTGGCCGCCGAACTCGACGCGCATTCGGACTTCACCCTGGTGTGCTGGGTCGATTCGGTGCGCGGAGTCGAGCTGATGACGTCGACGTTGACCGAAGCGGGCGCGGGCCGGCCCGTAGACGTGTGCGTCGAGGTCGGCATGGCGGCCGGCCGCACGGGTTGCCGCGAGGCGCACACCGTCGACGAGGTGGCCCGCGCGGTCGTCGCCTCCCCGCGGCTGCGACTGATCGGCGTAGCCGGCTACGAAGCGGCGCTCGGACACGACGTGGCCCCCGATGCCGTGGCCGTCGTCCGTTCTTATCTGGCCGACGTCCGCGCCGCGGTGCTGCGGCTGGCGCCGATCTTCGAATGCGACCGAATCATCGTGACGGCGGGCGGCAGTACGTATTTCGATACCGTCGCCGACGAGCTCACCGGATGGCCCGCCGATGTCTCCGTGCGCACGATCCTGCGCAGCGGGTGCTATCTGACGCACGACGACGGGCTCTACGGCCGCACATCGCCGCTGCGCGACGGCCCGCTGCGCCCGGCACTGCGGGTGTGGTCGCAGGTCGTATCGCGCCCCGAGCCGGACCTGGCGGTGCTGACGATGGGCCGCCGCGACGTGTCCTTCGACCAGGACCTGCCGATCCCGTATGGGCTGGCGGCGGCGCGCGTCGCCAAGCTCAACGACCAGCATGCATACCTACGACTCGGCGACGACCGGGTGGAGGTCGGCGACTGGCTGGAATTCGGAATCAGCCATCCCTGCACGGTCTTCGACAAGTGGCCGATGATCCCGGTGGTCGACGACAACGGCCGCGTCGTCGACCTGATCCGGACGTTCTTTTAGGAGGGATCAGGGGAAGCAGACGGCCCCCTTGCAGCCGCCTTTGTCCGGAGAGGGCAAGATGACGTCCGGGCCGGGTGATGGTGGTGCCGGCGCCTCCGGCCCCTTCGGAGGCATACAAGATCCAATGGTTGAACAGGGGCCGCCACCTTGGCCGGGGCGTGGACCGTCGATGGTTGCGCCGGCAGCACCTGCGAACACGGTGCCAAACGCGGCCGCTGCGATGACAGCGCCGACGGCTCGACGGATCGTGATTGCCGAGGTGGTGTTCTTCATGGTCATGGTGTCCCTTCGATTGTTCGGAGTTTTGTGGAGCTTCGGATGAAATCCTCGCGCTCTCACCGTCATTCCGTAATCGTCGGGCGGCCAGAATTCACCTGTGAACGGGATAGGATTTCCTATCCCCTGAGCTAGCGGGCTTGCTTGAGCCTGCCGCGCTGGCTGTCGCGGTTGCGTTCGAACACCAGCCGCAGACCGTCGAGGGTCAGGTGCTGGTCGTAGTGGTCCACGCTGCGCAGATCCGGCAGCACCAGCGGCGCTCCGTGCCCGGTGGCGACCACTGTGATGTCATCGCCGCCGAAACCGTCGACATCCGCGCGGATCCGGTTCACCAATCCGTCCACCAGGCCCGCGAATCCGAACACCGCGCCGGCCTGCATGCATTCCACCGTGTTCTTGCCGATGACCGACCGTGGCCGGGTGAGCTCGACGCGACGTAGCGCCGCCGAGCGTTCCGCCGCCGCGTCGGACGACACCTGCACACCGGGGGCGATTGCGCCGCCGAGGAATTCACCCTTGGCCGAGACCACGTCGACGCAGATCGATGAGCCGAAGTCGACCACGATCGCAGCGGTGCCGTACTTATGGAAGGCGGCCAGGCAGTTGACGATACGGTCGGCGCCGACCTCCTTGGGATTGTCCACAAGCAGCGGAACGCCGGTGCGCACGCCCGGTTCGATGAGCACGTGCGGCACCGACGGCCAGTACTGCTCGAGCATCAGGCGCACCTCGTGAAGCACCGACGGCACCGTTGACAGCCCGGCGGCACCCGTCAGCTGCTCGGCGTCGTCTCCGACAAGACCGTCGATCGTCAGCGCCAACTCGTCTGCGGTCACCTCGGATTCGGTGCGAATCCGCCAATGGTGCACTACTTTTGCATGGTCGCCGGAGCCCGACACCAGTCCGACGACGGTGTGGGTGTTGCGAACGTCGATAGCCAGCAGCACAGGATTACCGCGGTGACATCAGGTCGGCCGCATCAGCCGGCACATAGGCGGGATCGTGACCGAGATCGATCTGCTTGTTGTCGTTGTCGACGAACACGACTCGTGGCTGATAGCTGCGCGCTTCGGCGTCCTCCATAGAGGCATACGCGATCAGGATCACCAGGTCACCCGGGTGCACCAGATGTGCTGCTGCGCCATTGATCCCGATTACGCCGCTGCCGCGTTCTCCGGTGATCGCATAAGTCACCAGTCGCGCGCCGTTGTCGATGTCCACGATCGTGACCTGCTCACCCTCGAGGAGGTCGGCCGCGTCCATCAGGTCTGCGTCGATCGTCACCGAGCCGACATAGTGCAGATCGGCCTGGGTCACCGTGGCACGGTGAATCTTGGATTTCAGCATCGTCCGTAACATCAGTTCCTCCAAGGTAATTCGTGTTCGTCGTACTCGACATGCGGACCTGCACCGGATGGCAATCCGATGTCGATGGCGATGTTGTCCAAAAGTCGGATTCGTCCGAGCCGGCCGGCGACCAGCATGCGGGCCATGCCCACAGAGGGCACCGGCCCCAGCATCGGGTCGCGCACCTCCAGGTAGTCCAGGTCGATAGCCGGCACCTCGTCGAGCACAGCGCGGGCTGCATCCAGCGCCGCCGCCGAACCCTCTCCGGCCCCATACATCCCGGCGAGCAGCGCCGCCGACAGTGCGCCCGCCTGTTCGCGTTCGACCTCGTTGAGGTAGCGGTTGCGCGACGACATCGCCAGGCCATCCGGCTCGCGCACTATCGGGACACCGACGACCTGCGTGCCGACGTCGAGGTCGGCGACCATCTGGCGGATCAGTGTCAGCTGCTGGTAATCCTTCTCGCCGAAGAACGCACGATCCGGGCCGACGATGTTCAGCAGTTTGAGCACGACGGTCAGTACGCCGGCGAAATGCGTTGGCCGCGCCGCACCTTCGAGTTCCGCGCCGAGCGGGCCCGGGTGGACGGAGGTGCGCATGCCGTCGGGGTACATGTCGGCTGCCGTGGGGGTGAAGGCGATCTCGACACGTTCCTCACGTAGGGCGGCGAGGTCGTCGTCGAGCGTGCGCGGGTATGCGTCGAGGTCTTCATTAGCACCGAACTGCAACGGGTTCACAAAGATCGACACCACCACGACCGCGCCCTGGACCCTCTTGGCCGAACGAATCAGCGTGAGATGACCCTCGTGCAGAGCGCCCATGGTCGGCACCAGCATCACCCTGCGGCCGGTAGCACGTAGTGCCCTGGTGACATCCGAAACATCCCGCGGTGCGGAGTAGACGTTCAGGTCGCCGGCGTTGAACTGGGGCTTCGGTGCGGTAATCATCGATTCCCCGGCTGTCGCGTGGGCCCACCAAGCACTGCGAACACCTCATCGGGGGCGTGTGCACGCTGGGCCGTGCGCAAGGAATTGGCGCGATATGCTTGTGCGAGTTGGGGATCCAACTCTGTGAGCGCCTCCAGATGGCCCGCGACCGCGTCGGCGTCGCCGCGGGCGACCGGTCCTGTCAGCGCACCCTGTCCGCGCACCAACGCATTTTCCAGCGATGCACGTGCAAGCGGACCGATGACCCGCTCGGCAATGCCGCCGGGTGCGTTGCCGACAATCTCCTGCCCGAGCAACTCCTGACCCCACAGCGCAGAGCGCAATGCCTCGACCGCGTCGAGCACCACAGTGACGAGGTGATTGCTCGCATGCGCCAGCGCCGCGTGATAGAGGGTTCGCGCGTCTTCGCGGATGCGGAACGGTTCGCCGCCGATCTCCAGCACCAGCGACTGTGCGATCGCGTATCCGACTTCGTCGGCCGCGGTCACCCCGAAGCACGCCTCTGGCAGGCGGGCGATGTCCTCGTCGGCCCCGGTGAACGTCATCGCCGGGTGAATCGCGAGCGGAATGCAATCCTGTTCGATCAATGGCGCCAGCACACCGATGCCGTTGGCCCCCGATGTATGCGCGACGATCGTGCCCGGGCGGACCGCCCCGGTGGCCGCCAGTCCGGAGATCAGCCCCGGCAGGGCTGCGTCGGGCACAGCCAGCAGAAGCAGTTCGGCGCGGGCGGCAACCTCGTCCACCGGCAACACCGCCGTGTCGGGCAGCCTGCGCTGGGCACGCTCGCGCGACGCATGCGATATGGCACTGCACGCTACGACGACATGCTCGGCGCGCTCCAATGCGACGCCGAGCGCAGTACCTACCCGACCAGCGGAAATGATGCCGATCGTGAGCCGCGCCGGGCGGAATCCGTCAGAGGGGGTCCCCATCGAAACCACGAGTCGACCTCGCTGAATGTTGAAAGTTCTTTCGTTCCGGTCCTGCAATGCGGGTACCGGACGGTCAACGAAGCCTAACTCACTCGTCGCGGCGGCGGCGACGGCCGCCGCCGGACGGGGCGGCCTGAAGTCGCGCAAGCAGGTCGGCCACCGACTGTCCGCCGGTCTCCGCATCGTCGGAGCTGCGGTGTCGGCGCGACGGGGCCGATCGCTCGGGCGGCTCCGGCTCCTCATGAGGCGATGGCTGAGCCGATTCGGTGGCCAAGGTGGGCGACGCGGGAGGCTTGCCAGGGTCGACGGCCTCGGGGGACGCCGAATGCCGGCCACGCCGGGGCGGCTCGGGCGACGGTGTCGACATCGCCGGCTGCGAATGAGGGGCATCCGGTGCCGATGCGCGTCGTCTGCCGACGTACTCGCCTGCGGAACCGTTCTCAGCGGGCGGCTGGTCCTCCGGAGGCGTCTGCGGCGTGGCAGCCGGCGCCGCCCAGTTACTACCGGGCGCCCCCGCTGGAATCCACCGCCCTTCGGCCGGAGCTGGCTGCCAGTCAGGCTGGGGGGGTTCCTGCGGCTCTGGCGGTCTCGTGGGCTCAGACGGTTTAGGGGGTTCTTGTGCCGGCGGCCGGGAGAATTCGGTGGTGCGCTCGTTCTCGGTGGGCGGCGGGACCGGTGATGGCGGCGCCGGAGGTGGCGGGGGCGGGGGCGGTGGGTCCATGCCTGCGGCTCATCGGCCGCATACCGCCGGGACTGCCGTTCGGCCTCCGCACCCCGGCGGTGCGCGCCTGCCGGACTGGCGGGCGGCACCCATTCGAACTCGGGCGGATGCGGTTCCTCTGGCACGTCGATGATCGGACTTTCGTCGGTGCGGTAATCGGTGTCGTCGCGATCTTCGGTATCGATGCGGCTGGCCGTGACCCGACCGGCGGTCTCGGGGGTGGGCGACCAATCGTCATATGACCGCGCACCGGTTCGGTCGGTTTCCAGCGCGGGCCGGTGTGACAGGTCGGCGTCGAACAGGATCTCCAGGTTGGCCCGCAGCGCCGCCAGTTCCGCCCGCAGGCCAGCCACTTCGTCGGCCGCCTGGGCACGCAGCTCCGAAACCAGCTCGCGGCGCAGCTGCGTCTCCACCGACAGCTCGTACTCCCGGCGCGCGGAGATCTCGCGATCCAGCTGAAGGTCGTAGACGAGCTTGAGGTCACGGACCTTGGCCTGGTCCATATCGCTCTGCCTGCGGTAGATGACCGATACGAACGCCGCGACCACCGCGGCCCATAGCGCCAGGATGACTGCGAGTTTCAGCAACTCCACCCGATCGGTGAACACCAGGGCCGAACTGGAGCCGATGGCGAGCACCAGCAACACCGTCAACAGCACCCAACCGGGCCGACGCACGCTGCGCCGAGGGCGCGCGCTGCGGGTCGGTTCAGTCATGGGGCGACAATACCCGCCACAGGTCACCTCGCGTGTCGACCTCTTCGGCGATTCGGCGGACGCGCGTTGAAACCAGTTACTCCGTTGCGCCATCAGGGTTGTCGGGCGGCTCCGGTGGAGACTTGCAGCAATGCTGTAGCCACAGAGCGGCGGCCACCAGTGCGAGGGCACATGCGGCGGCCACGACCGCGCCGGCCGTATCCTCGCCCGCGACTCGCAAAGTCGAGCGCCGCGGTAACAGGTATGCCAGGACGCCAAGCCACCAGCCGAGCACCACTGCACCAACCCACGCCGAGGCCTTGGCGATCGACACAGATCTGGCCACCGCGAGCGGATGCAGCCAGCCGGGACCGTCACCGATGTGTCCGTCGTTGATCTTGCCCCTCACATAGAAGGCCCAGCCCGCCTCCGCCATCGCGACCACCAGCAACGACACTCCGGATAGCAGGGTGATCGGCGGAAAGAACCGGTACAGCGTCAGCACGACTAGGTACGCCGCAACGGCGGCAAGCACGGTCGCGGCGGTGAGGTCGCGCTTGCGGGTGGGACCCATCAGCTCAGCGCCAGCGTCGGTCAGCCGCACACCGTCGCGATCGGCGGGGTCGAGTTCGGCGAGCAGCTTCTCGACGGACCGCCGCTCGCCGGCAACGGTCAGCGTGGCGGCGGGGTCGACGGCGAGCCATGGCACGAGCACGAATGCGCGTTCATGCGCCAGCGGATGCGGCAACGTCAGTTCCTCGTCGTTGGACGTGACCTCACGTCCACCTGAGCTGCACATGACGAGGTCGACGTCCAGGGTGCGCGGCCCCCAGCGCTCGTCGCGCACGCGCTCGGCGGCCTGTTCCAGTTCCTGCGCGCGGCGCAACCACCCGCGGCCGTCGAGGGCGGGATCGTCGGCGAGCACAACCGCATTGAGGAACGCACCTTGTTCGACGCCACCCCATGGATCGGTCTCGTAAACCGGCGATACGGCGCTTACCGCACCGTCGAGGCCGTCGACGACCGACTGCAGTCGCGCCAGCCTGTCGCCGAGGTTCGAACCGATCGACAGCACCACCGAGGTCATGAGTTGCCTCGTGCGCCGCGTCGCGACCGGCGTGCCACCACAGCCACGTCGGCGAAGGTCAGTGGGATCGGCGCGGCAGGTTTGTGCACCACCACCTCGACGGCGTTCACCCGCTCGTCGGACATGACGTCGTCGGCGATCTCCCCTGCCACCGTCTCGATCAGATTGCGCGGCGGACCCGCCACGACGTCGGCGGCCCGTTGCGCCAGCCTGCCGTAGTCGAGGGTGTCGGCCAGATCGTCACTTGCCGCCGCGGCCGCGAGGTCGGCCCAGACGGTGATGTCGATGACGAAGTCCTGGCCGTCGCGGCGCTCATGCTCAAATACTCCGTGGTGTCCTCGAACGGTCAACCCGCGCAATTCGATTCGATCAGCCACTGCTGATCCCCCGGTCGTCCCCTGCGCTGCGCGCGGGGGCCCACCGCTCTCCCCTGCCCTTCGGGCGTGGCCCCAGCCCGCCGGACCACGCCTCGAGCACTTTGATCGCATCCACCGACGCCCGCACGTCGTGCACCCGTACACCCCACGCGCCGTGCAGCCCGGCGAGCGCCGAGATCACCGCGGTCGCGGTCTCCCTGCCGTCGGGCGGACGCGGTTCGCCGTCCTGACCCGCCAACAGCGTGCCAAGGAAGCGCTTACGAGACGCACCGACCAACACCGGCACTCCGGTACTGACGAACTCCGGCAGCGCCCGCAGGATCGCCCAGTTGTGTTCTGCGGTCTTGGCGAAACCCAGGCCGGGGTCGATGATCACGTTCACCGGATCCACCCCTGCCGCCACCGCGGCGTCGACACTGGCCATGAGTTCGTCGCGGACCTCGGCGACCACGTCTCCGTACGCGGGCGCGTCATGCGGTCGGGCCGAGCCGACGGAACGCCAGTGCATCAGCACCCACGGAACCTTTGCGTCAGCGAGCAACGGAGCCATGTCCGGATCGGCCCGACCGCCGGACACGTCATTGACTATCTGGGCGCCGTTTTCCAGCGCAGCTTGCGCCACCGCGGCATGCATGGTGTCGATACTGACCGTAAGACCCTGTCCGGCAAGCTCTTTGATCACCGGTACCACTCGCGATGTTTCGACCTCCGGGTCGATACGCGTGGCACCCGGTCGCGTCGACTCGCCTCCGACATCGACGATCGCGGCGCCTTCGGCGGCCAGCGCCAGCCCGTGGGCGACGGCGCGATCGCGGTCGAGATACAGTCCGCCGTCGGAGAAGGAGTCGTCGGTGACGTTCACAACCCCCATGACCTGCACCCGTGGTGGATTCACTTCCGCAGGATGAGATCCAGAGCTTCGGACCTGGACGCGCTGTCGGTCTTGAATTGGCCGCGCACCGCCGACGTCGTGGTGATGGCGCCGGGCTTGCGGACGCCCCGGATCGACATGCAGAGGTGTTCGGCCTCGACCACCACAATGGCTCCGCGCGGATTCAACTTGCGAATCAGCGCGTCGGCGATCTGCGCGGTCAGCCGTTCCTGCACCTGCGGCCGCTTGGCGTAAAGATCCACCAGCCGCGCGATTTTCGACAGCCCGGTGACGCGGCCGTCCTCACCGGGGATATAGCCGACGTGTGCCACCCCGTGGAATGACACCAGGTGGTGTTCGCAGGTGGAGTACATCGGTATCTGTTTGACGATCACCAGTTCGTCGTGCTGTTCGTCAAAGGTGGTGTTCAGCACCGTGTCCGGGTCGGTGTAGAGGCCCGCGAACAACTCCTTGTAGGCGCGCGCCACCCGGGCCGGGGTGTCTTCGAGGCCGTGGCGGTCAGGGTCTTCGCCCACCGCGATCAGCAACTCGCGCACCGCCGCCTCCGCGCGCTGTTGGTCGAACTTTCCGGGTTCGAATTTGACAGAGTTGTTCTGCGACTGCGTCATTGAAGCCTCCTATGACCCCGCAAGCCTGTCAGCCGTGCGGGTTCTGCCGACCGTTCTCCTGCCCCGATTCATCGTTCGGGTTCGGTTGTCCACCCTGAGGTGCGTGGCCGGGCTGCGGGTAGGGCTGATACGGGGGGTAGGGCTGTTGCCAATTGGGCGGCGGCGGATACCAATAACCTTGCGGCTGCTGGTGCGGCTGCGGATGCTGCTGGTTCGGCGGCGGGGGCCAGCCGGGAGCATGCCAGCCGGCGGGCGCGCCGTAGTCCGGTTGCGTCGGCGCTCCGGTTCCGTTGGATGCGGCGGGATTCGAGCCGTTTGCGCCGTTCTTACCGGCGTCGGCGACCGTGGTGGCCTCCGCGGCCCTACTGGCCTGCGCGATGGCGGTCTTGAACGCGGGTTCGGGCACCGGCTTGGGCCAGGGCTCTCCGCGTTCGATCGCCAGCTCGCCCGGCGTCTTGATCGGCGGTTTGTCCGAGGGGACGCGGCCACCGAAGTCGTCGAACATGGTCAGGCGCGGACGCTTCTTGACGTCCTCGAAGATCGCCTTCAGCTCGGCGCGGTGCAGCGTCTCCTTCTCCAGCAGCTCGCCTGCCAGAATGTCGAGCACGTCGCGATATTCGGTGAGGATCTCCCACGCCTCGGTGTGCGCGGCCTCGATCAGCTTGCGGACCTCGTCGTCGATGATCTGCGCGACCTCGTGGCTGTAGTCAGCCTGGGTGCCCATGGTGCGGCCCAGGAACGGGTCTCCGTGCTCGGTGCCGTACCGCACGGCGCCCAGCTTGCTGCTCATTCCGTATTCGGTGACCATCGCACGGGCGATCTTCGTGGCCTGCTCGATGTCGGACACCGCGCCGGTGGTCGGCTCGCGGAACACCAGCTCCTCCGCGGCGCGGCCGCCCATCGCGAACACCAGCCGGGCGATCATCTCCGAGCGCGTCATCAGGCCCTTGTCGTCCTCGGGCACCGACATCGCGTGCCCGCCGGTACGCCCACGGGCCAGGATTGTCACCTTGTAGATCGGGTCGATGTCGGGCATCGCCCATGCCGCCAGGGTGTGACCGCCCTCGTGGTAGGCGGTGATCTTCTTCTCGTGCTCGCTGATGATGCGGCTCTTGCGGCGCGGGCCGCCGACGACGCGGTCGACGGCCTCCTCCAGCGCGGGGCCGGTGATGACCGTGCCGTTTTCGCGAGCGGTCGAGCAGCGCGGCCTCGTTGATGACGTTGGCCAGGTCGGCGCCTGACATGCCGACGGTGCGCTTGGCCAGCCCGTCCAGGTCGGCGTCCTCCGCGATCGGCTTGCCTTGCGAATGCACCTTGAATACCGCGCGTCGGCCGGCGAGGTCCGGATTTGACACCGGGATCTGACGATCGAAGCGGCCGGGCCGCAGCAGAGCCGGGTCCAGGATGTCGGGCCGGTTGGTGGCCGCGATCAGGATGACGCCCTGACGCTCGCCGAAACCGTCCATCTCCACGAGCAACTGGTTCAGCGTCTGTTCGCGTTCGTCGTGGCCGCCGCCGAGTCCCGCGCCGCGCTGACGTCCGACGGCGTCGATCTCGTCGACGAAGATAATGCACGGGCTGTTCTGCTTGGCCTGCTCGAACAGGTCGCGCACGCGGGAGGCGCCGACGCCGACGAACATCTCGACGAAGTCCGAACCTGAAATGGTGAAGAACGGAACCCCGGCCTCGCCCGCGACCGCGCGGGCCAGCAGCGTCTTTCCGGTGCCCGGCGGACCGTAGAGCAGCACGCCCTTGGGGATCTTGGCACCGAGCGCCTGATACCGCGACGGGTTCTGCAGGAAGTCCTTGATCTCGTACAGCTCCTCGACGGCCTCGTCGACACCGGCCACATCGGCAAACGTCGTCTTGGGCATGTCCTTGGACAGCTGCTTGGCCTTCGACTTCCCGAAGCCGAAGCCCATCCGGCCACCGCTCTGCATGCGGGAGAACATCACGAACAGGCCGACGAGCAGCAGCAGCGGCAGCAGATAGATGAGCAGCGAGCCCAACATGCTGCCCTGGTTCACGACGGTGTTGATCTTGGCGTTCTTGGCGCTCAACGCGTCGAACAGCTGCACTCCGTACCCCGTGGGGTACTTCGTGATGATCTTGTCACTGTCCTGGGTGTCGCCGTTGCCGTTCTTCAGCTCGAGCCGAAGCTGCTGCTCACGGTCATCGATCTGCGCGCTCTTGACGTTGTCGCTGCTGATCTGGGACATCGCGACGGAGGTATCGACGGGTTTGAAACCGCGCGTGTCGTCACTGAAGTAGTAGAACGACCAACCCAGCAGCAGCACCACCGCGACCACGGTGAGTGTGCGGATTACATTTTTCCGGTTCATCGAATGTCCGTCGTCGACTTCCTCTATGCGCAGATGGAAACCTCAAGGCTACCGCTAGACCAACGAACCAAGGTTCCCGCCGGTGTGCTTGGCTGGCGTCGTGCACACCTCGGCCGAACGGATAGTCGAGACGAACGGAGTGGCACTTCGGGTCATCGAAGCCGGAGAACGCGGTGCACCCCTGGTCGTGCTGGCTCACGGATTCCCTGAACTGGCGTATTCGTGGCGGCACCAGATCCCGGTTCTCGCGGAGGCCGGCTACCACGTGCTCGCCCCCGACCAGCGCGGGTATGGCGGCTCCAGCCGCCCCGACGCCGTCGAGGACTATGACATCCACGCGCTGACCGGCGATCTCGTCGCCCTGCTGGATGAGGTCGGCCTGGAGCAGGCGGTGTTCATCGGCCACGACTGGGGCGCCATGGTGGTATGGCACACCGCGCTGCTGCATCCCGGCCGGGTCCGGGCGGCGGCCGGGCTCAGCGTTCCACCCATTCCCCGCGCGCGCTCCCGCCCGACCGAACGCTGGCGGGAGAAGTTCGGCGACGACTTCTACATGCTGCGTTTCCAGGAGCCCGGCCTCGCTGACGCCGAGATGGAAGCCGACGTGGCGGTCACGATGCGCGGAATGTTCGCCGGGCTGATCGCAGGGGACGCGCCGCTGCCCGACTGGATCAGCCACGACGAGTTCGACCATTACGTGACCGAGTTCAGCAGGACCGGGTTCACCGGCGCGCTCAACTGGTACCGCAACTACGACCGCAACTGGGAATCGACGCCGCAGCTCGCCGGCGCACAGACCACCGCGCCCGCGCTGTTCGTGGGAGGTACGGCCGACCCCGTCGGCCCGACGATGAATCCCGCCCGCGCGCGTGAGGTCGTCGCGGGGCCGTACACCGAGGAGTGGATCGACGGTGCGGGACATTGGGTACAGCAGGAGCGGCCCGCCGAGGTCAACCGAATCCTTTTGGCATTTCTGCGCGAAGTGGAGCAGCCATAGGTGCGCCGAGCCTGACGGTATGGTGCCTCTCATGCCGATCGCCGCGAGAGCGAAGTTGCCCACCCGACTGCTCGTCCTCGCCGTCGCGGGACTGGTTGCCACACTGTCGGGTTGCGATGCGACCTCAGGCCCGATCAGCCCTTTGACCAACCCGGACCCTGACGTCCGACAGGTCACCGTCGTGGGCTCCGGCGAAGTCAAGGGCACGCCGGACACGTTGAACGTCAACGCGTCGATCGAGTTCACCGCCCCCGACGTCACCGGCGCGATGAACCAGGTCAGCGATCGTCAGCTCGGGGTGATCAACGCGTTGGTGGAAGCGGGCGTCGACCGAAACGACATCAGCACGACGCCAAGTGAGCCTGCAGCCGCAGTTCTCGCCGACCACCGACAGCACCACTATCGTCGGCTACCGGGCGAGCAACTCGATCGATGTGAAGATCCGCCAGCTCGACGCCGCATCGCAGGCACTTGCGCTCATCGTCAGCACCGGCGGCAACGCCACCCGTATCAACAACGTGAACTATTCGATCGACGACGATTCACAACTCGTCCGCGACGCCCGCAGCCGCGCCTTCAACGACGCCAAGGACCGCGCCGGGCAGTACGCGCAACTGTCCGGGCTCACCCTCGGCGACGTGATCTCGATTTCCGAGGTCGCCGGAACCCAGCCGCCCGTCCCGATGCAGCGCGGCGCGGAGATGGCGATGGCCGCGCCCGTACCGGTCGAACCGGGCCAGCAGACCGTCGGGTTCAGCGTGACGGTGGTCTGGGAGCTCGACCTAACCCGCGGGAGCGATGTCGACCGGAATCCCGTTCAGCACTGCGGTGCCCGACAGCGGGTCGAGCTGATTGCCTGCGTTGAGCTGATTGACGTTCACCCCGGGATGGCGCGCCGCGACTTCCTGGCCGGTGCCACCGCGGTCATGACCCCATCCGTGTGGCAAGGACACCACGCCGCGCCGCATGCCATCGGTGATCTCGATCGGAGCCAGCACTTCCCCGCCGGGGCCCTTCACGACCGCGGTGTCGGTCAGCCCGAGTTCGGCGGCGTCGTCGGGATGGATCCGCAACGTGCACCGATTACTGCCGCCTGCGAGTGCGGGCACGTTGTGCATCCAGCTGTTGTTGGAACGCAGATGCCGTCGTCCAATGAGCACGAATCTATCGGCGCGCCGATCGAGGGCCTCCCGAAGCCTCGCCGCGTCCTCGATGAGCGGCTGCGGCGCGAGTTCGATTCTCTCCGTTGGCGTCCGAAGCACCTCGGACAGGCGCGGCTGCAACGGACCCAGGTCGACACCGTGCGGGGTGTCTTTGAGTCGCTGCAGCGTCAGACCATCCGGTTTGGCACCGAACGCGTCGCCGTAGGCACCCAGCCGGAGCATCATGTCGAGGCGGCGCTCGTATCCCGGCCCCGGCGCGAGCATCGCGGTCAGTTCGGCGACGGGACGGCCGGCGACCGGTGAAGTCGGATCGGCGGTCTCCTTCGCCAACGTCGTCGCGATGACCTGTTCGTCGACGGCAGCGGGATCGGCGTCGACGCCGGCACCGAACAGAACGAGCGCGATCCGTGACAGGATCTCCGCCTCGTCGGGTCGGCCGTCGGCCGGCAGCACGGGCGGCGAATACCGGGCGTTGTTGCGCACCGCGAGATTGTTGAGCGCGAAGTCGAAGTGGGCGCTTTGGGAGGGCGGCGGTGGCGGCAGGATGACGTCGGCGTGGCGTGTGGTCTCGTTGAGGTAGGGGTCGATGCTCACCATGAACCCAACGCCGTCGAGCGCACGGTCGAGGCGGTCGCCGTCGGGGGCGGACAGCACCGGATTTCCGGCGATGGTGATCATCGCCTTGATCTGTCCGTCGCCGGGGGTGTCGATCTCCTCGGCGAGCGCGGCCGCCGGGAATTCCGACAGCGCTTCGGGATAACCGGAGACCCGGCTGTGCCAGCGCCCGATCCTGAAGCCGCGGCCGGCCTTCGGCGGGCGAGGCGCGGGCGCCGTCGGACCGAGCGGGAACATCGCTCCGCCAGGGCGGTCGAGGTTACCCGTCAGGACGTTGATGACGTCGACGAGCCAGCTGCCCAGCGTTCCGAATTCGACCGTGGACGTGCCGATCCGGCCGTAGACGGCGGCGGTCGGGGCGGCAGCGAGTTCGCGGGCCAGCACCCGGATGTCGTCCGCGGCGACTCCGCAGTACCCGGCGACGGCGTCCGGCCCGAAATCCGCTGCGACGGCGCGGACGTCATCGATACCGTTGACATGGTCGGCCACCGTCCCGAGGTCGACCAGGCCCTCCTCGAAGAGCACGTGCACGACGGCGAGCATCAGTGCGGGGTCGGTGCCGGGGCGGGGAGCGATGTGCCGGTCGGCGAGTTCGGCGGTACGGGTGCGGGCGGGATCGATGACGACGAGCTTGCCGCCACGTTTGCGCAACGCCCGCAGCTTGCCCGGAAAATCGGCGGCGGTGGCCAGACTGCCGTTGGACACAAGGGGATTCGCGCCTATGACCACGAGGTAGTCCGTGCGGTCGAGGTCGGGCACGGTGAACGCTACCGGGCTGCCGAACATCAGGCCGAGCGCGACGTGCTTGGGCATTTGGTCCAGCGTGCTCGCGCTGAACACCTGACGGGTGCCGAGCGCACGGATGATCACCGGCGGATAGAGCGCACCCGCGACCGTATGCGCGCTGGGGTTGCCGAGATACACCCCGACCGACGTTCCGCCGTGCTCGCGTACGACCGCACCGAGACCGTCGGCGACGGCAGCGAATGCCTCGTCCCACGTGGCTTCGGTAAGCACGCCGTCCCGTCGCAAGAGGGGCCGTGTCAACCGGTCGGGGTCGTTGTCGAGCTCGGCGAAGCTCGCGCCTTTCGGACATATGAAACCGTGGCTGAACACGTCGTCGCGGTCGCCGCGGGCGCCGGTGAGTCGGCCGTCGTCGATCGTCAGGATCAGGCCACAGGTGGCCTCGCACAAAGGGCAGATGCGCAGAGCGGTGTTCAACGAACCAGGGGCTGTCTGGGTCATGCCCCTCATCTTGCGCCGATTACAGCTGCTCGTACACCTTGGGGTCCAGCGTGCCGATGTAGGGCAGGTCGCGGTAGCGCTCGGCATAGTCGAGGCCGTAGCCGACGACGAACTCGTTGGGGATGTCGAAGCCGACGTAGGCGATGTCGACATCGGCGCGTACCGCGGCGTCGGGTTTGCGCATCAACGTGCACACCCGCAACGACCGCGGGTGCCGGGTCGCGAGGTTGCGCAGCAGCCACGACAGCGTGAGCCCGGAGTCGACGATGTCCTCGACGATCAACACGTCGCGGTCATTGATGTCGCGATCGAGGTCCTTGAGGATGCGCACCACGCCCGACGAGGACGTCGACGATCCGTAGGAACTGACGGCCATGAACTCAAGTTGGGTGGGCAGCGGGATCGCCCTGGCGAGGTCGGTGACGAAGAACACCGCACCTTTGAGCACCGTGATGAGCAGAAGATCCTGGCCGTTCTCGGCGAGGGCGTCGCGGTACTCCACGCCGAGCTGCGCGCCGAGCTCGGCAACCTTCGCCTGAATTTCGTCCGACGAGATCAGCACCGACTTGATGTCTCCCGGATACATCTCGGTGGTTTCCACGGCCACGTGCACAGCGTGCCATGTTTCACACGGGCTCGGTGTGCAGGGTCAACATCCCGTCACGTCGGCCCGCGATGAGCCGCCTGCTGCGCAGCGGTGATCCCACCGCGACACCGCCCTGTCCTCGCCACGCCGTCACCAGAGTGTCGACACCGCGAATCTGCTTGTCCGTCAGAGAACTGGCACCGCCTGCCAGCAGCCAGCCTCGAATCACCCTGCGCCGAACGGCGTCCGGCAGGTCGACCAGACGGGCGGTGTCGAGGCCGCCTGCGGTCGACACCTCGGCCAGCTCGCGGTCGGCCAATCCGTCGAGCATCTCGGTGTCCTCGCGCAGCGCGGCGGCGGTGCGGGCCAGCGCCTCGGCGACACCGCCACCGAGCACGTCTTCCAGCAGCGGCAGAACCTCGGCGCGCAGCCGCGCCCGGGTATACCGGCGATCGACGTTGTGTGGGTCCTGCCACGGTGTCAGGTTCAGCTCGGCACATGCCGCCTGCGTGACCTCACGTCGAATCCCGAGCAGTGGGCGGCACCAAGGTGGGTCGAGCGGGCGCATACCGGCGATCGAGCGTGCACCTGAGCCGCGGCCAAGGCCGAGTAGCACGGTCTCGGCCTGATCATCGAGCGTGTGCGCGAGCAGTACCGGCACATCGCCTCGCGCGGTGTCCAGGGCTCGGTAGCGCGCAGTGCGCGCGGCGGCCTCGGGACCACCAGCGGTGCCCACGTCGACGCAAAGAATTTGAGCCTCAACACATCCCAGCGATAGCGCCTGATCGCGCGCCGTTTCCGCGACCGTGCCGGAGCCGGCCTGCAATCGATGATCGACGATTAGCGCCGTGGTCGGCATCACCTTTGCCGCGGCCGCCGTCAGCGCCAGCGAATCGGCACCCCCGGACAGCGCCACACACCAGCGCGGGCCTGCGATCGCGTGCTCGCGGGAGAACGCCGTCACGGCCGCCTGCAGCGCGGCTACAGCACTCTGTCGATCCACCGTTGTGGCTTGTCGATTTCCGTTGGCAGCGGCAAGGTTTCCGCGCTCGACCAGACGGTGTTGAACCGCGTCATCCCGACCCGGGACACCACGTGGTCGACGAACGCTTTACCGCGGGTGTACTGGCTGAGCTTGGCGTCGAATCCGAGCAGAGCCCGCATGACCCGCTGCAGCGGCGGCTGCTTACGTTGGCGCCGTTCGTCGAAGCGCCTGCGGATCGTCGCCACCGACGGCACCACCCTGGGCCCGACGGCATCCATCACGTGGTCTGCATGACCCTCGAGAAGGGTGCCAAGCACCAGCAGTTGGTCCAGTGCGCGCCGCTGCGGCTCAGCCTGAACCGCGCGCATCAGACCGATCATCCCCGACGAATTCGGTTCCGACTCAACGTCAATGACATAATCGCGACGGCTCCGGAGAAACTCTGCGAGCCGGCCAACCACCTGAGTGACGTCGTCGCCGGCGTCCTGGGTGAGCACCGCCAGAGACTGCGACATGTGGTCGGCCAGCCATGGGTTGGCGCGAAACTGGACTCGGTGGGTGACCTCGTGCAAACATACCCACAGCCGGAAATCGCCTGGGTCAACCCGTAATTGGCGTTCCACGCCGATCACGTTGGGGTAGACCAGAAGTAGTTCGCCACCGTCGCGACCGAACGGGTCGTACTGGCCCAGGATGCCCTGCGACACGAACGCAAGCACGGCGCCGGTCTGCGCGCCGGTGATGCGTCCGCCGATGAAATTCTTCGGTTTCTCTGTGCCGCCGGTCATTACGCGCATCGACTGCGTTGCGGCGTGGATCCACTGCGGACGGTCCACGATGCGCGCCTCGGGAATCGCGCCGCCCTCATTGAGGCCGGTGACTTCGCGCACCGGTACCTCGGCGTTGCGGGAAGACTCCGCCAATTGGTCGATGACTTGACGGCGGGTGTAGTCGGAGGCGTCCGGGCCCGGCCGCACCAGCTTCTCCCCGACCTGGGCGGCGAAGTTCCAGTCGACGGCGCGTCCGACGCTGGGCGATGACGCAGTTGAGGTGCTCATGTGCTGCATCCACACGACCGCAGCGCGGCGGCGACGGTGTCGAGCGCGATGCGGCCCGTCGGCCCGGCGTCGTTGGAGATGAAGGCGAACGTGAGCACCCGCCCGCTGGCGTCGGTGATGATGCCCGCCAGTGAGTTCGTACCGGTCAGCGACCCCGTCTTGGCCCGCAGGAAACCGATGGCGGACCGGCCGGCGTCGGTGTCGAGGTAGCGGTTGGACAGCGTCCCGCTGCCGCCCGCGATCGGCAGCATCTCGACCAGCGTTCGCAGCTTGGGTTGCGCGCTGCCCGCAGCGGCGTTGACGACTTCGTCGAGGGACTCCGCGGTGAGCCGGTCGTCGACGGACAGCCCGCTGGAGTCGAACAGCCTGGCGTTGGTGGTGTCGATCTTGGCGGCGTTCAATTCGCCGAGCACCGCCTGCACCGCACCGGCGAAGCTCTGCGGGAGACCGGCTTCGGCGGCGACCTCGCGGCCGATCGACTCGGCCATCACGTTGTCGGAGGCGTTCATCATGTCGCGCAGCCGATCAATGAGCGGCGGTGACTGCACCGACGCGATCTCCTGGCCGCCGCGCGCCGCCCCCGGCACCACCGTCACCTTTGCGGGATTGACGCCCAGCGCCACGGCCAATGCTCGGCCGGCGTCCAGCGCGGGGGTCTTGGAGCGCCAGGAATCGACGCTCACCGGCTGCGTGCGGCCGCCGTCGAGCATCACCGACTCCATCGGCGCGATATCGCCGCCGTCGATGTCGGCCGGATCCCAGCCCGGTGCCATCGTGGGACCGCTGTAGGCGCTCACGTCGACCTGCACTGCGGTGGCATCGATACCCGCGGCTTCGACCTGCTCGGCCAGATCGCTGATCCGCGCCGCATCGCGGTACCAGGTCTCTTCGTCCGGCGCGGCCGCTGACAGCGTCTGATCGCCGCCGCCTTTCAGCACCACCACTCCGGCCTTGGCGATGCTGAGGACCCGGGTGGTGAGCCGATCGTCCCGTTCGAGGGCCAGCAGTGCCGCCGCAGCCGTCAGCGTCTTATTGGTCGACGCCGGTTGCATCGGCACGTCGGCACCTTGGGCCCACAGTTCCGCCCCGGTGATGGCATCGGTGATGCGGCCGGTGAACTTGCCCAGGTTGGGGTCGGCGAGTGCGGGTGCGAGCACCAGGGCCAGCCGGTCGGGGGTGGGCTTCGGAGCGGATTCATCGACGGGCACGACGCCCGGGCTCGCCGTCGCTGCCGCGGGTGTGGGCTTGACCGCCGCCGCATCAGGGGAACCTCCGCTGGTCAGCAGGGCCGACGCCGCGACGACGGCGGCAACCAGCACCAGCACCGCCACCGCGATCAACGCATGGGTGGACCGCCCCCACGTCGTGGGCCGCATAGCTCTCCTGCTCTCGAACGACTGACGTATCGCCGCTGTATGCAGGGTATCCGTTGCCGTCGGTTACGCCCGCCGAGTGCTGGCGCCGAACGCCGTCTGCACGAGCCGCGCGTCGAACGCGGCAGGTGCCTGGCCCGTGGCCGCGTACTGGTAGACAGCCACGCGGAAGATCGAGTTGAGCGCGCTGGAGATGATGGCGACGACGATCACTGCGGCCGCCGCGATGGCCCCGACCGCGATGCCGAGCGGTGTCAGGCCAGCAGAGAAGAGGGCGTACCCGGCTCCGCCACCGGCGAGGACGAGCACGAAGACGATCAGCCCCGTCACCGCCGAAATCGCGACCTGACCGGTCGCACCTTCACCCCATTTGGCCTTGACGACCTGCACCGACCGCTTCAGCGACCGAAACGGTCCCGTGCCCTCCAGCGCGATCACGGGGATCACGAAGAACGTCGCGATCGCCCAGGCGGCACCCGCGATCCACACCGCGATCCTGCCCGCGATCGGAAAGCGGTTCTCCAGAAACCGCAGGACCAACCCGACGGTGCCCGCGACGAGGGTCCAGCCGAGGATCGGACCGATGCGGCGCATCGCAGCAGACAGGCCCTCGCCAACCTTGGTGTCCTCGCCACGCAGCGAGCGCGCCGCACACGCGGCCAGCGCCACATTGAAGAAAATGGCGATGAATGTCGACACATAGATGGTCACGATCGCGGCGACCCCGACGATCGGGTTGTTCTGGTCGACGGTCCCGTTCGCGAATACGCCCGCGATGATCACCGTCGGCACCCATATCGCAGCGAGCGCCACCATGGCGAAGATCGCCGACAGGATCGGGAAGATGACCAGCGACCGGTCGTTCTTCAATACCGCCCAGCTCTGCTTCGTCAGTGCCCAGCCGCGCGAAATGGCGCCCATCGTGCCTCCCGAGTAGGTGGCCAGAATCGTAGGCACTGACCGTGGCGCGGTTCAGCGAAACGGCCTGGATTAGGGTGGGGCCGTTCCCCACACCCAGGGCAGGAAGGCGCGGCAGTGCAATTCGACGTAGTCATCGAGATCCCGAAGGGTTCGCGCAACAAGTACGAGGTGGACCACCACTCGGGGCGGGTGAAGCTGGACCGCTACCTGTACACCGCGATGGGCTACCCGACTGATTACGGCTTCTTCGAGAACACCCTCGGTGAGGACGGCGATCCACTCGACGCACTGGTGCTGCTGCCCGAGTCCGTGTTTCCCGGCTGCATCGTCGAGGCCCGCCCGGTAGCGATGTTCCAGATGACCGACGAGGCGGGGGGCGACGACAAACTGCTGTGCGTGCCTGCGGGAGACGTTCGCTGGGACCACATCCAGGATCTCGAAGACGTTCCCGCCTTCGAACTTGAAGCGATCAAGCACTTTTTCGTGCACTACAAGGACCTCGAGCCGGGCAAGTACGTCAAGGCCGCGGACTGGGTGGGACGCGAAAAGGCAGAGGCGGAACTGCAAGCCTCCGTCGAGCGATTCAAGGCTGCCGGGCACTGAGTTTTCACCGCCGTAACACGCGGTAACGCGGGCGTACTCTGCGCCTTCGATGATGACGCTGTGTTGATGCATCAGGGGATCGGCCTCGAGGCGTTCAACGCAATGCCGATGCGGCGCGCGGTGCACGCCGTCTACGAGTGCTGCTACAGCGTGCCACTGGCCGCCGATCTGTGCCGCGGCCGGCAGTTCGCCAACCACGACGACCTCTTCCGGGCCGCGGACGCGTTGCTGTTCGGGCTATCCGAGGTATCGGTCGACACGATCCTGCAGGCCTATCCAGACATCGGACGTCGGCCCGGCAGCGAGAAGTCGGCGGCCGAGCAGTGTGCCATCTGGTGCGATCAGCCAGAGGTGATGGTCCAACTGGGACAGGCGTCGGAACGCTATCTGGCGCACTTCGGCTTCGGCTTCGTCATGTTCATCAACGGATTCACCGCACAGGACGTGCTCGCGACGATGTCGGACCGGTTGCACAACGACGCCGAGACCGAACGCAAGGTCGTGCGCAACGAACTGGCCCGTATCAACCGCACCCGCCTCGAGCGCATGCTCGGCCCCGAGGGCGGCTACGACAACTGGTGCTGAACGAGTAGCCCGGTCGAGTGGCCACGTGTCGAACGCGAGCGTCGCTGCACTTTGGGATGGTTTGAATGCGAAGGCTTTTGACGCGCGACCGCTAGACGCCCTGCCAGTCCCTGATCGCGGTGACCTGCTTCTGCCCGAGCTCGGTCACGAAGTCCGGCGGCGCAGGATCGTTTGGCGGACCGTCGAACTCGATCGTCGTCGCCACATTGCCCTCGGTGAACGACAGCACGGTCACCGACCCCGTCCCGTCGGGCGAGGTCCCCGTGACCACCGTTCCGCCGGTGCCCACCGGGGCCGGCGCCGACTGCGGATTGCCCACCTCGGCCGTGGCGCCGGCAAGTGATCCCGTCGCCTCCTGCGCGCTGGGGAGGATCAGGATGGTGGTGGTGATCGACCGAGTGGCACCTTCGCGGTGGGTGTACTCGGCCATCACGCCGCGCTGTCCGTTCGGATCGATGTCGAACGGGGCCGCGCTGAACGCCTGCGAATCCGTGATGAGGTTCGGGTCAACGGGTAGCTGGCTGTAGTCGTTGGATTGCGCTGTCGCAGAACCCAAACCGCCGATCGCCGCAGCGACCGTCATGGCGGCGAGCACTCCCGTCGCCTTCGCGTACATGCTCGAAGTCAGCATGGGTAGCACGCCCATCCGCGCCAACCGTCGCGCCAGAACCAGCCGGGACCGCAGCCCATGTTGCCCGTGGTGCCCTGGCAGTCCAGCGGCTGGGTCTTCGGCTGCGGTCGGCACTGAAGGCTGCGTGTAGGTCGTATCTTGAACAACTCCAGCTGCGGCTGTCGGTGCGGTCAGGATCGTTCCTGTAGCCATTGCGGCCACAGCGACCGCCATCGTGAGTCTGTGCATCAATTGCTCCCCTCAACATTTGACTCTCGGGTAAGCAGAACGGTACCTCTCCGGCGCTGGGGCCACTTCGCAATTGCCGGAACAAAGCAACGTCCGACGCCGCATGATGGTCCGATGCATGACGTACTGCAGGGGCACTGCGATCCCGGTTCGACAAGGTGGCCGAGGCGCTCGCCGACGAGATCCTCAGCGGCGGCGAAGTCGGCGCCGCCATTGCGATCGACATCGACGGCGAACTCGTCGTCGACATCTGGGGCGGCCACGCGGACGCGCGCCAAGACGATGCCGTGGGGCGAGGACACGATCGTCAACGTGTTCTCGTCGACCAAGAACGATCACCGCGCTGGCCGGCTTGATGCTCATCGACCGCGGGCTTGGTCGAGGCCGATCGCGCCGGTCGCGAGGTACTGGCCGGAGTTCGCGGCAAACGGCAAGCAGGACATCGAGTTTCGCCATCTGCTGTCGCACAGCTCCGGGCGTGTCGGGATGGGAGCCAGCCGTTCGCCAGTCGAGGACATCTACGACTGGGACAAGTCGACGGCCACGCTCGGCCGCGCAGGCGCCGTGGTGGGAGCCGGGCACGGCGTCCGGCTACCACGCCCTCACCACGGTCACCTGATCGGCGAGGTGCTGCGCCGCGTCACCGGCAAGACACTGAAGGACTTCGTCCGCGACGAGATCGCGGGCCCGCTCGGCGCGGACTTCCAGATCGGCGCCAGCCACGGAGGACACCGGCCGCATCG
Source organism: uncultured Actinomycetota bacterium (assembly GCA_963720345.1). GTDB lineage: Bacteria > Actinomycetota > Actinomycetes > Mycobacteriales > Mycobacteriaceae > Mycobacterium. The sequence continues at coordinate 25,202 of CAVRFN010000044.1, forward strand.
CGGAGATCATTCCCGCCGACGGAACCGTTGGACCTGCCCCTGTCGACCAGCTGGTCCGAGCCGATGCTCAAGACGTTCATCGGCCCGCTCCCGACCCCCGGCGATCGCGAACACCGCGGCGTGGCGCGCCGCCGACATCGGGGCGGCCAACGGCCACGGCAACGCGCGCTCACTGGCCCGCATCCTGTCCGCGATTTCGTTGGGCGGCACGGTCGAACGGCGTTCGGCTGCTGCGGCCGGAGACCATCGAGAAGATCTTCGAGGTGCAGTGCGACGGACCCGACCTGGTGCTGCTGATCATCCGCTGCGATGGGGCCTCGGCTTCGGGCTGCCGCAGCCGCGAATCCATTCCGTTCGTACCCGACGGAGAAGATCTGCTTCTGGGGCGGCTGGGGCGGATCGTGGGAGACGATGAACCCCGACCGCCGCGCCACCGCGCCTACGTGATGAACAAGATGGGCGCCGGGTATCGAGGGTTCGCCCCGTACCGACCGCTACTTCACGCTGATCTACGAGGCCTTCGCCTGATCCCGGAGCGCCAGCGAGTGGAGCACGTCGAGACCCACGGCGGGTAGATTCTGGCCTGGTGACGAAGCGATCAGCGTGACACCGTCGGCCACACCTGCCGCTTCGATATCGGCGATCAACCCGGCGAGACCGTCGACCGTACCTGCGTAACGCACGCCGTCGATCGATTCGAGTTCCCTTCGCGCCGAACGGAAGTCGGCCGCCACCGCCACGGTCACGTCCAGGATGACGGCGACGTCGTCGGATTCGGCCCGGATCCGGGCTCGGATTCGTCGCGCCTGCGCCAGATCGTCCGCGACCACCCGCACGGCCGGCTCGGCACCGTCGGTCAACTCATTCCAGTGCCCACCTGCGTCGTCTGCCACGAATAGCCGCACGGCGGCCACGCTAGGCTTTTCAGCGGCCGCCGTCGACCCTTCCGATCAGCGCGAATCCAAGGACTCCTCGGGATCCGGCGCCGAATCCTCGCCGGTGTCACCGTTCTTCTCGTTCTTCACATCGTGCACGCGCGTCTTGTACAGGCTGGCTGCGGTGGTGATGAGCAGCGTCACGATGATCACGCCGAGGCTGGCCAGCGTCGGGATCTCCGGCACCGGCACATGCTCACCGCCGTTGATGAACGGCAGCTCGTTCTCGTGCAGCGCGTGCAGGATCAGCTTCACACCGATGAACGCGAGAATGATGGCCAGCCCCTGCGACAGGTAGACCAGCCGCCTCAACAGGTCACCGAGCAGGAAGTAGAGCTGACGCAGACCCATCAGCGCGAATACGTTCGCCGTGAACACCAGGTACGGCTCCCGGGTCAGGCCGTAGATCGCGGGGATCGAGTCCAGGGCGAAGAGCAGATCGGTGGTGCCGAGCGCGACGATCACGAGGAACATCGGCGTCATCAGCCGCTTGCCGTTCTCCTTGATCCACATCTTCAGGCCGTGCCACTCATCGGTCAGGCTGAGGTGCTTGCGCGCGAAGCGCACCACGAAGTTCTCGGCGTCGTCATCGTGATCGGTGTCGCGGACGAGCGTGATGGCGGTGTAGACCAGAAACGCGCCGAACGCGTAGAAGATCCAGGAGAACTGGTTGATGGCCACCGCGCCCAGCGCGATGAAGATGCCGCGGAAGATCAGCGCCAGGATGATGCCGACCAGCAGCGCCTGCTGCTGATATTTCCTCGGCACATTGAAGCTGGCCATGATGATCAAGAAGATGAACAGGTTGTCTACCGACAGGCTGTACTCGGTGAGCCAACCTGTGAAGAACTCCAGGCCGAACTGGCTGCCGTGGAAGAACCACACCCAGATGCCGAATGCCACCGCGAGACTGATGTAGATCGTCAGGTACGTCCCGGTCTCGCGCTTCGACGGTTCATGCGGCCGGCGCCCGATCACGACGACGTCGAACAGCAGAATCGCGATCGTCACGCCCAGCGTGATGATCCACTCGAGTGAGAAACGTTCACAAAATCCGAACCTCCGGTCGTCCCAAAAACGCCGGAGGTCTCTTCCACCGCCACGAGCACGCGGTCCGCAGCACCGGCCGTCCGATTGAGGTCGACGTGATGACGACGCTGCGGCGAAGGAATACTCCCCTCCGCCCATGATTCTGCCAGGTAACCGCGATTGACCGAAATCGAGGAAATCAAACGTGCAATCACTGTTCGCGCAATTGTGATCACCCATCGCGTGCGGCGTGTACGCGCGGCCATGGCCGCTTAGTAGTTTTGTACCCGTGACTGGGGACGTTGGGCCGGAGGTACCCGCGCAGTATCTGCTGTCACCGCATGCGCCCGAACCCCGCACGCTCATCGACATCCTCTACGACACCGCGGGCCGTCATCCGGATTCGCCCGCCATCGACGACGGCGAGGTCCAGCTCACCTACGCCGAGCTGGTCTCCGACATCGAGGACAGCGTCGAATGGCTGGCCACCCGGGGCATCGGGCGCGGCGACCGCATCGGAATCCGCATGCCATCGGGCAGCTACGCGCTGTACGTGGCGATCCTCTCAACTCTGGCCAGCGGCGCGGCCTACGTTCCGGTGGACGCCGACGACCCCGACGAACGGGCCGATCTGGTGTTCAGCGAGGCGCGACGTGGTCGCGATCATCACCGAGGCGGGGCTGATCCGCGCGCAGGGGTCCTCGCGCGGGTGGCGGGCGGCCGCTCCACTCGGCCGTGACGACGCATGGATCATCTTCACCTCGGGCTCCACCGGCACCCCAAAGGGCGTTGCGGTCACGCATCGAAGTGCAGCGGCGTTCGTCGACGCGGAAGCACGAATGTTTTTGCAGGACAGCCCGATCGGGCCAGGCGACAGGGTGCTCGCCGGGCTGTCGGTTGCGTTCGATGCGTCGTGCGAGGAGATGTGGCTGGCCTGGCGACACGGGGCGTGCCTGGTGCCTGCTCCACGGTCGCTGGTGCGCAGCGGCATGGACCTGGGCCCGTGGCTGGTGTCGCGGGACATCACGGTCGTCTCGACGGTGCCGACGCTCGCGGCGTTGTGGCCCGCCGAGGCGCTCGAGGCGGTGCGGCTGCTGATCTTCGGCGGTGAGGCCTGCCCGCCGGAGCTCGCCGAGCGGCTCGCGGTCGAGGGGCGCGAGGTGTGGAACACCTACGGACCTACCGAGGCGACGGTCGTGGCGTGCGCGGCGCGGCCTCGCGGCGCTGCACCTGTCAGCATCGGGCTGCCACTGCCCGGCTGGGACCTGGCGGTGGTCGACAAGTCGGGCGTGCCGGTGGCGTTGGGCGAGGTCGGTGAACTCGTCATCGGCGGCGTCGGCCTGGCCCGCTATCTGGATCCGGAGAAGGACGCCGAGAAGTACGCCGCAATGCCTTCTCTGGGTTGGGATCGCGCATACCGCAGCGGCGACCTGGTTCGCCTCGAGAACGACGGCCTCTACTTCCAGGGTCGCGCCGATGACCAGGTCAAGGTCGGCGGCCGCCGGATCGAGCTGGGCGAGGTCGATTCGGCGCTGGTCAACCTGCCCGGAGTCAGCGGTGGCGCGGCCGCGGTGCGGCGCACGGCCAGCGGCACCCCGCTGCTGGTCGGCTATATCGCGAGCGCCGACCCGTCATTCGATCTGGCTGCGGCACGCGCGACGCTGGCCGAGGCGCTGCCCGCCGCACTGGTGCCGCGTCTGGTGCTCGTGGCAGAACTGCCCACCCGGACCTCGGGCAAGGTCGACCGCAACGCGCTGCCGTGGCCGCCCCCGGCGAACCGGAGGGCGCCGATGCGCCCGATTTGGTGGGCACGATGGGCTGGGTGGCGGGCCTGTGGCGCGATGTCCTGGCCGCCCCCATCGAGGGTCCCGAAGCCGACTTCTTCGCGCTCGGCGGCGGATCGCTGTCGGCCGCCCAGCTGGTCGCCGCGCTGCGTCAGCGGTATCCGCAGGTGACGGTCGCCGACCTCTACGACCATCCCCGGCTCGGCTCGCTGACCGGATACCTCGACGAACTCAAACCGCCACCGCGGGTAAAGACCCGTGTGGTCAAACCGACGCCGCGGCTCTCCCAAGCCGTCCAGGTCGCCCTGACGCTGCCCCTGTCCATGCTGACCGGCGCTGCAATGGGTGGTCTGGCTGGCCCTGGCCAACAACGTCGCCGCCGAATTGAATCTGGTGCCGTGGGCGGCGCCCATCGGCTGGTGGTGGATCGTCGCGGGATTCCTGCTGTTCGTCACGCCGCTGGGCCGGATGGGCATCGCGGTGCTGTTCGCACGGATGCTGCTGTCGGGATTGGAGCCCGGCACCTATCGCCGCGGCGGACCTGCAGCATCTGCGGGTGTGGTTCGCCGAACGTCTCGCGGAGGCCAGCGGTGCGGAGAACCTGGCCGGAGCGCCGTGGCTGGTGTACTACGCCCGCGCGCTCGGCAACAAGGTCGGCAAGGGAGTCGACCTGCACTCGGCCCCGCCGGTGACCGGCATGATGAAACTCGGTCACCGGAGTTCGGTCGAACCCGAGGTCGACCTGACGGGTCACTGGATCGACGGTGACCACTTCCATGTCGGCCGGATCACCATCGGCAACGACGCCACCATCGGCGCCCGCACGACGCTGCTGCCCGGCGCCGTCAGTCGGAAAGAACGCGGACGTCGCCCCGGGTTCGGGGGTGGTCGGCAAGGTGAAGAACGGCCAGTACTGGAAAGGCTCGCCCGCGGTGAAGTCCGGTAAGGCCCGCCATCCGTGGCCGGACCACCGCCCGCGACGGGCACCGCTGTGGGTCGTTGTCTACGGAGCGACGTCGGTACTCCTGGGCGCGGTGCCGCTGCTGGCACTCGGTGTCGGCCTCGCCGTGATCGGGTGGGGCATCCGCGGCGCAGGCACAGTGACGGCGGCAATCGCACCCGCCGCACTGTGGACCCCGGTGGCGACGGTGGCCGCCGTGCTGACATACGCGCTGCTGACGGTGATCGGGGTGCGGGTGCTTTCGCTTTGGCTGAGCGAGGGCTATCACCCGGTGCGCAGTCGCGTCGGCTGGCAGATATGGGCCACCGAACGACTGATGGATGCCGCGCGCAACTACCTGTTCCCGCTGTACGCCAGCCTGCTGACCCCGTGGTGGTTGCGGGTGCTCGGCGCGAAAGTGGGCCGCGGCACCGAGATTTCGACGGCACTGCTGACCCCGAAGTTCACGGTGATCGAGGACGGCGCCTTCCTGGCCGACGACACCATGGTGGCGTCCTACGAACTCGGTGGCGGCTGGATCCACGTCGCGAAGGCGACCATCGGCAAGCGCGCATTCCTCGGCAACTCAGGCATCACCCAACCGGGCCGGAAGGTGCCCGACGACGGGCTGGTCGCGGTGCTGTCCGCCGCACCGCACAAGGCGAAGGCGGGATCGTCGTGGCTCGGCAGCCCGCCGGTTCGACTGCGGCGCAAACCGACAGCGGCCGACACGCTGCGCACGTTTCATCCCTCCCTGCGGCTGAAGATCCTGCGCGCCATGGTCGAAACCTGCCGGATCATCCCGTTGGTCGTGACGTTTGCGATCGGTGTCGCCGTGCTGCTGGCGCTGCAAGGGCTGGCCGTCAGCTTCGGCTGGCTGTGGTCGGCGCTGGCCGGCGGTGTCGTGCTGCTGACGGCGGGCGCGATCGCGGGTGGCATCGCGGTGATAGCGAAATGGGTTGTGGTGGGTCGTATCCGGGCCATCGAGCATCCGCTGTGGTCTGCGTTCGTGTGGCGCAACGAAGTCTCGGACACCTTCGTCGAGACCGTCGCAGCGCCGTGGTTCGCGCGCGCCGCGACCGGCACTCCGGTGATGAACCTGTGGCTGCGGGCACTCGGCGCGTCGATCGGGCGCGGCGTGTGGTGCGAGACGTACTGGTTGCCCGAGGCCGACCTGGTCACCCTCGGCAAGGGGTCGACCGTCAACCGTGGCTGCGTGGTCCAGACGCACCTGTTCCACGACCGCATCATGCGGATGGACACCGTTGTGCTGGAAGAGGGTTCGACTCTGGGGCCGCACTGCGTCGCGTTGCCCGCCGCACGGATCGGCGCGGGTGCGACGGTCGGCCCGGCCTCACTGGTGATGCGCGGCGATGAGGTACCGCCCTCGACCCGCTGGCTCGGCAATCCGATCGCGCCGTGGAATCTGTTCCGCAAGAAGCGTAGCGGCGACACACCTGATCCGGCGCCCAAGAAGCCAGAAGACGCCGCCGCGTGACACGAAGCAAGAAGAAGGGGCCCGACGCCCGTCATCGATCCATACATCCCGGCCAACGGCAACTTCGGCTACCGGGTATCGCGCTACGAACTCGACCTGGAATACAAGGTGGCGATCAATCGGCTGTCCGGGTCGGCGACCATCACCGCCGTCGACACTTGCCGCTCTGCGCAGCTTCACCCTTGACCTGTCCCATGCACTCAACGTGACGAAGGTGACGGTGAACGGACGGCGGCCCGCGCAGTTCAGGTCGTCTCATCAGCAAGCTGCACATCGGCCTTTCGGACGCCGTGCCCGCCGGAGCGGCGATGTCGATCGTCGTGCGCTACGGCGGATCTCCGCGGCCGATCCACTCCCATTGGGGTGACGTCGGTTTCGAAGAGCTGACCGAGGGTGCTCTGGTGGCCGGTCAACCGAACGGCGCCGCCTCCTGGTTCCCATGCGACGACCACCCCAGCGCCAAGGCAAGCTTCTCCATCCGGATCAGCACCGAAAGTTCGTACTACGCGCTGGCCAACGGTGAGCTGGTGTCGAAGCGGGCGCGCGCCGGAATGACCACCTGGACCTACGAGCAAGCAGAGCCGACGTCGACCTACCTGGTGACGTTGCAGATCGGGGTATACCACCGGCACCGAATGGCCAAGAACGGCGTTCAGATGCACGCAGTGCTGCCGAACCGATTGCGGCACAACTTCGAAAAGGACTTCGCCGACCAACCCCAGATGATGAAGTTGTTCGTCAAACTGTTCGGACCGTACCCGCTGGCCAGCGGCTACACCGTCGTGGTCACCGACGACGACCTGGAGATACCGCTTGAGGCACAAGGTATCTCGATTTTCGGCGCCAATCACTGCGATGGACACGGCAGTTCCGAGCGACTGATCGCACACGAACTGGCCCACCAGTGGTTCGGCAATTCGGTTACCGCCCAGCGTTGGCGGCATATCTGGCTGCATGAGGGCTTCGCCTGCTACGCGGAGTGGCTGTGGTCTGAGCACTCGGGCGGTCGAAGCGCCGACGAGTGGGCGCGGCATTACTACCAGCGGCTGGCGGATTCGCCGCAGAACCTGTTGCTGGCAGATCCTGGACCCCGCGATATGTTCGACGACCGGGTGTACAAGCGGGGCGCCCTCACGCTGCATGTGCTGCGGCGACGCATCGGTGACGACAACTTCTTTGCGCTGCTTCGTGATTGGACGGCACGACACCGGCACAGCACCGCGGTCACCGACGACTTCACCGGGCTCGCGTCGAACTATACGAACGAGTCCCTGAGGCCGTTGTGGGCGGCGTGGCTCTACTCGACGGAGCTTCCCGCTCTGGACGTCTCCCCGTGACAGATGCCGGCACACCGGGCCCCGTCGCACGCGCGAGCGTGGCCCGGGTCGGCACGGCCACGGCACTGTCCGCGCTGTGCGGGTACACGGTGCTGTATCTCGCCGCACGTGACCTCGAACCGGTCGGGTTCTCGGTGTTCGGTGTGTTCTGGGGGGCGTTCGGTCTGGTCACCGGCGCGGCGTTCGGGCTTCTGCAGGAGACGACGAGGGAGGTGCGCTCGGCCAGCTACACCGAGATCGTCGGTGGCCCGCGGACGCACGCGATGCGGGTGGCGGCAGCTGGTCGGGGTGGCGGCCGCCGCGCTCATCGCGGCCAGTTCGCCGCTGTGGTCTGGCCATGTGTTCGTCGAGTCACGGTGGCTTTCGGTCGCGCTACTGGCCGTCGGGCTCGCCGGCTTCTGCCTGCACGCCACGCTGCTGGGCATGCTGGCCGGGCTGAACCGGTGGACCGCATACGGGTCGCTGATGGTGACCGATGCCGGACTACGGGTGATCGTGGCCGTCGCTGCGTTCCTGGTGGGCTGGGGCTTGGTCGGCTACCTATGGGCCACGGTGGCGGGCGCGATCGCCTGGCTGATCATGCTGATCGTCTCTCCTGCCACGCGGGATGCGGCCAGGCTGCTCACGCCGGGCGGCACAGCCACGTTCCTGCGCGGGGCGTCGCATTCGATCGCCGCCGCGGGGGCGAGTGCCGTTCTCGTGATGGGCTTTCCGGTCCTGCTCAAGGCGACCTCCGGTGACTTGGGCGCGACGGGCGGCGTCGTGATTCTGGCCGTGACCCTGACCCGCGCACCGCTTCTGGTGCCGCTTACCGCGATGCAGGGCAACCTCATCGCCCACTTCGTCGACCAGCGCACCCGGCGCATGCACGCGCTGATGAAGCCCGCGGCTGCGGTGACCGCGCTTGGCCTGCTGGGTGTGCTGGCCGCTGGGATATTCGGACCATGGCTGCTACGCAGCGCGTTCGGCGCCGAATACCGGGCCGACGGCGCACTACTGGCGTGGCTGACCGCGGCCGCAATCGCGATCGCGTTGTTGACGTTGACCGGCGCCGCGACGGTGGCGGCAGCGCTGCACCGGGCGTATTCGCTGGGATGGGTCTCTGCGACGGTCGTATCGACGGCACTACTGCTGTTGCCGCTGGATCTCGAGACCCGCACCGTGGTCGCCCTGCTGTGTGGGCCGCTGGTGGGGATCGCGGTGCACCTCGGCGCGCTGGCAGGTGCTCGAGGGGCGCTAGTCCTGCCGCGCAGGTAACGCACCGCTGAGCAGCGCCGTCAGCAGTTCGATCCGCTTGTCCTCGAGCTCGGGCTGCGGCAGCACCGCCCGCACGATCGCCGCGCCATCGAAGGTGTTGGTCAGGATCGCCGTCATCGCGGCGAAGTGTCTCCTCAGGGAACTGATCTGCACCGGGCACGCTGCGCGCTGTCTCGTAGTATGTTCGCGGCGTAGTCGGTGAGGACGTCTTGCAATTTTGCAATGTGGCGCGGAGCTTTTCGTCGGTGCGCGCGGCGACCAGCAGCTCATACATCACGGTGTTCGTGGCGTTTCCCGTGACATCCCGCAGGACGGTCACCGCTGCTTCCAGGGCCGGCCTGTCGGCCGGTATCTCGGCGACCAGTTTCGAGAACCAGATCCGAGCTGGCGCCGCATCACTTCCTGGGCGGTGGCCGCCATGAAGTCACCCATCGTCGGGAAGTGGCGGAACAGCGCGCCGTCAGAAACCTCTGCGCGCCTGGCGATCACCGCCGCCGATGCCCGCGCATACCCGACTTCGACGATGGTGTCGATGCTGGCGTCGAGTAGCCGTGCGATGGTTTCCTCACGACGCTGCTGTTGCGTCCTTGCCATATCAGGCAAGCGCTTTCGCGGGTTCGGCGGCGCCCGCTCGCAGGAAGTGTCCGGACTTCACGGTCGTACCGTAGCCCTCGCAGAACTCGCCGTCGCGGAACACGACCGTACCGTTGACCGCGGTCGCCACGACGGTGGAATCGTTGCGGTTGACCATGCGGCTCAGCCCGCCGTAGAACGGGACTGTCTCTTCGTGGTACGCGTTCACCGACTCGTCAAGGCGCTCAGGGTCGATGACGACGAAGTCGGCACGCTCACCTTCGCGCAGGGTGCCTGCATCGAGGCCGAACCATTCGGCGACCTCCGCTGTGAGCCGGTGCACCGCACGCTGCGTCGACAGGAAGGGTCGGCCCGAACGCTCGGCGTCACGTACCCGCTTGAGCAACCGCAGCGAGAAGTTGTAGAACGCCATGTTGCGAAGGTGAGCGCCGGCATCGGAGAAGCCCATGTGGATCGACGGTTCGGCAGCGAGCTTGTCGAGATACTTGGGTCGGTGGTTCGCCACGATCGTCGTCCACCGCACGTTGCGTTCGCCGTTCTCGACGAGCACGTCGAGGAACGCGTCCAGGGGATGCAGCCCGCGCTCGTCGGCGATCTGACCGAAGCTCTTACCGATCAGCGTCTGGTCGGGGCACTCGACGATCGTCGCATCGTGGAAGTCGCGGTGCCACAACGACGGACCCAGTTTCTTGCGGTCGAACGACTTGCGGAACCGGCGGCGGTAATCGGTGTCGGCCAGCAGTTCGTTGCGCTCGAGCTGGTCCCGCAGATGCAGCGCCGCGGTGCCGGCACCGAACTCCTCGAAGACCGGCAGGTCGATGCCGTCGGAGTACAGCTCGAACGGGACCGGCAAGTGCTGAAAGCGCACCAGCGAGTCGAGCACCTTGTTGAGAAGCCTGACGCCGGGCCCGAATACGTGCACCGCGCCGGTCGCCGACTTCGCGTCGGCCGATACCAGCAGGCTCATCTTGACGCCGGGACGGCGGCCGAACAGCCGGCTGCTGGTCAAGAAGAACATCAGCGCCGAGGCCGGGCTCTTGGTGTTGGGCGCACTCTGCAGAATGCGGCCGCGCTTGCGTAGGACGGAGATCAGCTTGCGGCGCTCGCGCCACGTGGCGAACGTCGAAGGCAGTGCCCGCGAACGGTATCGATCGCCGTCGAGTTTGTCGATGGGTGCGTCCATACCGGACAGACCGAGAAGTCCTGCGTCGAGTGCCTTGTCGAGCAACACCATCATCCGGTCCAGTTCGGCCGGGGTCGGCTTCACACCGTCGGTCGTCGCGCGGTCCAGGCCGAGCACACTGGTTCGAAGGTCTGAATGTCCCAGCATCGAGCCCACATTCGGGCCGAGCGGCAGATCGTCAATGGCACGGACGTACTCGGCCGGATCGGACCACGTCTTCTTGGCCTCCAATGCCCCATGAACGAAGCTGCGCGGCACCGCCTCGACGCGGCTGAACAGATCGGCGGCGTCATCGGTGTCGGCGTAGACCGTCGACAGCGAGCAGTTTCCGAGCAGCACCGTGGTGACCCCGTGGCGCACCGACTCGCGCAGGCCGGGATCGAGCAGCACCTCGGCGTCATAGTGCGTATGCACGTCGATGAATCCGGGAACGATCCACTTGCCCGCCGCGTCGATCACGTCGGGGCAGCCCGTCTCATCGAGTGCCGTGGCGGAAATTTCTGCCACAACTCCGTCGCGGATGCCCAGCGAGCGGACCTGCGGGGCTGCGCCGGTGCCGTCGAACCAGAGGCCGTTGCGAACAATCACGTCGTAGGTCATGTCGGAGAGCCTACATCAGATAGTGAGTACTTACAATCTTTATTCCACTTCTCTTCGAACTGTCCCCAGCTGCGCGGGGCCCCAGAGAGATCCCCTTTACGGCGCACGTTGCGATCTCCCCGCAGTCTCGGCGGGGTCAGCCTCGCCTCTAGACTCGGCTCCAACATGACGTGGATGGTGACGGGCGGGGCGGGCTACATCGGTTCTCACGTGGTCCGAGCCCTGCTGGAGGCTGACCTCCCGGTGGTTGTGATCGACGACCTTTCGACCGGGCTGGAAGCGTTCGTACCCCCGTCGGTGCCGTTCGTGCGCGGCACCCTGCTGGACGGTGACCTCGTCACACACGCGCTGCGAGACCACGGCGTCGACGGCGTCATTCACATCGCCGGATTCAAGTACGCCGGGGTGTCGGTCCGGCGACCCCTGCACACCTATGAGCAAAACGTCTCGGCGATGGTGACGTTGCTCAAGGCGATGGACGCCGCAAGGCGTCGACAAGATGGTGTTCTCGTCCAGCGCGGCCACATTCGGCACACCGGACGTCGATGTCGTCACCGAGGACACCCCGAACCGACCGGAGTCGCCGTACGGCGAGACCAAACTGATCGGCGAATGGCTCCTGCGCGACGCCGGACGCGCATCCGGCCTCAAGCACACCAGCCTGCGCTACTTCAACGTGGTGGGCTCGGGTTCGGCGGAGCTGTTCGACGCCAGTCCGCACAATTTGTTCCCGTTGGTCTTCGACATGCTCTATCGGGGTGAGACCCCACAGATCAACGGTGACGACTATCCGACACCGGACGGCACGTGTGTGCGCGACTACATCCACGTCGCCGATCTGGCGCTGGCGCACGTCGCCGCCGCGCAGCGACTGACGGCCCAGCAGCCCATCGAGCCCGTCTACAACCTCGGTAGCGGCGACGGCACGTCCGTGCGCGAGATCATGACGGCGATCCGGGAAGCGACCGGGATCGACTTCGAACCAACGATCAAACCGCGGCGGCCGGGAGACCCGGCCCGCATCGTCGCGTCCGGCGATTTGGCGCGCCGTGACCTGGACTGGCGAATGCGGCATTCGCTCGGCGAGATGGTGGCTTCCGCGTGGGCAGCGCGAAGCCAAGCCGGCGACAAATATCCCGCGTGAAACGGATCACGGGTCAAGTCGGCTGGGTCGCTCGCGCCGCTGTGGCGCTCATCGCGGTGCAGCTCGTCGTTCGGGCGGTGCTCGCCTTCAACGGCTACTTCTACTGGGACGACCTGATACTCATTGGCCGGGCCGGTACCCAGGACATGCTCTCGGTGGGGTATCTGTTCGACGATCACGACGGCCACGTCATGCCCGCCGCGTTTCTGGTCGCCGGCGGGATCACCCGGCTCGCGCCGCTGCAGTGGTTTCTACCGGCGATCAGCCTGATCGTGCTGCAACTGCTGGCGTCGCTGGCGCTGCTGCGGGCACTGCACGTGATTCTGGGCTGGCGGCCCGTGCTGCTGGTTCCACTGACCTTCGCGCTGTTCACCCCAATGGCTGTGCCAGGCTTCGCGTGGTGGGCCGCCGCGTTGAACTCGCTGCCCATGCTGGCCGCGCTGGCGTGGGTGTGCGGGGACGCTGTTCTCCTGGTGCGCACCGGCAATCAGCGCTACGCCGTGACGGGTCTGCTGGTATTCGTCGGCGGCCTGCTGTTCTTCGAAAAGGCGGCCGTCATCCCGTTCGTCGCGTTCGCGGTCGCCGCGCTGCTGGCCTACGTCACCGGCACGGGTTCACCGATGACGGTGTGGCGCCGCGGGGTTCGGCTGTGGGTCGCGTCGCTGGCGGTGACGGCCGTGTGGATCGCCGTCTACCTCGCGGTCGTCGACCAGAAGCGCTGGAGCCTGGACTGGTCGATGACGTGGGATCTGCTGGCCCGGTCGGCGACACACGGCATCGTGCCCGGACTCGTTGGTGGGCCGTGGGATTGGCAACGGTGGGCGCCCGCCTCGCCGTGGGGCACACCGCCGCCGACCGTCATGATTCTGGGCTGGGTGGCACTGGCGGCGGTGCTGGCACTGACCCTCATCCGCAAACGGCGCATCGGTGCGGTGTGGCTCGTCGCGCGTCGGCTACGCGGTGGCGTGCCAGATCCCGATCTACCTGATGCGGTCGTCGCAGTACACCGCACTCGAGTTGGCGCAGACCCTGCGGTACCTCCCCGATCTCGTCGTCGTGCTGGCGCTTCTGGCGGCCGTCGGCCTGTGCGCGCCCAACCGCGAGGGCTCGCACTGGCTGGACGCATCGCGCGCCAGGACGGCCGTAATCGTGTTCGCGACAACAGCATTCATGGCCAGCAGCCTGTATTCGACGGCGACGTTCATGACGAGTTGGCGCGACAACCCGGCCCAACCGTACCTGCAGAATGCGGTGGCGGGACTGGCCACAGCCTCGCGCGAGTCCAGCGCTTCGATGCTCGACCAGGAGGTCGACCCGATGGTGTTGCAGCGCGTGGTCGGTCCCGAGAACCGGGCCAGCCACATGTTCGCGCTGCTGCGGGACAGGCCCGAGTTCGCCTCGGCCACAACCGACTTACGCATGCTGGACAGCTCTGGGCGGCTGGTCGATGCGAAGGTCACGTGGGTACGCAGCATCGTCGAAGGGCCCGCTCCGCAATGCGGCTATCTCGTTCAGCCGGACTTCCCCGTCCGGATGCCGCTGGACGGTCCGCTGTTGCCGGCCGACTGGACCGCGGAGATCAACTATCTGGCCAACAGCGATGGATCGCTGATGATGTCGCTGACCGACGGTGTCGAGGTGAAAGTGCCCGTGCACCCAGGGCTCAACCGGGTTTTCGTTCGGCTACCCGGCGCGGGCGACGCGATCGACGTCCGGGCGAACACCGCGGCGCTGTCGGTGTGTATCGCATCGGGACCGGTCGGATTCGTGGCACCGAAATAGGTCGCGCGTGCCAGTCTGGTCCCATGACAGATGTGCGTGAGCAAGGTGTTCAGGTTTTCCGCGAGTTGCTCCCCGGCGTTCTGCCCGAGGGTCCGCTCAATGTGCGGGACGGCTCGTTCGGCGACGAGATTCTCGAGATCGCGATGGACAACATCTTCGGCCGGTTGTGGACGCGTGAAGGTCTGAGCCGTCGCGACCGCAGCCTCGTGACGCTCGGCATCCTCATCGCGTTGCGCGCGACCGACGAGCTGAAGATTCACGTCCAGATCGCACGCAACAACGGGTTGACCGAGACGAGATCGCCGAGGTGATCTACCACTCGACCGGCTACGCCGGATTCCCGGCGGGCAACACGGCGTGCAAGCTCGCCCGCGAGGTGTTTGACGCCCAGAAGCGGTGATTGCGCAGATCGACGAGTCCTTGAGCCACCTAGGAGAATCGAACTCCTGACCTATTCATTACGAGTGAATCGCTCTACCGACTGAGCTAAGGTGGCGTGCCCCTTTTGGGGCGGCACGAGTCTACGACAGGGCGCACCAAGCGCCCAAGTCAGTCGCGCAGGGCCTGCCCCACCGTGGCGACCATCGCGTCGACCGCGAACTTCGGCTTCACGTTCATGTCCAGCGCCTCCCGGCACTGAAGAACCGCCTCGATGCAGCGCAACAGCCTGTCCGGCGGCGCGTGCGCGGCCATCGCGGCGACCCTCACCGCCATATCCGGGTGGTTCGGTTGGATGTCGCCCGCGCCCGAGGACACCAGCAGGGCGTCCCGGAAGTACGTAGCCAGATCGATCAGTGCCCGGTCGAGCGCGTCGCGCGATGCCCGCGTCTTGCGCGACTTCTGCCGTCGCTCAAGATCTTTGAGCGCGCCGGTGGCACCGCGCATCGTGCCCGCCGTGCCCTTGCCGGTGCCACCGGCACCCAATGCGGTGCGCAACTCCTCCGCCTCGACCTCGTTGCGGTCGACGGTCAGCGACACCGCCTCCGCCTCGGCCGTGGCCACCAGTTCCTCTGCGGCCGCGTAGGCCCGCGACGGGGTGGCGGCATCCCGCGCCAGTGCCAGGGCTCGCTTTCGGCGCTCACGCGCCTCCTCGTCGACCGCCAGCCGCCGCGCCCTGCCGACATGGCCACCGCTGACCGACGCTGCCCAGCGGGCGTCCTGCTCGGCAAGCCCGTCGGTATCGATGAGCACCTGGGCGATGGCGTCGACCGGCGGCGTCACCAGCGCCACATGCCGGCAGCGCGACCTCAGCGTGATCGCGATGTCCTCGGGGTCCACCGACGGTGCACAGAGCAGGAACACCGTCGACGGCGGCGGCTCCTCGACCACCTTGAGCAGCGCATTCGCCGCGCCTTCGGTCAGCCGGTCGGCGTCCTCGATCAGCACCACCTGCCAGCGCCCGGTCCCCGGCCGCCGCGACGCGATCTGCACGATGCCGCGCATCTCGTCCACGCCGATCGACAGGCCCTCCGGAACGATCCGCCGCACGTCGGCGTGGGTGCCGGCCATGGCTGTCGTGCATGCGCGGCATTCTCCGCAGCCCGGGACGCCGTCGCTGGTGCACTGCAGCGCGGCGGCAAAGCACAGTGCGGCGATCGATCGACCCGATCCGGGCGGACCGGTGATCAGCCACGCGTGTGTCATGGTCCCGGTGGAGGCGGGATTGTGAGCCGAATCACCGCGCGCGTCCTGCGCAGCGGCCACCAACTCGGCTTCGGTGGCGTGCTGACCCACCAGACGCGAAAAGACACCGGTCATTGCAGATAACAGTAGTGCTGCGAAGCGACACGTCCGTCCCACAGGGCTCGTTTGCGCCTTTTTCCGTCCTTGTCGACCGATACGGTTGACCAGTGACCACCGACGGCCATACCCATCAGGCGAATCGGCGCATTCGTCCGCTGGGTCGCGCGTACGCCGTGGCCGGTGTTCACCCTCGGGATGTTGCAGGCCGACATCATCGGCGCTCTGCTGGTCCTGAGTTTTCTGCGCTTCGGCTTGCCGCCCGAGGACCGCATCCAGCTGCAGGACCTGCCCGCGTTCAACCTCGCGGTCTTCCTGGGCTTCCTGTTCATCTCGTTCACGACCGCGTCGTACCTGAGCCTGCGGCTGCTGATCCCGGTGATCCGCTGGCAGCGCCGCGACACACTGCTCACCGACAGCGATCCGGCCGTCACCGAGCTGGCCCGCGTCCGCGCGCTGAAGATGCCCTACTACCGCACGATGATCAACGTCGCGAACTGGCTGCTCGGGTCGGTGGTGTTCATCGTCGCCAGCTGGCCGGTGGCCAGCAAGTCGGCGCCCGTCGTCGCCGTCGCCAGCGGCCTCGGCGCCACCGCGACGGCGATCATCGGGTATCTGCAGTCTGAGCGGGTGCTGCGGCCCGTCGCCGTGGCCGCCCTGCGCGGCGGTGTTCCCGAGAACTTCCGCGCTCCCGGTGTGATCCAGCGCCAGGTGATGACGTGGGTGCTGTCCACCGGCGTGCCGATCCTGGCGATCGTGCTGGCGCTGGTGGCCAGCAAGTTCGAGGTCCTCACCGCGCCCGCCGACAAGCTGACGACACCGATCCTGCTGCTGGCCATCGCCGCGTTGATCATCGGGCTGTTCGGCACGGTGCTGGTGGCGATGTCGATCGCCGACCCGCTGCGCCAGTTGCGCTGGGCGCTGGGCGAGGTGCAGCGCGGCAACTACAACGCCCACATGCAGATCTATGACGCCAGCGAGCTTGGCCTGCTGCAGGCGGGCTTCAACGACATGGTCCGCGACCTCGCCGAGCGGCAGCGGCTGCGCGACCTGTTCGGCCGCTACGTCGGCGAGGACGTCGCCCGGCGCGCGCTCGAGCGCGGCACCGAACTCGGCGGCCAGGAACGCGACGTCGCCGTGCTCTTCGTCGACCTGGTCGGTTCGACACAGCTGGCGGCGACCATGCCCGCCGGCGAAGTCGTCAACCTTCTCAACGACTTCTTCCGGGTGGTCGTCGACACCGTGAACCGCCACGGCGGGTTCGTCAACAAGTTCCAGGGTGACGCGGCACTGGCGATCTTCGGCGCACCGATCGAGCACCCCGACGCCTGCGGGGCCGCGCTTGCGGCGTCGCGCGAGCTCCACGACGAGGTGCTGAAGGTGCTGGGCCAGACCGAGTTCGGGATCGGGGTGTCGGCCGGCCGCGCGATCGCCGGGCACATCGGCGCGCTGGCCCGTTTCGAGTACACCGTGATCGGTGACCCGGTCAACGAGGCGGCGCGGCTGACCGAATTGGCCAAGCTCGAGGCGGGTCACGTGCTTGCGTCGGCCATCGCGGTCAGCGGTGCGCTCGACGCGGAGGCGCTGTGCTGGGACGTCGGCGAGATCGTCGAACTGCGCGGGCGCGTCGGCGCCGACTCAGCTGGCTCGGCCGCTGAACCTGGCGTCACCGGAGGAGGCCGCCGCCGAACGGAAGTGTCCAGCGACGTCACGCGGTAAGCGTCAAAGTCACGGCGCCTCAGGCCTTCTTGGCGGCCCTCTTCTTCGCCGGCGCCTTCTTGGCCGCCTTCTTGGTCCGCTTGACCGGGCCACGCGCGCGGCGGTCGGCGAGCAACTCCGCGGCGCGCTCGTCGGTCAGTGACATCACGTCGTCACCCTTGCGCAGACTGGCGTTCGTCTCACCGTCGGTGACGTAGGGCCCGAACCGGCCGTCCTTGATCACCATCGGCTTCTCCGTTGCGGGGTCGTTGCCCAGCTCGCGCAGTGGCGGTGCCGAAGCTCCTTGTCCACCACGGCGTTTCGGCTCCGAGTAGATCTTCAGCGCCTCGTCGAGGGTGATGTCGAACATCTGCTCTTCGGTCGCCAGGGAGCGAGAGTCGGTGCCACGCTTGAGGTATGGGCCGTACCGTCCGTTCTGCGCGGTGATCTCCTCGTTCGTGTTCGGGTCGACCCCGACGACACGAGGAAGCGAGAGCAGCCGGAGCGCATCTTCCAGCGTCACCGTTTCCAGGTCCATCGTGCGCAGCAGTGAGCCGGTGCGCGGCTTGGGACCCGTCGGCTTCTTGCCCTTCTTCGCGGGCGTGCCCGCGTCACCCTCGGGCTCCTCCGGCGGAGCGGGCAGCACCTCGGTGACATACGGCCCGTATCGGCCGTCCTTGGCGACGACCTCATGCCCGGTCGCGGGATCGACGCCCAGCGAACGGCCCTCTTGCGGTGTGGCGAAAGCCTTTTCGGCGAGCTCAAGGGTCAGCTCGTCGGGGGTGAGTTCATCCTTGAGGTTCGCCCGCTGCGGAGTTGGTTCACCGTCGTCGCCGGTGATCATCCGCTCGAGATACGGTCCGTTCTTGCCGACGCGGACGTAGACCGGACGGCCCTCTTCGTCGTCGAACAGCTTGATGGAGTTGACTTCTCGGGCGTCGATACCTTCGAGGTTGACGCCGACGAGCTTCTTCAGACCGCCCGAGCGGGCGATCGAGTCGGCCACACCGTGCTCGCCGCCGAAGTAGAAATTGTTGAGCCAGTTGGTCCTTTGCTCATTGCCCGACGCGATCTCGTCGAGTTCGTCTTCCATCGCGGCGGTGAATCCGTAGTCGACCAGCCGCCCGAAGTGCTGCTCCAGCAGCCCGATGACGGCGAACGCGACCCACGACGGGACCAGCGCACTGCCCTTCTTGTGCACGTAACCGCGGTCCTGGATCGTCTTGATGATCGAGGAGTACGTCGACGGCCGGCCGATGCCGAGGTCTTCCAACGCCTTGATCAGCGATGCCTCGGTATAGCGGGCAGGCGGCGAGGTGGTGTGCCCGTCGGCGGTGAGCTCCTTGGCATCCACCCGCTGGCCCTGCTCGAGCTGCGGCAGCCGGCTCTCGGCGTCGTCGGCCTCACCGCCTGCCTGGTCGTCGATGCTTTCGACGTAGGCCTTCAGGAAGCCGGCGAACGTGATGGTGCGGCCGCTGGCGCTGAACACCACCTGCTGGCCGTCGCTCGACGCGTCCGGCGATGCGCAGCGACAGCGTCGTGCCACGGGCATCGGCCATCTGGGAGGCGACCGTGCGCTGCCAGATCAGTTCGTAGAGCCGGAACTCGTCGGTGTCCAGCTGAGCGTGCAGCTGTCCGGGCGTCTGGAACACATCGCCGGCGGGCCGGATGGCCTCGTGCGCCTCCTGGGCGTTCTTGACCTTGCGGGTGTACTGCCGCGGCGTCGGGTGCACGTACTCCTGGCCGTACAGCTGGCTCGCCTGATTTCGCGCGGCGTCGATGGCCGACTGCGACAGCGTCGTCGAGTCGGTACGCATATAAGTGATGTAGCCGTTCTCGTAGAGCCGCTGCGCGATGCTCATCGTGCGCTCGGAGGAGAACCGCAACTTCCGGCCCGCCTCCTGCTGCAGTGTCGACGTCATGAACGGCGCATAAGGCTTACGGGTGTAAGGCTTTTGCTCGACGGAGGACACCTCGAGTTGCGCGCCGCGCAGTCCGGTGGCCAGTGCACCGGCAGCGGACTGGTCGAGCACGAGCACCTCGTCGGGCTTGCTTCAGACCGCCCAGCGAGTCGAAGTCGCGTCCGGTGGCCACCCGGCGTCCGTCGACGGAGTTCAGCTTGGCCGTGAACGTGGGCGGCGAGGCCTGCGCGTTGGACACGCTGGCGTCGAGCTCGGCGGTCACGTCCCAATAGCCCGCGCTGCGGAACGCCATCCGTTCCCGCTCGCGCGACACGATGATGCGGGTCGCAACGGACTGCACCCGACCGGCCGACAGCTTCGGCGCGACCTTCTTCCACAGCACCGGGCTGACTTCGTAGCCGTACAGCCGGTCCAGGATGCGCCGGGTCTCCTGCGCATCGACGAGGTCGATGTCCAGATCCCGCGGATCCTCGGCGGCGGCCCGGATGGCCGGCTCGGTGATCTCGTGGAACACCATCCGCTTGACCGGGATGCGGGGCTTCAGCGTCTCCAGGAGGTGCCATGCGATGGCCTCGCCCTCGCGGTCACCGTCAGTGGCCAGATAGAGCTCGTCGACGTCCTTGAGCAGGTCCTTCAGCTCCGCGACGGTGCTCTTCTTCTCCGGGCTGATGATGTAGAGCGGCTCGAAGTCGGCGTCGACGTTGACTCCGAGGCGGGCCCACGGCTCCGACTTGTACTTCGCCGGCACGTCGGCGGCCGCCCTCGGCAGGTCGCGGATGTGTCCCCGGGACGACTCGACGATGTAGTTGGAGCCCAGGTAGCCAGCTATTTTGCGCGCCTTAGTAGGCGACTCGACTATGACGAGTCGCCGCACGTTCCCATTGCGGCCGCTACCGCGGTCCCCGTCTGCCACCAGTGCCTTTGCTCCACTTCTTTTGCTGCCTACAACGCCCGATGCCGCACTAACCGTGCGGTATGGCCTCGTCGGCAACTGACAATTTCGCATTCTGCGCGGGCCGACGCAAACTGACCCTCCGGTTCGCGAGGCGTCAGATTCGGGGCCACTGGGCAAACGCGTCCACATCCCCCGGTGGTTCCCCCACGTTCTCTACCAGGCGCGATAGCCGGCGCCGGCCGCTGATCCGAAGCGCTGGACGAGACCCTCTGGTTCCGATCAGAGTGGGGGCTATCCCAACCCGCATCATCGCCGAGGCGAGCGGCGAATGCGTGTCGGGCGCGTGCGGGTCCAGACCAAGTAGGTAGCGATCGGCTTCCGGGGTGCCTGACGCGAGCGTCCAGGCCCGCAACTCCCTGGGGCCAGGCAACCACTGCGGCGGCACCGTCTTGACCGCGCCACGCGTCCAATCGCCCGCAATGGCGACCAGGCGCGGGTCCACGGCGGTACGGACCAGCGGGGTGTTCTCGTCGGTGCGGGCGATCTCGGGCTGCAGGCCGGCCTCGACGATCATCTCGGCCAGCGCCTCAGCGCGCCACACGCTGCTCCACCACGACCGACAGCCGCGCCCCCGCTTGCGAGCCCGAACCCACCAGCACCACCTGACCCGGTGCGGCGAGCATCCCGGTCAAGTCGGCCACGGCAGGCGGCACCGACTCGGCCGAAAAGAAGGACAGCTGGCTCACGGTTCGACCCTAAGGCAGGGACAGCCCCGCCGAAGCGTCGCCGGGCCGGGCGCCCCACAAACGAAAACACCCCCGCAGTGCCCGTTGTCGGAGCTGTGCGGGGGGTTTCCTTAGGTATGTCGGTTAGACGGCGCGAACGCCTGTGGCCTGCGGGCCCTTGGGGCTCTGGCCAACCTCGAACTCGACCTTCTGGTTCTCCTCAAGGGTGCGGAAGCCGCTTCCTTGAATTTCCGTGTAGTGGACGAACACATCAGCAGAACCGTCCTCGGGAGCGATGAACCCGAAGCCCTTTTCCGCGTTGAACCACTTCACAGTTCCCTGTGGCATCTCTCGTGATTTCCTTCTCTTCATACCGGGTGCGGTTCACCATTTCGGTGCACCGGGCCCGTTCCGACCGCCATACCTTCGTGGAGTGCTCGGAACTCGACCCGACCTACAACCCTCGCAGGAACCGCGATCGCAACGTCGATCCTGCGAGTGCGAATACGCCAACACAGAAGCTGCGACCGCAGTCAGTCAATCACGTTCTGGGCTGCGGCGACAGTGGAGAAGCAATCGATTGGGGAACAATTCACTACGAAAGGTCTCAGGAAGGGCAGCACATGTCGGGATCGGGCTAGATTTCGGCCGCGAGCTGCTCGCTTGCGCGGTCGACGGCGCCACGTCCCGGCGGGCACGACCCCTTGCGTCATGTCGCCGATCTCCCCCCGCGGCAGGGGCGCCAACACGCGTGGCCGCAGTGGGCCGATCCAGATGTGGTGCAGGCGTTTGTTGATCGCGGCATCGAGGCGCCGTGGTCGCATCAGACTCGCCGCCGCCGACCTCGCGCACGCGGGACGCCACGTCGTGCTGAGCACCGGGACGGCATCCGGCAAGTCGGTGGCCTACCAATTGCCCATACTGACGGCGCTGAAGGCTGATTCGCGCTCCCGGGTTCTCTATCTGTCGCCCACCAAGGCGCTCGGCCACGACCAGTTGCGCGCTGCGGTCTCGCTCACCGAAGCGGTGTCCGCGCTGCGCGACGTCGCACCGAGCTCGTATGACGGCGACAGCCCAACCGAAGTGCGTCGCTTCGCCCGGGAGCGGTCTCGGTGGATCTTCTCCAACCCCGACATGATTCACCTGTCGCTGCTACGAAACCATGCCCGCTGGGCGGTGTTCCTGCGGAACCTGAGATACGTCGTCATCGACGAATGCCATTACTACCGCGGTGTGTTCGGGTCCAACGTGGCCATGGTGCTACGCCGGCTGCTGCGGTTGAGCATGCGCTACTCGGCCACCGGATCGGGACCGACGGTCATCTTCGCCAGTGCCACCACCGCCTCGCCGGCGATCACCGCCTCGGAGCTGATCGGGCAGACCGTCGCCGAGGTCACCGAAGACGGATCACCGCAGGGCGCACGCACCATCGCGTTGTGGGAGCCGGCCCTGCTTGACGACCTCGTCGGCGAAAACGGCGCTCCGGTGCGACGTTCCGCAGGCGCGGACGCAGCCCAGGTGATGGGGAATCTGATCGCCGAGGGCGCCCGGACGCTGACGTTCGTGCGTTCGCGCCGAGGTGCCGAACTCACCGCACTCGGTGCGCGCGCACGGCTGGAGGAACTCGCAACCGGATCTCGCCGAGAAGGTGGCGTCCTATCGGGCGGGCTATCTGGCCGAAGACCGCCGCGCACTGGAACGCGCACTGGCCGACGGCCAATTGCGGGGGCTCGCGACGACCAACGCCCTGGAACTCGGGGTCGACATCGCCGGCCTCGACGCCGTCGTGCTGGCCGGATTTCCCGGCACGGTGACGTCCTTCTGGCAGCAGGCGGGTCGCGCGGGCCGGCGGGGCCAGAGCGCGCTGATCGTATTGATCGCCCGTGACGACCCACTCGACACCTACCTCGTGCACCACCCGGCGGCGCTGCTGGATAAACCGATCGAACGCGTCGTCATCGACCCGTCCAACCCGTATGTGCTTGGACCGCAGCTTCTCTGCGCCGCAACCGAACTTCCGCTCACCGAGGCGGAGGTGCGGATGTGGAACGCCGAGGCGGTCGCGAAGTCACTCGTCGACGACGGCTTGCTGCGCCGGCGGCCGACCGGCTACTTCCCCACTCCCGGCGTGGATCCACATCCGGCCGTGGACATTCGCGGCTCGTCGGGCGGTCAGATCGCGATCCTGGAAGCAGGTACCGGTCGGATGCTGGGCAGTGCGGGCGCCGGCCAGGCACCGGCATCGGTTCATCCCGGGGCCGTTTACCTGCATCAGGGTGAGAGCTATGTCGTCGACTCACTCGATTTCGAGGACGGCGTCGCGTTCGTCCACGCCGAGGACCCCGGGTACACCACATTCGCCCGCGAACTGACCGATATCGCCGTCACCGGCGAGGGGGAACGAAAGACCTACGGGCCGGTGACAGTTGGGCTCGTGCCGGTCTCCGTGACCAACACCGTGATCGGCTACCTGCGTCGCACGGTTGACCGGCGAAGTCATCGACTTCGTCGAACTCGACATGCCGACGCGCACCCTGGAAACCACCGCGGTGATGTGCACCATCACACCGGAGACGTTGCAGCACAATGGGATAGAGCCGCTGCGGGTGCCCGGGCTCGCTGCACGCGGCCGAACACGCGGCGATCGGACTGCTGCCCCTGGTCGCCAGCTGCGACCGCGGCGACATCGGCGGGGTGTCCACGGCGATCGGTCCGGTGGACGGTCTGCCGACGATCTTCGTCTACGACGGCTATCCCGGCGGCGCGGGCTTCGCCGATCGCGGCTTCCGCAAGATCGGCACCTGGTGGGCGGCGACCGCGGCGGCGATCGAGGCGTGCGACTGCCCGGCTGGGTGCCCGTCGTGCGTGCAGTCGCCCAAATGCGGCAACGGGAACGACCCGCTCGACAAACAGGGAGCGATCAAAGTGCTGCGACTGGTTCTGAACGAACTCGCCGACACGGCGTTGTGATCCCCGCGGGGGCGACCGACCCCTCGAACAGTCGCCCCCGCGGGTACACGGCAGGAGCTCCCGAAGGTGGAAACGCCTGGTCACACAATTGCGATGAACGGCCGGACAACGCGATCCGTTCCTTAGCCCGGAGTAGCCGGGTGCAGTCGCAAATTACCTCGTCGGAGCGGGTATCGCAACTTTCACGGAGTTAACTGACGCTCCCGCAAATAGCGTCATTTCGATGCAGAAAGGACGCGAAGCGACGGAATCCGTAGGCGGCTGCTGGCTGCGGCGGACCGGGGGGCCCGCCCTAAACTGCCCTCATGAACCACGACTGGCTGCTCGTGGAGACACTGGGCAGCGAGCCCGCCGTGGTTGCCCAAGGCCGCCGAACCAAGAACATGGTCCCGGTCAGTGCGTTTCTGAGGCGAAATCCGAATCTGATGGCGATTCAGACCGCGATCGGCGAGACCGTGCGCGCCGGACAGGGCCTGAGCAGCATCACGCCGAAGAACGACCGCGTGATCCGCACCGAAGTCGTCCAGATGACCGACGGACGAATCCACGGTGTGCACGTGTGGATCGGCCCGCCCGACATGGAGCCGCCGGAACGCCCGGTGCCCGGACCGCTGGTCTGGGACCTCAGCAGCGGCACCGCCACCGACACCACGGAGTCGCTGCACAACAGCGGATGGGCTCCGGACAGCCAGGTGACGCACGGTAGGGCGTTCGCCGAAGATCTGCCCAAGCGCGACCTCAATCCGAGCGAGGCCCAGGTCCTGTCGATGACGATCACGCGCGAGCCTGGCCAGACGATCTGCAATTCCTGGGACGTCACCGACCATCGCGGCGAACCGATCACGATCGGCTTCGTCGCGCGGGTGCTGGCCGAAGAGGAGGACGACGGGAGCCAGCGGCTGATCCTGCGGGCGATGAACTGGCGTGGCGAACACGACGGCGAATCGGATTCGACGCGACTACCTGGCGCAGCGCATCCTCAAGGGGCTGGCACAGCCCGGCGCTCACCGCGCGCTCGTCGACCTGACGAACTGGACACTGCTGAAATGGCTCGACGATCCCGCCCCGTTCTTCAACTGGCGGGTGAGCCTGGCAGGTGATCACCTCGTACATCCCGACGACCGTGCCCAGATAGCAAGGATGACAGAGGAATTCGCAACGGGAGCCACTTCGGCCACGCTGCGGTTGGCGGCCAACGACGGTGGGTGGACGCCCGTGCACGTGACGATCAACCGCGTCGAGCTCGAGGACGACGTGTACGCCGGGTTGGCGACGCTACGTCAGCCGTGAGTCGACCGGGCCGGCGCGAGCGACGGCGCGCGCCGTACCTATCCCCAGCCGGCCCAACGCCACACTGACATCGACGGCGACAACGACATCGAGTCCGGCCACCGAGCAGTCCGCGACCGCGGTGCGCATCGCCTCGGCCACCGCAACGGCATGCGCGCACGCCGCCTGGGCACCGCGCGCCAGGCCGCCCGCCGCAGCCAGAGCTGCGAGGTCGGCCGCCGCCTGAGCGCGGTGTCGCGCAATCACAGCCGAACCGAGGTACACGCACGCGACGGTGATCGTCAGTAGCACCGCCATCATCGCCACGGCCACCAGAGTGGCCGAGCCCGTCGTCAGCGCTGACCAGGCTCCACCGCGGCGACAGCGTGTCCCGCGACCGTGACCCCCGGCAGGAACACCGATCGCGCCGAGACGGTGGCGATGACGTGTTCGCCGTCGCGACGAAGTTGCACCGCCGCGCCGTTCGGCGCGATGTCACGAGCGGCGTCCGAGCCGTCGTCGCCACGCGCTGCCAGGCGTGCCGCCTCCCTGGCCGCGTCGACACATCGGATGTGCATCGACACCGCGGTGAGACTCGACGTGCACAACAACAACACCACGACCAGGCCCGCGATGCCGAACGCCGCCTCGACCGTGGCACTGCCGACCTCGCCGCCTAGACGTTGGTGTTCAGCGCGCGGTTGATGATGTTGGTCAACGCGCTGACGATCGAGTCGCCCGTCACCACGGTGTACAGAATGGCGCCGAACGCCGCCGCCGCAATCGTTCCGATCGCGTATTCGACTGTGCTCATGCCACTTTCGTCCACTATCAGCACGTTCAGCCTCGCCTTGACCGAACGAATTTCCCCCGCCACCGCGTGGGCCCATTTCTGTATCAATCGATTTCCTCCCCATCACTCGGTCACAACACACCGGAACGCAGCACATCGCCGGCCAGCCCAGCGACGACCGGCACGATGCCCAGGCACAGGAACGCCGGCAGATAACACAGCCCCAACGGTCCCGCGATCAGGACCGACGCCCGTTCGGCCGCAGCACGGGCTGCGTCCGCGGCCTCGTCGCGGGCCTGGGCGGCCAACTCTGAAACGCCCTGCGCGAGGGCGGCGCCCGAGGACGCCGAACGACGCGCCAGCCGCAGCAGCGCTTCGGCCTGCTCGTCCGCGGTGCCGGGCTGGATCCGACCATGCCGACGCCGGATCAGCGCCCAGCGCGAGCAGGTCCGCGGCTCGGTTCAAGATCCGGGCCAGGTGCGGTGGCGCGGACGGCGCCGTCGCCGCTGCGGCCGTCGACACCGCCATGCCCGACCGCAGGCACGCGGCCAGCACCTCCAGCGTCGACGCGGTGGCCAGCGGATCGGCGACGAGACAGCGGCAGCGCGCCGCCGACGTCGCCACCCCAACACCGGCCCGCGCCTGGATCCGCGCTCGCGACCTGTCGCTGCCCAGCAACACCGCGGTGGCGAGTAGCAATGCGGCGCAGGTCATCTCGACACCGCACGCGGTGATCCGGTCACACCACAGCAGCCCGGCACAGGCCAGCAGCACCCCGATGACCAACAGCCATCCACCGAATCCCCCCGAGAGCAGAAAGCGCAACGGATCGGCACCGATCAGCTGGCCGAGTCCGATGCCGATGGCGGGAAGGCCCGCCAGCACCGCCGCGGTGGTGCGCGCTCCAGCCATACCGGCATCGACGCGGGAAGAGAATCGTTGCCGCTCGACCAGATCCCGCTGCGCGGTCTCCATCAGCGTCCCGATGGCCAGGCCATGGGTCTGCGCGAGCTGCCAGCACACCGCGAGCCGCTCCCACTGCCCGGGCAACGACGAGCGGCACGCCACGCTGAGCATGCCCGCGGCGACGTCGGCGCCCAGGCGGGCCCGCGCCGCGATTGTCCGCAGCGCCGCGGCGACGACACCGTCGGTCTCTTCGGCGGCGACGCCGAATGCGGCGACGGGGTGGGCTCCGACACGCAACTCCCCGACCAGGATGTCCAGCGCGCCCCGCAGCGCAGCGGCTTCGGCGGCGCGGCCGCGGCGCCGCTGCCTGACTCCTCCGACGAATCTCAACAGTCGCGCCCACCATCGCCGCGGCGGCGACGACCCCAACGGACGTGGCCGCAGCCAACACCAGACCGAGCACGACGCGGTCAGGGCCAGCCCCGAGGCGCATGGCGCAGCTCTCGGCGGCCTTGATCGGACGGGTTCCGTGGCGGCCGCGCAGTCGGTGCCGGGATGGACGCGGCGCCGTCAACAGCGCGAGGGCCAGCGCCAGTGCCGCAGACGCTCATGCCGACCGCCGCTCACGCACGAGCTCGCGCAAGTCGTCCAGCGCCGCAGTCGAATCCCGTGCCAACGCGCCACGCGGTGACGGCGTGGACCCGGCCATCGCCTGCCGCGTCGAGCACCGCGATCTCGCTGAGCCGGCGTCGGCCGGCGTGATCGCGGCTGACGTGCACGAGCACCTGCACGGCCGCCGCGAGCTGACTGTGCAGCGCACCGCGGTCGAGCCCGCCGACCGCGGCGAGCGCTTCCAGCCGCGCGGGGACCTCGGCCGGACTGTTGGCGTGCACGGTGCCTGCCCCGCCGTCGTGGCCGGTGTTGAGGGCGGCGAGCAGGTCGACCACCTCGGCGCCGCGGACCTCACCGACCACGATCCGGTCCGGTCTCATCCGCAGCGCCTGCTTGACCAGGTCGCGCACGGTGACCTCGCCGACGCCCTCGACATTGGCGCACCGCGCGACGAGCTTCACCAGATGCGGATGTGCGGGTTCCAGTTCGGCGGCGTCCTCGACGCAGACGATGCGCTCATGCATGGGAACCGCACCCAAGATCGCCGCCAGCAGCGTCGTCTTGCCGGCGCCGGTGCCGCCGGAGACCAGGAAGGCCAGGCGCGCGGCGATGATGTCGTCCAGCAGCGGCCGCGGCCGGCGGCTCGATGGTTCCCGTCCGCATCAGCGCGGCGAGGTCCTGGGTCGCCGGGCCGCAGCACTCGCAGCGACAGGCACGTGCCACCGGGGGCGATCGGCGACAACACAGCATGCAGACGGACGGTGCACTGTCCGCCGCCCAATCCGTTCAGCTGGCCGTCGACCCAGGGTTGCGCCTCGTCCAGCCGGCGTCCGGCCGACAGCGCCAGCCGTTGTGCCAGCCGGCGGACAGCGTCCTCGTCGGCGAACCGGATCGATGTGCGGCGCAAGCCGTTGCCATCGTCGACCCACACCGCGTCGGGCGCGGTGACCAGAACATCGGTGGTCCCGTCCGCCCGCAACAACGGGTCCAGAATGCCGGCCCCGGTGAGTTCGGTTTGCAGTACCCGCAGGCCGCTGAGCACCTCGGCGTCGCCAAGCAGCCCACCGGACTCCGCCCGGATCGCCGCGGCGACCGACGGTCGGCCGCAGCGGTCCCGATTCGGCGGCCAGCCGCTCGCGGACGCGTTCGATCAGTGAGGCGCTCATGCCGCGTTCACCACCGGGTGCTGCTGTAGAACCGCCATCACCCGACGGGCGGCGCCGGCGAGCGGGGAGCGGCGCCGCAGCCGAAGACCGCCGCGTTCGAGGGTCTCCGCGATGCCGGCCTGCGGTCGCATGGCGGCGAGCAGCGGAAGGCCCACGATCTCGGCCACGTCGCGGGACCGCAACCCACCGGGTGCCGGCCCTCGCACGACCACGCCCGCGTTGGGGTTGACGGACGACACCCACCGCGCGACTCCCTCGGCGGCAGCGCAGGAGCGCACGTCGGCGGGAGCGACGACGATGACGAGATCCGCTGATTCGAGCGCAGTTTCGGCTGCGGCGGTCGATCGTCTCGGCACATCGCAGACCACCGTCGCGCCGCCGCGACTGCCCGCATCGACAACGGCGCCAGGGGTGCGGCGTCGATGTCGCCGCCGCCACGACCGCCCGAAAGCACAGACACTCCGCGATGCCGCGGAAGTGCGTCACGCAGCGCTGCGTAGTTCAGTCGTCCGCCCTGCAGCATCAGATCGGGCCAGCGCAGCCCGGAGTCGGCCTCGATACCCAGCAGCAGGTCGATGCCGCCGCTCCACGGGTCGGCATCGATGAGAGCGCATCGGCAGACTCGGACGCCGTGTGCGCCAACGCTGTCGCGAACACCGATGCGCCTGCCCCGCCCCGCCCGGCGATGACCGCGACAACCGCGCCGCGCGGACCGTCCGTCAGAGCGGCTTCTGCGGCTTCGGCAAGTTCGGCCATCAGCTCACCGTCTTGGACGGCAGGGTGAGACGTGCTGTGCGCCGACGGCGATCGCGGCCTGGAAATCGGCGGGTCCGGGCTCCGCTTGCATGACGAGGATGACGCGGCCTCGCCGCGGCAGAGCCCGCTGCGCACACCGGTGTGCCGCCTCGCGGTCGAGCAGGACGGCGACCGCGCCCGTCCACACCTTGCGGCTGGACGGCTCGGCTGCATGAACGACCTGGACACCGGCCGCCGCGGCGATGCGATCGACGTCATCGCGCAGGTCGGCGTCGCTGATCAGTGCGAGTATCCCGGCGGCTCCCATGGGCCAACCATGCGGTCGCCGCGCCGACGCCGCGCTACCACGACCGGCCGCGCTGTGGATCAACTCGAATATGGGGATAGCGGCGAAACGATTTGCATCGAAAATCACATTCCGCAACGACTGTGGGCCGGCTCATCTGTCCGAAAGACGAAGGCTGCCGCAAAGGGAATCCGACCCCACGAAGGGGCGGTGTGACCGGGAGACGAAGAATCCCCCAGAAAAGGGACGACCCCCGCCAGGGGGGGAGGAGGCGGAGGTCGTCGTGTATCAGCCCCGGGGGGTCGGGCTGATGCACACCCGGCATAAGCCGAGTAACACTCACTATACACACGGCAACAGGGATGGGCGCAAGTGTCGCGCCTGATTACAAAGCACGGTTGTAGCAGGAAAGATGCAGTCACCGGCACCTGTCGGGGACTGTCACTTTGGATAGTCTCTCGACTCTGGTCCGGCGTCCGCCTCTATGCTGATGCTGTGGCCGCATCACACCCCGGGACAGCGGGGTCCAGTGAGCCGCAAACTGTGCCTGCCGGCTAACAAACCGGTCCGCACCGCCGCCTTTTTCGATCTTGATAAGACGGTCATCGCGAAATCGAGCACTTTGGCTTTCAGCAAACCTTTCTTCGACCAAGGGCTAATCAATCGGCGGACGGTTTTGAAGTCGGCCTACGCGCAGTTCCTGTTCCTGATGTCGGGCGCAGACCACGATCAGATGGACCGGATGCGCTCGTACCTGACCAACATGTGCACCGGCTGGGACGTCGAGCAGGTGAAGTCGATCGTCGGCGAAACACTGCACGAAATCGTCAATCCGCTGGTCTTCGCCGAGGCGGCCGAACTCATCGCCGATCACAAGCTGTGCGGCCGGGATGTGGTGGTGGTTTCGGCTTCTGGCGAGGAGATTGTCGCTCCGATCGCCCGTGCGCTCGGAGCCACGCATGCCATGGCCACCCGGATGGTCGTCGAGGACGGCAAGTACACCGGCGACATCGCGTTCTACTGTTTCGGCGAGGGCAAGGTGGAGGCGATCCGCGAACTCGCCGCCCGTGAGGGATATGCGCTCGAGCACTGCTATGCCTACTCCGACTCCATCACCGATGTGCCGATGCTGGAGGTGGTCGGACATCCGACCGTGGTAAACCCGGATCGCACGTTGCGCAAAGAAGCTTCCGCGAGGGGTTGGCCGGTGCTGACGTTCTCAAAGCCGGTGTCGTTGCGCGACCGCATCCCGGCGCCGTCGGGAGCCGCCATGGCGACCACCGCCGCGGTCGGCGTGAGCGCCCTGGCCGCCGGCGCGCTGACCTACTCGTTATTGCGTCGCTTCGCGTTCTGACCGGGCCCGTGTGGTGGCTATCCGCGGCGTCGGGCAAATCCGCGTAACAATCTGGAGTCACGCCGAATTTGCCCCTTGATGTGACCGCGGTCACGGAGTACAAAGGAGTCACGGAAGCTTGGTGAGGCCAAGGCCGAGCCGGAAGAGAAGGCTCGGATCTCCCGAATCAGGCTCCCCAGCACGGATCCCGGCACCCACGCGGAGCACATGCCGCGGAATAGGTAAAAGTGTTGCGGGCCTGCGTAGTTGCGGAAGCGGACGGTCACGACGGCCCCTTGGGTGGGGTTGCAGCCGAAGCGCATCGACAAGACGCCGAGGCCACCCACGCAACCCACAAGAGCACGCATGGTAACCGGTGTCCGTGCTAGCGGGCGGCGAGCCGAATCAGTTCGGAGCGTCGCCCGCTTTACTTTGCTGGGAGCCCTCGTCCGACGCCGCCCTGCGCGATGGACATCGCCTCCCGGGCACCCGCGTGCAGCGCACGACAATTCATCAGCACCCAGGCGGTGAGGCCGTCGGCAGTGCCGGACGCGAAGCCGCGCGCGGCAGCGCGGTAGTCGCCGGACTGGCGCATCCAATACACCTCGGGCACGCCGAGTCCGTGTGGGTCCAATCCGCTCGACATCGTCACCAATCGCGAAACTGCCCGAGCCACCACGCCGTCGGCGGTACCGAAGGGCGCCAGCGTCAGCAGTTCACCGTGCACAACGGATGCGAGCACCGGCGCAGGCACTCGAGTGCCACCGGTCACGACGTCGGCAAGGAGTTCAAGACGACGGCCGACGTCGGTGTCCGGGCGCGGCCGCCCGAGCCCGTCGTCGTCGGCGATATCGGCGGCCGCCAACGCATGCAGCCGCGCGATAGCTTGCAGCGGCGCGCGTTGCCAGACCCCGATCAACGAAGTCGCGCCACCCTCGAGCGCTTCTGATACCCGCAGAGCGCCGGCGAGGACCGGATCTGGACCCGCTTCGGACAACTGCAGGGACCCACCGTCCAGAACGGATGACGCCCGCGCCGCCCGCAATGCCGCCTCGGCCGCGTTCGCCGGCCATCCGCGTAGGTTGGCACGGTGCCGGTGTGCGCGTCCCAGCGCGTCACCGGCTTCCGCACAGGCGTCGGCCACTCCAGGCAGCTCGGCCAGCGGGGCCAACGGGTCGGCGGCGGTCACGCCAGCACACGCTATCCGACCGCTGAGCCCGTCTGTCGCGACGTTCGGCGCGCACGACGCGCCGCCCGCGGAGCGAGCTGTGACTTGCCGGCCTGATCATCTGAGTTGGTGACTACGCTCACAGATATGACTGGCTCTTCGACGAAGCAGACCGATGTTCCGTCCGTCTATCCCCCCTCCGAGGAATTCGCCGCGCAGGCCAATGCGACCGAGGAGATGTACAGCGAAGCCGAGGCCGACCGGCTGGCGTTCTGGGCGAAGCAGGCCGAGCGGCTGTCATGGGACACCCCGTTCACCGAGGTGCTGGACTGGTCGGAGGCGCCGTTCGCCAAGTGGTTCGTCGGCGGCAAGCTCAACGTCGCCTACAACTGCGTCGACCGCCACGTCGAGGCGGGCAACGGCGACCGGGTGGCGATCCACTGGCAGGGCGAACCGGTCGACGACACCCGCGAGATCACCTACGCGCAGTTGCAGGCCGACGTGTGCAAGGCCGCCAACGCGTTCACCGACATGGGCCTCGTCGCAGGGGACCGCGTCGCCATCTACATGCCGATGCTGCCCGAGGCGATCGTCTCCATGCTGGCGTGCGCGCGGCTGGGCATCATGCACTCCGTCGTCTTCGCGGGTTTCTCGGCGACCGCGCTAGCGGCCCGCATCGAGGATGCCGAAGCCAAGCTGGTCGATCACCAGTGACGGGCAGTTCCGTCGCGGCCAGGCGGTGTCGCTCAAGGAGGCCGTGGACGAGGCCTGTAAGGGCCAGGAGTCCGTCGAGCATGTTCTTGTCGTGCGCCGCACCGGCATTGACACACCGTGGACCGAGGGTCGCGACCTGTGGTGGCACGACACCGTCGAGCCGGCATCTCCGGAGCACACGCCGGAGGCGTTCGATTCCGAACACCCGCTGTTTCTGCTGTACACGTCGGGAACCACCGGTAAGCCCAAGGGCATCATGCACACATCCGGCGGCTACCTGACCCAGACGTCGTTCACGCACCACAACGTCTTCGACCTCAACCCCGAGACCGATGTGTACTGGTGCACCGCCGACATCGGCTGGGTCACCGGCCACACCTACATCGTCTACGGACCGCTGTCCAACGGCGCGACACAGGTGGTCTACGAGGGCACGCCGAATTCGCCCAATGAACACCGACACTTCGAGATCATCGAAAAGTACGGCGTCACCATCTATTACACGGCGCCGACGCTGATCCGGATGTTCATGAAGTGGGGCCGCGAGTACCCCGACGCCCACGATCTGTCCAGCCTGCGCCTACTGGGTTCGGTCGGCGAGCCGATCAACCCGGAGGCCTGGCGTTGGTACCGGGATGCGTTCGGCGGCAACAAGACTCCGATCGTCGACACCTGGTGGCAGACCGAGACCGGATCGGTGATGATCTCGCCGCTGCCCGGGCGTCACCGAGACCAAGCCCGGCTCCGCGATGAAGCCGCTTCCCGGCATCTCGGCGATGATCGTCGATGAGGAGGGCAACGAGTTGGTGCCCGGCGCCGACGAGGCCGAGCATGTGACGGGTTACCTGGTGTTGGACAAGCCGTGGCCGTCGATGCTGCGCGGCATCTGGGGCGATCCGGAGCGCTACCAGGAGACGTACTGGTCGCGCTACGGAAAGCAGGGCTGGTACTTCGCGGGCGACGGCGCACGGGTCGACTCCGACGGTTCGATCTGGCTGCTGGGCCGCATCGACGACGTGATGAACGTTTCGGGACACCGCATTTCGACCACCGAGGTGGAGTCGGCGCTGGTCGGTCACTCCGGGGTGGCCGAGGCGGCCGTCGTCGGGGCCGCCGACGAAACGACGGGTCAGGGCATCTGCGCGTTCGTCATCCTCGAATCACATGCCAAGGACAGCGGCGACGAGATGGTCGAGGTGCTGCGCGAGCAGGTCGCCAAGGAGATCGGCAAGATCGCCAGGCCGCGGGAGATCCACGTCGTGCCCGAACTGCCCAAGACTCGTAGCGGCAAGATCATGCGCAGGCTGCTGCGTGATGTCGCCGAAGGTCGTGAACTCGGCGACACGTCAACTCTGGTGGATCCCAGCGTGTTTGAGGCGATCCGGGCCGGCAAGCAGCATCAGGCCGCGGGTGCGGCGCCGACCGGGACGAAGCCGGACCCGGGCCGGTTCTTCGCGACGATGTCGGCCAACTGCGTGTTGAACGACATGTTCACCGCCGGGGTGTGCAGCGGGATGTACTTGATGATGCAGGTGGGAAGTTCTTCGGAGAACGCCCCGTGGATCATGCCGACCAGCCGGTTGTTGACCGTCACCGGCGCACCGGAGTCACCCGGCTGACCGCACACCTGGTTGATGAAGGTGCCCGGCTCGTCGCCCGGTCCCCAGGTCACGCCGCAGGAGTACCCGGTGGTGCGGCCCAGCTTGCACGCGATGTCGCCGACGAGCGGGTCCGGGCCGAGTCCATCGATCTGAAATCCGTCGACGTTGTTGACCGGGTGCACCTTCTGCGGGTCGAACTGGATGACCGCATAGTCGAGGGCATCGTTGCCTGCCACCATCTCGCCGAGCACACCGGCGTTCTCATGGCCCTCCGCGCCAACCTGCGCGCCGGGGCCACCGCAGTGCGCGGACGTGAATCCGATCAGGTTGCCTCGGTTGTCGTTGCCGATCGCGGTGAGCGTGCACAACGTCTCACCGTTGACGACCAGACCCGAACCGCCGCCCAAAGTGACGGGATCCTGGGCGTGAGCGGATGCGGCGGTCGGCAACAGCACGCGCAATCAGGGCGCGCGATCGAGCACTGGAATCCGCAGGCAGCGGCCGCTGCTCCTCAAGTGGAAAACCTCCTCGACGTCGCCCGACCTGCGTTCCATTCGACCTTGTCGAGTCTAACGTCGGCCGGAATCGTTTGGCCGCGCGCCACATGGCAACATGAACCGCAGACCGACATGAATGCGGGGAGGAATTGTCCGTGAGCGATCGCAGGAATGGCGTGCCGACCACCGTGACCTCGATACCACTGGTCGACCCGCATGCTCCCAAGCCCGACCCGTCAATCGGCGATCTCGTCAAGGACGCCACCGCACAGGTGTCCACGCTGGTACGCGCCGAGGTGGAGCTGGCCAAGGCCGAGATCACCCGCGACGTCAAGAAGGGCCTCACCGGCAGCGTCTTCTTCATCCTCGCCCTGGTGGTGCTGTTCTACTCCACCTTCTTTTTCTTCTTCTTCGCCGCCGAGCTGCTCGACACCTGGCTGTGGCGGTGGGCGGCGTTCCTGATCGTGTTCGGGGTGATGGTCGTGGTGACCGCGATCTTCGCGCTGCTCGGCTACCTCAAGGTGCGCCGGATCCGGGGTCCGCAGAAGACCATCGAATCGGTCAAGGAACTCCCAGAGGCGCTGACACCGGGCCACGACAAGGCCGCGGCGGCGATCGAGCCGACAGGCGAAGGGAAGTCCGGGAAGCCGGCGTCGACCTCTGACCCGTCGGGCTGGTAAGTGCCGCCCGATCCGTCGGTCGTTCGCATCGACGGTCCGTGGCGTCATCTCGAGGTGCACGCCAACGGAATTCGTTTCCACGTGGTGGAAGCGGAGTCCCAAGACTCGTCGTCCACTCCCGTCACGGAACGGCCGCTGGTCATCCTGCTGCACGGATTCGGGTCGTTCTGGTGGTCGTGGCGCCATCAGCTGCGCGGCCTGACCGGTGCCCGGGTGGTGGCCGTCGATCTGCGTGGCTACGGCGGCAGCGACAAACCGCCACGCGGTTACGACGGCTGGACCCTGGCCGGCGACACCGCCGGGCTGGTACGGGCGCTCGGCCACAAGTCCGCGACACTGGTGGGGCACGCCGACGGCGGGCTGGTCTGCTGGGCGACCTCCGTACTGCATCCGCGGGTGGTGCGGGCGATCGCGGTCGTCAGCTCGCCGCATCCGGTCGCGCTGCGCGCTTCTGCGTTGACGCGACGTGACCAGGGCTTGGCGCTGCTGCCGTGGATGCTGCGTTACCAGGTGCCGATCGTGGCCCGAGCACTCGTTGACGCGCCACAACGGCGAGGAACTCGAGCGGCTGGTCCGCAGCCGATGCTAACGGGAAATGGGTTGCCTCCGAAGACTTCTCCGAGACGATCTCCCACATGCGGCGTGCGATCCAGATCCCCTCGGCGGCGCATTCGGCGCTGGAGTACCAGCGCTGGGCGGTGCGCAGCCAGTTCCGCGGCGAGGGCCGGCGGTTCATGCGCTCGATGAAGCGGCCGATCAATGTTCCCGTGCTGCACCTGCGCGGCGACGCCGACCCGTATGTCCTCGCCGATCCCGGTGTACCGGACGCAGACACTACGCACCGCACGGCCGCTACGTATCCATCGCCGGCGCAGGACATTTCGCCCACGAGGAAGCACCGGATGCGGTCAACGACCAGCTGTCGCGCTTTGTCGTCGCAGGTGTACGGCGTCCTGATCAGGTGACGCAGGCGCCGGTGGGGACGCGCTGGGTGCTGTTGAGCTTGTCGAGCTGACGCTTGACCTCCTCGGCGGTCAGCACGAAGCCGGTATCCGCGTCGTCGACCGCCGCGCCGAACACCACGCCGAGCACCTGGCCGCTGCGGTCGATCATCGGTCCACCCGAATTACCTTGTCGCACACTGCCTCTGATGGTGTACACCTGACGCGTGACGGTGGTGCTGCGGTAGATGTCGGGGCCGTTGAGTTCGATGGTCTCCCGGATGCGGGCAGGCGTCGCGGCGAAGTCGCCGCCGCCCGGATAGCCCATCACGACGGCGTCGGTCCCGGTAGCGGCCTCGCCCTGCGCGAACTGCAGTGGCGCGGCAGACAGACTCCGGCACGTCGAGTATCGAGATGTCGGCCTGCGGGTCGTATGACACCACGTTCGCGTCGTACGTCCGGCCGTCGACCTCGACGGTCGCGCTCTCCGCGCCCGCGACCACGTGCGCGTTCGACATCACCCGGTTGGGCGCGACGACGAACCCGGTGCCCTCGAGCACTTTCTGGCATCCCGGAGCGACACCGCGGATCTTCACCACGCTCGGCCGCGTGGCCGCGACGACCGGGATCGGCGGCCAGCGCCGCGTCGGGTGCGTCGACGGCGACTATCGGAGTGCGTCCGAACGGCTGCAGTACGTCGGGCAGGCCGGAGGTGTCCAACAGCGCCGACAGTCGAGTGGGCACGGACCTCAGCCACCCGGGCGCGACGTCGTCGACCTCCTTGAGCACCACCGAGCCACGCACGGCCGCGGCCAGGTTGGGCTGATCCGAGGTCTGCAGAGGGTAGGTGAGCATCCAGGCGGCGACCAGCACCGCGACGATCTGCAGCGCCACCCCGATCGTCGAGTCCAGCGTCCGCATCCCGGAATTGCGAATGGCGCCGCGCACCGCCCGCCCCAGCACGACGCCGGCGATCTCACCGACGACGACCAGGGCCAGGATCAGGAACAACGTGACGAACAGCTTGGTGCGGGGACCTTCGATGTTGGCGACGACGTGCGGGGCCAGCAGCACACCGGCCACCGCGCCGAGCACCACGCCGACGAAAGACAGCAGCGACCCAAGCGCACCCGAGCGCCAGCCCGAGATGGCGGCGATGAAGGCGACCGCGAGGACGGCGAGGTCGAGCCACTGCGACGATGTCATGATTGGGCCCTACCCTAACCGGCAGGGTCGCCGTCTCGTCCGACGAGCGCCATCGCGTCCTCTAGTTCCCGGATGTCGTCGGTGTTCCACGGCTGGGCCCAGCCTGCGACGTCGAGCATCGCCGAGACCACCTGTCCGGTGAATCCCCACACCAACATCTCGTTGAGCAGGAACGCCGGACCGGCAGAACGACGCGTGTTCTCCTTGCGGTAGACCATGATTCGGTTCTCGGGATTGACGAACGCGCGGACCGGGACGCGGGCCACGACTGCTGTTTCGGACTCGTCTACCACTGCCACCGGACCCGGGTCGGGCGAATACGCGAGCACCGGCACGACGTGGAAGCCCGACGGCGGGATGAACATCTGCTCGAGAGTGGCCAGCGGCTGCAATCGGCCGACGTCGATCCCGGTTTCCTCGTTGGCCTCGCGCAGGGCGGTGTACACCGGGCCGGTATCGCCCGGATCGGCGGCCCCACCTGGAAATGCGGCTTGTCCGGCGTGGTGGCGCAGAGTGGACGCGCGAACCGTCACGAGCAGGTCGGCCATCTCGGGAAAGCTCGGCGACTGGGTGTCCGGCGGGCCGGAGAACAGCACCAGCACCGCGGCATCACGTCGTTCTCCGGTGACCGCGGCCTTGGTGTTCGCCGCGGTCAGCATCGCGAGCACCTCGGGAGGCACGCGCCTCCGATAGGCGCGTTTGATGTCCTTGGCGTTGTCGACCAGCGGCTTGAGCCACGAGGGAGCGGCGTCAGGTCTGAGGGGGGCGAGCTCACTCCCGTCGCTGGCCCAACTCAACCCGGCTCTCCTAACTCCCCAACTGCGGATCTACCGCGGCCGCAATTTCGTCGGCGGTGGCAAAGGACCGCGGCAGGATTGCGGCAACGCTACCGTCCGAACGCAGCACAACCGTCGCTGGCATGACGTTCGGAACCTTCAGTGCCGGCCGCGATCCGGCGGCGGCCATCCTGCAGCGTCGGCAGGTGTACGCCCAGCTCGGCCAGCCGCAGCAGGGCCGCCGTCTCGTTCTCGTCCTGATGCACCGTCAGCACCATCACCGCTGGGCCAACCCTGCGCTGGTACTCCGCCATCGCGGGCAGTTCCTCTGCACACGGTGCACACCAGTAGGCCCAGAGGTTCAGCACCACCGTCCGGCCGGCGACCGCCTTCGCAACATCGACGCTCGAGCCGTTACCCGCGCATTCCAGGATGATGCCGCGCAAAGCCTCGGGGCCGTCCCCTGCGCCGGGTGCTGGACACGGCGCCAGGTCGGCACGGGCCCTGGGCCCCGCCAATGCCTCGGCGGTGTCGGCGTCGCGCCGGTCGCGCGAGGTGCCGGGCCCGGTAGAACCCGGCTGAGATTCGTCGCCGCCGAGCTGGGTCCACAACGCCACGCCGAGGGCGACCACCACGACCATCACCGCCACGGTCCATCGGGTCGAGGTATTCATCGGTGCGGGACCGTGGTCTACAGACCGGCCAGCGCCAGCAGGTGTTCGGTTTCAGGGCCTTTGACCAGAGGTGCCGCGATCAGTGGGTCGGTCGGGCCGGCGCCGAAGGACGGACAGTCCTTGGCGAGGACGCACACGCCGCACGCGGGCTTGCGGGCGTGGCAGACGCGGCGGCCGTGAAAGATCACCCGGTGGCTCAGCTCGGTCCACTCGCTGCGCTCGATGAGCTCGCCGATCGCGTGCTCGACCTTCACCGGGTCCTCTTCAGTGGTCCAGTGCCAGCGCCGAACGAGCCTGCCGAAGTGCGTGTCGACGGTGATGCCCGGAATGCCGAAGGCGTTACCAAGGATGACGTTGGCGGTTTTGCGGCCGATGCCGGGCAGCGTGACGAGCTCCTCCATGCGTCGCGGGCACCTGGCCGTCGAACCGCTCCACGAGTTCTTGGCCCAGCCGCATCAACGAGTTCGCCTTGTTTCGATAGAACCCGGTGGGGCGGACGATCTCCTCGAGTTCGGTGCGGTCGGCCTGCGCGTAGTCCAGTGCGGTGCGGTACTTCTTGAACAGCGCGGGGGTGGCGAGGTTCACCCCTTTATCGGTGCTTTGGGCGGACAGAATCGTCGCGACGGTCAACTCGAGCGGATTCGTGAAGTCGAGCTCGCAGTACACATGCGGAAATGCCTGTGCCAGCTCACGATTCATTCGCCGGGCCCGGCGGACGAGACCGAGGCGGGTTTCGCCGTCTCTTTTGCGGGCGCGCTTGGGCACAGTCACAAAATCAGCGTACTGAGCGACCCCGACAAGACCGAGACAGACCAAGGAAAACCCTGTGCGGACCGGTGACAATTCGTAATCCCGCTGAGACCTTGGCCGTGTTTACTTCAGCCTTGTGTCGTGGTTGCTCGTGGCGCTGATCCCGGGGTTGCTGATGATGGCAACCTTCGCGCTGGAGCGACTCGAAACGAGCCTTTCCCGAGACACGGTCTCGGCCAGCGACGTGGCGGCGTTCCTCGATCAAGCTGAGGCCGACGACGTCAACACACTTGCGCGAGACGGCATGAGCCGTGCCCTGGACAGCCAGCATCGACGCCTGAACGGGCAGGGGTCCAATCGCAACGGCAGAACGCCGGCCGCCGATAGCGAGCGTTTGCCGACGCGGGTATTGGTCCACAGCGCGGCCAATCCTGAATTTCAGCGGACTCGGCAACCCAATCGTGTGTAGCGTGGGCTGGTCACGACATGGCGTCTTACCTCTAGACTGATTTCGCTAACCAGTTTAGAGGTCGGCTTGCGCATGTCATATCAGCCAACAGCTTAAGAGGGGCAACGTGGACGAGATCCTGGCGAGGGCCGGAATCTTCCAGGGAGTCGAACCCAGCGCCGTTTCAGCGCTGACCAAGCAATTGCAGCCCGTCGACTTCCCCCGTGGGCACACCGTGTTCGCAGAAGGTGAACCCGGCGACCGGCTCTACATCATCGTTTCGGGCAAGGTGAAGATCGGCCGTCGCTCACCGGACGGCCGCGAGAATCTGCTCACGATCATGGGCCCGTCGGACATGTTCGGCGAGCTGTCGATCTTCGACCCCGGCCCTCGGACGTCCAGCGCGACGACCATCACCGATGTGCGCGCCGTGTCGATGGACCGCGACGCCCTGCGCGCCTGGATCGCCGACCGCCCCGAGATCGCCGAGCAGCTGTTGCGCGTGCTGGCCCGCCGGCTTCGCCGCACCAACAACAACCTCGCCGACCTGATCTTCACCGATGTTCCCGGCCGGGTGGCCAAGCAGCTGCTGCAGCTCGCGCAGCGGTTCGGCACTCAGGAGGGCGGCGCGCTGCGCGTGACGCACGACCTGACGCAGGAGGAGATCGCCCAGCTCGTCGGCGCATCGCGCGAGACCGTCAACAAGGCGCTCGCCGATTTCGCCCACCGCGGCTGGATTCGGCTGGAGGGCAAGAGCGTTCTCATCTCCGACAGCGAGCGGTTGGCCCGCCGCGCCCGCTAGTTGTGGGTAGAAATCCGCGCTCAGCGCGGGTAATTGCACACAGCTGCTAACTGCGTAAGTAGTCGACCTGAGCTTGGACGCTCCATTCCGCTGCGTCCCAAAGTTTTTCATCGACGTCGGTGTACACGTGCTCGACGATCTGTCGCGCGGTGGCGTCGTCGCCGAGTTCTCGCAGCGCCGCCCGCACCTGATCGAGTCGCTCCTCGCGATGCGCCAGATACATGTCGCTGACCGCTTCCAGGTCGGCGAGATCCGGGCCGTGGCCCGGCAGGACCGTCCGATGACCGACGCCGCGCAACCGCTGCAGCGATTCCAGGTACTCCCGCAGGTTGCCGTCCTCTTTGTCGATGACGGTCGTGCCGCGGCCAAGCACGGTGTCGGCGGTCAGCACCGCGTCGTCGAGCAGGAACGACACCGAGTCCGCGGTATGCCCGGGCGTGGCCATCACCGTGATGCGCAGACCGGCCGCATCGATGACCTCGCCGTCGGTCAGTGGCCCGCCGAGGCCCCGCAGGAAGCCGCTGCCCACCGAGCGGACCACCGCGCCGGTGCGGTCGACGAGCTTGTCGATGGCGCCGGTGTGGTCCTCGTGCTTGTGGCTGATGAGCACCAACGGGATCTTGCCGAGCCCGGCGATCCGGTCGATGTGCTCGTCGTCCTCGGGTCCGGGGTCGACGATGACCATCTCGTCGCTGCCTGGCCCCTGCAGCACCCAGGTGTTGGTGCCGTCGAGCGTCAGCAGGCCGGGGTTGTCGCACAGCAGCACCGACGCGGTTTCGGTCACCGGACGTAGGAGCCCGTACGCGGGGTGCTCGAGCGTCACGCGACCTCCGCCCGATCGTCGCTCACGCGACCTCCGCCCGATCGTCGCTCACGCGACCTCGAAGATCACTTCGACCTCGACCGGCGCGTCCAGCGGCAGCTCCGAGACCCCGACCGCCGAGCGGGCATGCGCCCCGGCGTCGCCGAACACCTCACCGAACAGCTCCGACGCACCGTTGATGACGCCCGGTTGTCCATTGAAGCCGGGCGCCGACGCGACGAACCCGACGACCTTGATCACCCGGGTGACCGAATCGATGCCGACCAGCGAGTGGACCGCGGCCAGCGCATTGAGCGCGCACACCCGCGCCAGCGTCTTCGCCGTACTCAGGCGCTGACGTTCGGCGCCCACCTTGCCCGTCGCCGGACAGCTTGCCCGCTGTCCATGGGCAGCTGACCAGCGGTGTAGACGAGGTTGCCGGTGCGCACCGCGGGGACATAGGCCGCCAGCGGCAGCGACGACCTCCGGCAGCTCGATGCCCTGCTCCGCCAGGCGCTGGCCGACCACGCTCACTTCGGCCGCTTGAGATACGCGACGTGCTGCTCACCGG
Organism: uncultured Actinomycetota bacterium; assembly: GCA_963720345.1. Classification (GTDB taxonomy): domain Bacteria; phylum Actinomycetota; class Actinomycetes; order Mycobacteriales; family Mycobacteriaceae; genus Mycobacterium. The sequence goes on from CAVRFN010000044.1 coordinate 67,986, forward strand.
TCGGCCCCTGGAGCACCGAGACCAGCTCCCAGCCGTCCTCACCCCACTGATCGAGGATCTGTTTGGTTGCGTGCGTAAGCAGCGGGACGGTGGCGTACTCCCAGCGGGTCGGTTCGCTCATGTGGCTGAGCTTATCGGTCAGCGATGTGCACTTGGTTAGCATGCACGGGTGGGCACCACCTCTGAGGACCGCAGCGCGGTCGGTTGGCCGTCGCGCCTGACAAAGGCGCGACTGCACTTCGTCACCGGCAAGGGCGGAACCGGTAAGTCGACCATCGCCGCCTCGCTAGCGCTGGCGCTCGCCGCCGGCGGCCGCAAGGTGCTGTTGGTGGAAGTCGAAGGGCGACAAGGCATCGCGCAGCTGTTCGACGTGCCGCCGCTGCCCTATGAGGAGGTCAAGATCGCCACCGCGGACGGTGGCGGCACCGTCAATGCGCTGGCAATCGACACCGAGGCCGCGTTCCTCGAGTACCTGGACATGTTCTACAACCTCGGCATCGCAGGCCGAGCCATGCGACGGATCGGAGCGGTCGAGTTCGCGACGACAATCGCTCCCGGCCTGCGTGACGTGCTTCTCACCGGCAAGATCCGCGAGATCGTGACCCGCGCCGAGAAGGGTAAGCAGCCGGTTTACGACGCAATCGTCGTCGACTCGCCGCCGACGGGCCGCATCTCCAGGTTCCTCGACGTCACCAAGGCGGTCTCGCAACTGGCCAAGGGCGGCCCGGTGCATTCACAGGCCGAAAGCGTCGTCAAGGTGTTGCACTCCGACCTCACCGCGATCCATCTGGTGACGCTGCTCGAGGCGCTGCCGATCCAGGAGACGCTGGAAGCGATCGATGAGCTCAAGGAGTTGGGCCTGCCGATCGGCAGTGTCATCGTGAACCGGAACATCCCCTCGTACCTGCCTCCCGACGACCTGATCAAGGCCGCCGACGGAGTGATCGACGCCGACGCTGTCCGCGCAGGACTGACTGATGCGGGGATCACGTTGTCCGACAACGACTTCGCGGGCCTGCTAACCGAGACGATTCAGCATGCCACCAGGATCCAGGCACGAGCCGAGAGTGCCGAGCAGCTCGATGAGCTCGACGTGGCACGTCTGGAATTGCCGCAGATTTCCGACGGCGTGGATCTCGGCAGCCTCTACGAACTCGCCGAAGCGCTCGCCCATCAGGGGGTCAGATGAGTACCACACCGCCCGCACTGGACATGGCCTCGATCCTGTCCGACACCTCCAATCGCGTCGTGGTGTGTTGCGGCGCAGGCGGTGTCGGCAAGACCACCACCGCCGCGGCGATGGCGTTACGCGCCGCCGAATACGGCCGCACTGTCGTGGTGCTGACCATCGACCCCGCCAAGCGGCTGGCGCAGGCGCTCGGCATCAAGGATCTCGGCAATACACCGCAGCGGGTGCCGCTGGCCCCTGAGGTGACTGGCGAGCTGCACGCGATGATGCTCGACATGCGCCGCACATTCGACGAAATGGTGATCCAGTACTCCGGAGCTGAACGCGCACAAGAGATTCTGGACAACCAGTTCTATCAGACCGTCGCGACGTCGCTTGCCGGCACACAGGAATACATGGCGATGGAGAAACTCGGGCAACTGCTCGGCGAGGACCGGTGGGATCTCGTCGTCGTCGACACACCCCCGTCCCGCAACGCTCTCGACTTCCTCGATGCTCCAAAACGGTTGGGCGGCTTCATGGACAGCCGACTATGGAAGCTGCTGCTGGGCCCAGGTCGCGGCATCGGCAAGCTGGTGACAGGCGCGATGGGTTTGGCCATGCGTGCTCTGTCGACGGTGCTCGGCTCTCAGATGCTCGGCGATGCAGCGGCTTTCGTCCAGTCGCTCGATGCCACCTTCGGTGGGTTCCGGGAGAAGGCCGACCGCACCTACGAGCTGTTGAAGCGGCGCGGCACCCAGTTCGTCGTCGTATCGGCCGCGGAGCCCGATGCGCTGCGCGAGGCGTCGTTCTTCATCGACCGGCTCTCCCAGGAGAACATGCCGCTTTCCGGTCTGATCCTCAACCGAACCCACCCGATGTTGTCGGCGTTGCATGCCGACAAGGCAGACGAGGCTGCAGATGATCTGGAGGCCGCGGAGCCCGACTCGGTGACCGCGGCGGTGCTTCGGATCCACTCCGACCGCGCCGGACGGTCCAAACGGGAGATCAGGCTGCTGTCGCGCTTCACCGGCGCGAATCCGCATGTGGCGATCGTGGGTGTGCCGTCGCTGCCGTTCGACGTTTCCGACCTCGAGGCGTTGAGGGCGATCGCCGATCAGATCACCGGCGATACACCTGCGGCGTGAGCCGCAATTCAGCCTGAGCCGCGTATCCGCCTATACGGCGCTGCGGTGCTTGCGCTGGGCGGCGAAGAATTCAGCCCAGGAAACGACCTCGGGGTGCTGCTTGAGCAGCGCGCGGCGCTGACGTTCGGTCATGCCTCCCCACACGCCGAACTCAACCCGATTGTCGAGGGCGTCGGCGCCGCATTCCAGGATTACCGGGCAATGCCTGCAGATCACCGCGGCTTTGCGCTGCGCGGCCCCGCGGACAAAGAGTTCGTCGGGGTCAGCCTGGCGACACCGTGCCTGTGAAACCCAGGCGATACGCGCCTCGGCTTCTGCGCCTGGGACGACAGTGGGGGCAGTAATGGTCATGCTTGTCCTTCGCGCTGCGGGCCTCATACTGGACACCAGCGTTCCCCTTCGTTCCGGCCGCCCCCCGACGGCGGCATACTCTCCTGGTGCAGAACGCGATGGTGCGTTCTACGTCACTTTGCGAGGGTCAAGTGTGACCTACATCGCACCGTCAGGCCAACTTAAGTGGTCAGGGCGTTCTGCGCAATACGTTCGAGGCCACTTTTTTGGGACGACCGTGCAGTCCCTAAGCAAACTCTGAGCAAAATTTACGCGCGCGCAGGTCGGAGAGCTAACAAGGGCCAGCAATCAAGGGTCCCGATCTGCCGATTTTGCCGTGAGGATCCCCTGGCTACTCTGTACGCATGCCGGAAAGCCCACCGTCCCCGCCTCCACCGGCGGTCACGGTGATCAAGCTCGCGTGGTGCTGTCTATTGGCCAGCGTCGTCCTAGCGGCATTGATGTTTCCCGTGGCCGGAGGGTTCGGACTGGTCTCGAACCGGGCCTCCGACGTCGTCGCCAACGGTTCGGCACAGCTGGTCGAGGGCGAGGTGCCGCAGGTATCGACGATGGTCGACGCCAAGGGAAACGTCATCGCATGGCTGTACAACCAGCGCCGATTCGAGGTGCCTGGCGACCAGATCGCCAACACCATGAAATTGGCGATCGTTTCCATCGAGGACAAGCGGTTCGCCGAGCACAACGGCGTGGACGTGCAGGGCACGCTGACCGGCCTTTCGGGCTATCTGTCCGGAAACCTCGACACCCGCGGTGGCTCCACGATCGAGCAGCAGTACGTGAAGAACTACCAGTTGCTGGTGATCGCGCAGACCGACGCGGAGAAGCGTGCGGCGATCGAGACCACTCCTGCCCGCAAACTGCGCGAGATCCGCATGGCCCTCACGCTGGACAAAACCTTCACCAAGCCCGAGATCCTGACCCGATATCTGAATCTCGTCTCGTTCGGCAACGGCGCGTTCGGCGTGCAGGACGCCGCGCAGACGTACTTCGGCATCAACGCCTCCGAACTGAACTGGGAGCAGGCGGCGCTTCTGGCGGGCATGGTGCAGTCCACCAGCACACTGAACCCCTACACGAATCCCGAGGGCGCACTGGCCCGTCGAAACGTGGTGCTGGACACCATGATCGAGAACATTCCCGAAGAGGCCGCAGCGCTGCAGGCGGCCAAGGGGCAGCCGCTGGGTGTCCTGCCGCAGCCCAACGAGTTGCCGCGCGGCTGCATCGCCGCCGGTGACCGCGCGTTCTTCTGCGACTACGTCCTCGAGTACCTGGCGCGCGCCGGGATCAGCAAGGACCAGGTCGCCCGGGGCGGCTACATGATCAAGACCACCCTCGATCCCGATGTGCAGATTCCGGTGAAGACGGCGGTCACCGACATCGCGAGCCCCGACCTCGACGGCGTCGCCAGCGTGATGAGCGTGATCAGGCCGGGCAAGGAGTCCCACCCGGTGGTGGCGATGGCGAGCAACCGCACCTACGGGCTGAACCTGGAGGCCGGGGAGACCATGCAGCCCCAGCCCTTCTCGCTGGTCGGCGACGGCGCAGGGTCGGTCTTCAAGATCTTCACCACGGCCGCCGCGATGGACATGGGGATGGGCATCAACGCGCAGCTGGACGCGCCGGCGCGGTTCCAGGCCAAGGGGCTGGGCAGCGGCGGCGCCAGGGGCTGCCCACCGGCGACGTGGTGTGTGCAGAACGCGGCAACTACCGCGGCACCATGAGCGTCACCGATGCGCTGGCCACGTCGCCGAACACGGCCTTCGCCAAGCTGATCTCGCAGGTGGGCGTGCAGCGCACGGTCGACATGGCGGTCAAACTGGGCCTGCGGTCCTACGCGCTGCCGGGAACCGCCCGTGACTACGACCCGGAGAGCAACGAGAGCCTCGCCGACTTCGTCAAACGACAGAACCTCGGCTCGTTCACGCTGGGTCCGATCGAGGTCAACGCGCTGGAGCTGTCGAACGTCGCAGCGACGCTGGCGTCCGGTGGCATGTGGTGCCCGCCGAACCCGATCGCCGAGGTGATCGACCGCGAGGGCAAGCAGGTGTCGGTGACCACCGAGACGTGCGAACAGGTCGTGCCCGAGGGCCTGGCCAACACCCTCGCCAACGCGATGAGCAAGGACGACACCGGCGGCGGCACCGCCGCGGGGCCGGCCGGCTCGGTCGGCTGGGATCTGCCGATGTCGGGCAAGACCGGCACCACCGAGGCCAGCCGGTCCTGCCGGCTTCGTCGGCTTCACCAACCAGTACGCCGCCGCCAACTACATCTACGACGACTCGACCGCGCCGGGCGCGCTGTGCTCGTATCCCGCTGCGGCAGTGCGGCGGCGACGGCAATCTGTTCGGCGGCAACGAACCCGCCCGGACGTGGTTCACGCGCGATGATGCCGATCGCCAACAACTTCGGTCCGGTCACGTTGCCCCCGACCGATCCCCGCTTCGTCGACGGCGCGCCAGGCTCGCGGGTGCCCAGTGTCTCGGGTATGAGCGAAAGCAGCGCGCGGTCACGGCTGCGCGAAGCCGGTTTCCAGGTCGCCAATGAGTCGACGCCGGTGAACAGCACCGCGTCGTACGGGGCGGTGGTTGGCACGTCGCCGGCCGGGCAGACGGTTCCTGGTTCGATCATCACGATCCAGATCTCCAATGGCATCGCGCCGCCACCACCGCCGCCGCCACCGGGTGCGATACCGGGCCTTCCGCCGCCGGTCGGGCAGACGGTGGTTCAGATTCCTGGGCTGCCGCCCATCACGGTGCCGGTGCTTGGCCCGCCGCCACCACCGCCGCCACCACCGCCGGGGTTTCCGCCGCCACCCCCGCCGCCGTGATCACGCTGTGGTCTGGCCCACGCGGACGCCGGTGAAATCGGTGTGAACGACTGGCGGGCAGTAAGCTCTGCTGCATGTCCGCGTCTTCGATCCTGAAGAATTCCGCAGTCGTCGCAGCCGGTTCACTGGTCGCGGGAGTCGGTTATGCGTCGCTAATCGAGCGCAATGCATTTGCCGTGCGCGAAGTGACGATGCCGGTGCTCTCGCCGGGATCGTCACCGTTGAAGGTGCTGCACATCAGTGACATCCACATGCGCCCTGGGCAGCGCCGTAAGCAGGACTGGCTGCGTGAGCTGGCCCGACTGCGAGCCGGACCTTGTTGTCAACACCGGCGACAACCTCTCCCACCCGAAGGCTGTGCCCGCCGTCGTGCAGGCACTCGGCGACCTGCTCGGGGTGCCCGGGGTGTTCGTGTTCGGGAGCAACGACTACTTCGCTCCGAGTCCGAAGAACCCGCTGAACTACCTGACCAAACCCACCCGCCGCCTCCATGGCGAGCCGCTGCCCTGGCAGGACCTCCGGGCGGCGTTCACCGAGCGCGGCTGGTTGGACATGACGCACACCCGGCGCGAGTTCGAGGTGGGCGGCCTGCTGATCGCGGCCGCGGGCGTCGACGACCCGCACCTGAAGCGCGACCGCTACGAGACGATCGCCGGTGCCGCCAACCCCGCGGTCAATCTGAGGCTGGGCCTGACCCATTCACCTGAGCCGCGCGTGCTGGACCGCTTCGCGTCCGACGGCTACCAGCTGATCATGGCCGGCCACACCCATGGCGGCCAGCTGTGCCTGCCGTTCTATGGCGCCGTCGTCACCAATTGCGATCTGGACCGGTCGCGGGCCAAGGGCGTTTCGCAATGGGGTGCCCACACGCAGCTGCATGTTTCCGCGGGCATCGGCACGTCGCCATATGCGCCCGTGCGGTTCTGCTGCCGGCCCGAGGCCACCTTGTTGACGTTGATTGCCGCTCCGATCGGGGGCTCCTACACCGGCATCCAAGCGGGCCAGTCGCACCCGAGCGTGTCGGTGCGCTGAGCGAGAAGCACTTTCGGCGGCTGTGATGACGAGGTGAACGCAGCATCGGACGCCAGCCGGGGCCGGCCACGCTCGTGGGTGGACAAAGCGGTCCGGCTGATCGAGGCCGACGCGCGCCGCAGCGCCGACACCCATCTCCTGCGATATCCACTGCCTGCCGCCTGGTGCGACAGCGTGGATGTCGAGCTCTACCTCAAGGACGAGACCACGCACATCACCGGCAGCCTCAAGCACCGGCTGGCGCGGTCGTTGTTCTTATACGCGTTGTGCAATGGCTGGATCGACGAGAACACCACCGTCATCGAGGCATCGTCGGGGTCGACGGCGGTGTCGGAGGCATATTTCGCGGCGCTGCTGGGTCTGCCGTTCATTGCGGTGATGCCGTCGTCAACCAGTGCGAGCAAGATTGCGCTGATCGAATCCCAAGGTGGCCGTTGCCATTTCGTCGCCGAGTCGTCGCAGGTGTATTCCGAGGCCGAGCGACTGGCGGCGGAGACGGGCGGCCACTACCTCGACCAGTTCACCAACGCCGAACGTGCCACCGACTGGCGCGGCAACAACAACATCGCCGAATCGATCTACGAGCAGATGCTCGAGGAAGACCATCCGATTCCCGACTGGATCGTGGTCGGCGCGGGCACCGGTGGCACCAGCGCGACGATCGGCCGGTTCATCCGGTACCGCCGCCACGCGACGAGGCTGTGCGTCGTCGATCCGGAAAACTCGGCGTTCTTCCCCTCCTACGCGCAGGGGCGCGGCGACATCGTGACGGGAATGTCGTCGCGAATCGAGGGCATCGGCCGCCCGCGGGTGGAGCCGTCGTTTCTACCCGATGTGGTGGATCGGATGGTCGTCGTGCCGGACTCGGCGTCCGTCGCCGCGGCGCGGCATATGAGTTCGGTCCTGGGTCGACGGGTCGGGCCGTCGACCGGTACGAATCTGTGGGGAGCCTTCGGGTTGCTTGCGGAAATGGTCGCGAACGGCCGCAGCGGGTCAGTGGTGACCCTGCTTGCCGACAGCGGCGACCGCTACGCGGACACCTACTTCTGCGACGAGTGGGTGACCAGCCACGGGCTGGACCCCTCGGAATGGACCGAGGTACTGGTCGAATTCGAACGCTCCGGCCGCTGGCCCTGATCGTCGGATCGGCCCGTGAGAGGCCCGTCGGAGGTCAGGAACAGCCACAACGCGGCTAGGGCAAAGAATCCCAAATATATGGAAGCGCCGAGCCCTGTCATTTCTCGCCTCACTTAATCGGTTTCTTCCGTCAGTGTGCATAACGCCACCGACAACCCATATGCATCCCTCGGCGTGTCGTGACGTGCGCCTCATGACGTGCCGTCGGCGTTTGGTATCGCCCCCTGCCGGTGCGATACGCTGTCGTGGCTTCACGCGGGGTGTGGCGCAGCTTGGTAGCGTGCTTCGTTCGGGACGAAGAGGTCGTGGGTTCAAATCCCGCCACCCCGACAGTTCAAAAAGCAGGTAGATGCCCTGATTCGGTCTAGCCGGTCAGGGCTTTCTGCGTATCGCCTACGTTTCGAAGGCAATGGGTAGGCTCGTCGGCCCGCTCAGCCCGAAGATCGGTTTCCAGGGCACCGGTCCGATCTTGGCAGGGTTCGCGATCCGACGCGTCACGGTTGTCAGCGCCTCGGCGATTTCCAGCCGGGCCAAGTTCGCGCCGACGCAGTAGTGCACGCCCGCACCGAAGCTCAAAATTGGCGGTAGCCCCTCGCGGGTGATGTCGAATCGGTCGGGATCGTCGTAGATGGCGGGATCGCGGTTGGCCGCAGCGATATTCGCAAAAATCATCGTGCCCTCCGGAAATAGGACATCGGCGAGTTCGACGTCCTCGGACACGACGCGCAGCAAGGCGTTGGAGATCCCGGAGTGGCGCATGGTCTCGTTGACGGCCGGCACCGCCAGGCCCGGCTTGTCCCGCAGCAGTTCCCATTGTTGCGGGTGATCGCAAAGGACCTCGATGGAGGCGGCGACCTGGTTGCGTGTGGTGTCGGTGCCTGCCAGCAGGAGAGCGGCGACGAGCATGCGCAACTCTTCGCCGTTGAGTCGCTCACCCTCGTGCTCGACACGAATGAGGTCGGAGAGCAGGTCGTCGGTAAGGGTGTGGCGACGTCGGGCGACCATGTCGTCGACGTAGTCGTCGAGTTCGCCCCAGGCGCGCATTACGCCAGGCACATCGTCGGCCGAGAAGGGGAATGTGAAGGCCTTGAAGACCTCGTCCGTCCAAAGGGCGAACTGTTCCCAGTCCTCGCGCGGAGCGCCGATCAGGGCACAGATGACGGGCACCGGGTAGGGGCGCGCGATCTCGGTGACGACGTCGCAGTGACCCCGGCGACCGATCGGTTCGACGATTTCGTCGATCACATCGACGATCGTGGCGTGCAGACGCTCGACCGCTCGAGGGGTGAATGCCTTCGCCACGACGCTGCGGACGCGCTGATGCCGGTCGCCTTCCATGCCTAACAACGACGCGCCGACCTTGTCCCACAAGGGTCCGGAAGTGATGCCCTGGACGGCGAGAATGTAGCCGGGCGGAATCTGGAACCGACTGTCTCGTAGTACGGTTCGCACAAGCTCATACGAGAGGACCTCGGGTCCAAAGGGTCCCAGCGCGATCGGGGCCAGTCGCTGCGCTGCCAGAAGTTCGGGGTAGACCTGCGCGGGTGTGGACGTGACGTCGTACTCGATCTTTGGCAAGTCCGCGTCGAACACGCTCGGGCTGGCGGTGCTGACAGACATTCGGTCTCCTATCGCGGCGTTACCTGCTCTTGGTCAGGACCAGTGCCGCTTCGTTGTAGGGAAACAGGCGATAGAAATGACGACTCGGCCCAGTGACAAGGGGTGCGGCCTCGGCCTTGGTCGTCAGACGCGGGCTGGCCAACGCAATGTTCTTGCCGCGCTTGTGCAGCACCGTCGATCCGCCGGCCAATACGTTCTTCACCCAATCCGATTCAAGCCCGTAGCCGATCAGAACGACGAAGCCATCTCCGGTTGGAAAAACCAGCAGCGGCGTTCGGTACCGCTTACCTGAATTGCGCCCGACGTGCTCGAGCGTTCCTTGTCCAGGAAGCCATGGCGAGATCGAGCGAGCCGCGGGATTGGTGACCCGGCTGTTGAAATTTGCGACTGCTCGAGGCACCCGCATGAGACCCCCTCATCGGAACAAACCACACAGACGAAGTGGCAGTCAGCTGTCAGATAATACCGCGGTCCTCGGCGGAAGGCCACCACAAATCCATCGTGAGCTGGTTTGACACATGATGGCGTCGGGAATTTATGGCAGGTGACGTTGCCATCGACTGTTGTCGAACCTGCCCTCCCCCGCGCCGCCGGCCCTGTGTCAGCGACCGTGCTGGACACCCTTTCGCGTCGGCGCCCGGCCCTGTCCGTCCGCCCGCTCGACGTTCCCATCTATGAAGCAGACCCGTACGGGCTCGACCTGCAGCTCGCGCTATGTATCTGCTACGAGCTGCACTATCGCGGATTCCGCTCGGTCAATCCGCGGTGGGAATGGAATCCGGCGCTTCTCCATTTGCGTGGACGCCTCGAGGACGCCTTCCTCGGCGCCGTTCGGCACGACGTCGGCGACATCGCACCCGATGACACTGCCGCAGCGGAGATGGAGGCGATTTCTCGGGAACCCGTCGACGGTGATGGCCCGTCGTACTACCTGCGTGACAAGGGCACCTGGGAACAGATGCAGGAGTACTTCGTGCACCGCTCGGTCTATCACCTGAAGGAGGGTGACCCCCACGCATTTGCGATCCCGCGGTTGACGGGGCTGGCGAAAGCCGCGTTCGTGGCGGTCGAGTTCGATGAGTACGGCGGTGGGCGCGGCGATCAGGTCCATCAGCACTTGTACGCCGAGTTGATGGACGCTGCCGGTCTCGATGCCTCATATCTGGCCTACCTCGATCATGTCCCTGCCGACGCGTTGGCCTCCATCAACCTGATGTCGATGTTCGGTCTGCATCGTGAATTGCGCGGTGCGGCGGTCGGCCATTTCGCGTCCACTGAGATCACGTCGTCGCCGGGGTCACGGCGGCTGGTCGATGCACTCCGGCGGTTGGACGCACCGCAACCGTGCGTGTCGTTCTACGCCGAACACATCGTGGCCGACGCCGTGCACGAGCAGGTGGTGCGCACCGACGTCGTCGGGGATCTGGTTGTGCGCGAACCACATTTGGAGGCGGACGTGGTGTTCGGGATCAGGGCACGCGACCTGGTCGAAGACCGTCTAGCCGACCACCTGATGGCGTGCTGGACGGCCGGCCGCTCGTCGCTACGACGACGCGCTGAGCTGACCGCTTCGTCCTTGGACGACACCGGTGGCTGGTATCGCACATCGGATAATCCTTACTGCGACGGCAGGTGCAGATCGCGACCATGAACCGGTCGGATTCCACGACATTGCCGTCGGGCAATTCGATACGCACCGGACCCTGCACCATCACCGGCCCAGAATCGACGATGCGCACCGTGCGGGTCTGCGTTTCGGTCATGGTCTTTCCGCCCTGATCACCACAAGCTCCTCTTCGCGCCGACCTGGCTCCAGCCTGCCGGTGTCCTCCAGCCAGGCAGCCCGGGACGCCAGCACCGGACCGAACGGAATCCACTTATAGGCAACTATTTCCGCGTCCAGCCCGGCGGAGGCCAGTGCAGCGAGTGTTTGGCGGGGCACAGCGAACTCCGATTGCACCAACAGGAAATTGCCGCCGGGAGCCAGCAGATCGGGCACCGCCGCGCACAGGGGGTCCAGAACGAGACGACCGTCGTAGCCGGCATCCCATGCGCGCGCCGACCCGATGTCCGGCGGAACCGGTGCACATGGGACGTCGGGATCGTGCGGGACATACGGCGGGTTACAGACCACGAGGTCGTACGGGCCGAACTCCGCGGCCCGCGCCCACGAACCCATGTGCACATCGACGCCGACGCCGGCGTACACGGCGTTCATCCGCGCGCACCGAACGGATTGCTGACACAGATCGAAGGCCGTGACCTGCGACGCTCCCTGCTCGCCCGCGGCAATCGCCACCACGCCTGTACCGGTGCACAAGTCAGCTACTCGGCGACCGCGCGCCAGCCCGGACTTCTCCATCACATCAATAAGGAATTGGCTGTCTTCCTGCGGGGCGTAAACGCCCGCCAACGCAATCAATCCATCGGCTGCGTCGGTGTAAGCGGTTGTCACGCATGGGCCTTTCGACAAGTGTTCGCTGCGCCGTCGCAGCAGGGCCGTGGATTAATGCCCCGTATCCGGCTTGTTAAACCGCCGCGAGCAGTTTTGCGGCACGTTGATTTGGGCACACCACTACCGTGCAGGTATCTGACGTCACAGCGTTGCCAGTCAGGGTCGGTGCCGCGATACGCGGGCGTCGCCTCTTTCATCCCGTGGGCGTAGTCGCGGAGGGGATCTTGGAGCGGACGGCGCTTGACAGCGACGGACTGCCGATGCGGTCCTGCGACGTTATCGGACGGGTGTCCAAAGGAATCGGCGTCTCCGGTGGCCGGCCAGACATCGCGGGGTTGGCGTTCCGTATCCCGCCGCCGCAGGATCTGCGGTCGTGCGGTCCCTGGGATGTGCTGCTGGCATCGACCGTCGCGCGTAGCCGCTTCATCCTCGCGCCGGTAACGTCCTGGTCCGGCGCCACGTTCTCCAGCCTGATGCCGTTGCGGTACCGCGACCGCGTGTGGTGGGTGCGTGCTCGGCTCGCCACCGAGATCGGCACTCACGGTCTCGCCCTCGACACCATAGAGAGCGAAATCGACTCGGATGGAATCCAATTCGACATAGAGCAGGCAGGGTTCCGCGAGGAGTTTCGTCCGCTGGCCCGGCTGACACTGCGGCACGTCGACCCGAGCTGTGACGACATCGCATTCGATCCCGCATTGCACGCAGATTGCGACGTGCAACTGCTCCCCCGTTGGCTTGCCGATTTCCGACGTGCGGCCTATCGACGCAGCCGGCAAGGACGCGACACCCAGTAGCCGTCAGGCCGTGGGCTCACCGCGAGTGTCGGCGACGTCCGGCGCGTTCTCGCGCGTCGCCATGCCGCCCTCCCCGCCCTCGTCGGTCGGCCCGGGACGTTTGACCTTCTTCGACTCGTCTTCGGATTCGTCGTCGTAGATTCCTTTGCCCTTAGGCATGTTTCGCCTTTCAGTTCGATTCGCTTCTGAGCTTCTCGAGCAGTGATCCGGCCGCTTCCTTGAGGAACAGATCTTGGTTCTCGTCCCCGATCTGGACGAGGGCGACGTCGGTGAATCCGGCTTCCCAATATTTGCGGACCGCATCCACGATCGCGTCGAGATCCGGTCCGCACGGGATGGATTCGGCCACATCTTCGGGCCGCACGTACTGGGTGGCACCGTCGAAGCCGGCCGTCGTCGGCAGATCGGCATTGACCGCCCAGCCGCCACCGAACCAACGGAATTGATCGTGCGCTCGATGGATTGCCTTGTCGCGGTCGGGATCCCAGCAGATCGGAATCTGACCGATGACCCGCACCTGGCCGGGCAGCCCGGTGGCGCGTCTGGCGTCATGCCATGCATCGACGAAATCCTTGTTCGGTTCGACGGCAATCAGATGATCGGACAGCGGCGCGAATGTCTCCACCGACCGCTCACCGGACACTGCGGTGGCGATGGCGACCGGCGTCTCCGGAATGTCCCAGAGGCGTGCGGAATCCACCTCGAAATGCTCACCCTTCCAATCGACGAGCTCACCGGTGAACAACTCGCGGATGATCTGGATGGCTTCGCGCAGCATCTCCTGACGCCGCGCCACCGTCGGCCAACTCTTGCCGACGACGTGTTCGTTGAGGTTCTCGCCACTGCCGAGCCCGAGGGTGAACCGGCCGTCGGCGAGGATCTGCATTGTGGCGGCCTTCTGCGCGACGACGGCGGGGTGGTAGCGCATCGTCGGGCAGGTGACGTACGTGAACAACTCGACATGCTCGGTCGCGTGGGCCACGGCACCGAGCACCGTCCACGCATAGGGCGCGTGCCCCTGGGACGAAAGCCACGGAAAGTAGTGATCCGACGAAACCTCGAAGTCGAAGCCCACGCGTTCCGCCGAAACGGCATAACGGACAAGGTCTTTAGGTCCGCTCTGTTCGGTCATGAGGGTGTAGCCGAAACGCGTCATGACATCGGGGTACCCGGGTGCCGGACGCCGAAACGGCTACAACCGGGCCTTGACCGCCGCGGAGAGTCGGGAGCCGTCGGCCTTACCAGCGGCGATCGCGGTTGCTGCCTTCATCACCTGGCCCATCTGCTTCATGCCGGGCCGCTCACCGATCTCCTCGGCCACCTGGGCGATGGCGGTGTCGACCACGTCGGCAACTTCGGCTTCGCTGAGCGGAGCGGGCAGATATTCGTCGATGACACGCGCTTCGGCGTGCTCGTTGGCAGCCAGCTCACCGCGCCCGTTCTGGGTGTAGATCTCCGCGGCCTCCGCGCGCTTCTTGGCTTCCTTGGAGAGCACTTTCATCACGTCGGCATCGGACAGCTCTCGCGCCCCTTTGCCTGACACTTCCTCGGTCTGGATCGCTGCGAGCAGCATTCGCAGCGTCGCGGTGCGCAGTTTGTCCTGCGACTTCATCGCCGCGGTGAGGTCTGCGCGCAGTCTCTCCTTAAGTTCTGCCATCTCGCAAACCTACGCCGCACCGCCCGCTGCGGGTCCCGCGACGAACCGCGCGTCGACGGTCGCTGACACTTCGATGTGCTTGGGCACGAGTTCGGCGACCGGACCACCACCTGGCGGGGCAGCCCGCAGGAACGCGGCCTGGGACTCGCCCTCAGGACGTGTGTTCAGCATCCCTGCGTCCGCGATGGCGACCGGCGCGACGGGGCCGAGCCCGAGCGCATCGGCGTATTGCTGCGCGCGGGTGACCGCATCACGTACCGCGCGCGTGCGCACGTCGGCGAGCAGGGTGTCCCGTTGATTGGCGGTCAGCGCCCAGTTGACGCGGGACACCCCGAAGCCCTCGGTTCCGCCGATGTGTTCACCGACCCAGTGCGACAGCGCGGCAAAATCGCGGAACTTCACCTCGACACCGACAGCCGCATGGTGCACGAGCGGAAGCTGCTTGCCTTCGTCGTTCCAGGGCCGGTTCGACCAGGTGCGTAGTTGATCGGCGGACCACCAGGTAACGGCGCCCTGTTCCTCGAGCGCGACGATCGAACTCTTAAGTGCCGCCAAGTCGGTGGCCACCCTGTCATACACCGGCTCCATCTCCGGTCCCTCGTAGGCGATGGTCGTGTGGACGGTCCCACGCTCGGCGGGACGAAACGCGGAAAAGGAGCCGCGCACCGTGATCTCGGTCGACATATGGCCACCGTAGCGAGGGTCTCGCAGCTGTCACGGTGGCCGGGGCACGTTGTCAATTCGCACAGCGATCGACAGGATGGTGGCCATGAGCACCGAGGCGGGCAGTTCCGGTATGGCCGGGCAACCGCCTCCGGGCTATCCGCCGCCGGGCTGGGTGCCCCCGCCCGCATACGGCGCACCACCGGCTTACGGGCCTCCGCCGGGCTACGGGCCTCCTCCCGGCTACGGGCCTCCGCCGGGCTACGGGCCTCCGGCGTACGGCGCCCCTCCGGGCTACGGGCCGCAACCCGGTTACGGACCCCCGCCGGGGTACCCGCCGCAGGGATACGGATACGGCGCTCCGCCGATGCAGCCTGCGCTCAAGCCAGGCGTCATCCCGCTGCGTCCGCTGAGCCTGTCCGACATCTTCAACGGCGCGATCGCGTACATCCGCGCCAACCCGAAGGCGACGCTGGGCTTCACCACGATCGTCGTCATCGCCACCCAGCTGCTGGCGCTGGTGCTCTCGGTGGGACCGCTCGCCGTGACCGGACAGCTCGCGCAGTCGGTCACCGGTGAAGACGTGTCGACGGGCATGGTGCTCGGCTCGACCCTGTCGAGCCTGGCCGGCGGCGCTGCGACCTGGTTGACGTCGATCCTGCTCAGCGGCCTGCTCACCGTCGTGGTCGGTCGGGCCGTCTTCGGCGCCGGCATCACCATCGGTGAGGCGTGGCGACGGCTCAAAGGAAGATTCTGGGCCCTGATCGGTTTCACACTCATCGAAGGTTTGGGCGTCGCGATTCTGGTTGCCATCGTCTTCGGCCTCATCTTCTGGATCGGGACCGCGTCAAGTGTCACCGCGGCGGTCATCCTCGGTCTGCCTCTAGGTCTGCTACTTGCTGACCGCATTGATCTACCTCTGGGTGATACTCAGCTTCGCGCCGCCGCTCATCGTGCTGGAACGCCTCGGCATCTTCGCCGCCATCGAGCGGTCGTTCAGGTTGGTGAAGGGCGATTTCTGGCGCGTGTTCGGTATCCGGCTGCTCGCCTTGATCGCGGTTCAGTTCATCGCCGGTGCGGTCACGATCCCGTTCAGCCTCGGCGGTCAGCTTCTCCTGATGGCGGCGGAGTCCACGGCGATGACGCTGCTGGCCTTCGTCCTGCTGTCCGTGGGCGCCGTCATCGCCCAGATCATCACCGCCCCGTTCGTCGCGGGCGTCATCGTGCTGCTGTACACCGACCGTCGCATCCGCGCCGAAGCGTTCGACCTCGTCCTGCAGACCGGCGCGGCGTACGGACCGTCCTCACCGTCCGATTCCACTGACCATCTGTGGCTGACCCGCCAAGCCTGACGTGCCGACGATAGACATCGACAGCGATGCCGCGCACGACGCTGCGCAACGCGAACTGCAAAAACCCATCTACCCCAAGCCATCGCTGACCGAACGTCTCCTCGAGTGGATCAACGAACTGCTGTACCGACTCGCCGACGCCGGATCTCGGATCCCCGGTGGCTGGTTCACGCTCTCCGTTCTGCTGATCATCCTGGCGGTCGCGGTCATCGTCGCGATACGGATCGCACGGCGCACCATGCGGACCAACCGGGGCGGACGCTACGCCTTGTTCGGCGAAAACGAACTCAGCGCTGCGCGAGCACCGAGCCACCGCCGAGCAGTATGCCGCCACCGGAAACTGGTCTGCGGCAATCCGTCATCGGCTCCGAGCCGTCGCTCGTGAGCTCGAGGACAGTGGCGTGCTGGACGCCATCCCCGGCCGGACGGCCACCGAACTCGCGCGCGATGCGGGCAAGGCCCTGCCCGGGCTTGCTGCCGAATTGACCCAGGCCGCAAGCTCTTTCAACGACGTCACCTACGGCGAACGACCAGGGACGGAATCCGCCTACCGGATGATCGCCGATCTCGACGATCATCTGAGGTACCAACACCAGGACGAACGCCGATGCCGACCCCGCCGCGGCGACACCGGCCGGCTGGGCGGAGGTCCGATGACTCCTCCCCTGAAAGCCAATGAACGACACTCCGATTCGGCCGTCGGACCCACGTTTACTCAGCGATGGAGCGCCGCACGGTGGGTGCTGTTGTCACTCGCCGTCATCATTGCCATCGCCACTTTGACCACCTACCTGACCGCTCCCCGGCTCGGCGGCCCGATGGATCCCGGGTCCACGACTCGCGACGGCACCCACGCACTGGTCGCTATGCTGCGCGAGCACGGCGTCGACGTCGTCGAGGCACCGGATATCGCCACAGCCGAACGTGCTGCGCGGCCCGGCACACTCATCGCCGTGCTGCAGACGCTGCAACTGCTCGACAAAGACGTGCTGCGGCGCCTCGGCGACCTACCCGGCGACCGCCTCCTGGTGGCGCCGACGTCGAGTACGCGTGAAGCGCTGGCGCCCCACGTCGGTGTCGCCGGGTCGGTGCCGTTCGGCGGTTCCGCGCCAGGCTGCGACCTGCGGGAGGCCAAGCGAGCCGGCGAGGTTCAGCTCGGTGTGAGCGACGAGTACGAGTCGGCAGAGCGATTTTCCCATCACCAGCTGCTACGACGGCGCACTGGTCCGCTACACCGATGACGGGCGCAATGTCACGGTCGTCGGCAGCGGTGAATTCATGACGAACGGCGGACTCTTGACGGCCGGCAATGCCGCCCTCGCCATGAACCTTGCCGGCACCAACCCACGAGTGATCTGGTACGCACCGCAGCAGCGCCAGGGCGAATCCGATGCAGGCGCGGAAATCTCTGAACTCATTCCGCCCGCGGTGCAATGGATCGTCATCCAGCTGTGCCTGGCGATCGCGCTCGTCGCGCTGTGGCGGGGCAGGCGTCTCGGTCCGCTTGTCGCAGAGCGGATGCCCGTTGTAGTGCGCGCATCCGAGACGGTCGAAGGTCGCGGCAGGTTGTACCGCTCCCGGCGCGCTCGGGACCGCGCCGCGACAGCCTTGCGCACCGCAACACTGCAGCGGATGTTGCCCCGCCTCGGCCTGTCCAACAACGCCGAGCCGCCCGCGATCGTCTCGGCGGTGGCGCAGCGCAGTGGAGCGCACGCGCAGACGCTGGCGCACACACTGTTCGGTCCACCACCGGTAAGCGACGACGACTTGGTCAACCTCGCCCGTGAACTCGACAACATCGAAAGGCAGGTCGCACAATCGTGACTCAGCCCCCGGCACATCACACAGGTCAGCACACAGGTGCAGCGTCTCCGGCGATTCGGCGCGAAATGCGCTGCTGGCCTTGCGCACCGAGATCGCCAAGGCGGTCGTCGGTCAGGAAGCGGTGGTCAGCGGACTGGTGATCGCACTGCTGTGCCGCGGCCACGTGCTGCTGGAGGGAGTGCCGGGCGTCGCCAAGACCCTGCTGGTGCGCACGCTCGCGGCCGCGCTGCAGCTCGAGTTCAAGCGGGTTCAGTTCACCCCCGACCTGATGCCAGGCGATGTCACGGGTTCGCTCGTATACGACGCCCGCACAGCCGAATTCGAGTTCCGCTCAGGGCCGGTATTCACCAATCTCCTGCTGGCCGACGAAATCAACCGGACACCACCCAAGACTCAGGCCGCGCTACTGGAGGCGATGGAGGAGCGACAGGTCAGCGTCGACGGCGAACCGCGGCCGCTGCCCGACCCGTTCATCGTCGCCGCGACGCAGAACCCGATCGAGTACGAGGGCACCTATCAGCTGCCGGAAGCGCAGCTCGACCGGTTCCTGCTCAAGCTCAATGTTCCCCTGCCGCCGCGGGACCAGGAGATCATGATCCTCGACCGGCACGCGCGTGGCTTCGACCCTCGCGACCTGTCCGCCGTGCGGCCCGTCGCCGGGCCCGCGGAGTTGGCCGCGGGGCGCGCCGCTGTGCAACAGGTGCTCGTGGCAGACGAGGTGCTCGGATACATCGTCGACATCGCAGGTGCGACAAGGCATTCACCCTCACTGCAGCTCGGCGTGTCACCGCGTGGCGCGACCGCGCTACTCGGTACGGCCCGATCCTGGGCGTGGCTATCAGGCCGAAACTATGTCACCCCCGACGACGTCAAGGCGATGGCGCGGCCGACGTTGCGGCACCGTATCCAACTGCGGCCGGAGGCAGAACTCGAAGGCGCTAATCCGGACGGCGTGCTGGACGGAATCCTCGCGGCCGTGCCGGTGCCGCGCTAGTGATCCTGACCGGCCGCGTCGGCTTGGTGGCACTGATCTGTGTGCTGCCGATCGCGTTATCGCCATGGCCGGCAATGGCGTTCGTAATCCTGTTGGGCGCGCTTGCGTGCGCTGTTGCGGTCGATGTGGCCATGGCCGCCAGCCCGCGCCGACTGGTCTTCGTACGATCCGGCGATACCGCGGCGAGGTTGGGGCAGCCCGTTGACGCGGTCCTGGAGGTCGAGAATCCGGGACGACGACGCCTGACAGGTCAAGTCCGCGATGCCTGGTCGCCAAGCGCGCGAGCCGAACCCCGGATGCACACCGTGAATATCACTTCGGGACAACGGGTTCGCCTCGTAACCACGCTGCGACCGGTGCGCAGGGGTGATCAGCGATCGGCCTTGGTGACGGCCCGGTCGATCGGCCCATTGGGACTTGCAGGCAGGCAGAGCTCGCACCAGGTGCCCTGGCAGATCCGAATCCTTCCGCCTTTCCTGTCGCGCAAGCACCTGCCCTCACGACTGGCCAGACTTCGTGAGCTGGAAGGTAATACAGCGGTTCTGATCCGCGGTCAGGGCACCGAGTTCGATTCGTTGCGCGAGTATGTGATCGGCGACGATGTCAGGTCGATCGACTGGCGCGCCACCGCCCGGCGAGCCGACGTCGTGGTGCGGACGTGGCGACCCGAGCGGGACCGGCGGGTGGTGATCGTTCTGGACACCGGACGCACGTCGGCTGGTCGCGTCGGCGTCGACCCCACCGCCAACGACCCCAGCGGCTGGCCGCGGCTGGACTGGTCCATGGATGCCGCGCTGCTGCTGGCCGCGCTCGCGTCGCGGGCAGGCGATCACGTCGACTTCCTCGCCCACGACCGGGTCACCCGGGCGGGCCTGTTCAACGCCTCGCGCACCGAACTTCTCGCGCAACTTGTCGGTGCGATGGCGCCGCTGGAACCGGCACTGATCGAGTCCGACGCCAGGGCAATGGTGGCCGCGATACAGCGTCGCGTTCGCCGCCGCGCACTGGTGGTGCTGCTCACCGACCTGAACGCCTCCGCACTGGACGAAGGGCCTGATGGCGGTCCTGCCGCAGTTGTCCGCCAAACATCACGTTCTGCTGGCCGCCGTCGCCGATCCGCGGGTGGACGCGATGGCGGCGGGCCGGGCGGACGCCGCCGAGGTCTACGACGCGGCGGCGGCCGAACGCGCACGCAACGACCGGCGCACGATGGCGTCGCGGCTGCGGGCGGCCGGGGTCGACGTCGTCGACGCGCCGCCGGATGAACTGGCTCCCGCACTGGCGGACCACTACCTCGCGATGAAGGCCAGCGGCCGGCTCTAACGCGTCGGCACCACATCAGGGGCGTCGCTGATGTCGCCGCTCTCCCCCGCGGCGACGCCCCTGCGGCCGAAATAGATCACGTATGCGAGGAAGGCGACCTCGGCTGCCACGCCGATGGCGATGCGGGCGAACGTCGGCAGCGGCGACGGCGTCACCAACGACTCGATCAGCCCGGCCACCAGCAACACGACGATCAGACCGACCGCGACCGCGACCACCGCCCGGCCCTGTTCCGCCAGCACCTGTGTGCGCGGCCGGTGGCCCGGCGACACCACCGACCAGCCGAGCCGCATGCCCACCGCCGCGGCCAGGAACACCGCGGTCAGTTCGATGAGGCCGTGCGGGGTGAGCAGGCCGAGGAAGACGTCGCCCTTGTCCGCATCGAACATGAAACCGGCGATGACGCCGAGGTTCAGGGCGTTCTGGAACAGGATGTATGGGATCGGGATGCCGAGCAGGATCGCGAACCCGATGCACTGCGCGGCAACCCACGAGTTGTTGACCCACACCTGCAGCCCGAACGATCCGGCGGGGTTTTCGCTGTAGTAGGCGGCGAAATCGTTGTTCACCAATTGGTCGATCTCGCTTGGTGTTTTGAGCGCCCCCTGCACATCCTGGTTGCCCGACACCCACAGCGCGATCAGCGCGGTGACGAAGAAGAACGCGATGGCCGTTCCGAGCCACCATCGCCAGGAGCGATACGCGACCACCGGGAACGACACCGTCCAGAACCTGGCGAACTCGCTCCACAGCGGTGCGTGCGCACCCGTCACCACCGAGCGTGCCCGCGCGACCAGTCCCGACAGCCGCCCGACGAGGACTGCGTCGGTGGACGAGCTGCGCACCATCGACAGGTGGGTGGACACCCGCTGGTAAAGATCGACCAGTTCGTCGACCTCGTCGCCCGTCAGCTTGCGCCGCCGCTTGAGCAGCTGCTCCAGCCGCTCCCACGTCGGACGATGCGCCACCACGAACGCGTCGACATCCACCCCACGGATCCTAGTAGCGTCAACGGGATGGTCAGCCAGCAAGAACCAGTGGTGACCGGCGACGCGGTGGTTCTGGATGTTCAGATCGCCCAGCTGCCGGTCCGCGCGCTGTCGGCGATCATCGACGTCACGGTGGTGTTCATCGCTCTACATCATCGGCGTCGTGCTGTGGGCCACCACGCTCACCCAATTCGATCCGGCCCTGTCGGCCTCGATACTGATCATCTTCACGGTGCTGACGATCGTCGGGTATCCGACCATATTCGAGACCGCCACCCGGGGCCGTTCGTTGGGCAAGCTGGCGATGGGACTGCGGGTGGTGTCCGACGACGGCGGCCCGGAACGCTTTCGTCAGGCGTTGTTTCGTGCGCTGGCCGGCGTGATCGAAATCTGGACACTCACCGGCGGGCCCGCGGTGATCTGCAGCCTGGCGTCCGCGAAGGGAAAGCGGATCGGCGACATCTTCGCCGGCACCGTGGTGATCAGTGAACGCGCGCCGCGAATGTCGCCGCCACCGCCGATGCCGCCGCAGCTCGCCTGGTGGGCGTCGACCCTGCAGCTGTCCGGGCTGCGTCCCGAGCAGGCCGAGCTCGCCCGCCAGTTCCTCTCCCGGGCATCGCAGTTGGACCCACAGCTGCGCGACCAGATGGCGTACCGGATCGCCGGCGACGTCGTCGCCCAGATATCGCCGCCACCACCTCCCGGCACACCACCGCAATATGTGCTCGCCGCAGTGCTGGCCGAACGCCACCGCAGAGAGCTCGCCCGACTGCAGTCCGTCGCCCAGCCATCCTGTCCCCCAGTGGCCGCCCAATCAGCCACCCGTCGTCGGGTATCCGGCTCCGCCGCAGCGGGTTCCACCACAGCAGGTTCCGCCAACACCATCCGACCCCGGCGGATTCACGCCGCCGAGCTAGCTCCCAGGGGGAACGCGTGCGCAGAGTTCTTGGCGTCGGATTCGCAATCGGCGTGTTATCTCTCGGCCTGAGCGCATGCGCGAGTGAATCCGCGGACGACTCGCTGGGAGCCCCCAGAGTCACCACCACGTTCGACGTCGGGGCCGGCCCACTGCCCGATGTCGCATCGGATCCGACGACCAACTTGGCCTATGTGACCAGCACCGCAGATGACTCGCTTTATGTCCTCGACGCCGAAAGGCGCACTGCGACAATCAAGGTCGGCAAGTCTCCCGGTTTCGTCGCTGTCGATCCGACCACGCAGACCGCATACGTCACCAGCGGGAAAACAGTGTCGGTGGTCGATATCGCATCGCGAGCCATCACCGGCACGATCGAAGTTGGCAACGGGCCGGACGGCATAGAGGTGGACTCGGATACCCAAACCGTGTACGTCGCGAACTCTGAAGACAATTCGGTTTCGATGATCGACGCCGAGACCCGCAAGACCACCGCGACGATCCGGGTTGGCCAATCCCCGGACAAGATGGGGGTGGATCCCGACACCCACCTGCTCTACGTGGCGAACCGAGGGGGCACCTCCATATCCATCGTGGATCCCGCGAAGTCCGCGGTCGTCGGTAGCATCACCGTCGGAGCAGGTCCCGGCGATGCTGCGATCGACCCACCGACCCGCACCGCCTTCGTGCCCAACGCCGACGATGACTCTGTGTCCGTCGTCGACCTCGAAAAGCGGTCTGTCGTCGAGACCATCAAGGTGGGTGACCGTCCCACCGCGGCCACCGTCGACTCCGATGCGCACACCGTCTACGTCACCAACAACGGCAGTTCGACGGTGTCCGTTATCGATTCGCAGACCAGGACAGTCACCGACACCATCGACGTCGGCAACGGGCCGCAAACCGTCGCGGCGGACCCATCCACCCACACCGCATGGGTCGTCAACTTTCAGGACAACTCGGTTTCGGTGATCGGACGGTAATCCGCCCTGGTTTTCCGCGGGAGTACAGACCCTGCAACAGGCCGAGGTTCGCGAACGGATCTCCGCCCTGGGCGCCGGACTCCACGAGCTGTTGCGCCAGGCCGGCTCGCCACTGCCGAGACCATCCACAGATTGGGAAGCCCGCCGCTACGTCGGCAGTCTGGTGACCCTAGGTCATGAACGCCGGCAATGACATCGGCCTGCGACGAACTCCGTTCGCACCGATTGGCACCTTAAGGCCGAGAACCCGACCTTCGCTTGATCGCGCTGATTTCGCCGGACAGGGTTCGGGTGCGGAGAAACGCGAGCACACTAGATTCAGTTTGGTTGCTCTTCGAGACGACGGAAGGTCATATGTCCTACAGGGACCGGGTGCGATCGCCGGGGCCCAAGAAGCTGCTCGCTTTGGACGGCGGTGGCATACGAGGCGTGATCACTTTGGAGCTGCTGGCGCGGATGGAATCCATGCTGGCAAAGCAGCTCGGCGCAGGAGACGACTTCGTGCTGGGCGACTATTTCGACTACATCGGCGGCACCAGCACCGGGGCTGTAATCGCCGCGGGTCTTGCCAAGGGGCTGCGTGTGGGGGAAATTCTGGACCTCTACGTGTCACGGTGTGAAGACATGTTCGACCACGCTTCGCTGCGGCGTCGCTACCAATACCGTTATGACAGCGACGGGCTCGGGGAGATGTTGCAGGGAGTCCTCGGCAGAGATACCACGTTGGGCAGCGAGGAGCTGAAGACTCTGCTGCTGATCGTCGTGCGCAATGCCACTACGGATTCGCCCTGGCCGTTGACCAACAACCCCCAAGCGCTATTCAACGACCCGAGCCGGGCGGATGACAATCTGGCCATCCCGCTGTGGCAGCTGGTGCGAGCCAGTACCGCTGCGCCTACCTACTTTCCTCCGGAGGTCGTCACGTTGGGGGAGCGTGACTTTGTTTTTGTCGACGGGGCTTTGACGACATATAACAACCCGGCATTCCAGCTGTTTCTGATGGCGACGCTGGATGCATACCGGTTGTGTTGGCCGGCAACGGAATCTGACCTGCTGCTCGTGTCAGTGGGCACAGGGACGTGTCCGAAGGCTGATGACCACTTGCACCCGGGAGCCATGAACTTACTGTTCAACGCAAATTCAGTGCCAGCTGCGCTCATGCATGCCGCGCTCACCGAGCAAGACCTACTGTGTCGGGTCTTCGGCCGCTGTCGACACGGTGCGCCCATCGATATGGAGGTAGGGGATCTGATGGCCGGAAAGGGGTTGGTGGAGAACCGGTTCTTCAGCTATGTCCGCTATAACGCGGAGCTGTCGCGGCGCGGCCTCGATGACCTAGACCTCCGAGACATCCTCCCCGAGGAGGTGCAAAGACTGGACTCGGTGGAAAACGTCAGCGAACTTAGGCGCGTCGGACAGGCAGCGGCTCGCGATGTAGCGACGGAACATTTCGCCGGCTTCCTCGGGGCAAGCGGTTGATTTCGCGGTTCCGCGTTGAGTTGCCCGATGGGGGTTCCGCGCCTGCAGTAAGTCTCACAGAGGCGAAGGAACTGCCAGCCGCGCTCGATGCGCTCGAGCTTTACTCGCCGCGGCCGACAGTGGTGGTTGTCGGTGGAGCGGCGGGACTGGACGAGGCCCGTATGTGCGACTTGCGGCCGGTGTTCGAGGTAGGCATTGTGCCGGTAGTCCAGAAGTCTGGCGCAGTCGGCATCGACGGCGGGACCCGCTTCGGTGTGATGCAGCTGCTCGGGGAAGCCCGCGGGTCTACCCGAGCTACGTTCCCGCTCATGGGTGTTGTGGCCGTCGGGTCGGCGAAACTACGTCGCGCGGAGCCCTCCTCGCGCGTTGATACGGTGCTGGAACCTAATCACACCGCCTTTGTTTTCGTACCGGGTGAACAATGGGGTGCCGAGGCGCCGTGGATTGCTCGGACGGCGACGGTCGTTGCCGGGACTACTCGGTCCATCACGGTGCTCATCAACGGTGGCCAGATCGCATACGGGGACGTCCAGCAGAGTGTCGAAGCCGGTCGTGGCGTCCTGGTCATCTCCGGTTCTGGAGGCACCGCCGATGTGTTCGCCGCCGCGTTGACCGGCGCTTCGGCGGATGCGCGAGCCGCCGCCCTGATCGAGTCGGGATTGATTCGTTCGGCGCCGATGGATGACCCGGAAGCTATCGCTGAGTTGCTGACCGTCGCTCTCGCTATCAAGTGACTGCAAGTCTCGCAATAACTGAATCGATTGTACTGCAGCACTTTCGCCGCAGCCACGGCTAGACGATGCTTCGTTCTCACCGCGAGCCCGGTGCATGTTGCAACCCTGGGCTGAGTATTGCTAGTCGCGGTCATGCTGGCCTCTTCGAGTGCGGTGATCTCGTGTTAGGGATACAGACTGGCAACCACGGCGAAACTAATCACGCTCCTGCAGTCCGGCCGCAACATTCCGACCCTTCATCAGCCACATGGGGCTGAACGGATCTTCGCTAAGAATTAACGTAGCTTGACCAAACCAACCGGCGTACCGCGCAAGCTGTGACACAGTGTTGATCCCGGTAATTGCGCCGCTAATTACGAGAGTTTGGCGACATGAGAAATTACTTCCTAAGCGGGGCTGCGCGTAAGGCCCTGGCCGCCAACGCCGCCTGGATGCTCGGCACCGGATTGGCCTCGGTCACGCTGGCCCCCTTGGCACACTCCGACCCAGAGCAGGCGGATCTCGGTCAACCCTTCTCGGTCGCCGGCGGACCGTTTGTCGGCCAGTGGGGTGCCCATGGGGAGGGTCTGACCATCAATGCCGACGGTAGCGCGGTCGAAACCACAGGTTCGGGGACGGTGAACTTCCGTTTCACCTTCGTGCAAGGTCCGCCATCGCAACCGGAGACCACCGCCTACGGCAACCTCCCCGACGGCGGCTATGCGACCGCCACACTCGTTGACGGCGGCCATGGTTTGACCCTGAGCGTCGCAGGCGGGGACAACGGGTTCCCGTTTTGCAAGATTGTGGACGGCAGCTACGTCAACAGTGCTGACTGCGGGGCGTGAAATACGGAAAGCTCGTAGATTTGGTCGTGGGGATTCTGCAATGGGTTGCCACAGCACGCGATCGAACTAATGCAGTGCTGGCGAAGCATCTTGCTCTCGTTTTCACCTTGCCCCTGATGGGCATACCCTGGCATCCGGCAGCACCGATCGCTTCGTGCGGTTGTGGCCCACCCCCCTCGACGCCACCGTGGCGACGCTCTGCTCGAAACTCATGTCCAACATCAGCCACCAACAGTGGCACGACTGGATCTCAACGAACATCGACTACATCACACTCTGCCCCAACCTGCCCGTCGCGCAGGACTGAAAAATAATAGGCTGCAACAGTTGTCGCGTTTCGCCACGTACATCCGCGACGGCGAAACGGAGGTGTAGTGGTTGAGGCTGTGGTCGTTTGATGCCAGGGTCCGATAACGCGTCTACGCGAATCACAATCGGTGTGGTAAGTCCCTCGTTGGTCTAGATCCGAGAAGTGAAGCCACTGCTGTGGCTCACCACGCCCTCGCAGACCAGGACAGTCACCGACACCATCGACGTCGGCAACGGGCCGCAAACCGTCGCGACGGACCCATCCACCCACACCGCATGGGTCGTCAACTTTCAGGACAACTCGGTTTCGGTGATCGGACGGTAATCCGCCTCAGCGGTATCGCAGCCCGACGAGCAATAGGACGGCCGCGATAATGCTGGCGGCCGCGCGGACGTGGTTCCATGCCGTCCACGTGGACAGGTACGCCTGCCACTGGACGGCGGCATCGGCGACCGACAATCCCGGCCGGATCAACGGATTCGAGGTGGTTGTTGAGCGGCACGTTGAACACCATCGTGATGATCGCCGCGAGAATTCCGACAACCGCGCCTGCCAAAATCCAGGCGCTACCCGGCTGGCCGAATTGAATCACGGCCATGATCCCGACAATCAACGCGAGGGTCGTCGCACCGAAGTACGCCAGCAGGAACGCAGGATTCGTAGTTCGCCGCGACGTTGATGCCCCGCATCGCCGTGATCGCCTCGATCGGTCCGGTGCGATCAAGGCCGCGCATCACGAATGTCGAGAAGACGTACATCATTCCGCAGGCAGCGGCGGCGGCCAGCGCGGCCAGTGAGGTGAGGACCACAAACGGGCTCATGTTCATGAGCTGAAGTCAACTGCGGCCGAAGCGGACGGTCCATGGTCAGTACGTCCCGACCGCATACGCGTGCGTCTGCGGCCATTCGACGGACCGATAGAGCTTGACCGATAGGCTCGGGCGGTGGACGCCGTGGTCGGCCTGCTCGACGGTGTGCGGGCGCGGAGCGCGTTCGTACTTGCGGATGATGATGGATCCACCGTGGTCGTTGAGCATCCGCGACGATGCGCCGCTGACATTGATCTGCCAGACGCACGGGAGCGCGGCCATCGTCGGTGCGAGCAGCGGAACCACGTGGCTGCATCCCGGTGACGTCGCCCTGGCCCGCGGCACCGAGCACTACGTCTTCGCCGACGACCCGGCCACCGCACCGATGGTGGTGATCCATCCGGGAAACCGTTGCACGACGCTGTCGGGCGAGACGCTGAAGTTCGAGATGTCGCTTGGGGTGCGGACGTGGGGCAACAGTCCGTCTGGGGCGACGCGATCGGTGATCTGCGCCTATCAGGGTCAAAGCGAGGTGAGCGCCCGGCTTCTCGACGTGCTGCCCGCGGTGTTGGTGGTGCGTGCCGGCGAATGGGACACGCCCTTGGTGGATCTCCTGGCTCGCGAGGCCGGCTGCGACGGCACCGGCCAGGAGGCCTATCTGGATCGGATGCTCGATGTGCTGTTGATCGCGGTGCTGCGGGTCTGGTTCGGTCGCGACGGCAACGCGCCGACGTGGTGGGCCGCCGAGCAGGACCCGGTGGTGGGCCCGGCGTTGAAACTGATCTACAACAATCCAGCACATCCGTGGACGGTGGCGAATTTGGCTGCGGCCGTTGGCTGTTCGCGGGCGGTGTTCGCGCGCAGGTTTGCCGACCAGGTTGGTGAACCGCCGATCGCGTTCCTGACCAGTTGGCGGCTGGCGTTGGCCGCCGACCTGTTGCGGTCGAGTCAGGCGACGATCGGTGCGGTCGCCCGGCAGGTCGGGTACAGCACACCATTCGCGTTGAGTAGCGCGTTCAAACGGGCGTACGGCGTCAGCCCGAATACCCACCGCGCCAACGCAGCTCCTTCGGCTGATGAGCTGGACTCGTCAGCGCTCTAGACCTCGGACACATCCGCAGGCCCGTTGCCTCCGAATCACGGGTATGCAGCGCCCTAGATTTCTGATCTACCGGATCAGCCAACGCCTGCGTGGCGGGCACACGGCCGAAGTACCGGCAGACGCGATCGCGACGACCGTCTCCGCCTGGCTGGCCGAACTCGGCGCCGACAGCCCGCTGGTCGACGATCTCGAAAAGGCCGTGCATGCAGGCGATTGGTCCGCAGCGCGCGCGATCGGCGAGTACTTGTCCGTCGATGTGACGATGGCGATCTGAAATTGGACGTTGCATCGCGATAGTTTCCGATATATCGTCAACGTATCGGAAGCGCACAGTGTGCTTCCTGTCGAAAGAAAGACATGAACCATGAACACCCCATTCACACCCCCACAAGGCCCCTTCGAGGGCCGCGGTTTCGGCTTCGGTTTCGGGCCTGGCTTCAGCCCTGAAGACCGCCGTGCGCTGCACGAACAGCGTCGCCAAGCCCGTCGCGAGTTCCGCGACCACGTTCGCGAGCACCGCGGCGACGCAGGCTTCGGTCCCGGCTTCGGGCCGGCTTCGGCCCCGGCGGCTTCGGCCCCGGTTTCGGGTTCGGACCGGTCGGCCGTGGTGGCCGTCGCGGCGGACCCCGCGGCGGCGGACGCGGCAGGCGCGGCGACGTGCGTGCCGCGATCCTCAAGCTGCTCACCGATCGACCGATGCACGGCTACGAGATGATCCAGGAGATCAACGAACGCAGTCAGCAGCTGTGGAAGCCCAGCCCCGGCTCGGTGTACCCGACGCTGCAACTGCTGGTCGACGAGGGCCTGCTCGTCGCCACCGAATCCGAGGGCAGCAAGAAGCTCTTCGAGCTCACCGACGACGGCCGCGCCGCCGCCGAGAAGATCGAGACGGCTCCGTGGGACGAGATCACCGAGGGCGCTGACCCCGGTGCCGTCAGCCTGCGCAGTGCCGTTGGCCAACTGATGGGAGCCGTCGCGCAGTCCGCGCACGCCGCATCGGCCGAGCAGCAGCAGCGCATCATCGACATCGTCAACAACGCCCGCCGCGAGATCTACGGCATCTTGGGCGAAGCCGAATAGTAGCGATTTGTGCACGTTCGGGATGAGCCCACCGCGGGAAACGTGCACAACATCGCGTATAGCGTGGCGCCATGGACACCTTCCCCTGGGCTCTTTCAATGTCGGGCGCGTCGGCTACGGCGCCATGCAACTACCCGGGCCGGGTGTCTTCGGCCCGCCGCGCGACCACGACGAGGCGCTCGCCGTACTGCGGCGCGCAATCGAGTTGGGCATCAACCACATCGACACGTCGCAGTTCTACGGACCGAATGTGTCCAATCAACTGATCCGCGAAGCGCTGCACCCCTACCCCGCTGATCTGGCGTTGGTGAGCAAGGTCGGCGCCAAGCGCGACGACACTGGAGCGTGGCTGCCCGCGCAGGAGCCCGACGAGCTGCGTGCCGCCATCGAGGAGAATCTGGAGACGCTGGGGACCGACCGTCTCGCCGCGATCAACCTCCGCGTCCACGACGAGGCCACCGACCCCAACTCCCCGGCGAAGGTCAACAGAGAACTGTTCGACCGACAGCTCACCACGATGATCAAGGCCCGCGACGAAGGGTTGATCGGCGGCATCGGGTTGAGCAGTGTCGTGCCCGAACATCTGCGAATCGCGTTGGACCGCACCGAGATCGTGTGCGTGCAGAACGCCTACAACCTCGTCGATCGGACGTCGCAGCCGGTGCTGGACGCCTGCATCGAGCACGGCATCGCGTTCGTGCCGTTCTTTCCGCTCGGTTCGGCATTCACGGCCGACAACCCGGTGCTCGGCCATCCCGCCGTCAAGAGTGAGGCAGCGAAGCTCGGCCGCACACCGGCGCAGATCGCGCTCGCGTGGACCCTGTCCGTCGCGCCGAATGTGCTGCTGATTCCCGGCACCTCGTCGGTGGCGCATCTCGAGGAGAACACCGCCGTCCGCGACATCGAGCTCGACGACGAGACCAAAACACAGCTGGACGACGCCGAATCACTAGTCGACGTCGACCCAGTCGAGCGTGCGCTGTACGGCCTTCTGCCAGCCGGCGTATCCGTCTGCGCGCTGCTCGTCGCTCCACGCCGGACTCCAGCGCTGCCCTCCTGCCAATTGGCGCGCAGATCGTCGGGGTTCTCCCAGAACCCGACGGCGAGACCCGCCGCGTAGGCGGCGCCCAGCGCGGTCGTCTCGGCGACGACGGGCTTGACCACCTCGACGCCGAGCACGTCGGCCTGGATCTGCATGCACAGATCGTTGGCGGTGATGCCGCCGTCGACCTTGAGCACCTCCATGTGCACGCCGGAGTCGGCCTCCATCGCGTCGACGACGTCGCGACTCTGGTAGCAGATCGCCTCGAGCGTCGCGCGCGCCAGATGTGCGTTGGTGTTGAACCGCGACAGCCCGACGATCGCGCCGCGCGCATCCGAACGCCAGTACGGCGCAAAGAGTCCCGAGAACGCGGGTACGAAGTAGACGCCGCCGTTGTCCTCGACCTGACGCGCGAGCGACTCGCTCTCCGAGGCGCCGCTGATGATGCCGAGCTGGTCGCGCAGCCACTGCACCGCCGAGCCGGTGACGGCAATCGAACCCTCAAGGGCGTAAACGGGTTTCGCGTCGCCGAACTGGTAGCACACCGTGGTGAGCAGTCCGTTCTCCGAGCGGACGATCTTCTCGCCGGTGTTGAGCAGAAGGAAATTGCCTGTGCCGTAGGTGTTCTTGGCCTCGCCTGCATCGAGGCAGACCTGGCCGACCATGGCGGCCTGCTGGTCACCGAGGATGCCGGTGATCGGCACCTGACCTCCGACGGGCCCGTCATCGAGGGTGACGCCGAAGGACTCCGGATACGACGACGGCTTGATCTCCGGGCAGCATCTGGCGCGGAATGTCGAAGAACGACAGCAGTTCGTCGTCCCAGTCCAGCGTCTCGAGGTTCATCAGCATCGTGCGACTGGCATTGGTGACATCGATGGCGTGCACACCGCCGCGGGCGCCGCCGGTGAGGTTCCACAGCACCCACGTGTCCGCGGTCCCGAAGATCGCGTCTCCGTTCTCGGCGTCGCGGCGCACACCGTCGACGTTCTCCAGGATCCACTGCAGCTTGCCGCCGGAGAAGTACGTCGCGGGTGGCAGACCGGCCTTGCGGCGGATCACGTCGCCGCGGCCGTCACGGTCCAGTGCGGTGGCGATGCGATCGGTGCGGGTGTCCTGCCACACGATCGCGTTGTAGTACGGCCGTCCAGTTTTGCGGTTCCAGACCAGCGACGTCTCCCGCTGGTTGGTGATACCCAGCGCCGCGAGGTCGGAGGCCGACAGGTTGGTCTTGTTCAGCGCCGACTGGATTACCGACGCGGTGCGTTCGGTGATCTCGACGGGGTTGTGCTCGACCCAGCCGGCCTTGGGCAGGATCTGCTCGTGCTCGAGTTGGTGACGCCCGACCTCGGCGCCGTCGTGGTCGAAGATCATGCACCGGGTGCTGGTGGTGCCCTGGTCGATGGCGGCAGTATTCGCGAAGTCAGCCAACCTCCCTGCTCCCTCCGGACGGCTCTGCAATCGTTCATCATGGTGCATATGGGGACACCGATCGTCGACATTGACCGCATGCCCCGCGGCGGGCCGGATGCGTCGTGCCTGGACCGGCTGCTGGAAACCGACCGGCTGGAATATCTCGACCGCGACGATGTGGACGAGGGCGTGAAGCGCAGCGTGGTCCGCGCGCTGGAATGGACCGGCGAGCGCTTCGGCAACACCGAGAACTTCGCCCGCATCGCGCTGGACGAGGTCGCCGACGTCGCGGACCCCAAGATCCTCGAACTCGGTGCAGGCCACGGCGGTTTGTCGCGGAAACTGCTGGAGTGGCATCCCACCGCCGAGCTCACCGTGACCGACATCGACGCCTCGTCGGTGGCGGAGATGGCGGCAAGTGATCTGGGTGAAAACCCGCGAGCGACGGTTCGCGAGATGGACGCCGCCGCCATCGACGCGCCCGACCGCCATTTCGATCTTGCGGTGTTCGCACTGTCGTTCCACCACCTGCCGCCATCGATGGCGTCTCGGGTGCTTCGCCGAAGGCACGCGCGCGGCCGACAAGCTGGTGATCATCGATCTGCCCCGACCACCGGCACCGTTGCACCTACTCCGGCTCGCGACGATGCTGCCGTTCGCGCCGTTCATTCCGTTCGTGCACGACGGCGTGATCAGCTCGCTGCGCAGCTACAGCCCGTCGGCGCTGCGCGCACTGGCCGAACACGCCGATCCGGCGATCGACGTCGAACTGCGCGGCGGGCTGATGAATCCGCAGGTCGTGGTGGCCAGCCGCCGATAGGCTCGGATCGTGGGCGAAGAAGTGCAGGACACCGAGTACTCACGCGCGCACCGCCGCGAGTACCGGCGCAAGGTGCAGCAGTGCCTCGACGTCTTCGAAACCATGCTGAAGGAGTCCAGTTTCGAGTTCGAGCGGCCGCTGACCGGTATGGAGATCGAGTGCAACCTCGTCGACTCCGCCTACCAGCCCGCCATGACCAATCGGGAAGTCCTGCAGGCGATCGCCGATCCGGCCTACCAGACCGAATTGGGTGCCTACAACATCGAATTCAACGTTCCGCCGCGCCGGCTGCCCGGTCGTGCGGCACTCGAGCTCGAGGCCGAGGTGCGGGCCAGCCTCAACGCGGCCGAAGCCAAGGCCAACGGGCACGACGCGCACATCGTGATGGTCGGCATCCTGCCGACCCTGATGCCCGAACACCTTTCGGGCCGGTGGATGAGCGAGTCGGTCCGCTATCAGGCGCTCAACGATTCGATCTTCACCGCCCGCGGTGAGGACATCCTGATCGACATCGGCGGGCCCGAACGGCTGAGCCTGCAGACCGAGTCGATCGCGCCGGAGTCCGCGTGCACCAGCATGCAGCTGCACCTGCAGGTCTCACCCGCCGACTTCGCCCACAACTGGAACGCGGCACAGGTGTTGGCCGGTCCGCAGCTGGCACTGGGCGCCAACTCGCCGTACTTCTACGGCCACCAACTGTGGGCGGAGACCCGCATCGAACTTTTCGCCCAAGCCACCGACACCCGGCCCGACGAGCTCAAGACGCAGGGCGTGCGGCCGCGGGTGTGGTTCGGCGAGCGGTGGATCACCTCGATCTTCGACCTGTTCGAGGAGAACGTCCGCTACTTCCCGTCGCTGCTGCCCGAGATGTCCGATGAGGATCCCACCCACGAACTGGCCGAGGGCCGCACGCCGAGACTGGCCGAGCTGCGGCTGCACAACGGCACCATCTACCGGTGGAACCGCCCGGTGTACGACGTCGTGGAGCAGGACGGGGTCGGCCGTCCGCACCTGCGCGTGGAGAACCGGGTGTTGCCCGCGGGACCGACCGTCGTCGACATGATGGCCAACGCCGCGTTCTACTACGGCGTGCTGCGGACGCTGGCCGAGGACGACAGGCCGATCTGGACCAAGATGAGTTTCGCTGCGGCACAACATAATTTCGTCGAATCCGCCAAGAGCGGGATGAACGCGCGACTGTACTGGCCCGGTCTGGGTGAGGTGACGCCCGACGAGTTGGTGCTGCGGCAGTTACTGCCGATGGCCGACGAGGGGCTGCAACGGTGGGAGGTGTCCGCCGACGTCCGCGACCGCTACCTCGGGGTGATCGAGGGCCGCGCGAAGACCGGCGTGAACGGGTCCGTCTGGCAGGTCGCGACGGTGCATGCGCTGCAGGAGCGCGGGCTGTCCCGGCCAGACGCCCTGGCCGAGATGCTGCGCCTTTACTGTGAACGCATGCACAGCAACGAGCCCGTGCACACCTGGGGTGGGCCGTGATCAAGGCGTGGGTCGTGATCGCGGCGCTGGTGCTCGCGCTGGCGGGGTGCCAGAGCCATGCGGCGCAGGCGGATCCGATCGAGGCCGGGCTCGATCAGGAGTTCGTCCTGCACGGCGGGCAAGAGGTCACGATCCGCGGCGCTGATCTGCGCCTGCGCTTCACCGACGTGCTGGAGGATTCGCGCTGCCCGACAGAGGTCGAATGCTTCTGGACCGGTCAGGCGCGCATCGCCGTCGACGCAGAGCACGGGCAGGGTGCGCCCACGCCCGTGGAGTTCAACACCAATCCGGCACCCGGGCAGGGCAAGCTGACGAACGAAGTCGGCGACTACACGGTCGAGCTGAAATAGCTTGACCCGTATCCGAAGACGCCCGACGATTCGCCTGCGCTCACGGACTACAGCGCAACGCTATTGGTGCGAAAGACCGCTTGAACTACCTTGGGTGCCATGACATCAGATGACGTTGATGGAGTGGGACAACACCTACCGAGAGGACGGCCCCTTCCAGGGTCCGCCGCCGTGGAACATCGGCGAGCCGCAGCCAGAACTCGCCGCGTTGATCAAGAGCGGGAAGATCCGCAGCGACGTGCTCGACGCCGGGTGCGGGTATGCCGAGCTGTCGCTTGCACTCGCCGACGCAGGGGCACACGGTCGTCGGAATCGACCTCACGCCGACCGCCATCGCAGCCGCCACCAAGGCTGCCGACGAGCGCGGTTTGACCAACGCGACGTTCGTTCAGGACGACATCACGTCGTTCGGGGGCTACGACGGGCGGTTCAACACCATCGTCGACAGCACCTTGTTCCATTCGTTGCCGGTCGATGGCCGCGATGGGTACCTACGGGCGGTACACCGGGCGGCCGCACCGGGCGCGATCTTCTACATCCTGGTGTTCGCCAACGGCGCGTTCCCGCCGGGGGACTTCGGCCCGAACACCGTCAGTGAGAACGAGTTGCGCCAGGCCGTGTCGAAGTACTGGACGATAGACGAGATTCGGCCGGCGTTCATCCACGCAAACATAAGCGCAGCAATTCCGGCCGACGCACCGTTCACGATGCCGACCTTTGAGAACGACGAGAAGGGCAGGCAGAAGATGCCTGCGTTTCTCTTGACCGCGCACAAGGACGCCTAGGTCGCACCTGCCAACGCCTCGGCGAACTGCTCCAGTTCGGTTGCCGGTGACATCGACGTGCGGTGATGCCCGCAGCACCGGCGACGTCATCTCGAACGGGGCCCGCAGCGTTTCGGCATAGGTGGTGACGATGCCGTGCTCGGCGATGAGTTTCGCCCGCACCTGCTGCGGGTCGGCGCCGTCGACGGGCGCCAACGTGGTGATCGCGGTCGGTTCGTCGACCGCCTCGACCACCCGCCATCCCTTGACGTCGGCGAGCGCCTCGCGGGTCATCCTGCCCACCTCGGCGAGCCGTTCACCGACCTGCTTGGGTCCGGCCGCCAGATAGTCGCCTAGCGCCACCGAATAGCCAACGCGGGCAGCCACATTGGCTTCGCCCTGTTCGATGCGCTCCATCACGGTCAATTCGAAGTCCCCACTCCGGCGGGGGCAGCCGCGGCCGAAGCCGCTGCGCCAGATCCGGATGCACGCCAAGAAATCCGACGCCACGCGGACCTGCCACCCACTTACGCGACGAGCTGTAGATCGCGGAAGGCGTTACAGCGCAATCGAGATGGCCCAGCGCCTGCGCCGCGTCGATCACCAGGTCGAGATCCAGGTCTCGGCACACATCGGCCAGCGCCGCCATGGGCTGTGCGACGCCACGGTGGCTGGCCAGTGCCGTCAGGTGCACCAGCGCAGGACGGTCGGCCGCCAGCGCGCGGGCTGCGGCGTCGACGTCGAGTCGGCCGTCGCCGTCCACGGGCAACGGACGCACGTCAAAACCGTTGGCGGCCATGATCGCCAGGTTGGGTCCGTACTCGCCGGGCAGGCAGGGCGACGGTGCGTTCGCCGGGCCAGCTGGACAGCAGGATGTCGAGGGCATCGTTGGCGCCGGTGGTGTAGGCGACGTCACCGCTACTCAAGCCGGTCAGCGAGCCGATGGCCGCACGGCCCGCATCGAGCACCGGGGCGGCGGCCGCGGCGGCGACGTATCCGCCGACCTCGGCTTCATGGCGGGCATGCTGGGCCGCGGCATCGATGACCGCGAAGGTCTGTCGGGAGCAGGCGGCACTGTCGAGGTGCAGTCCGGCGACGGGCGGCCTGGCCGCGCGCCACTGCTCGGCGAGACTCCCCGCTTCCGACATCACAGCGCCGACAGCGACAGGCCGAAGTCGCCTGCGCTGTCGGTCCACCAATGTGTGCGACGCAGGCCGGAATCGGCCAGTTCCGCAGCCACCCCGTCGGGACGGAACTTGCACGACACCTCGGTGAGCATCTCCTCGCCGTCGGCGTAGTCGATGGTCAGGTCGAGTGCGTTCACCTGCACCCGCTGCGCCTGGTTGGCGCGCAGCCACATCTCGATGCGCTCCTCGTCGGTGTTCCACTTGGCGACATGCTCGAACGCGTCGAGATCGAAGTCCGCGTCCAATTCGCGGTTGACCACGGCCAGCACATTGCGATTGAACTGCGCGGTGACGCCTGCGCTGTCGTCGTAGGCAGCCACCAACCGATCGGTGTCCTTGACCAGGTCGGTGCCCAGCAGCAGGCTGTCGCCGGGCTGCAGGGTCTGCGCCAACGCCGCCAGGAAGTCGGCGCGCGGCCCCGGTGTGAGGTTTCCGATCGTCGAGCCGAGGAAGACGACCAGCCGGCGGCCGACGCGGGGAATCTTGCCGAGGTGTTCCTCGAAGTCACCGCACACC
Source organism: uncultured Actinomycetota bacterium (assembly GCA_963720345.1). Taxonomy (GTDB): domain Bacteria; phylum Actinomycetota; class Actinomycetes; order Mycobacteriales; family Mycobacteriaceae; genus Mycobacterium. The sequence goes on from CAVRFN010000044.1 coordinate 105,152, forward strand.
GCGTCGATCTCGATACCGGGGTATTCCTTCTCGATGGCGGAGCCGGCGGCCTCGAGCACGGAGGCGTCGACGTCGAACGGGATGAATCGGCGCAGGGATCCGCTGTCGCGCAGGGCGTCCAGCAGCATGCGGGTTTTCTCCGAGGTGCCGCTGCCGAGTTCGACGAGGGTGTCCGCCCCCGACGCCGCGGCGATCTCGGCCGACCGTGCACGAAGGATCTGCGCCTCGGTGCGGGTGGGGTAGTACTCGGGCAGACGGGTGATCTGATCGAACAGATCGCTGCCTACCGAGTCGTAGAACCATTTGGGCGGCAACGATTTCGGCGTCTGCGTCAACCCGTCGCGCACGTCACGGCGCAGGGCTTCGCCCGCCGAGTTGGCGGACAGGTAATTCGACAGTGCGAACGTCATCACGATCCTTTCAGCGGGATCAGCTCGATGTCAGGGCCGACGACGGAGACCAGGTGGCGATCGGGAATCTCCTGCCAGTCCGGGTCTGTCGTCGTAGGGTTCGCTGGCCAGCACGACGCCGTCGTCGCGCCGCAGCATCGACAGGGTGTCACCCCACGTGGTGGCGAGCAGCCGGGAACCGTTGCCCGCCAGAATGTTCAGCCGGGCATTGGGGTCGGCGGCGGCAACCTCGACGATGGTGTCGCCGAGCGCGTCCAGGCCGCGGTCGAAGATCAACGCCGCCAACAGCGCGCTGTCGCAGGTCGATTCGGCCTTCGCAGAAAGCGGCAGGGCGGCGCGGTCGACGAGGCCGTTGTGCGACAGCAGCCACTGGCCATCGGTGAACGGCGCAGACGCCGTCGGTTCGATCGGCATGCCGACACTCGCCGATCGCACGGCAGCGACGATGCATCCGCTGCGCAACGCGGGCGCCACCGATGCGAACGAGGCGTCACCCCACAGCGGAGCGGCGCTGCGCCAGCGGCGCGGTGTGTCACGCGTCAAAGAATCCGACGCCCCAGCCGTCGGCGTTCATCAGGCCGTGCTTCTGCCTGCGTGGCGAATAAGACTGCACCAGAAGGCCGTTGGCCGGATCCATCACCAGTGACGCGACGGAGACCGGTTCACCGAGCCAGCCGAGATGTCGACACATCAGGCGACATCCCACGCCAGACGCACACCCGAGAAGATCTGCCTGCGGATCGGGTGGTCCCAGTTGCGGAAGCTCGGACGAACGATGCTCGATGCGACCGCCCACGATCCGCCGCGAAGCACCTTGTAGTCGCCGTCAAAGAAGGGTGCCGAGTATTGCTCGTAGAGCATCGGTGTGAAGCCCGGCCACGGCCGCAGCGGCGACGTGGTCCATTCCCATACGTCGCCGAGCATCTGTTCGGCGCCGTAGGCCGACGCACCCGCCGGATACGCGCCCACCGGCGCGGGCCGCAGCGAGTCACCGCCGAGGTTGGCGAGATGTGGCGTCGGCTCCGACGAACCCCACGGATAGCGACGGCGCGCGTTCGCCGCGGGATCCCACGCGCAGGCCTTCTCCCACTCCTGTTCGGTGGGTAGCCGCGCGCCCGCCCACGCGGCGTACGCCTCGGCTTCGAAGAACGTGACGTGCTGGACGGGTTCGTCGACCGGGATGTCCTCGACATGACCGAAGCGGGTGCGGGTGCCCGCAGTCCCGGGTTCCAGAACTGCGGCGCCCGCAGATCCGCGTCCTGCCGGTGCGCCCAGCCGCGGTCCGACCACCAACGCTGTTGGTCGTAGCCGCCGTCGTCGATGAATTGCCGCCACTCACCGTTGGTGACGGGGACACGACCGATGCGGAAGGCAGGCAGGTCGACCCGGTGCGCGGAACGTTCGTTGTCCAGTGAATGCGGTTCGGCGACCGCGTCCACGCCCAGGATGAACTCACCGGCGGGCACGAGCACCGATGTTCCGGCGACTCCGGCCCTGCCGGGCGGCAGAGGCGCTCCGCGGTCCAGCAGCGCGGGCCCGGTACGGAGGTTCAGCGCCTGCAGCATCGTTTCGTCGTGCTGGTTCTCGTGACTGATCACCAGACCGAAGTTGAACTCGTCCTGAATTCCGGAGCCGTCGGTGGGCAGTGCGTCGAGGCTGTCGAGTGCCTTGTTGCGCACGGTCGAGCAGTAGGACCTGGCCTCGGCGGCGACAGCAGCGGTAGGTCCACGCGACTGGCTCGGGAGTTGAGGAACGCGTCGTAGCACCGCTCGACCTGCGGATCGAGAAGTCCGGGCCGGCCGGGGTTGTTCCCGCGCAGCAGCCACAGTTCTTCCTGCCAGCCGATGTGGGCGAGGTCCCACACCAGCGGACTCATCAGCGGGTCGTACTGGCGATGGAGTTCGGCGTCGTCGAAATCGACCAGGCGCAGTGTCCGGTCGCGGGCCGTCGTGAGTTCGCGTGCGAGTTTCTCGCGTACCGTCACGACTCCCCTAGCGCCAGTTCGGTGACCGCCGGTGCGATCCCGTGCTTGACGACCCGGTCGGAGAAATCGTCGGCCGGGCACCGTCGTTGTTCCACCGAACGCACCAACCGCTGCATCGATTCCTCGAGCTCGGCCGGCGCCCGCTCGGCGGCCGCTCGCACGCATCGCACGGCGGCATCGGCCAGCCTGCGGTCACCGAGGCCGATCTGCGCAGCGCGGTCCCACGCCGTCGCGACCGATTCGGTGGCCTCCGCGGCGATGTCGGCGGCCACCGGGTCGTCGAGCAGCGTGACGAGCGTGAATGCCACGGCAGGCCACACGGCGTCGGGGACGCTGTCGAGGTAGCGGATCTCCAGCCAACGCCTTGGCCGCACCGGCGGGAACAACGTGGTCAGGTGGTAATCCAGGTCGGCACGAGTCGGCCTGCGATCGCCGAGCATCACCCGGCCGTCGGCCCAGTCCGCGAACGGCACCCAGGTGGTCACCGGCAACACGTCCGCTGTGTTGACCAGCATGACGGGCGCCTTCAACGCATAGCGCGCCCAGTCGCTGGCCGGGTCGTCCCCGTTGGCACCGAGGACGGGCCCGCAGCGCGCCGAGTCCAGCTGGCTCCAGACATGCTGTCGTGCCGATCGCCAGCCCGCGAATTTGCCGCCGAGCAGCGGTGAGTTGGCGGCGATCGCGATCATCGTCGGCCCGAGTGCGTGGGCGAGCCGCACGCGGTCCGCCCAGCCCTCCTGCGGGCCCGCGTCGAGGTTGATCTGGATGGAGGCCGTCGACGTCATCATGGCCGCGCCGGCGGCGCCGGTCTCACTGGCCTTGAAGAACGTCTCCATCGCCCGATAGCGGGCGCCGGGGTTGACGCGCTTGGCCGGGCGCAGCGGGTCGGCACCGAGGAGCACCAAACCCAGACCTGCCTGCGCGAAGGCCGCACGCAGCGCGGCGCGGTCGGCCTGCATCGCGACGATGGCTCCAACCGGCCCGTCCATCGGCGGTCCTGACAATTCGACGGCACCGCCGGGTTCGACCGTCACCGCGCTGCCGCCGGGCAAGCTGCGGGAGACCGGAAATGGTCGCGTTGATCTCATCCCAGCCGGGCCGGCGCATCGGGTCGGTGAGGTCGAAGCAGTGCGCCTCTACCTCAAGGCCTACCTGGCCGACGGGTCCGTCGTTCAGGCAGTTGTCGCCGACGTAGCGGTGAGCATCGTTTGCGCTGGTCAGCTCGGCATCGCTGTCCGATGGATGCGCGTCGTCCACGTCGGACGTCATGGCGAAGGTCATATCTTCCGGCCCCTTCCGGGTAGGGAACGATCGCGTCCTTCACTACATCTTCCAGATCGCACCGACAAAGTCCCGCGATTTTTCGTGTGACTTCGATGGTGGGGTGTACCCGAATGTTCGCGGCATTACTGCCCCAAGGTGTTCTGCATGGCACCGGCCAGCACATTCGCCGCCGGACCACCGTTGCCGGACTGACAGACTTTCGCCTGCAGCAGAACATTCTCGCGTTTCCGGGTCGTGTTGAAGCAGCGGCGGTCGGTGCCGGCCTCCTGCTTGACCCAGTCGGAGTCGGTGGCGCTGGCAGGCGCGCCGTCGAAGGTCCACACCTGGGTGGTCAAGTTGTCCAGATGCATCGCGGTGGTTTGGCCGCTGCAGCCCAGAGTGCGGTCGACGACGCGGTGGAAGGCCCGGTCGGCGGCCTCGTTGGTGGCGAAGACGCCGACCGCCTGCTTGGCGAAGTTCCTCTGGTCGCTCGGCCCCGTCTGCGTCACCGCCCCGTTGAACGACGCCAGGTCCGGGTCGGCGTACACATCGGGCAGGCCGACGTCCGCCCAGTTGTTGCACGCGGGGTTGTCGACGAAGAACGACTGGAAGGGGGCCGTGAACGTCCACTCGAACCGCATCGGTGCGCCGATGATGTTGCTCACCGAACCCTTGGGCATTACGGCGTAATTCACGACGCCCGGATCCGACGGCCGCGCCGAAGCCTCGCCCGGCGGCGCCGCCAATGACAGGCCGACGGCAACACCCTGACACCGGCCAGGACGGCGAGCCGCCGGGCCATCACGGCTAGACCTTCGCCGACAGCTTGACGTCGATGTTGCCGCGGGTGGCCTTGGAGTACGGGCAGAACTGGTGAGCCTTCTCCATCAACTCCTCTGCAGCGGCCTGCTCGAAGCCGGGCAGGTAGCCGATCAGATGGGCGTTGATGGCGAACCCACCCTCGGGGTCCTTACCGAATCCCACCTGCGCGGTGATCGCACTGGCGTCGTCGACGGCGATCTTCTCCTTGCCTGCGACGGCCCGCAGTGCGCCGAGAAAACACGCGGCATAGCCGGCCGAGAACAGCTCCTCGGGGTTGGTGCCCTCGCCGCTGCCACCCATCTCCTTCGGGTGGTTAGTGTTCAGATCGATACGGCCGGTCGAGGACTTCACGTGGCCTTCGCGGCCGCCTCCGGTTGCGGTGGACTCTGAGGTGAAAACGACTTCGATGCTCATGGGCTTGATCATGCCAGCCTGGGTCCAGACAGCAAGACGCCCGTGATCTCTAGCCCCCGTCGCCGCCGCCTTTGGCGCGCACACCTTCCTCGATCTTCTTGCCGAGGTCGGGGTCGACGTTGGTCCAATACTGGAAGACCCGAGACAGCACCGGCTCGCGGACACCATCCAACACGTGTCCGATGATGTTGTGGGCCAAGCGATCCCGTGCGTCGTCGTCGAGCACCTCGCGGACGAGGGTGCCGGCCTGACCCCAGTCGTCGTCCTCGGCGCGCAGCGCATACGCCGTGCGGACCATGTCACCGTCGGATGCCCAGTGCACCTCGGCCGCCCGCTTCGGGTCGGCCTCCGGCCCGCCCATCGAGTTCGGTGCATACACGGGGTCGGTGGCGTTGCGGATCCGCATCGCACCGTCCTTGGAGTAGGCGCGCACGTCGACCTTGGGCTCGTTCACCGGGATCTGCTTGTAGTTGACGCCGAGTCGCGCCCGGTGGGCGTCGGCGTAGGAGAAGCCGCGGGCCAGCAGCATCTTGTCCGGGCTCAGTCCGGTGCCGGGCACGATGTTGTTGGGTTCGAACGACGCCTGCTCCATCTGCGCGTGGTAGTCCTCGACGTTGCGGTTCAAGGTCATCTTGCCGACCTCGTGCAACGGGTAGTCGCCGTGCGGCCAGACCTTTGTCAGGTCGAAGGGGTTGAACCGGTAGGTCTTGGCCTCCTCGAACGGCATGATCTGCACGAACAAGGTCCAGGTCGGGAAGTTGCCGTTCTCGATCGAGGTGAACAGGTCGCGCTGGTGGTAGTCGCCGTCCTCGCCGGCGATCCGGTCGGCGTCCTCCTGGCTCAAGAATTCAATGCCCTGGTCGGTCTTGAAGTGGTACTTCACCCAGAACAGTTCGTCGGCCGCGTTGAGCCAGCTGTAGGTGTGGCTGGAGTAGCCGTTCATGTTCCGCCACGTCTTGGGGATGCCGCGGTCGCCCATCAGATAGGTGACCTGGTGTGCGGACTCGGGTGAAAGCGTCCAGAAGTCCCACTGCATGTGGTGGTCGCGAAGATTGTTGGCGGCCATCCGTTTCTGCGAACGGATGAAGTTCTGGAACTTCATCGGGTCGCGCACGAAGAACACCGGGGTGTTGTTGCCGACCATGTCGAAGTTGCCTTCGCTGGTGTAGAACTTCAGCGCGAATCCGCGTGGGTCTCGCCAGGTGTCTGGGCTGCCGCGCTCGCCGGCCACCGTGGAGAACCTGGCCACCATCTCGGTCTTGGTGCCGGGCGCGAACACCGCGGCTTTGGTCCACTTGCTGACATCGGCGGTCACCTCGAAGTGACCGAACGCCCCGCCGCCCTTGGCGTGCGGCTGCCGCTCCGGAATGCGCTCCCGGTTGAAGTTGGCCATCTGCTCGATCAGGTAGTGGTCCTGCAGCAGAATCGGGCCGTCGGCGCCGACGGTAAGGGAATGCTCGAGACTGGGGGCGGGGTTACCGGCATCGTTCGTCGTGAATTTATCGGTCATCGGGTGTCATCTCCTCGACGAGGTTGATGAGGCCAATGGGCTGGGCCTCATCCAGAAGTGTCCCCCGAAGTGGAGTCGTTCGAAACATGGCCGACGGCTGCCGCAGAAATCCACGTTTTGCAGGTCTGCTCTCGCAGTTCTCCTGCAAAACGTGGATTCGTAGGGCGCTAGGGGCGCGAGGGCGTGGTCGTCGACCCCGGGGACTGCGGTTCGCCCCGGCTGGGGCGGCTCGAACCTGGGCCCACCTGGACCGAACGGACCGGACCCCGGCCCGGGACCGAACTCGCCGCGGGGCCCCATCGGGAACATCGGCGGCGGTCCGCGGTGGATGACCGCGGAGCCATCGTCACCCTTGTGGCCGCCGGGGCCGCCGCGATGGCCGCCACTGTGCGCTCCGAGGATGAAGCCGGAGAAGAAGATCACCGCGACGATGAACACCACTCCGGCGACGATGCCGACCCAGGCGGCGGCGACGGTCACCTTGGAGCGGCGCTGCGGTTCGGCCTCGTACGGTCGTTACCGGGGGCGGAGTCGCGGCGACCGGGCCGGTCGCGGGTTCGGACGAGGACGTCGTTGGTTCAGTCATAGACCAGATCTTGCAACCAATAGTGAGGTGCCCGTCATGAGTCAGCTATGAATCGGCTGTGCATCGACCGGGAAGGGGCCTGACATGAATCGGCCCGCCACCGTGTGTAGGTGGCGGGCCGAGTTGTCGGGGCGTCAGCGTCCTGCGGTCAGGACAGGCACGTTCAACACGGGCAGCTTCGGGGTCTTCGTCGTCGGTGCGGGCTGCTCAGAACCCGCCTCGGTCAGCACCGGCAGGTCGCCGCCGCCGGCGAGCGGGCCCCGAACGTCGGATCCCCGCGCGGGCGGCGTGGTGACGACGATCGAGCCACCGCGGCAGGAGACGATCTTGCCGTCGACGTAGACGTCTTCGCCGTTGTGGATGGGGATGTCGTAGCCGTCGGCGTCGGTGTAGTGGCATCCGCCGGGGCCGGACGGGTCGTTGTCTTCGGCGAAGGCGGTCGCCGGAGCGATGGCGAGAATGGCCAGCGCGCCGAGGAGCGTCGCTGCGTACTTGAAGTTGTTGGTGGACTTGCTCATTTGAGTGCCTCTCGGGAGTTTTGGGTTGTCGCTTCGTTGCTGAACAAATAGTCCCGAGAATGCCGAGCGCCCGTAATCGCCCAGAAGCCAGACTTCGCTTGTGGGAGGGAAGGTTTTGCTATCCTGTCAGGCAATCCCTCGGCGTTTGATGGCTCCTGCGCCGGGTAGTTCTGGCCCCATGACCTCGCTATGGCTGGCCAATTGGGCTGAACCCGCCAGAACGCTCCGCGATATCGAGGGCGTGCGGAGACTCCTCCGACGTGGTGGTTGTCGGCGCCGGAATCACCGGCCTGACGACAGCTGTGCTGCTGGCCAGGGCGGGTAAGCGCGTGACCGTTGTCGAAGCCCAGTACGTCGGGGCCGGGGCAACAGGCAATACCACCGGCAAAGTCAGTCTGCTGCAGGGCACCAAGCTGTCACGAATCGCCAAAAAACACGGCCGAGAAGTTCTACGCGAATACGTCATCGGAAACACCGAAGGACGCGATTGGCTGCTTCGGTACTGCGAGGAACACGGGCTGGACGTCCAGCGCGAAGACGACTACGCCTACGCCCAGGACGCGAACGGAGTGGGCGCCGCCAGATCCGTACTCGCGGCCACCCAAGAAGCCGGAGTTGATGCCGCCGAGTGGATTGAACATGCGGATGTGCCTTTTCCGTTCCGTGGCGGCGTGCGTCTGCCAGACCAGGCACAGATCGATCCCATGCCGTTCCTCAATAGCCTGGTGACCGAGCTCGAGACCCACGGCGGCCAGCTGTTCGAAGGTGTGCGCGTCACTTCGATATCCGGCACAGGCCCGCTGCGGATTGCCGTGCAGGCAACGCAGTCGGCTGGAAGAGCTCGCGCAGCAACAGGTTTCGGTAAGTGCTCAGCAGTGCGTACTGGCCACCGGCATTCCGATCTTGGACCGCGGCGGATTCTTCGCGCGGGTGAAACCGCAGCGCTCCTACTGTCTGGCCTTCGACGTGCCCGGCGACATCACGCGCCCCATGTTCATCTCCGTGGACTCCCCCACCCGATCGGTGCGCTACGCGCCGACGCACGCAGGCGAGAAGCTCATCGTCGGGGGTGCTGGACACACCGTCGGCCGCGCCGATTCGGCGGCCGCCGGCATCGAGGAGCTCACAAAATGGGCAGCCCTTCATTATCCTGGCGCCGTTCGGACTCACTTCTGGTCCGCCCAGGACTACACCCCCATCGACGAACTTCCCTACGTCGGCCCGCTGCTGCCCAAGTTCGAGAAGATCTTCGTCGCTACGGGTTTCGACAAGTGGGGGATGTCCAACGGGGTCGCGGCGGCGCTGGCGCTGTCGTCCCAGCTGCTCGGCGGCCGGATGGACTGGCGCCGCGCGTTCGCGAGTTGGAGCCCACACGAAGCCGCCGGAATCACCACCGCCCTGAAGTCGAATCTCGAGGTGGGCCTCAACTTGGCCAAGGGGTGGGTGACGCCGATGATCGCGTCGGGTGCCACACCGAGCGAGGGCAACGGCCTTGTGACCGGGCCGCCATGGCACTTGCGCGCGGAGAGCACGGTCGACGGCGAAACGCGCGTCGTCTCCCCGGTGTGTCCGCATCTCGGTGGCATTGTGAGTTGGAACGACGCCGACTGCACCTGGGAGTGCCCGCTGCACGGCTCCCGCTTCGCTCCCGACGGCACCCTGCTCGAGGGCCCTGCCACAAAATCACTCACACCGTAACGCTGCGCTAGTCGACGTCCTCGCGGTGCCGACGTTCGGCCAGTGCCGCAAGCCGCCACGTGCACTCCCGGTTGCGGGGAATGGCGGCGGCCAGAGCCAGCCCGTCGGGAACCCAGCCCCAACCGATCGGCGCGCCAACGGGAACCTCGGCCATCTCGATGCAGCAACCGCCACCTTCGATCTCGAAGAGCCGCAAGGTGATTCTCGCCTTGCCTACCGGTCTGACTTCGGCCAGCAGCATGCGCTGTTCGTACGGTTGGCAGTCCTTCACCACGGTCTGGTCGTCGAGTACGAGCGGCCAGATCAAGGCGGCGATGGAAACGGCGGGAAGCGGATACCAGCTCGGCGCTGTGCACCGGCTCGGGCCACAAGTACGTTGCACCAACGCAGGACGGAATCAAGGTCCGGAACCGGTGGAGAATTGAACGGGCGGGGTTGCGGCAAGGCTTCCTTTAGGAGCCACCAGATCAGGTTCGCCGATCAACCCCGCTCACCAGCTAGTCTACGCCCCCAAGTCAAGCGTGCCCGGGCGATTGGACCGGCTCGACCCGTTTCGGGCGGGCCCCTAGTCGTCAGCGGTGTAAGTCACCGACGTTCGTTAGTCCGCCGCCGCAGGTAATTCGTCCTCGACCTTAATGAGCAACTCCACGCTTTCAGTTTTGGCCTTGCACCAGGCGCACTGCCTCCCGAGGGTGACCCGTTCAACCTTGTGGTCCGGATAGTTCTGGTCGAAGCATTTACGGCAGATCTTGGCCATTACGTGCCCTTCACATTGCAACGCTGCCGACGTTGATAATTCACTTCGCGAGGCACACTAACAAGGAAGTGCGCGACGCACGAGGCCGCCGCGTTGGCAGACTCACGGCGCATCAAGTATGAGACCAGGATGGCGATGGAGGCCGCGCCGTGCAGGCGCGGCTGCGCCATTGCGTCGCGCCTGGCGTAACCGGCGGCCCGATGGTCTGCTCGTCAAGCATGCGGCCTGGAGCATCCAACTCGCGTCGCGCGGACGTGGTTACCCCGAAGGGCTGCCGCGTCATATTGCATGGTAGTCCGCGCGGTCATCATCGCGAGGGCACTACTCAAGGCATCGAGGGAACCGGATAGCCCCTTCGATCGTCTGATCTAGCGGCCCGCCACTGCTCTCCGGTGTCGGATCGGTTCCTGTGAACGGGTCCAGCTGCGATCAAAGCGGCTCCTGACCGAAATACGACTTTTCAACATCAGCGATTTCTTGCGGGTAAGCCGAAGCCTCATCCTTCGCATCAATGAGAATATTGCCGCCGCCGCTCTCCAGTGGCGGCCCGAACCTGTCTAGTGCGCCCCGTACCCGGCGCTGCTGCGACTTCCGAACCATGTGTCGTCACCTTCCTAAAACGAGCGATTTGATAGCCGTTCGACCCTCGCCGCCTCGGCTTGGAACTTCCTAAAGGAGACGCGAATGTCGGAGCGCCTGGGATGCGACGTCGTGACTGTACGGCGTGCGCTCAGACATTCATCGCCGACTATCACTCTTGGGACCTACTCACACCTGTGGCCCGATGCGAATGACCGGAGACGGGACGCGGCGGCCAAGCTCCCCGAGGAGTCGATTAATGCTGCTGCTGCTGCGGACGTTTTGCGGACGGAAGGCCAAAAGACCCTGCCCAACTAGGGCTTGAAAGGGTTCACCGCGAACTGGATGACCCGGTACGGCGTCCCGCCCCGGGCCGTGGTGTTCCATTGGCTGACGAACACCCGCAGTTCGTCCAGTGTGGAGCCTGGCGAGATGTATCCGCCATACGGCTGGGCCAGCCGGTTGTTCTCCGGCGGCCCAAGGTGTTCCACCGGTTCCGGCCAGTCCGTGGCGACGACGACCGTCGTCACCGGCGCATCACCCAGGCCCGTCGGATCATCGGCGACCCGTACCTCCATGTTGCCGGTGCTGGCGTTGAAGTACGACAGCACCGTCTTACCGTCGATCTGGCGGATGCTCATCTCACCGATCCAGTCCCGCCACAACGGAGTCGGCGGATGTCCCCAGCCCAGCTCTTGAGACCAGCCCTGCCAGCTCGAGCGGTCCGTGAAGGTCTTGGGCTGCGCGCGGTACAGCACCAGCGGTCCCGTGCGGTCGAAGTTGTTGGCGACGATGTACACCCAGCCGCTCTCGGAGTCCGGCCTCGGGATCGGGTCGTAATAGCCGCTGATCTGCGACTGCCGGGATCCCTCATAGGTAGGCATCGCGCTCGGAATCCGGGAGTGTCGGCCAGTTGCCCTGCGCCGGATCGGCTTTCACCAACCGCGACGTCAGCGGGTCGAGGTCACGGACCGTGGTGACCATCATGTAGTTCTCGCGGTTGATCTGCACCACCCCGGCCGGCAGCTGCGAGGTACCCGGCTCTGTCGGATCGGCCAGCAGCGGCCGGTCGATACCCGTCACCCCGTCGTAGCGCACGCCGTTGGGATCATCGATCGAATCGGTTTCGACGTGCAGGGCGATCGGTGAGTACCAGCCACCGAAGCCCACCGCCTGGCCGGCGAAGCTGTCGCCGCAGACCTGCAGGATGCCGCTGGGAAACTCCATGAACTCGCAGAGGTCGGTGGCACCGATACCGTAATCCCTTGTCGGCGTGCCCGTTCCGGCGGTCGGTCCGATCCGGATGACCTGGCCCGGCGCCAGAGGATGCAGGATCGGGTCGGGTATCGGCGCGGGCGGGTCGGCGTGGGCGACGACCGCCGAAACTGTATTCCAGCAGAGAAATACCGAGAAGAGGCCTGCTGGAATACGCCTGCCGCAAAGAGGTCAGAGCTCGGCGGCCAGCAACTCGGCGATCTGAATGGTGTTCAGCGCCGCGCCTTTTCGCAGGTTGTCGCCCGACAGGAACAGCGCCAACCCGCGGCCGTCTGCGACGCCGGGGTCCTGGCGGATACGGCCGACGAGCGTGTCGTCGATACCGGCGGCGGCCAGCGGCGTCGGCACGTCGACCAGCTTCACCCCGGGGGCCGAGGCCAGCAGCTCGGTGGCGCGCGCGACTGACAGCGGCCGGGAGAACTCGGCGTTGATCGACAGCGAATGGCCCGTGAAGACCGGCACCCGCACACACGTGCCGCTCACGAGGAGGTCCGGGATACCGAGGATCTTGCGACTCTCGTTGCGCAGCTTCTGGTCCTCGTCGGTCTCACCGGAACCGTCGTCCACGAGTGAACCCGCAAGCGGAACCACGTTGAAGGCGATCGGCGCGACGTACTTCGCAGGCGCCGGGAAGTCGAGCGCGCCACCGTCGGCCACCAGCTCCCTGCTGTTCGCGACGACGGCGCTGGCCTGCGCGTGCAACTCGTCCACGCCCGCGATCCCGCTGCCCGAGACCGCCTGGTAGGTCGACGCGATGATGCGCACCAGACCGGCCTCGTCGTGCAGCACCTTGAGCACCGGCATCGCGGCCATCGTCGTGCAGTTCGGGTTGGCGATGATGCCCCGCTTGGGTCGAGCGCGGTTTCCGACATCGCTCGCGAAGTTGACCTCGCTGACCACCAGCGGCACGTCGGGGTCCTTGCGCCATGCCGACGAGTTGTCGATGACCACGGCGCCCGCCGCGGCGAACCGCGGGGCCTGCACTCGCGACATCGTCGCGCCGGCCGAGAACAGTGCGATGTCCAGTCCGGCGGGATCGGCGGTCTCGGCGTCCTCGACCTCGATCTCCTGGCCGCGGAACGGCAGCTTCTTACCTTGCGAACGCGCGGAGGCGAAGAACCGCACGCTGGTGGCGGGGAAGTCGCGCTCCTCCAGCAGCGTGCGCATGACCTGGCCGACCTGCCCGGTCGCGCCGACTACTCCGATGTTGACCATCTAGCGTCCCGTTCCCGCGTAGACGACGGCTTCCTCGTCACCGCCGAGGCCGAATGCCTCGTGCAGCGCAACGACAGCCTTGTCCAGCTCAGTGTCCTTGACCAGCACCGAGATTCGGATCTCCGAGGTGGAGATCAGGTCGATGTTCACCCCGACCTCCGCGAGCGCCTCGCAGAACGTCGCGGTGACGCCGGGATGGCTGCGCATGCCCGCGCCGACCAGCGAGACCTTGCCGATGTGGTCGTCGTAGAGCACCTTGGCGAAGCCGATCTCGCTCTGCAGGGCGGTGAGCTTCTCGACCGCGCCGGGCCCGCTCCTCACGCGAGCAGGTGAACGTGATGTCGGTCTTACCGTCCTCGATCTTCGAGATGTTCTGCAGCACCATGTCGATGTTCACGTCGGCGTCGGCGACCGCGCGGAACACCTTGGCGGCGTAGCCGGGAACGTCGGGCAGAGCGACGACGGTGACCTTCGCCTCGCTGCGATCATGCGCTACTCCGGTCAGGATGGCGTCTTCCATCGGGATGTCCTCCATCGATCCTTTGACGAGAGTGCCTGGTTTGTCCGTGTACGACGAGCGAACGTGAATCGGAACGTCGTAGCGACGCGCGTATTCCACGCACCGCAGCATCAGCACCTTGGCGCCGCAGGCGGCCAGCTCGAGCATCTCCTCGAAGCTCACGGTGTCGAGGTGCTTGGCGTTGGGCACGATGCGCGGGTCGGCGGTGAAGATGCCGTCGACGTCGGTGTAGATCTCGCACACGTCGGCGTTCAGCGCCGCGGCGAGTGCGACGGCGGTGGTGTCCGATCCGCCGCGGCCGAGCGTGGTGACGTCCTTGCTGTCCTGGCTGACCCCCTGGAAACCGGCGACCAGCACGATCAGGCCCTGGTCGAGCGCTTGCTGAAGGCGGCCAGGGGTGACGTCGATGATCTTGGCGTTGCCGTGGGTGCCGGTGGTGATCACGCCGGCCTGCGACCCGGTGAACGATCGCGCCTTGGCTCCCAGCGAGTCGATGGCCATCGCGACCAGCGCATTGGAGATGCGCTCACCCGAGGTCAACAGCATGTCCATCTCCCGCGCCGGCGGGGCGGGAGAGACCTGGCGGGCCAGATCGAGCAGGTCGTCGGTGGTGTCGCCCATCGCCGAAACCACCACGACGACGTCGTGACCTGCCTTCTTGGTCTCGACGATGCGCTCGGCGACGCGGCGGATCCGCTCGGCGTCCGACACCGAGGATCCGCCGTACTTCTGCACGACGAGCGCCACTGGGCATGCCTTTCAGGTGCTGGGAAAGATCCCAACAAGGATAAGGGTTCGGCGCACCTCATTTACTCCGCCGGTCACCGCGCCGATCGAACCTCACTTCAGCAGCTCGTCAGCTGCAGGCATCCGCCAGCTCATGCGAGCCCGTCGATGATGCGCTGATTCAGCAGCGTCATCTCGATCCACACCGGCGGCGCGGGTGCGCCGGGAGCGTGGTTTTCGGCTTCGGATCGCATCCGGGGCAGCTTGGCGACGAACTGGCTGGCTGCATCGGCGACCTGGATGGCCGTGGCCGCCAGGTTGGGGTCGGTCACCTGCTGTGCGCGCTGAGCCATCCCGTCGGCCCACTGTTGGTACACGGCGTCCTCGGCCACCGTCGGCACGGCCGGGTCGGAGTCGCTTGCCTTCGAGTCGATCAGCTCACCCTGCGATTTGTTGTATTCCAGCAGGGCCAGCACCGGCTTGCACTCCTCGGAGGGCCCGTCGAAGACGGTCTTGGACAGCACCAGCACGACGCCACGGCGACCGCGACGCCGATGGCAAGCCACCACCGTCGATCAAGTCTCATCGCAAGAACTCTAGCGACCGGCCGACTATTAACGTGCAGGCAACATCGCGAACCGATCCACGTAACAGAAACATCGGTTACTGACAGTGAACGGCCCTGTGGCGGGCCGCATCACTTCAGGAGATGTATAATGGACGTAGTGGACACAGGCACCACGGCATTCATGCTGTGTTGCATCATCGGCTTGACGCTGATGATTCCGGGGCTCGCGCTGTTCTACGGCGGCATGGTGTCGGTCAAGAGCTCGACGAACATGATGATGATGACCTTCGGCGCGGTCGCCCTCGTCGGCGTGCTGTGGGTGCTCTTCGGCTTCTCGATGGTCTTCGGCACCTCGTACGGCGGGTTCGTCGGCAGCCTCACCGAATTCGCCGGAATGACGGACCTGCTCGAATCGCAGACCACCATCTCGGGTCTGCCGGTGAGCCTGTTCGCACTGTTCCAGGCACTGTTCGCGGCCATCACCGTCGCCCTGATCTCCGGTGCGGTGGCCGACCGGATGAAGTTCGGCGCCTGGATGCTCTTCGCGGCCGTGTGGGCCGTGCTGGTGTACTTCCCGGTCGCGCACTGGGTGTTCGCGTTCGACGGCGTGGTGACCGAGGACTCGGTCGGCGGCTGGATCGCCAACCAGCTGCAAGGCGATCGACTTCGCCGGTGGTACCGCGGTGCACATCAACGCCGGCGCCGCCGCGCTGGCCGTGGCGATCGTGCTCGGGCAAGTCCGCGATGTTCGGTCAGCTGCGCAAGCCGCACAACGTGCCGCTGACCCTGCTCGGCGCCGGCCTGCTGTGGGCCGGTTGGTACGCCTTCAACGGCGGTTCGGCGCTGGCCGCGGGCAATTCGGCCGCGATCGTCATGGTCACCACATTCGTCGCGACCTGCGCGGCCACCCTGGCCTGGCTGGCCGTCGAGAAGTTCAAGGACGGCCACGTCACCGGCGTCGGCGCCGCCTCCGGCGCGATCACCGGCCTGGTCGCCATCACCCCCGCGTGCGGTGCGGTCACCCCCGTCGGCGCCATCGCCGTCGGCGCGATCGCCGGCGCCATCTGCGTCTACGCCGTCGGCCTGAAGTCGAAGTTCGGCTACGACGACTCGCTCGACGTCGTCGGCGTGCACCTCGTCGGCGGCGTGATCGGCACGCTGCTGATCGGCTTCTTCGCCAGCGAGGGCATGCCCAACGCGACCAACGGCCTGTTCTACGGCGGCGGCTTCGACCAGCTGTGGAAGCAGGCCGTCGCGGCGGGCGCGGTGATGGTCTACTCCTTCGTCGTCGCGTTCGCGATCGCCTTCGCCATCAAGAAGACGATGGGCATCCGCATCTCGCCCGACGAAGAAGAGGAGGGCATCGACACGAAGTTCCACCGCGAGTCGTCGTACGACATGCAACCCGTCTGACCCGTAAGCCGACCGGCGCGGACCACTCGCCCGCGCCGGTTGGCCCATCGGCATCGTGTTTCCTGACAAGAGACAAGGTTTCCGCACAATGTCCAACGATCTCGCGTCTCTGGCCGAGGCGTCCGGGACGAAGTTCATCCTCGCGCTGTTCGTCGACCTGCGAGGCAAGCCATGCGCCAAGCTGGTGCCGGTCGAGGCCGTCGACCTGCTCGCCACCGAGGGCGTCGGATTCGCCGGGCTACGCCGTCGGCGCCATCGGTCAGGAGCCCAAAGATCCCGACCTGATGGCGATTCCGGACCCCGGCTCGTTCACACCGATTCCGTTCCTCAAGGACGGACTGGCCATCGTGCACTGCGACCCGCACGTCAACGGCGAACCGTGGCCCTACGCGCCGCGGGTCATCCTCAAGGCGATGATTGCGCAGGCGTCCGACGCCGGCTTCGAGCCGTGGGTCGGCGCGGAGGTCGAGTACTTCCTGTTGCATCGCGGCGCCGACGGGACGCTGTCCACCGCAGACACCGCCGACACCGCCGCGCAGCCCTGCTACGACGCTCGCGGTGTCACCCGGATGTACGACCACCTCACCGCGATCTCGACGGCGATGAATCGACTCGGCTGGTCCAATTACGCCAACGACCACGAGGACGGCAACGGTCAGTTCGAGCAGAACTTCCAGTTCGCCGACGCGCTGACCACCGCCGACCGCGTGGTCACCCTGCGCTACCTGCTGTCGATGATCGCCGCCGAGCGAGGCATGGTCGCCACCTTCATGCCCAAACCGTTCGCCGACCGAACGGGAAGCGGCCTGCACCTGCACCTGTCGCTGACCACCGGCGGCGCACCGGTGTTTCCCGCCGGCTCGGGCGTTCCCGACGAGCGTGGACTGGGGCTGTCCGAGACCGCCTACTCGTTCATCGGCGGCATCCTCGAACACGCATGCGCGCTGCAGGCGGTCGTCGCGCCAACGGTCAACTCCTACAAGCGGACCCGTGCGACCACCACCGCCTCCGGCGCGTCCTGGTCGCCCAACACGCCGAGCTACGGCGGCAACGACCGCACCCACTACATCCGGGTGCCCGACGACCAGCGTGTCGAGCTGCGAGGTGGCGACGGGTCGGCGAACCCCTACCTGGCGATTGCGGCGGCCCTGGGTGCGGGCATCGACGGCATCAAACGAAGCACCGACCCCGGTGCCGTTGGCTCCCAGGGACGTTCGGCGCTGCCGCCGACCCTGTTGCACGCCGTGGACGAGCTGGAGGGCGACCCCGTCATCACCGGGGTGCTCGACGCCGCGGGCGAAGGGGTGGCGGCCTACTTCGCGAGCATCAAGCGCGACGAGTTCTTCGCCTACCACAGCGCCGTGACGCCGTGGGAAATCGACCACTACCTGACCGCCTTCTAGACGAAAGGACCTTCCGATGTGCGGCATTGTGGGCCTGCATCTGCGCAACCCCGACCTGCATCCGCAACTCGGGGAACTGGTGACCGGCATGTTGTGCGAGATGGGCGATCGCGGTAGCGACTCGACCGGCGTCGCCGTGTACGGCGATCCGACCTGGTCTCCCCCGGGCACGGCTGCGTCTCGCTGCTCGAGGTCGACGCGAGCCCCGACGAGGTGGCCGCCGCTCTGGGAGTATCGGTGACGCAGCTCGACGCCACGTATCTCCTTACCGCACAGGCCTCGTCGGAAGACATCCTCGCCGCCGCAAGATCCGCATATCCCGATGCGCTCGTCGCGGGCTTCGGCGCCGATCTCGCCGTGCTCAAGGGCGTCGGACATCCCAGAGTCCTCACCGAACGCTGGGGTCTGGCGAAGGCACAGGGCTGGCAGGGCGTCGGGCACACCAGGATGGCGACCGAGTCGGCCGTGACACCCGCGGGCTGCTCACCCGTACGCGGTGGGTCCCGAGCAGTGCATGGTGCACAACGGATCGTTCGCCAACCACGCCACCATTCGCCGTGAATTACGCGCGGCAGGAGTGTCATTCGACAGCGAGAACGACACCGAGGTCGGAGCGCGTTTCATCGCCAAGCAGCTGGCCGACGGCCGCGACATCGAGGCGCGCTCAAGGAGCTCTGTGCCGTGTTCGACGGCTTCTACACCCTGCTGGTGTCCAACCGGGATTCGTTCGCCGTGGTCCGCGACGCCATCGCATGCAAACCCGCGGTCATCGCCGAAACCGACGACTGGGTCGCCATGGGCAGCGAATACCGCGCGCTGGCAGGGCTTCCCGGTGTGGAAGCGGCCAAGATCTGGGAGCCCGAGCCGGAGGTGATCTACGCGTGGAGACGCTAATGGCGTTCGACCTGGCAACCACCCCGCTGCGCGAGGTGAACACCGCGCTGCACGCACCCGGCCTCTCGGGTGACTTCGTCATCGCCCACCCCGACGGCGCACACAACGTCGCGGTCGGCCTGAACGCGCCGATACGGGTGAGGATCGCGGGCCACGTCGGCTACTACGCCGCGGGCATGAACCAGCAGGCCGACGTCACGATCAACGGCAATGCGGGCACCGGCGTCGCCGAGAACATGATGAGCGGCACCGTCTGGGTCAAAGGCAGCGCATCGCAGTCCGCGGGTGCCACGGCACACGGCGGGCTGCTGGTGATCGAAGGCAAAGCCGCTGCGCGGTGCGGTATTTCGATGAAGGGAGTCGACATCGTGGTTGGCGGCGACGTCGGACACATGAGCGCCTTCATGGCCCAGGCGGGCAGGCTCGTCGTACGCGGTGATGCCGGCGAGGCGCTCGGGGACTCGATCTACGAGGCACGCATCTACGTCCGCGGCGACCGTCGCATCGCTTGGCGCCGACTGCATCGCCAAGGAGATGCGCCCCGAACACCACGAGGAACTCGAATCGCTCTTGGCCGCAGCCGGATTCGAGGACGACACCGCCGCCTATACCCGCTACGGATCCGCCCGCTCGCTCTACCACTTCCACGTCGACAACGCGACGGCCTATTGATGAGCTACACCGCCGACGACCGTGCCCGACTGGGCCTACGCGAATCCGCGACGTTCGACAGGTCGACGATCGCAGCCATCCACCGTGCCGCCGAGACCGGCATCTACGACATCCGCGGCTGGGGCGCCAAGCGTCGCACTGCCCCATTTCGACGACCTGCTGTTCCTCGGAGCGTCGATGTCGCGCTATCCGCTGGAGGGCTACCGCGAACGGTGCGACACCGACGTCGTGCTCGGCGACCGCTACGCCAAAGCGCCGCTGCACCTCGATATCCCGGTCACCATCGCGGGCATGTCCTTCGGTGCGCTGTCCGGTCCCGCGAAAGAGGCGCTGGGTCGCGGCGCCAGCGCGGTCGGCACATCCACGACGACCGGCGACGGCGGCATGACCCGCGAGGAGCGGACACAGAGCAAGCACCTCGTCTACCAATATCTTCCGTCGCGATACGGGATGAATCCCGATGACCTACGTAAGGCCGACGCGATCGAGGTCGTCCTCGGCCAGGGCGCCAAGCCTGGCGGCGGCGGCATGCTGCTCGGGCAGAAGATCTCGGCACGCGTGGCGGGCATGCGCACGCTGCCCGAGGGCATCGACCAGCGTTCGGCGTGCCGGCATCCCGACTGGACCGGTCCCGACGACCTGACGATCAAAATCAACGAGCTGCGGGAGATCACCGACTGGGAGAAGCCGATCTACGTCAAGGTCGGCGCCACCCGCACGTACTACGACGTGAAGCTCGCGGTGCACGCGGGAGCCGACGTCGTCGTCGTCGACGGCATGCAGGGCGGCACGGCGGCGACGCAGGAAGTGTTCATCGAGCACGTCGGCGTACCGACACTGGCGGCGGTGCCGCAGGCCGTGCAGGCGCTGCAGGAACTCGGCGTGCATCGCAAAGTGCAGTTGATCGTCTCGGGCGGCATCCGCTCCGGGCGCGGACGTCGCCAAGGCACTGGCGCTGGGGGCCGACGCCGTCGCGATCGGCACCGCGGCACTCATCGCGCTGGGCGACAACCACCCCCGCTACTCCGCCGACTACGAAAAGCTCGGCAGCGCCGCGGGTTTCTTCGACGATTTCCAGGACGGCACCGATCCGGCGGGCATCAGTACGCAGGATCCCGAGCTGGCGTCGCGGTTCGACCCCGTCGAAGGCGGCCGGCGGCTGGCCAACTACCTGCGGGTGCTGACCATGGAGGCCCAGACGATCGCACGGGCCTGCGGCAAGTCCCACGTGTGCCATCTCGAACCCGAGGACCTGGTCGCCGTCACCATCGAGGCTGCCGCGATGGCCCGCGTCCCGTTGGCGGGTACCGAATGGATTCCCGGCCGATGAGCACCGCGGATGTGGTGATCGTCGGCGGCGGCATCGAAGGCGCCGCCGCGGCCTGGGCACTGTCGCAGCGCGGTGTCACGAATGTCGTGGTGGCCGAACGCAATACCGTGGGCTCCGGGCATGACCGGCAAGTCGAGCGGCATCGTGCGCTGCCACTACGGCGTCAGCTCACTGGCCGCGATGGCGACCGTCGGCCTCGAGGTGTTCGAGAAGGCCGAGGAGATCTTCGGCATCCGACATCGGCTTCCGGCAGACCGGCTACGTCGTCGGAGTGGGTGAAGGCGATGCCGACTCGTTGCGCAAAAGCCTTGCCGCACAGCGAGCCGTCGGAGTTCAGACCGAGGAGATCGACGCCGCCGAGGTGGCCCGGCTGTGGCCGCACGCGGACCTGACGCCGTTCGAGGCGTTCGCGTGGGAGGCACGCGGCGGCTACGGCGACGCCTACCAGACGGCGCAGGCCTTCGCGGTGTCGGCGCGGGCGGCAGGTGTGCGGATTCGACAGGGCGCCAACGTGACCGGTCTGCTGATCGAGCGAGACAAGGTCGCGGGAGTGCGGTTGGCCGACGGAACCGAAATCGCCGCGGACACCGTCGTGGTGGCAACCGGTGTCTGGACGTCTGACCGTTCCTGGCGCCCTACGGCATCGACGTGCCCATCCGGGTCGTCCGCGAACAGCTCGTGACGATCGCGCCCGGCGTCGAGATCGGCAGCGTGCCGGTGTTCTCCGATCTGGTTTCACTGCAATACATCCGCCCGGAACTCGGCGGTGAGCTGCTGTTCGGCAACAGCGATCTGTCCGACGTCGAGCACGCCGACCCCGACGACTACCTGAACCGCGCCACCGAGGCCTTCGTCGAGAACACTGTCGAACGCGTCGGGACCAGATTCCCCGGCTTCACCGATGCGGCGATCACCGGCAGCTACGCGGGGTGCTACGACGTCACCCCGGATTGGAATCCGGTCATCAGCCGGACCGACGTCGACGGGCTCGTCGTCGCCGCCGGATTCAGCGGCCACGGGTTCAAGATCGCACCCGCCGTCGGGCGGTTGATCGCCGACCTCGTCGTCGACGGCCGCAGTGCCGACCCCCGCATTCCGGAAAGCGACTTCCGGCTGTCCCGGTTCGCCGACGGCGACCTGCTCACGAGCCCGTACCCGTATTCCGGTGCCGGGCAGATGCGTTGACTCCGCACAAGAGCCATGTCTGACATCCCGCTGCTCCGCAACAGATCCGGCACGGCCCGTGAACGCGATCCGCGCGCGCCGGTCGAGGAACTCGAGTTGGAGGCCGCCATCGGGCGCAATGTCCGCCAGCTCCGCCTGCAGCACGGGCTCACGGTCGCCGAGATGGCCGCCCGCGTAGGCATTTCGAAGGCGATGATGTCCAAGATCGAGAATGCCCAGACATCGTGCAGCCTGAGCACGCTTGCCATGCTGGCCAACGGTTTCGACGTCCCGGTCACCAGCCTGTTCCGCGGTGCGGACGTCGAGCGTCCCGCTGCGTTCGTCACCGCGGGCACGGGAGCACGCATCGTTCGCAACGGCACCAGGGAAGGTCACGAGTACCAATGCTCGGATCGCTGCGCGGCGAGCACAAGCGTCTCGAGTGCCTGCATGTCACGCTCTCGGCGAAGAGCCAGACCTATCCCCTGTTCCAGCATCCGGGGACGGAGTTCATCTTCATGCTCGAGGGCGTCATGGACTACAGCCACAGCCGCTCGGTGTACCAGCTGCACCCGGGAGACTCGCTGCAGTTCGACGGCGAGGGCGCCCACGGTCCGGTGGAGTTGGTGGAGTTGCCGATCCGTTTCCTCTCAGTGATCGCCTTCCCCGACTCCCAGGTCTGACCAGCAACCGGCGAAGGACGTGTGAGCCGGCGGCGATAGCCTCGCTGGGCGCGACTCCCGGTGTAGTTTCCTGCGAATGACCGGAGATACGAGTCGGACCACTTCGATCAGTTTGCGTCAGGCCATCGACATGCAGACGCCGAAGGCCCTCGAGCTGTGGTTGGACCTCGTCGCCGATCCGGCCGAACGCACCTATGAACTGTCCCGGCTCTCGTCGGCGGACCGTCGGCGTCTCGGCGAGAGTCTCGATGCCGCCGTCGGTCCCCAGTTGCTCGAGGGGGTCGACGTCCACCTGGCCGCCAAAGTCGTTAAGTCACTGCCGGTTCCGCGGGCCGCCGAACTGCTCACCGCCGTGGATACCAACCACGCGGTCAGGATTCTGCGCCGATTCCACCACGACTCAAGGGATTCGCTGCTGTCGGCGATGCCGATCGAACAGGCCAAGCAGCTGCGCGAGATGCTCGTGTGGCCGACGGATTCGGTGGCTGCCTACATGACGACGGAGACGCTGGCGCTCGGCCCGGCGACCACGGCCGAGGAGGCGGTGGCGCACATCCGTCACCGAATCTCCGAACAGCAGAAGGACGCCCACACCGGCAACTGCATCTACGTCACTGATTCCGACCAGCTGCTTGCTCGGTGCGGTGCCGTTCCGCAGCCTGGTGATTGCACAGGCCGATCGCGCCGTTGCCGACCTGATCGACGGCGACGTCGTCACGGTCGAGCCGCTCACCGAGGCCGAGCAGGCCGCACGGCTGTGCGTGAACCGGCGCTTGGAGGAACTCGCGGTCGTCGACGGTGACAACCGGCTCCTCGGCATCCTCTCCGAGGACCAGGCACTGAACATCATCCAGGATGAGAACACCGAGGACGCCGAAAAGCAGGGTGGGTCCACACCACTGGAAGTGCCGTACCTGCGCGCGTCGCCATGGCTGTTGTGGCGCAAGCGGATCGTCTGGCTCCTCGTGTTGTTCGTCGCCGAGGCATACACGGGCACTGTGTT
Organism: uncultured Actinomycetota bacterium; assembly: GCA_963720345.1. Lineage (GTDB taxonomy): Bacteria > Actinomycetota > Actinomycetes > Mycobacteriales > Mycobacteriaceae > Mycobacterium. The sequence goes on from CAVRFN010000044.1 coordinate 128,559, forward strand.
GCGCGCCTTCGAGGACGAGATGGAGGCAGTCGTCGCCCTCGCGTTCTTCATCCCGCTGTTGATCGGCACCGGCGGTAACACCGGCACCCAGATCACCACCACCCTCGTCCGCGCGATGGGTACCGGTCAGGTCCGGTTGCGAGACCTGCCAGCGGTCGTCGCCAAGGAGATGTCGACGGGCTTGCTGATCGCGCTCGCGATGGCCATTGCCGCGATGATCCGGGCCTGGACGCTCGGCGTCGGTCCGCAGATCACGCTGACGGTCGACACTGACCGTCGCCGCCATCGTGCTGTGGTCGGCGTTCGTCTCATCGATTCTGCCGCTCGTACTCAAGAAGCTGCGGATCGATCCTGCGGTGGTGTCGGCGCCGATGATCGCCACCATCGTGGACGGCACCGGCTTGATGATCTACTTCCTGATCGCCCACGCGACTCTGCCCCAGCTGGCCGGCCTGTAATCCACCAGGGGTTTCGGCCTGCGCAGCCCCGCTTGGTACAGTTGCCGGGTGCAGCGGGTGCTCCTTCTCGGCAGCCGCGACGGGGTCTGATCAGACCGGCTTCCCGTCGCGGGTGTTCGCGATGCGCCGGTCGTGAGTCCATCGACAACCCGGAGCAATCATCGTGACCACCTTTTCAAGACCCTCACCAGATTCACCTGACGCCTTCACGTCCATTCGCGCCGTCACCACCCCGTCCGGCCCGCCGAACCCCGGCCAGCCGGGCTGGAACACCCAGCGAGGCTCGTCGATGCCGGTCGGCCGGTATCGCCCGTTCGCCGACGAAGTGTCGGGCGGAGTCCCGACAGGGGCAGTAGCGTCCGTTCCGTTCGACCGCACGTGGCCCGACAAGATCGTCGACCGTGCCCCGATGTGGTGTGCCGTCGACCTGCGCGACGGCAATCAGGCCCTGATCGACCCGATGAGCCCGGCCCGCAAGCGCCGCATGTTCGACCTGCTGGTGCGCATGGGCTACAAGGAGATCGAGGTCGGTTTCCCGTCGGCCAGCCAGACCGACTTCGACTTCGTCCGCGAGATCATCACCCAGGGCGCCATTCCGGACGACGTCACCATCCAGGTCCTCACGCAGTGCAGGCCCGAGCTGATCAAGCGGACGTTCGAGGCCTGCGAGGGCGCACCGCGGGCGATCGTGCACTTCTACAACTCGACCTCGATCCTGCAGCGGCGCGTGGTGTTTCGCGCCGACCGTGAAGCGGTCAAGGCCATCGCGACCGACGGCGCGCGGATGTGCGTCGAGGAGGCGAAGAAGTATCCGGACACGCTGTGGCGCTACGAGTACAGCCCGGAGTCCTACACGGGCACCGAACTGGAGTATGCCGTCGACGTCTGCAATTCGGTCGCGGAGATCATCGGGCCCACTGCCGGATGTGCCGCTGATCGTGAACCTGCCCGCGACCGTCGAGATGGCCACTCCGAACGTGTACGCCGATTCGATCGAGTGGATGAACCGGCACCTCAGCCCGCGCGAGGCCATCATCCTGAGCCTGCATCCGCACAACGACCGCGGAACCGCTGTCGCCGCAGCGGAATTGGGCTACCAGGCCGGTGCCGACCGGATCGAGGGTTGCCTGTTCGGCAACGGCGAGCGCACCGGCAACGTCTGCCTCGTCACGCTGGGCTTGAACCTGTTCTCCCGCGGCGTCGACCCGCAGATCGACTTCTCCAACATCGACGAGATCCGGCGCACGGTCGAGTACTGCAACCAACTGCCGGTGCCCGAACGCCACCCGTACGGTGGCGATCTCGTGTACACCGCGTTCTCCGGCAGCCACCAGGACGCGATCAACAAGGGTCTGGACGCCATGAAGGTGTCGGCCGACGAGCAGGACGCCGACGTCGACGACATTCTGTGGCAGGTCCCGTATCTGCCGATCGATCCACGCGACGTCGGCCGCACGTATGAGGCTGTCATCCGGGTGAATTCGCAGTCCGGCAAGGGTGGCGTGGCCTACATCATGAAGGCCGACCACGGTCTGGCTCTGCCGCGGCGGCTGCAGATCGAGTTCTCCCAGGCGGTCCAGAAGATCACCGACGGTGAGGGCGGCGAGGTGTCGCCGAAGGAGATGTGGGACGTCTTCGCCGAGGAGTACCTGAACCCGCGGATCCCGCTCGAACGTATCCGCCAGAAGGTCATCGCCTCCGAGGTCGACGGCGGTACCGACACCATCGAGGCGGTGGTGAAGGTGGACGGTGTGGAGCGCGAGATCGTCGGAGCGGGCAACGGTCCGCTCGCCGCGTTCGTCGACGCGGTGGGCGCCATCGGATTCGACGTATCCGTACTGGACTACTCCGAGCATGCGCTTTCGGCGGGTGAGGAAGCGCAAGCGGCGGCGTATGTCGAGGCGTCGATCGGTGGCAAAACCGTCTGGGGCGTCGGTATCGCGACGTCGATCACGACGGCATCGCTTCGTGCGGTGGTGTCGGCGGTCAACCGCGCCAGCAGATCAGGCGTTATCCCCCTCGCTCCGTGATTGACTGGCGCACGCGCGAAAACCTGCGTGCTCAAGATTCAGTCAAAAAAGGAGCTGAACATGGACTGGGGTTCTACTTGGGATTTCCTGTGGCACTTCCTGATCATCTTCGCGTGGATCGCGTACCTGCTGGTGCTGTTCCAGATCCTCACCGACCTGCTGTGGCGTGACCACCAGACGTCGGGTGTGGTGAAGGCGCTCTGGGTGGTGTTCCTGTTTCTGGTGCCGTGGCTGACGGCGTTGGTCTACCTGGCGGCCCGCGGCAAGGGCATGGCCGAAAGGGCGCGTGAGGCGGCACAAGCCGCCAAGCAGCAGACGGACGACTACATCAAGGAGGCGGCGGGGCGTTCGCCGGCGCAGGAGATCGCCGATGCCAAGGCACTTCTCGAGGCGGGCACGATCTCGCAGGCCGAGTTCGAGGGGCTCAAGGCCAAGGCTCTGGCCTAGTCGAGAAACGCGCTCAGCAGTCGGTCCACCAGCCCGGCGATATCTTGCGCGCCGGGCTCGGGGGCGACGGTCAGGTTGCTGAACACGAAACCGTTGAGCACCCTGCTGAGTTCGTCGACCCGCTCCGGAGTCGGGGTTAGGCCGGCGGCAGTGAAGATGAGCGTCGCCGACTTCACTGCGGCCGCCTGAAGCTCCTTCATCATCGGTCGCAGCTCTTCGCGTCGGGTGCTTTCCATGAAGAGCTCGAACCGGGCCAGCGTCCAGCGGCGGAACTGTCCATCCGGTTGCAGCATGCGAATCAACAACGTCCGCAAGGCATCACGCGAGAGGGGTCCGATCTCACTCTGCATCGTCTCGACACGCTGCCAGTGCAGGTCGACGGTGCGCGACGCGGTCGCGTCGAGTAACGCCTGCCTGGTGCGGAAGTAATTCGAGGTGGTGCCTGCGGGTAGGTCGGCGCGACTGTCGACCTGGCGATGCGTAAGACCCCCGACGCCGTCATCACAGAGGATGTCGATGGCGGCGTCGAGGATCTGGTTGCGGCGTTCCGGGTTGGGCGGCATCAGTTCCTATATTGCAGCTTCGCGAACAGCGTCAGAACCGCGGCATAGAACGGGAAGAGCAAATAGGTGAACCACAGCGGGAAGAAGCTGAGGTAGAAGTTGACGTCGCCTTCGATGACACCGAAGTAGACGTGCAGTGGTACCGACAGCGTGATGTAGGCGACCGCCCAGGTGAAGAACACCTTGTGCGCCTTGTTCACGAACTCGACCCGCCGCCACAACACGATGCCGGTGATGGCCGCGTAGGTCATCGGGATCAGCAACAGCTTGTCTGTCGTCGGCGTCATCACGTTCTGCAGGGTCATCTCGTCCCCGAAGACGGCGCGGTAAAGGTGCATCACGACGCCGAAGGAGATGGTCAGCATCGCGGCCTGCGTGAAGAAGTAGCCGTGCCGGCGGTAGGCGTCCCAGAGAGATTCTTTGCGTTGTACTACGTCTGTAGTGGTTATCATGAGCCGACAGTACCACTACATAAGTAGTGGTTACAAGAGGGTGCTCTAGAACAGCGCGAACTGGTCGCCGGCCAGGGTGACGTCGGTGAACTCCTCGATGGCGCTGCCGCCGACCACAGCGTCGAGTTGGTCCATGAAATCCCCGTCGCTGATCAGGGGAACGCCCAACTCGCGGGCCTGGTAGCCCTTGCCCTGCTCGGGTTGGGCCTCATTGCAGATGATGAGCGAGGTTTCGGAGTCGACGGCGTCGGAGTACGCCAGCCCGGCGTGCATGATCCGCTCGACGAGTTCCTCATGGGTGCGGTCGACCTCGGCGGCCATGGCAACCCGCATTCCCTGCACCAGCGGGCGGCCCGCGATGAACCGGCCGGGGTTGACGAATTCGCAGGGCATACGCGCCGCCAGCATCTTCAGCGGCCGCAACTCCTCATGTGTCACTTGGCCGTTCGGCCACTCGCGCCGCGACAGCGGGCGAACCGGTAGCCACACCTTGCGTTCCCGGGCGCGCACCAACACCGGCTTGAGGATCTGCGCGAGCACCATCGCATCGTCGAGTGCGTCGTGGGGCTTGAGCTGCGTGATACCCCAGTGCGCGGCAAGGGTTTCCAGCCGCAGATTCTCGGTGCCCAACTCGAGCCTGCGGGTGAGTTCGACCGTGCACATCGCGGTGTCGATGGGCAGTTCGGCGTCGACCATCTCGGCTTCGGCGGTGAGGAACGAGTAGTCGAAGCCCACGTTGTGCGCCACCAGGGTGCGGCCCCGCAGCAGTTCGATCAGATCGCCGACGATGTCGCCGAAGCGCGGCTGGCCTTCCAGCATCTCGGTGGTCAACCCGTGGACGTGGGTCGGTCCGGGGTCGACTCCGGGGTTGAGCAGTGTGTAAAGGCTCTTTTCGACGTTGCCGTCGTCGCCAAGGGCCAGCGCCGCGATGCTGATGACCCTGGCATGCCCTGGGTGAAATCCAGAGGTCTCCACGTCGACGACGGCCCAGCCTGCGCCGTCTTCGGCGGCTGGGCGACCCCAGGAGCCGCTGGGCCGGCGACACTCGGCACCTGTTTGGCTCACGTTTTCGAGGATGGCACGGACGGGTGACATCGCCGGATCACTCGCCAGCGTGTCGGCTACCTGCTTCTGCCCTTTTAGACTGCCGGGGATGGTCACCATTCGCGGACGCGCCGCGCTCACGGCCGGAGCCGGCGCGCGTTGGGCGTCGCGGGTCACCGGCCGCGGCGCCGGCGCGATGATCGGTGGTCTGGTCGCGATGACACTGGACAAATCGATCCTGCGCCAGCTCGGCGAGGGACGTCGCACAACGATCGTGACCGGCACGAACGGCAAGTCCACCACCACGCGGATGACCGCGGCGGCGCTGGGGACGCTGGGACCGGTCGCGACCAACGCCGAGGGCGCCAACATGGACGCCGGGTTGGTCGCCGCCCTCGCGGGGACGCGGGAAGCGTCGTTGGCGGCACTCGAAGTCGATGAGATGCACGTGCCGCATGTGGCCGATGCGCTCGACCCGGCGGTGATCGTGCTGCTGAATCTGTCGCGCGATCAACTCGATCGGGTCGGTGAGATCAATCACATCGAGCGCACACTGCGGGGCGGGCTCGCGCGTCATCGGTCGACGGTGGTCGTCGCGAATTGCGACGACGTGTTGATGACGTCGGCCGCATACGACAGCCCTCACGTGGTCTGGGTGGCCGCGGGCGGCGGATGGGCGAACGACTCGGTGAGCTGTCCGCGCTCGGGCGAGGTCATCGTGCGCGACGGCGCCCACTGGTATTCGACGGGAACCGATTTCAAGCGCCCGTCGCCGCAGTGGTCATACGACGACACACACATTCACGGGCCTGACGGGCTGTCGCTGCCGATGCAGCTGGCGCTGCCGGGAAACATCAACCGCGGCAACGCCACTCAGGCCGTCGCCGCCGCGGTCACATTGGGCGCCGATCCCGCGGCCGCCGTCGCGGCGGTGTCGGGTGTCGACGAGGTCGCCGGCCGCTACAGCACTGTGCAACTGGGTCAGCACTCGGTGCGCATGCTGCTGGCCAAGAACCCCGCCGGCTGGCAGGAGGCACTGTCGATGGTCGACACCGACGCCGGCTCGGTGGTGATCTCGGTCAACGGTCAGGTGCCCGACGGGGAGGATCTGTCGTGGCTGTGGGACGTCAACTTCGAGCATTTCGTCAACCATCCGGTGGTGGCCGCAGGCGAGCGCGGTACCGATCTGGCGGTGCGGCTGGGCTACGCCGGTGTCGAACACACGTTGGTACACAACGCCGTTGAGGCGATCACGTCCTGCCCGCCTGGGCACGTCGAGGTGGTCGCCAACTACACCGCGTTCCTCCAGTTGAACCGGACGTTCGGGCGGGCAGGCTATGTCTGAGTCGACGGTGCGAATCGGGTTGGTACTGCCCGACGTGATGGGAACCTATGGCGACGGCGGCAATTCGGTGGTGTTGCGCCAACGCCTGCGGTTGCGTGGGTTCGACGCGGAGATCGTCGAGATCACCCTGGCCGATCCGGTTCCTGCCGAGTTGGACCTCTACACCCTTGGCGGAGCAGAGGATTACGCACAGCGATTGGCGACCAGGCACCTGCAGCGGTACCCGGGGCTGCAGCAGGCAGCCGACCGGGGTGCACCGGTGCTGGCGATCTGCGCGGCGATCCAGGTGCTGGGCCACTGGTATGAGACATCGTCGGGTGAGCGGGTCGACGGTGCCGGGATGCTCGACGTCACGACGTCTCCACAGGACACCCGGACGATCGGTGAAGTGGTGTCGCAGCCGCTTCTGCCCGGGCTGTCGGAGCGCTTGACGGGTTTCGAGAATCACCGCGGCGGAACGGTTCTGGGTCCGGCTGCGCAGCCGTTGGCGCGCGTCGTCACCGGGGCGGGCAACCGTGCGGGCGATGGCATCGACGGGGCGGTACAGGGCAGCGTCGTCGCGACGTATCTGCACGGGCCGTGTCTGGCGCGCAATCCGCAACTCGCCGACTACCTGCTTTCACGCGTGGTCGGCGACCTGGCGCCGTTGGAGATCGACGAGGTCGCGCAGTTGCGCAAGGAACGCCTCGCGGCCCCCCGCCGCGTTTAGCTATCGACGTTATGCAGCGAAAGTGCGAGTAAACCTCTGCATTTCGTTGATTTCGATGAAGCACCCACGGCTCACCAATGCAGCCTCGACTCGTGCGATCACGTCTTGTGGCTTGTCCTCGGCGATCACGCGGATGACGATCCAGCCAAGCGCCTCGAGCATGCGTAACCTCGCGATGTCCTTCACGTATTGACGACGATTCTTTCGGTGGTGGTCGCCGTCATATTCGACGGCCACCTGGAAGTCACGCCAGCCCATGTCCAGCCAGGCCACCGGAGTTACGCCGCGCACGACGGGTATCTGCGTCTCGGGTCGAGGAAATCCCGCATCGACCAACAACAGTCGGATGCGAGACTCCCTCGGCGAGGCCGCTCCCCGTCGATGAGGGGGAGCAATTCGCGCAGTTGCCGAACGCCGTGAGCTCGCGGATGAGCATCGGCCAATCCGGCGACCTCGGCGATCGGAAAGGCCTGATTCCACATCAGCGCATCCATCCGGGTGAGCGCCTCCGGTCGGTCGAGGTGGCGACCGAGGTCGAATGCCGTACGCACTCGGGTTGTCACAGGTAATCCCGCGATGCGAGTGATCTCGTGGCCGACCAACTGCTCCGCACGGGGTATCAAGCCCTTCTGCGAACGAATCCTGACTCCCGCAAGCTCGATGGGATGAGTCGGATTGACGTACGGCGCGCCGTGCAGAGCCGAGGCGGCCACCCCGGCGATCACGCCCTTGCGACGCGATGCCAGCCATGCTGCGATTGCACGGTCACGCAGCGACAGCTCCGCATTCTTCGGTGCGTAGACGCCGTGATGAACTGCGCGGTACCAGCGACTCAACTCATGCCGAGTGACCCGTCCCGCCGCCATCGCTTCACTGCCAATGAAGACCTCAGCCATGACTGCATCCTGCCGCGGGCTACCGACACCTCATCGCTATCCACGTTTCGCAGCGAAAGTGCGAGAAGCGGTCTGTATTTCGTCGATAGCGATGGGCGAAAGAGGCGCTAGGCCATCGCGCGGCGGCCTGCGAGCGCGCGGCCCAGTGTCAGCTCGTCGGCGAACTCCAGGTCACCACCCATCGGCAGCCCGGAGGCAATGCGTGTCACGATGAGACCCGGGATATCGCGCAGCATCCGCACCAGGTACGTCGCCGTGGCTTCGCCTTCGGTGTTCGGATCGGTCGCGATGATCACCTCGTTGATGTCCACGCCATCAACCCGTTCGCCAATCCTGTTCAGCAGCTCACGGATTCGCAGTTGCTCAGGCCCGATACCCGACAATGGATCCAAGGCACCGCCCAGCACGTGATAGCGGCCGCGGAACTCGCGGGTGCGCTCGACGGCCTGCACATCCTTGGGCTCCTCGACGACACACACGATTGAGCCATCACGTCGCGAGTCAGAACAAATCCGGCACCGATCCTCGTCGGACACGTTGCCGCACACCGCGCAGAACGTCACTCCGTCGCGGACCCGACCCAGCACCGCGGTCAACCGGTCGATCTGTGGCGGCTCGACGGAAAGCAGGTGAAACGCGATCCGCTGCGCGCTCTTCGGCCCGATACCCGGCAGCTTGCCGAGCTCGTCGATCAGATCCTGGACCGGTCCCTCGAACAAGTCAGAGTCCCGGCAGGCCTAAGTCGCCCATCCCGCCGGCCAACGGCCCGAGACGGTCGTGCGCGAGGATGGTGACCTGCTTGGAGGCGTCGGCGATCGCGCCGACGACGAGGTCCTGCAGGGTCTCGACGTCCTCGGGGTGGACGACCTTGGGGTCGATCCGGACGGCGATCACTTCGCCGCTGCCCTTCATCGTGACCTGCACCAGACCACCGCCGGCTTGACCGTTGACCTCGGCCGCGGCCAGTGCCGCCTGAGCCTCCATCAACTGCTGCTGCACCTGCTGGGCCTGAGCCAGGAGTGCCGACATATCGGGCTGGCCACCACTACCGGGTTGCATGACGATCCCCTTGCGTATTGGTCTCGACTTGGTTTCTGTCGTCCGCACTCGGCGGTTTGGGGTTTCAGCCTAGTCGGGGTCGGCGCTACGGTGGCGCCCGTGCATGCCTGCCTGCGTGTCGGTGCCACCAGAGCAATACGCGGCTCAGCCGCCGTGGCTACCGGACTACTCATCGCCGCATCGACGCTTGTCAGCCCGGCTTCGGCGGCGCCGGCGAACATCGCCGGCAAAATCGTCTTCCTCGACCCTGGACACAACGGGTCCAATGACGCCTCGGTCATCAGCCGGCAGGTCCCGACCGGCCGCGGCGGCACCAAAGACTGCCAGGCCAGCGGCACCACCACCGACGACGGTTATGCGGAGCACACGTTCGCCTGGGATACCACGCTGCGTATCCGCCAGGCGCTCACCGCGCTCGGCGTGCGCACCGCGATGTCGCGCGGCGACGACACCGGCGTCGGACCGTGCGTCGACGAACGCGCGGCGATGGCCAACTCGCTGCGCCCCGACGCGGTCATCAGCATTCACGGTGACGGTGGGCCGTCGAACGGCCGCGGCTTCCATGTCCTGTACTCATCCCCGCCGCTCAACGACGTCCAGGCCGGGCCATCGGTGCGGCTCGCCTCGATCATGAAGGACCAACTGCAGGCCTCGGGTCTGGTGCCGTCGACCTACATCGGCTCGGGTGGCCTGAATCCGCGTTCGGACATCGCCGGGCTCAACCTCGCGCAGTTCCCATCGATCCTGGTCGAACTGGGCAACATGAAGAACCCCGCCGACTCCGCGCTGATGAAGACACCCGAAGGCCGGCAGAAGTACGCCGACGCCGTGGTGCGCGGTATCGCAGGCTTCCTCGGAAGCTCCTAGGCACTGCCTGATCGCGGTCCTAGGGTCGAGATTGACACCGTGGTCGTTGGAAAAAGGCGCTGCTAGCTGATCCACAGCCCTGACGTCGAACTCGACCGTAGGAGCGCGTCGAGCACATTCCCCAGCGCCGCCCAAGTCGGCTAGGCGCGGCCGCTGATCTGATGTCGGGCCGCTACCGGCCCTCCACCTGCTTCTTGAGGTTCTCCAGCACCTCAGCCTGGATCTTGCGCAGTCCCAGCGGCGCGAACGTCTTCTCGAAGAAGCCACCGATGCCGCCGGCACCCTTCCACGAGGTCTTGACCGTCACCGACGAGCCCTCTCCTGCCGGGGAGACCGTCCAGTTCGTGATCATCGTCGAGTTGGCGTCCTTTTCGATCACCGTGTGACCAGCCACGTCGACGCTGGCCTTCACCTCACGCACCCGCGATTTGGTGGCCTGCAGCTTCCACGACGCCACGGTGCCTGCGCCCTGGCCGCCTTCGAGCACCCGATACTCGCTGTAGTGCGGCGAGAGGATCTTGGGGCGCACGTTCGCATAGTCGGCGACTGCCGCCAACACGGTCTCCGGCGCGGCGGCGATCTCGACACTGCTGGACGCGCTGACCTGTCCCATCGGTGCAAACTCCTTGGTCGGGGGTGAATATCGGGGTGATTCGGAGTGATCTAGTGGTCGGTGCGGTCGCATCACCTGCGACCGCGGACTAGCGTATATCCGTGTCAATGGTCGAGACCGACGCACGTACTGCTCACTCCGCCGGAGTCGGGCGGCTTCTCGCCAGCTACCGGGCGATTCCCCCGAACGCCACGGTCCGACTGGCAAAACCCACGTCGAACCTCTTTCGAGCCCGCGCGAAGACGTCTACCAAGGGCCTTGACGTCTCGGGCCTGGCCGGGGTCATTGCCGTCGACCCCGAGAACCGCACCGCCGATGTCGCCGGTATGTGCACCTACGAGGACCTGGTCGCGGCCACCCTCCCCTACGGTCTGGCGCCGCTGGTGGTGCCTCAGCTCAAGACGATCACCCTGGGCGGAGCGGTCACCGGACTCGGCATCGAGTCGACGTCGTTCCGCAACGGCCTGCCGCACGAGTCGGTGCTGGAGATGGACATCCTCACCGGCACCGGTGAGGTAGCTGACGGCCTCGCCCCACGAGCACTCCGATCTCTTTCGAGCCTTCCCCAATTCCTATGGCACGCTTGGATATTCGGTTCGCATAAGGATCGAGCTGGAGCCGGTGAAACCGTTCGTCGCGATTCGCCATCTACGGTTCCACGAGCTGACGGACCTTTTCGCGGCGATGGACCGCATCATTGAAACCGGCGGCCACGACGGTGCGCGCGTCGACTACCTCGATGGCGTGGTGTTCTCGGCCGACGAGAGCTATCTGACGCTGGGATTCCAGACTGCGACACCGGGTCCGGTCAGTGACTACACCGGCCAGCAGATCTACTACCGCTCGATCCAGCATCCGGGCGACAACGGAGCCGAGAAGCACGACCGGCTGACGATCCACGACTACCTGTGGCGGTGGGATACCGACTGGTTCTGGTGCTCAAGGGCGTTCGGCGCGCAGGATCCGCGGATCCGCCGGTTCTGGCCGCGTCGCTACCGGCGAAGCGCCTTCTACTGGAAGCTGATCGGGTACGACCAGCGGTTCAACATCGCCGACAGGATCGAGAAGCGTAACGGCCGGCCGCCGTTGGAGCGGGTCGTGCAGGACATCGAGGTGCCGATCGGACGGGCGGCCGAGTTCGTCGACTGGTTCCTGGCCAACGTGCCCATCGAGCCGATCTGGTTGTGCCCGTTGCGGCTCCGCGAGGACGCCACCTGGCCGCTGTACCCCATCCGCGCCCACAGCACGTACGTCAACATAGGCTTCTGGTCGTCCGTGCCCGTCGGGCCAACCGAAGGCCACACCAACAAGTTGATCGAACGCAAGGTCAGCGAACTCGAAGGTCACAAATCGCTGTATTCCGACGCGTACTACAGCCCTGACGAGTTCGACGAACTCTATGGTGGAGAGATCTACAAGACCGTCAAAAAGACCTACGACCCCGACTCGAGACTCCTCGACCTGTATGCAAAGGCGGTGCAACGACGATGACTACGTTCAAGGAACATTCGACAAACGCGCCAGCCGGAAAACTCACCCTGGCAAAGGTCTTGGAGATCTTCGCTTCGGGTCAGATCCCGCTGAAGTTCACGGCGTACGACGGCAGTATCGCCGGACCCGAGGACGCCGAACTCGGCCTCAACCTGCTGACCCCCCGCGGCACCACCTATCTCGCGACCGCTCCCGGTGAACTCGGGCTGGCGCGGGCCTACGTGTCGGGCGATCTCAGTCCGCTCGGCGTGCATCCCGCCGATCCCTACGAGCTGCTCATGGCGTTGGCCGACAAGCTCGAGTTCAAGCTTCCGCCCCCGCGCGTGCTAGCGAACATCGTGCGCACGATCGGCATCGAGCATCTGAAGCCGATCGCCCCGCCGCCCCAGGAGGCGCTGCCGCGCTGGCGCCGGGTCATGGAAGGGTTGCGCCACAGCAAGACTCGCGACGCCGAGGCCATTCATCACCACTACGACGTCTCGAACAAGTTCTACGAGTGGGTGCTCGGTCCGTCGATGACCTACACCTGTGCGTGCTATCCCGATGCCGACGCCACGCTGGAAGAGGCGCAGGAGAACAAGTATCGGCTGGTGTTCGAGAAGCTGCGACTGTCGCCCGGCGACCGGCTGCTCGACGTCGGCTGCGGCTGGGGCGGCATGGTCCGTTACGCCGCACGGCACGGGGTGAAGGCGATCGGTGTCACGCTCTCCAAAGAGCAGGCCGAGTGGGCGGGGAACGCCATCGCCGAGCAGGGACTGTCCGACCTGGCCGAGGTGCGCCACGGCGATTACCGCGACATCCGTGAATCCGGGTTCGACGCCGTCTCTTCGATCGGGCTGACCGAACACATCGGCGTACAAAACTATCCGGCGTACTTCCGGTTCCTCCAGTCGAAGATGCGGGTGGGCGCACTGTTGCTCAACCACTGCATCACCCGCCACGACAACCAAACCGGGGCGAGCGCAGGTGGTTTCATCGACCGCTACGTCTTCCCCGACGGGGAGCTCACGGGATCCGGCCGCATCATCACCGAGGCACAGGACGTCGGCCTAGAGGTGGTGCACGAGGAGAACCTGCGCCACCACTACGCGCTGACGCTGCGCGACTGGTGCCGCAACCTCGTCGAGCACTGGGATGAGGCTGTCGAAGAGGTCGGGCTGCCCACCGCGAAGGTGTGGGGGCTGTACATGGCCGGCTCACGGGTGGGCTTCGAGACGAATATCATTCAGCTGCACCAGGTTCTGGCCGTCAAGCTCGACGAGCGCGGCAACGACGGCGGTCTCCCGCTACGCCCGTGGTGGACGCCCTAAGCCTGCCCGCCGTCGATGCGACGGGCGCCGAGCTCGTTCTGAAGTAGCTCCAGCGCGACTTCCTCCGGGTCGCGACGTGGTGTGTCGGAGGTGTCGCTGCCGGCTTCGGCGAGCATGCTCTCCTCGTCGTCGCCGCCGTCGCTCTGCGGTGGCGCAATGGCCGGTGCCGGCTCCTCGGGCTCAGGGACCGGCGAACCGCCCGGCGGGCCTGCCTCGCACCGGATCTTCCAGTCGACACCCAACGCGTCCTTGAGCGCTTCGCGGATGACGTCGGCGTTGCGCTGTTCGGTGAGCCGCTTCGCCAGTGGTGCGGACTCGTGGCTGAGCACCAGGGTGTCGCCCTCGACGGCGCGGACGATCGCGCCTGCCAGCATCACCTCGGTGGTACGGCTGCGCTGACGGACCTTCTCGCGCACCGTCGTCCACATGCTGCGCACCGCCGCCGCGTTCGGCTCACCCGTGACGGCCGCGGGTGGGGGTGCCGCGACGACGGGATCGGCCGGCTGGCGCACCGGCGCAGGGGACGCCGGTTTGGACTCCGGCGTCGGCTCTGGGGCCGCCTCGGGCTCAGGGGCCGAGGTGGCTCAGGAGCTGGCTCAGGGGCCGCTGGTGGCTCAGCCATCGGCTTTGACTCGACGACCACCGTCGGCTCGAGTGCCGGCTTCAACTCCGGTGCGGGCGTCGGCTCGGCAGGCGCTTGGGAAGCCTGCGGCTCGGCCTTGCTCTTGCGGCTGTACTGCTTCGGAGCGCCGGACTGCTCGCCCGCGGGGATGGACATGTCCAGCCGGGTCTCGATGCGCTCGACGCGCTGCAACAACGCCGACTCGGTGTCGTGGGCCGACGGCAGCAGCAGCCGCGCGCACACGACTTCGAGCAGCAGTCGAGGTGCGGTGGCACCGCGCATCTCGCCCAGCCCCGCGTGCACCACCTCGGCATAGCGGGTCAGCGTTGCGGCGCCGACCCGTGTCGACTGATCGCGCATCCGATCCAGCACGTCCTCGGGACCGTCCACCACGCCGCGGGCGACCGCGTCGGGAACCGACTGCAACACAATCAGATCGCGAAAACGCTCCAGAAGATCGGTGGCGAACCGCCGCGGGTCGTGGCCGGCATCGATCACCCCCTCGACGGCTCCGAAGAGGGCCGCGGCATCCCCCGCCGCGAGCGCGTCGATCGCATCGTCGATCAGCCCCACGTCGGTGGCGCCCAGCAGCGACAGGGCACGCGGGTAGCTGACCTGATTGCCGTCCGCACCCGCTAACAGCTGGTCGAGCACCGACAGCGTGTCTCGCGGCGATCCGGCACCGGCCCGGATGACGAGCGGGTACACCGCGTCGTCGACGGTCACGTTCTCCTGCGCGCAGATGCGCTCGAGAAGCGAGCGCATGGTCCGCGGCGCCAACAACCGGAAGGGGTAGTGATGCGTGCGCGAGCGAATGGTCGGCAGCACCTTCTCCGGCTCGGTGGTGGCGAACACGAAGATCAGATGCTCCGGCGGCTCCTCGACGATCTTCAGCAGGGCGTTGAAGCCCGCCGTGGTGACCATGTGCGCTTCGTCGATGATGAAGATGCGGTACCGCGACTGTGCCGGGGCGTAGAACGCGCGGTCGCGCAGCTCGCGGGTGTCGTCCACACCGCCGTGACTGGCGGCGTCGAGTTCGGTGACATCGACGCTGCCGCCCCCGCTGGGCGCGAGCGCCACGCATGAGTCGCAGACCCCGCACGGCGTGGACGTCGGCCCCTGCGCACAGTTCAGCGAGCGGGCCAGGATGCGTGCCGACGACGTCTTCCCGCACCCTCGTGGCCCGGAGAACAGGTACGCGTGGTTGATCCGACCGGCCGTCAGCGCGGTGGACAGCGGTTCCGTGACGTGCTCCTGGCCAACCACGTCGGCGAATGTCGCTGGTCGGTACTTGCGGTAGAGCGCCACGCTCGCCCACGCTACCGAGGCCGGGTGACGCCGCAGCGCGCCGTGTAACCAAACCGGCAATTCTGCGAAAATGTGTCACCGTTCGCCGCGGTCACCGCTCCTACCAAGCTGGCCCGAAAGCGGTCAGTCCTTCAGCAGCGATTCGGTGGCCGATAGCAGCGCACAGGTCGCCAGCCCATCCATCGCTTCGCGCAGTTCGGGCAGCGGTGGAAACGACGGCGCAATCCGGATGTTCTTGTCCTCCGGATCTTTTCGGTACGGGAACGTGGCACCGGCCTCGGTGACCGCGATTCCGGCGTCCTTCGCCAGCGCGATGGTGCGACGTGCCGTGCCAGGCAACACGTCCAGGCTCACGAAGTAGCCGCCCTTCGGCTCGGTCCACGACGCGATCTTCGACTCGCCCAGCCGGTCGGCAAGGATCTCCAGCACGGTGGCGAATTTCGGGGCCAGTAGTTCCTGATGGCGCTGCATATGCAGGCGTACCCCATCGGCATCACCGAGGAACCGCAGATGCCGTAGCTGGTTGACCTTGTCCGGCCCGATCGACTTCTTGCCTGCGTACTGCAGATACCAGGCGATGTTGCCGAGCGAGCCGCCGAAAAAGCTCACCCCGGCGCCCGCGAAGGTGATCTTCGACGTCGACGCGAACACCAAGGGCCGGTTCGGGTTGCCCGCGGCTTCGGCCAGACCCAGGACGTCGATGTTCTGTTCGAAATCATGGGTCAACGTGTGCACGGCGTAGGCGTTGTCCCACATCAACCGGAAATCGTTTGCAGCGGTCTGCATTTGGACCAGCCGCCGCACCTTCTCCCACGAGTAGGTCACGCCGGTCGGGTTCGAGTACACCGGAACGCACCACATGCCCTTGATGGCCGGATCCACCGCGACCAACTCTTCGATCAGGTCGACGTCCGGACCGTCCTCGTGCATCGGCACGGTGATCATCTCGATGCCGAGGGTCTCGGAGATCGCGAAGTGCCGGTCATACCCGGGCGCCGGACAGAGGAACTTCAAGGTGGGCTCCTGCGCCCACGGCCGCGGAGAATCGACGCCGCCGTGCAGCATGGTGAACGTCACGACGTCGTGCATGAACTCGAGGCTGGCGTTGTTGCCCGCGATCAGGTTGGGCACACCGATGCCGAGCAGCTCGCCGAAGATGGCCCGCAACTCGGGCAGCCCGTGCAGGCCGCCGTAGTTGCGGGTGTCGGTGCCGTCGCCGTCCTTGAAGCTGTCTTTTCCAGGGAGGTCCAGCAGGGCGTTGGACAGATCCAACTGGGCCGCGGACGGCTTGCCCCGGGTCAGGTCGAGCTTGAGGCCTTTGGCCTGGAGGTCAGCGTAATTGCGCGTCTGCAACTCGTGCTGTGCGCGGAGTTCCGCAGGGCCGAGCGACTGAAACGACACGAGGGCGCCTTTCACCGGAGGCGGGAAACCAAGGGGACCCCGCGCACCCGCCAGAGCCCATTGACCCTTGCTGCCTTCCGGCCCTGGGGGAGTTCACAGGATAGACGCCGCGCGGGGTCCAGAAAGGAGTCTAGTACCCGGCCTGACCGCGACTCGACGGGCGCATCAGGACCCAAGGACGACCGCGAGTGAGGACCGATGGGCCCACGCCCGCTGGGCCCACGCGCGCAGGGCCCACGCCCGAAGGGCAGGGGACGCAGGGGAGGCAGGGGCGAACGGGAGTCGAGGCCTTAGGCTGGTCCGCTACCATGACCGGCGGAGGATTCGCCTAGTGGCCTATGGCGCTCGCCTGGAACGCGGGTTGGGTTAATAGCCCTCAGGGGTTCAAATCCCCTATCCTCCGCACTCGGGCCGAGGTGCGACTACATCACGAATAGCCTGGTCGCACCTCGGACCAACAACCTCTAGGAGGAGCATGCGGCGCTGGGTCGCGGTCTTGTGGCACGCCTCGTTCTCATGTGTAGCCGCGGCCCTCTACTTTGCCTTCGTCCTGCCGCGCTGGTGGGAGCTGATGGGCTCGACGTCGCACACCCTGGGCACCGTGTTGCGCATCGTCACCGGTGTGCTGATCGCCCTGGCCGCGCTGCCGGTGGTCTTCACGCTGTTGCGGACGCGCCGGCCAGAATTCCGGACGCCGCTGCTGGCCCTGCGGCTGCGCACGGCGTCGATCGTGCTGCACGTGCTGGCCGGTGTGCTGATCATCGGCGCGGCGATCAGCGAGATCTGGCTCTCGCTCGACGACGCGGGTCAGTGGCTCTTCGGGATCTACGGGGCGGCTGCCGCGATCGCACTGCTCGGGATATTCGCGTTCTACCTGGCCGACGTCGCCGAGCTGCCGCCGCCACCGCCGAAACCGCTGAAACCCAAGACGCCGAAGCAGCGACGCGGCCGCCGGAAGAAGGACGACGAGGACGGCACAGAGACCGAGGACGCCGACGCCGAGGCCGCCGAAGAGGATGCGGGGCCGGACGCCGATGACCAGTCCGAGGACAAGCCGGCCGAGGTCACGGTTGAAGCCGAGGAGCCCGCGTCGACGGCCGAAGAGCCCGATGCACCGGCGGCGGAGGCCGCCGACAAGGACTCCGGGACCGAGAAGACCAACGGCAAAACGCCCGCAACCGGCACGTCCGCGAAGGTCGCGCCGACGCGTCGTCGCCGCAGGCGGATGCGTGGCGGCGTCGCGGTCGAGGATTAAGAAACATACTTTTCGGGCAAGATGAACTGATGCGCATATTCCCTATGCGTCGCTCGCTAGCGACGCTGCTGACCGCGCTTGTCACGGTCCTGGCGCTGGTCGCGCCCGTGAATCCGGCAGCGTCCACGGCCGCTCCCGGAGACCCGCCCGCTGCTGCGAGCCAGGTCGAACCGGCGGTGGCACGCATCGACACCGAAGTCCACTATCAGAACGCGGTCGGCAGCGGCACCGGCATCGTGCTCGACCCGGGCGGTCAGGTGCTGACCAACTTCCACGTCGTGGCCGGCGCGGACCGCATCACCGTCAGCGTCGTCGGCCGCGCGTTTCCCGCTGAGCTCGTCGGCTACGACCGCCGACGCGACATCGCGGTGCTGCGACTGATCGGTGCCGGCGGGCTGCCCGTCGCCCCGATAGGTGACTCCGCCGCCCTGGTGGAAGGCGAGCCCGTCGTCGCCATCGGCAATGCTCAGGGCAGCAATGCACCGCTGACCCACGAGGTTGGCACCGTCACCGGTTTCGGCCGCACGGTCACCGCTGAGGACACGCTCACCGGCAGCAAGGACGAGCTGACCGGCCTGATCGAGTTCGCGGCACCGGTCATTGCCGGGGACTCCGGCGGCCCCGTCGTCAACGGAGCCGGTCAGGTCGTCGGAATCACGACCGCCGCGTCGGTCAACTTCCGAATGGGGCCGGGCGGCAAGGGTTACGCGATTCCGATCAACGACGCGATGGCCATCGCGAATCAGATCCGCTCAGGCGCGCGCGTCCGACTCGATCCACATCGGACCGCCGGTGCTGCTCGGTGTCGGTGTGCGCACCGCTCCGTCAGAGGGACCGGGCGTGCTCGTCGCCGACGTCCTGCGTGGCGGCCCCGCCGACCAGGCGGGCTTGGTGAGCGGCGACATGCTCACGACTCTGGACGGCACGCCGCTGGATTCGGCCACCGCCCTGACGTATGTGCTCGATCGCCACTACCCCGGCGACGTCATCGATCTCACGTGGATCGACGGCAGCGGCCAGCAGCGCACCGGCAAGGTAGCGCTCACTCCGCTGTAATCGGTTGCCTCACAACAGTTCCGCGCCGTCGAGGATTCGATCCAGCCCGGCGATCACGACGTCGAGTTCGAACTCGAACTGAGTTTGGGCGTCATGTTCGGTGGCTTCGGCCGATTCCAGCACTCGGCGTAGCGCCGGGTAATTGCCCTCCGGTTCCTGCAGTAGCGCCTCGGTGGTTTCCGCGCGGTGACGGTGAACGCCTGATCCGGTCTGTGCGACGACGGTCTGCGCGGCCGATTGCGCGATGTTGGAGGCGGCAGTGAGACCGTGCCGCGCGCTGTCGGGGTCGAGGCCCGCCGACAGCAGCGCGTCGAGGACGCGATCGGCCAAGGCCAACGCCGCAGCAGTGCTGAGGCCGCGCAGCTGGGTGAAGTCCGTCGCTTGATCCTCGATCCTCACGCGGATCAGGCCGTCGCGGAACGCCACCGCATATGCCCGCAGCGTGGCTCGCCAGTCGTCGTCGGCGGGCAGCTCGACGGAGGCGAGTTCTCGCTCGAACTGGTCGAGCACCATCAAGGTCAGCAGACCCGCACGGTCGCCGACGTAGTAGTGCAGCGCCTTGCGGCTCACTCCGAGTGCATCGGCGACCGCCTGCATGGTCAGGTCGCTGGTCGAGATGCTGCGCGCCGCGGCGACGATCTGGTCCCGGCTGATCCGTGGTGGACGCCCCCTGGTTCGCCCGTTCATCACCGTCACCCTAGGCGATTTTTCACCGGTCGGGAAAAACCCTTCCCCGGCGCGCCGCGGCTTCCCTATGCTGAGCGAGTGCCAAACACCCCCTACCGGGTCGTCCAGTGGACGACGGGAAATGTCGGAAAGAGCTCGGTCGAGGCGATCGCCAAGAACCCGAACTACGAACTGGTCGGCCTCTACGCGTGGTCGAAGGACAAATCGGGCCGCGATGCCGGCGAACTGGCGGGTATCGAGCCATTGGGCGTAAAGGCCACCAACGATGTGGATGCGCTCCTCGCTCTCAAGCCCGACGCCGTGGTCTACAACCCGATGTGGATCGACGTCGACGAGCTTGTCCGCATCCTCGAGGCGGGGGTGAACGTCGTAGCGTCGGCGTCCTTCATCACCGGACACAACCTCGGCGAGGGCCGGGAGAGGCTCGAAGACGCATGCCAGCGGGGCGGATCGACGCTGTTCGGTTCGGGTGTCAGCCCGGGCTTCGCCGAATTGCTGGCCATCGTGGCGGCCAACGGCTGCGACCAGGGTCGACAAGATCATCATCGCCGAGGCCTCCGACACAACGTTTTACGACTCACCGGATACCGAGAGGCCGGTGGGTTTCGGTATGCCGATCGACGATCCCAACCTGCAGCCGATGGCCGCGAACGGGACCGCCGTATTCGCCGAGGCGGTTCGGCTGGTCGCCGATTCGTTGGGTGTCGAGCTAGACGAAGATCGTGTGCGAAGCCGAGTACGCACAAACGACCGAGGATGTCGTGATGGCTTCGTGGACCATCGAGGCAGGTTGTGTAGCAGGCGTATTCGCGAGCTGGCAGGGACGCGTCGGCGGCAAGACCGTCATCGATCTCAATGTTCGGTGGCGCAAGGGTCAGACACTGGACCCAGACTGGAAGGTCGACGGGGACGGCTGGAAGATCACGATCGAGGGACTGCCGACGGTGACGATGCAAGTCGGCTTCCTGCCTCCGCCGGATTTCATCGAGAAGGCGACGTCGATGGAGGACTTCATCGTGCTCGGCCACATCATCACCGCGATGCCGCCGATCCACGCGATTGCGGCGGTTGTCGCGGCAGCACCGGGCATCGCCACCTACAACGACCTGCAGCTGACCCTTCCGCGCGGCATCGTGCCGACGGCTTAGCGCCGACCCGCCACCTTCTTGGGAGTAGCCGACTCCCGATAGCGCGCACCGTATTTCGGCACCGCCAGGGGACCGGCGTGGCTCGCGGCGGTGATCGCGTTGCGAAGCGGCCGGGCCAGTCCCGCGAACGATCCCATATCGAAGACCATCGGTGTGAGCAGCCGATCGTGGACGAACGCGAACGCGCTACCGGACCCCGGATCGGCCCAACCGAGCGTCCCGCCGAGACCGAAGTGGCCGAAACCCTTGAGCAGACCGGGGATCGGCGATTCGTGATAGCCGAGATGAAACGGCATCGGTACGCCGACGTTCAGATCCGGCCACGGCTTCGGGTTTCCGATCAGCCCCTGCGTCAGCTCCTTCGACAGGAGTTCGACACCGTCGATGCTGCCGCCATTGGCGACCGCGGCGTACATCCTGGCCAGGCCACGTGCCGTCACCACCCCATTGGCTGCGGGCACCTCGCCGTCGAGGAACGGGATATCGCCCTGCACAAAGGATTTGATACCAGGAAAGAACATCGCGCCGAAGCGCGCCCGACAGCGGCAACCCGGCCACTTTCGGTGCGACGAAGTCGAAGACCGGATTCTGCGCGGGTGCCCTGCGGGGCGAGAATCTGCGCAACCTTGGTCGGCGATCCGACCGGCGGGCGACCCAGGTGCAGGCCATCCGTGTTGAGCGGTTCCGCGACCTCGACGCGGAAGAGCTCACGCATGCCCATACCCGTCACGGCGCGGGCGAGCCCGGAGAGAATCCATCCATACGTCAGCGCGTGGTAGGCCGGCCAGCCCCGCTGGCGATCGGACGGCGCCGCGGCGAGGCGCTCTTCCATCATCAGGTGATCGAGCAGTTCTTCCTTGGTCACGCCCTTGAGATGCGCCAGCCCCGACCGGTGCCGTAGGACGTCGCGCACAGTGATGTCTTCCTTACCGCTGGCGCCGAATTCAGGCCAGTACCGCGCGACGGGCTCGTCATAGGACAGCAGGCCGCGATCCACCAGGCGGTGGATGACCATCGCCGCGACCCCCTTGGTCGCGGAGAACACCATCGCTCCCGTATCGGCGGTCCATGGGTGCTCACCGGATCTGTCAGCCCATCCCGTCCACACGTCGACAACGGGTCTGCCGTCGATGTAGACCGCCAGCGCGCCGCCGCCGAACCGATGGCCCGGGAACAATCCGGCGAAGATTCGCATGACGTTTCCGAAGCGGGGATCTGCGGCGCCCTGGACGTCGCGCGGCAAACCTTCGCCGGCACGCAGAAGTGACGCCTTTGTCATACCGCTAACAATGCGTCCGTAGCCATCGCCGTGGGCCCAGAACCGCGATATTCAGCCGGTAACGCTCATGACGTTGGCCTTCAGCTGCGCTCCCGGCGGGCCTTCCAGGACGACGTCCTTCAGAATCTGCGCCTGGTCCTTGTGCACGGTGAACTCACCCTTCTGGGGCGCGTTTCCGCCGACGAACCTCGTAGAACACCCTGAACGGTGTCTCCGGCAAGGGATGCAGGCCAATGTATTTCGGCTCGATCGTGTACTTGTAGCTACACGGACCCGCCGGCACACATGTCTGGTCGGTGACAATCACCCCGACGGCGAACTCGACGGGTGTGGGCACCTTCGGCGGCGGAGGCGCCAGCGTCGTGCGCGGTGTCGCGGTGCGCTCAGACGGTTTCGGTGCGGTCACGCTGCCATAGATCATCACGGCCGCGACGCCGACACCGCTGGCGACGATGGCGAACAGCGCCAGGCCCGCGGACCACTTCCGAACGGTCGACGAAACTTGCATGTGCCTACTCAACCTGGCGCGTGTTTCGGGCGGTAGCCCGGGTGCCCGTCAGTGCAGTGGGCGCCGACGCCTGCCGAGGAAGATCGTCAGCACGATCGCGCCGATGCCGACGGCCGCCGCCATCACCGCTGCCACGATCATGGTGATGTCCTTGCCGGACATGCCGGTGGGCGTCGAGTCGCTCACCAGCTGCAGGTCGTAATTGCCCGGCAGCGGTCCCTCCGCAGGCGCTTCCATCCCAGGGAAGCTCTGGGTCTGGTTGACCTCGAACTGCGGTACGCCTTGCTCGTTCTGCTTCCATTCGCCCCACGCCGGCGTCACGCCGTCGAGAAGCACCTTGTGCGCGCCGCCCTGGGCCGGATCGGGACCGACGTCGACGATCTTGCGGACCACGATCGGCCGGTACGTCGCCGTAGGCGTACTTGACCTGAACGGGGACGTCGGTCAGGGTGCGCACCGGCGGCGGTGGCGGCGGAGGCGGCAATCCCGGTCCCGGGAAGTACCCGCCACCGAAGAAGTTGCCCACCGCGTAGTCGATGGGTACGCCAAAGGGGTTGAGCCGCATTGCCGTGAAGTTGTACGACCCGAGGTCGCGCACTTCGGTGACGATCCGCCCGAACGGCGGAATGAGCACCAGCCGCGGCACGCCGTCGACGTCATAGACGAGCTGGAGCGGCTCGGGATAGGGATTGGAGATCAACGGCCGGTAGTACTTGTCGTACTGCACCCAGTCCGGCTGCCACTGCAGCACCTGCTGCTCCTCGGCGGCAAGGGTGGCCTCGGCGGGCGGTGCACGTGCCCCGGACCTTCGCCGTATTGGCGTCCGGCGGCGTGAGGATCAGATTCCTGAGCTTGTCGATCTCGGCCGGCTGGCGCGGGCGGCGGATCCTCCTCGACCGGCTTGGCCTCCTGAGCGGTCGCGATGTCCTCGGGTGACGCTTCAGCTTGCTGCGGCTCAGGAGTCGCGGTGACACCCGCGGCCGGTTCGATGCTTCCGGAGTCTTCGACGGTGGACTCGCCACTGGTAGACCTCCCGGCGGTCTCTCCGTCGAGCTGCCCGCGGTCGTTCACCGGAGCTGGTCTCTTCGGACCCGTCGCCGACGTCGGCAGTGTGCTCTCGGTCGGCGTCGGCAGTCGCGGCCCGTCGGAGTCGGCAACGTGGCCCGTCGAGTCGGTGACGTCGACCCGCGGAGTCGGCAACGGCGCCCGTTGGAGTCGGTAGCGGACCGTCGGAGTCGTCGCGCGCCCGTCGGAGTCAGTCACGGCCCCGTCGGAGTCGGTAACGCAGCCGATGGAGTCGGCAACGCGCCCGTTGGAGTCGGTATCGGCGCGGCCGCAGTTGTCGTCCCAGGTTCCGTCGGCCGTGACTGCGGCGCGGCCTCGTCGTCACGGCCTCAGGCTCCTGCGTCACCACCGGCGCCGGAGTCGTGACGACCTGCGGGCTCCTGCGTCACCACGGGCGCCTCGGTCACCACAGGCGCCTCGGTCACCACGGGAGCCTCGGTCACCACGGGAGCCTCCGGGGTGTAAGCGGGCACAGCCGGAGCCTCGACAACCGGCGGCGCCTCGTAGACCGGCGGAGCCTCGTACACCGCCGGTCTCCTCGTAGACCGGGGTGTCCACGACGGTCGTTTCGTCCGGCTGGGCGAAAGCGGGGAATGCGCCGACGCCCAACGCGGTCGACGAGACCACGACAATCGACGACAGCGCGGACAGCTAGACCGCGAACGCGCCTGTGATACGGAGTTGGATCATGCATTGTCGTTCCCTAAGTCAGATCGTCGGGAGTGCGAGCCAGACGTGCGGCTGTCGGCAACAAATAGGGGGCAGCGCAATCGCACGTCGACAGACCCGCTATGGGCCGGACGAAATCCGGACATCGACTACCCCCTTCACGCTGGCGATTCCCCCGAACACGTCAGATCGTCGAATTCTCGCAGTCGGCGGCGCGCACCGCCACACATTCAGCGAAATCAGCAAATATTGACGACCGATGGCATCCTGGCGCGGAATGCGGTTGGCTACACGATGTGGTTGCTTTGCGTTCTCAAGGGATAGTCCGGCTTCCTACCGTGCCTGACCTCACCCTGCAGCGGCGGAGGCAAAGAAGTTTGCGGATCCGGTCACGCCTCGTGGGTTGCGGTATGCCGACCGCCGATTCAATCTCTAATACGGGACCGGGCGGCTGCCCGATCGTGAAGACTGTGAACCCGCTGGTTTGCCACCGTCCACAGGAGGCGTAGTGGAGGGCACGCCCTTCGGCAAGTACCGCCTCGTCGAGTTAATCGGCCGCGGCGGCATGGGTGAGGTGTGGAAGGCATTCGACACCGCCACCCGGCGAGTCGTTGCGGTCAAGGTTCTGCCGGCGCAGCTGGCCGCGGACCCCACGTTTGAGGAGCGGTTTCGGCACGAGGCATTCGCCGCGGCGGGGCTGAACAACCCACACGTCGTCCCCATCCACAACTTCGGCGAGATCGAGGGCCGGCTGTATGTGGACATGCGGCTGATCGAAGGCCAAGACCTCGAAAACGTTCTTTCCGACGGTCCGATGGAGCCCGCGCGAGCGGTGAAGATCATCGAGCAAATCGCGTCGGCGCTCAACGCCGCGCACAAGATCGGGCTCGTGCATCGCGATGTGAAGCCCTCCAACATTCTGGTCGCCGAGGACGACTTCTCGTACCTGATCGATTTCGGCATCGCGCGCGCAGCGGGTGAGACGAAGTTGACGGCCACCGGCAACGTGGTCGGCACCTGGCCGTACATGGCGCCCGAGCGCTTCACCAGCGGCCAGTCCGACACCCGTTCGGACATCTACGCATTGACTTGCGTGCTCTACGAATGCCTCACGTCCAGCCGGCCGTTCCCCGGGGACAGCGTGGAGCAGCAGATCGCCGGTCACCTCACCACCCCGCCGCCGCGGCCGTCTATCAAGATCCCGGGGGTGTCGCCCGAGCTCGACGCAGTCATCGCCTCCGGTATGGCCAAGGACCCCGAGGAGCGGTACGGAACGACGACCGAGATGGCCCGCGCTGCTACGGCGGCGATCGCCAACCGCGGCCGGACCAAGCCGGCGGCCAAACCAGGTTCGGCGCACACCGCTGCCGGTGTCGCCCCCTCAACGCCGACGCGGGCCTTCGTCGAAGAAGACACCGTAAGGCACGAACAACCAACGCAGCTGCGGCCCGCCGAGAAGATCGAGCCGGCCGCGGACGCGACGCAGGCCCGCCCGGCCGAGGCCCCGCCCCAATGGGCACCCACCCACGCGGGCACACCCGAGCACGTCGAGAAGGCCTGGGCACCGACGAAAGCTCAACCGGCCCAGCCAGAGTGGGCGCCCACCCAAGCCGGGCAGCCCGAGCACGTGGCCAAGGCGTGGGCGCCGACGCACCTGGGCGCACCCGCTTCGCATGCTGAGAGCGCGGCGGCTCCTACGCAGGCCCAACCGGCGCAGGCGCCTAGCCCACCTTCGCCACCGGATGCCGCCACCCCGCAGCAGAAGTCCGACGACGATGCGCCCTGGCCGTGGTACCGGCGCACCGCCGTGGTGGTGCCGATCGCCATCGTGATGATCGTCGCGGCCGTCGCCACCATCCTCCTCGTTCTCGGCGGCGACGAAGTACCGAATCCCAACCCATCTGCGCCAGGCGGCCCAGGCGGCCCGGGCGGCGCCGGATTGAACGGCACATTCGCAGCCTCGTTCGGACCCCCCACCCAACCCAACGGTCAGCCATACCAGGACGCGTCGGGCGGCAGTGAAACGTGGGTGATCAAATCAGCGTGCGATGGCGGTAAGTGCGTGGCGAGCGCGGCGAAGGTCAACGGATCCCTAACCACTGCAACGGCATTGGTGCTGGACGAGTTGGACGGTCGTTGGGAGTCGGTGACCGCGAAGGAAGGGACGTGCTCCGGAGCCGGTTCAACCGAGATCTGGGAGTCGATGTCGCTGCAGTCGCAGCCCGACGGGTCGCTGGAAGGCGAGTTGATCGTCCGGTCGCCGAATGCCAATTGCGCCAGCAACCGACCGGTGACGTTCACCCGCACGGGGGAAGCGGAAGACGGAGTTTCCGTCGTCGACCCCGCGTCCCTGCCTGCCAGGGTGGCCTCGCCGGCACAGGCGCTGTACGGCCGTTATCAAGAGGTGGACATCTACAAGGATGGCAACCGCAGCGCCGACGTGAGTTTCGACATCCAGACGTACTGCCTTCGCGCCGGCGACCGCTGCCTGAGCTACTGGCTGACTCCGAACGACGTCAAGATTCTCACCTTCGCCAAGAACCAGTTCGTCTTGGCCAACAGGTCGTCGGACTCTACGTGCAAGGAAGGCGGCCCCGCCCATCGCGAGATCACCTTGCAGTACCCGTTGCCAACGCCGGCGCAGGATCCGATCACGCTGCTGACCGGAAACGGGCACTACACAGTGACCGGCGGTTGCCCGTTCAACAGCGACTTCGAGTCCCGGGTTCAGCGCACCGGGGACTAGACGAGTCCGGCGACGAAGGTCGCCGCTTGATCGGTCATACCGGGGACGTACTGATGGTGCGGGACCCGGTTATTCAGGTCACCCTTCTCGCAGATGGGGTCGTTTGGATTGCACAGGTCGATGGTCCTGGCGCCGAACGCGGGGCTGAGGACATTCAGCGGGCCCATCACCCTGCCGAGGGGATTGCCGAACACTGCGACGGCGGCCACGCGGTTCGCCGCGTCCGGCGGCATCGGAGTCGCAAGAGCGTTGAGGTCCAGACCCGGGATGGCACCCAGACCCGGTATTGCACCCATGCCGGCAATGGCCGAAACGTTCGGAGCGACGCCAAGCATCAAGTCGATGACGGCGGCGCCCTGAGAGAATCCACCGAGGACAAGCTTGGTGTTCGGACAGGTGTTCGCAATGAACTGGGCGTGATTGTTCGCATCGGTGGCCCCTTCGGCGGCGCGAAGGAAGTTGAAGGTGGCGGCGTAG
Organism: uncultured Actinomycetota bacterium; assembly: GCA_963720345.1. Taxonomy (GTDB): domain Bacteria; phylum Actinomycetota; class Actinomycetes; order Mycobacteriales; family Mycobacteriaceae; genus Mycobacterium. Next base: position 156,064 of record CAVRFN010000044.1, read on the forward strand.
TTCACCGCGTACACGCCGACCGATCTGTCGCCGACCTTGGAGCGCAGCGCGTCGACGAATCCCTGGCCGACAAGACCGATTCCGGGCGGATCGTTGGTGCCGCGGGCGAAAATCACCTCGATGTCAGGACACCCCTGGGCCGCCGCCGTTGGAATACCGTTAGGCGTGAACGACATCGCGACGACGGTCAACGCGGCGGCGAGTAGACGAACAGAGAACCTGCGCACGCGTGCGTCGTTTGCCATCTACCGATGGTAGACAGGCATCTCACAGCCCGCAGAAAATTTCGGGTCAGGGTGCCTTTAATCGCCGCCAGACCGTAGTTCTTGATTGACACACCAACGCAGGTTTGGCGACGTATTCTGACTATCAAGCGAGGACCTCCGCGAGGCCTTGGCGGGGTTCATGGTGACGGACGACCATTTCCTCTTGGGACGCGAAAGATATTGACGTCCGCCGCTTTTCGCTTGCAAGCGGCTGCAGACGGTTAGCGTCGTAGTCACTGACGAAGGAGCTTGCAATGGGCGACGACCACAAGATCTCAGAGACACTGAAGAACAAAGGTTGCAGGTGCCACTGCGGCAAATGTAAAGGTGACGGACATTGCCACAACATCGCGGCCGGCTGCAACGCGCCACGGTAAAACCTGCCCTCTCTTCATCACGCGGCAGTAGGCCAAGACGCTGCACCGTATCGAGTTGAAGTTCGGACACCTGGGCCGGATCAAGAAGCATCAGGAACAGCAGGCGAAGAGGGGCGGAGCTGCGTGAGCGGCTGTTTGGTGTGAGTGAGGAAGGTTGACGAGCCGCTTGCGAGCGGCAGGCTCTGCTTTCGCAGAGGGGAACGCCCTGCGTGCGGTGGTGCTGCTAGCCCTGTTCGGGCCAGTCGCCGTGGGGGTCAAGGCCACCGTCCCAGTCGTCCCAGGTTTCGGGGTGTCTATCGCGGGGGGCGATGATGCGGCGTCGTAGTTCCAGCAGCAGCTCTTCGGTGGAGGCCTGCGATAGGGCGTTGGGGGTGGTCGGGCGCAGCGCGTAGCCCGGGGCGGGGGCGGTGGTGGTGGTTGCGCCGCAGTGTGGGCACGGTTTCGGTGGGTTCTCCTCCGGCCAGGATGGTGTCGATGCTGCCCGGTGCCCAGCCCAGCTTGTTCTCCAAGATGGCGTAGGTGCCCGCGCTGGCCTTGCGCACGCCGTGCTCGATGTCGGCCAGGGTGCGCACGGTGAACTGCAGGCTGTCGGCGAGGTCGGTGCGGTTGCGGTAGCCCAGTGCCACGCGCCGGCTCACGACGTGGTGGCCGAGCCGTTCCAGATCGCGTCGGTCCATGGATGCGATGATGACGCACAAGGGCGGCAATGTCGAACCGCCATGCCCGTTTCGTTCCACTTTCTGCACAGATGGCGGAAGCTATTTCCGGGGCACTCCCGCCAGCTCGGCGCGAGCCTGGGTGACCGCCTCCCAGAAGATCTCCTCGACCTTGTCCTTGGAACACCCGACGACCTCGATCTTCGGTGCGCCGGCCAGCTCCCGGCGCACCACTTTGGCCTCGGGCAGCGCGTCGCCGGTCCACCACTCCTGGCGGATGGCGAAGTCGTCGAACCGTTCGCCCTCGTCGGTATGGCGCAGCGCCCCGCGACGCTTGGCCACCGGAAGCCGTGCCCACCACTCCGCGCGCCAGTAGGGGCCGTCGTAGGCGCCGGCCGAGGCGCCGGCCTGCCATTCCTCCACCGACACCGGGTTCACCGGGGCGATACCGTTGTAGTCCTGGGCAAACCTGTAGGCCTGGTCGCTGTCGAGGTAGACCCGCTCGATGTGGTAACTCTCGCCGCTGCCCGCCGTCACCACGTACACCGTCGCCATCGCCGTTCCCCGTTTCCGCTGGTGGGCTTCAGTCTGACAGCACCCCGACGGCCGTGTCGGACAAACAGGTGGGGAACAACGTGGGTGCCACTGGGCGGCAGTTCGTGCTCGCCAATCCTGCCAAGTGTGCTGTGATGCCCATCACTCCGGAAATTGTTACCATATTGTTGACATAATTGCCGTTTATTTCCTACTGTTGCATGCACATGGGCGGCAGAGGGCAGGGCATGTTGAAACGGTTACTGATGATCGGGGCTGTCGCGGCCTCGATCAGCATTGGTGGTTGTGTGGGTGTGGGTGCCGCGTGGGGCGACCCTGCCGTGTGTGGAGGGCCTGCGACGCCGCCGTGTGCGCCGGCGCTCAGTCCCCAGCAGCAGTGTGCGCTGGTTGCGTGGCGGACCTGGACGCCGTGCAACTGGGTGGGTGTGCAGGTTCCAATCGGTACGCCGGGCAGCGTCGGCTGATTATGGGCAAAACGCACGACGTTTTCATCGTCATCAGCGAAGGCGGGTATGGCGAACACATCGCGCGGACGTTTCACGCCGCCGACCTAGACGAAGACCGCCAAACCCACCAGGAAAACTACGGCGACGAGCCCATCGTGGCGGTCCACCAATGAGACCATCCCGGCTCCTCACATTCGGCGGCGACGACGTCACGCCGAGCCGTCCGGGCGGTTGGACGCGCCCCATAGCCGTCGGATATTACGGGCACGAAAAAGACGAGGAAGACGAACAACATGGCTGAGAAAATCATCATCGTTGATGACATCGACGGCACCGAAGGTGACGGCATCGTCACCCATCGGTTCAGTCTCGATTCCGACTCCTACGAGATCGACCTGTGCCCGCAGAATCTGCTGAGCCTGCGAACGGCGCTGGAGCCCTTCGTGTCGGCGGGCCGTCGGGTGCGCGACGGGAACCGGCGCAAACCTAAGCCTGGACCGCGCCAGCAGAGCAACTCGGCGTTGGACTTCCCGCGCCGCCAGCAGCGGCTGACGGCTACACCGCGCGAGCTGGGCAACTCGTCGTTGGACTTCCCACGCGTGAAACGGCAAGCGATTCGGCATTGGGCTCGCGACAACGGCTACGACGTGGCCGACCGGGGAGTGTTCTCCCAGGAGGTGCTCGCCGCCTACCGAGAAGCCCACGAGCAATCCGAGGCGGCGCGGTGATGAAGAAACCCTCGCCGTCGCCAGTCTCGGCACGGTCATCCCCCTTGCCGGGTGGTTTACAGACGACCTGATCGCGCTTCAGCAAACAAAGCTGATGGGACCGAATGCGGTAGAGCCGCTGAATCGGGGGCCGCTTCGGCGTCATGTGGCTGCTCTGGGGCGGCGTGTGGACGCTGATCTGGGCGGCGTTCGCCATCAACCACACCCTGAAGGAACGTCGCAAGACGGCATAGCACCGAGGCTCGGTGAGGGGAACTAGGTCAACCCCACCGAGCGCGAGTCCCGGCAGGGAGCCGGGGCCAAACAACGAAGAGAGAACCACATGAAGAAGACCATCGCCGCCACCCTGGTCGGCGGGGCCACCGCCGCGTCCCACATGGGGGCCGGCACGGCGCAGGCCTCCACGCCTGCGCCGTTCATTCAGCCGAACGGCAAGCCGTTCACTCAGCAGGAGCTGGTCGTCGAGTTGGGCACCCGGCTCGGGATCACCGTGCTCGGCCTCGGTCAGGCTGCGCTGGGACTGCCCCAGCTCGCTGATGCCTTCTGGAACGGCGTGCCCGGAGTGCCGGTGCCCGGTTACCCCGGTGCGACCCTGCCGCCCCATGTCGCGGGCGACTTTGGGATCAAGATGGCGGTCGGAGAGATCGTCGATGCACCGCAGTGGATCGCTGATCCGCTGATCGAGGCGGTGGCCATCACGCTGCCGCCGAAGCTCGGTGGTGGCTCGGACCACATCCCCAACGATGAGGTTCCAGGCACCCCGGAGAACACCGATGGTGCCGTCGCCAACTTCCGCGACACGAACCTGCTGGCGCTGCGCGATGGCGTCCGCAACGAGGTGCTGAAGACCGTGGACGCGGCGGCTCATGTCCGTGACACGATCCAGGGCGGCTCGACCACGGCGGCCAGGAAGACCGCGGCCGACAAGAAGCCCACGGTGCGCGAGAGCCTGCGTGCCACGGTCAAGACCCACCAGGAGCGGGCGAACAAGACCCGCGACGCGGTGCGCGACGCGTTGAAGAACGCTGTGCATCGCGACGCTGACAACAGCGCTGGCGACAAGACCGACGACAAGACCGACAAGGAGTAAGCACGGAGGCTCGGCGGGGGAACTAGGTCAATATCAAGATCATCTTTGGGGGAGGTTTCATGTGCATCCGTTCTTCGACCGTCTCATGAGGTTTGCCACCGCAGCCCGATCGGCTTCCTGATCACATTGATCAAACGGGGAAACACATGGAGAAGAACACCAAGAGAGCGATGGCCAGCCTGGCTGGCCTCCTCGGTGGAACAACCGCACCGGAAAGATCCGCACCGCCTACCGGAACACCTGGAAGAAAGCCGACCTGACATGGTGAGCGGCCCCGACGACGTCAACCCCGACGCCGAGACCCAGTACGCGTACAGCAGGTGCGACTACGAGGACTACCCCTACAGTCCCGAGAGCGCTCCCACGGCCATCGTGACGACCCGCTCGGATTCCTCGTCGGTGATCGCCATGGCCATCCTGGCGGCGGCGGTGATGATCTGCGCGGCGATCGTCGTGGTGGTAGTGATGACCAACACTCCCAACACCGTCACGTCGACCACCGCCCCCACAACCATCATCAGGTCGACGGTCACCGCCGCACCGGAGCCGTCGTCGCCGACACCCACACCGCCCCCGACACGCACGCCGACCGACGCGCCACCGACCGTGGAGAACCCGCCGTCCCCCCGCCGTCGGTGCCGGTGTCCTCCAGCCTGCAACGGCTGCGGAACCAGGCCACCCTCGACTTCAACGCCGGCCTCAGCGCGGGCACCCTGTGGGTGCCGCAGTTGAGTTCCAAGCGACCAGGCACCGTCGATGACGAAATCGTCTGGGACTACGACGACATTTGGGTGGAGCACACGCGGCTGCGGCAGCAGTACGGCGCGATCCTGCTGTGGTCTGCGGACTGGAGTTTTGGTGCCGACGATCTCTGGGTGACGGTGGCGACCACGGGCTTCCCCACCGCTGACGGGGCACGGCAGTGGTGCGTCAACCACGGTCGTGACACCTGGCACTGCTTCCCAACTCAGCTACGGCGGTGATTGATGTTGGGTCGGGCATCGAGCCAGTGCAGGACGTCGTCCCGGGTGGCCGACGAGGACGAGCGTGCGGTCGGCCTTGCCCTCCACCCGCAGGGAACGGTTGAAGCTACCCTGCAGAGATTTCAGCGTCTCAGACACATATCGAAGTTATCGGGCAAGTACGCGCCATGCTTGTGGCGGCCTAGACCCGGTTTCCCTCATCATCCCAGTTCGCCGCCACCTTCTTGCTGGGCTGCACGCGGGGTGGTTCGCCCGGCATCTTCGGATAGCTCGGCGGGTACGGCAGATCTGAAAGCCCCCGCTCCTGCTCATCGGCTTTCACCATCTCCAGCAGCGTCTCGAGCGACTGGGCCTTGGAGTCGATGTCGGCCCACGGGTCCGGCCGGCTTGCGACGAAATCTGGGACCGTCGAGATGGTGTAGTCGTCGGGGTCGGCGTCGCGCAGTTCTTCCCAGCTCAGCGGGGTCGACACCGTCGCAATCGGCGTCTTGCGCGCCGAATACGCCGACGCAAACGTACGGTCGCGGGCGTTCTGGTTGTAGTCGATGAAGATCCGCTTTCCGCGTTCCTCTTTCCACCACGACGTCGTCACCGCCTTCGGGGCCCGCCGCTCCACCTCGCGCGCCAACGCGATCCCCGCGCGTCGCACCGCGATGAAATCCCAGTCCGGCTTTATCCGCAGGAAGATGTGCACGCCTCGGCCTCCGGACGTCTTGGGGTAGCCGACCAGCCCGAGTTCGTCGAGCACCGGTTTGAGCACATCCACGGCGACCTCGCGGGCCTGGATGAACGCGGTGCCCGGTTGGGGGTCCAGGTCGATGCGTAGCTCGTCGGGGTGCTCGGTGTCCGGGCAGCGCACCTGCCAGGGATGGAGCGTGACGGTGCCCATCTGCGCGGCCCAGGCGATGGCCGACGGGTGGGTGACCTTGAGCGCGTCCGCCGTTCGACCCGACGGGAAGGTGACGACGCACGTCTCGAGGTACTCGGGATGCTTTTGCGGAACCCGTTTTTGGTAGATCTCCTCTCCCTCGATGCCGTCGGGGAACCGCTGCAGATGAACCGGGCGGTCGCGCAGTAGCGCCACCATCCGGTCGGCAACGGACAGGTAGTAGTCGAACAGTTTGCCTTTGGTGCCGTCCGACCCGAGCGCCGGAAAATACGGCTTGTCACGGTTGGTGAGCCGGACGGCCACGCCATCGACGTCGATCTCTTCGGCCTTGCTTGCCATCTCAGGACTCCAGTACGTCGTACAGGTCGTAGTTCAGGGGCACGTCGAGCTGGTCGAAGGTGCAGCTGGCCGGCTCACGGTCGGGACGCCAGCGCACGAATTTGACGGCATGCCGGAACCGCTTGCCGTGCAACGTGTTTCCTTCCATCTGGTCATACGCGACCTCGCAGACCTTCTCGGGCCGCACGGGAATCCAGCGCTTGTCGGCCGCCGAGTTCCACCGGCTGGGGTCGCCCTCGTTGACCTGGTCTCCCTCACGCAACGGCTCCAGGTCGGCGAGCAGTTTGATGCGGTCCTTGACGCTGAATGATGCTGCGCCACCGATCATCTGAAGTTCGCCGTCGTCACGGTAGAGACCGAGCAGGATCGAACCGACACCCTCGCCGCTCTTGTGGATCCGATACCCGATGGCCACACAGTCCGCGTCGCGGGCGTGCTTGACCTTCACCATCTCCCGCTTACCGGGCAGGTACGGTCCGTCCAGTCGTTTGGCGATCACCCCGTCCAGACCCGCACCCTCGAATGTGTCGAGCCACTGCGCACCCTGCTCGGGGTCCTCGGTCGTGCGCGTGACGTGGCACCACGTCTTCTCGTTCACCGCATCGGAAAGCGCCTTGCGGCGGACCCGGAACGGCTCTTTGAGAAGCGACGTGTCGCCGATGGCCAGTGCGTCGAAACCGATGAAGTGCGCGGGCGTCTGCTCGGAGAGCATCTTGATTCGGCTGGCGGCCGGATGGATGCGTTGGGACAGCGATTCCCAGTCCAGCCTGATCCGGCCCTCGATCTCCCGGGGAACGACGACCTCGCCGTCGAGCACACAGCGGGGCGCCAACTCGTCGCGCAGCGCGACCAGGAGTTCGGGGAAGTACCGGCCCAGGTCCTTACCGCTGCGCGACAGCAGGACGATCTCGTCGCCGTCGCGGAACACCAGCGCCCGGAAACCGTCCCATTTCGGCTCGTAGGACCACACCCCCGCGTCGGCCGGCACCTTGGCCTGTGCTTTGGCGAGCATCGGCTCCAGGGGTGGCATGACGGGTAGGTCCACAGTCTCCATACTCACGTAGACCTCCGACGACCGGCAATGTCATCGGCCGCGCAGCACTACATCGCCGTAGTTGTCGTGCAGGCGCCACCATTCATAGGGCGCGCCCTGCGGCCGCCCGGGTGGAACGTCCTGCCAGTCTTCCTGCCTGCCCAGAGGCGTGATGTCGAGCAACGACCACGCCGGGCCAATCTCTTCGATTCCGCGTCCGTTGAGGAAATAGGTTTGGTAGACGCGATCACCGTCGCGAATGAAGACGATGACCCCGAACATCTCCTCGACGCCGAAGTCCTGGGAAAACTCGTCGCCGACAAGGGTGAAGAAGGAAAGTTGCTCCCACCCCATCCGCGCCTTGAGCGCTGTGATGCGCTCCTGCGGGGCCGCCGAGACGAAAACGAGCGTCGTGTCGCGAGCGGCCAGATGTGCCGGATGGGTCACCGTGTCAGCGAAAAACGCGCAGCCGGAGCAGGACCCATCCGGCCAGTTCTCGACATCGGGGGCATAGAAGAACCGGTAAACGATCAGCTGACGCCGCCCGGCGAACAAGCCGAGAAGGTCCACCTCGCCGTCGGGGCCGAAGAAGCGGTAGTCGCTGCGTACGGCAGTCATCGGCAGTCGCCGACGCTTTGCGGCAAGGCTGTCCCGCGCCTTCATCAACGCCTTCTCTTCGGCCAGCAGGTCGTCGCGTGCGGCCTGCCATTCGTCGCGCGAGACGATCTCCGGCAGCGCGATCGACCCCTGCTGCATCGATGGTGACGGGATAGCGGGCCCTTCCTGTTTCGCCATGTTGTCCTCCATACATAGGTAGACCTCCCAGCCCTCGCGTAGTCATCGGGTGCAGGATCGAAGTGTGTCGATATCCCCGCTGCACGATCCAGACTGGCGCGCCTTCGCGAGCGACAACTACGCAGGCGTGCACGCCGAGGTACTGACTGCACTCACCGCCGCGAACGGCGGCCATCAGGTCGCCTACGGCGAAGACCACTACACCGCCAAGCTTGCGGAGGTGATCCGCGCGCACTTCGGCGAGCGTGCCGAGACGTTCCCCGTCTTCAACGGCACGGGCGCCAACGTCGTCGCGCTCACCAGCGTGTTGCCGCGCTGGGGTGCCGTCGTGACGGCGACGAGCGCGCACATCCACACCGACGAGGCCGGCGCCCCCGAGCGGGTGACCGGCCTGAAACTTCTCACCGTCCCTACTGCGGACGGCAAGCTGACACCCGAGTTGGTCGCGCGCGAGGCCTGGGGTTGGGGCGACGAACACCGCGCTCAGCCGCTCGCCGTGAGCATCACGCAGACCACAGAACTGGGCACCCTGTACACGCCGGACGAGGTGCGCGCGCTATGCGACTTCGCTCACCGACACGGCATGACCGTCCATATGGACGGCGCCAGGCTGTGGAATGCGGCGGCCGCGCTCGGCGTCGGATTCCGGGAGTTCACCACCGATGCGGGCGTCGATATCCTCAGCCTCGGCGGCACCAAGAACGGATTGCTCGGCGCGGAGGCAGTTTTGGTGCTCGCCCCAGAACGGTCTGGCGGACTGGTGTTCCTGCGCAAGATGACCATGCAACTCGCGAGCAAGATGCGCTTCGCCTCCGCACAGTTGCTCGCCCTCTTCGACGACGATCTGGGCCTGCGCAGCGCCGCCCACGCGAACGCGATGGCGCAACGCCTGCGCGACGCACTTGCAGCGGGCATCGCCGACGGCACGCTGACTGGTTTGGACTTCACCCAGCACAGGCAGGCGAACGCGATCTTCGCGACCCTGCCGACCGAAGTCGCCGACCGGATCCGCGAGCGGGTGCGCTTCTACGACTGGGACCGCGCCCGCGGCGAGGTCCGCTGGATGACGGCGTGGGACACCACACCTGAGGACGTCGACCGTTTCGTGGCCATCATCGCCGAAGAGTTCGCGCGCTGATGACCACTCCCTTCGCCGACGCCGTGGACGCGGTCCGTCGTGGCGACAAGGACGCCGACGAAGCCGCCGCCGAACTGCTGCACATGCTGAGCGACAAAGAGCTGCTGTGGCTGCTCGATGGCGACAAGCCGATGATCAAGACGGTTGTCGATGGTGCGCGCACGCGGACGAACTTCCTCGCCGTCACGGCGGGCCGCGTCGACCGCATCGGCATCCCCGGGCTCCGCTTCACCGACGGCCCGCGCGGTGTCGGAATCCGCCCGTCGACCAGTTTTCCTGTCGCCATCGCGCGGGCGGCGACGTGGGACGTCGACGTCGAACGCCGCGTCGCGGCCGCGATCGGAGCCGAGGCGCGTGTCCACGGCGCCAACTGGTGGGGCGGGCTCTGCATCAATGTCGCCCCCTTCCCCGGCTGGGGTCGCGCACAGGAGTCCTACGGCGAGGACCCGTTTCTGCTCGGCGAAATGGGCTGCGCGGCAACCGAAGGCGCCAAGCCGTGGGTGATCACGAGCGTGAAGCACTTCGCCCTCAACTCCATGGAAGAGGCGCGCTTTGTGGTCGACGTCCGCGTGCCCGAGGACGTCCTTCACGAGAGATACCTTCCTCACTTTCGCCGTACAGTCGAGGCCGGTGTGGACTCGGTGATGAGTTCCTACAACTCGGTCAACGGGGAGTGGGCCGGACAGAATCACCATCTGCTCACCGACATTCTCCGAAAGCGCTGGCGATTCGCTGGTTTCGTACACACCGACTGGGTCTGGGGGCTGCGCGATCCCGTGCAATCCGTTGCGGCAGGCCAGGACGTGGAGATGCCGTTCCGGCAGCAGCGCGCCCACGCTCTGCCTGCTGCGTTCCGCTCCGGCGAGCTCAACCGGGCCGACGTCCTGAGAGCTGGAGCTCGGATCCTCCGCACCCAGATCGCTTTCGCATCGCGGGCCCGGCCCACGCCACCCCGCTCGGTGGTGGCCGGTGCCGAACATCGAGCGCTCGCACGCGAGGTGGCCCACCGCGCCACGGTGCTGCTGCGCAACGAAAACGCCGACGGTACAACGCTCCTGCCGCTTGCCGAGCAGGAGCTTCAACGCGTCGCTGTCCTCGGCCGGCTCGCCGCCGAACCGAACCTGGGTGACACCGGATCGTCGAACGTCAAGCCCCCCAACACCGTCTCGGTGGTGCAGGGTCTGCGGGAACGGCTCGGCAGCCACCGCGTAGTCAGGGACGGTGGCGACGCGACACCGCAACGCGCAGCCGATGTCGCACGGACCGCCGATGTCGCGGTGGTCGTCGTCGGCCTGACGCCAAAGGACGAGGGCGAGGCGTTGATCGCCCTCGGACCCGACACGATGAGCGCTGTTCGGCGGGATCATGCGCCGGCCACTGGTCGCACGCCTCACCAGTGCGCTGTTCAATTTCTCGCAGCGCTGGTGGACCTTCGGTGGTGACCGGTCCGATCTGCGTCTGCACGACGAGGACGTGGCGCTCATCCGGGCCGTCGCCGCGGCCAACCCGCGCACCGTGGTGATCGTCATCTCGGGCGGCACCGTCGTCGTCGACCCGTGGGACGATGACGTCGCCGCAGTACTGATGGCGTGGTACCCCGGGATGGAAGGCGGCCGGGCGCTGGCGGACGTCCTTCTGGGGTATGCCGAGCCGGCAGGCCGGATGCCCGTCGCGACTCCTGCGCGGGATTCGCATCTGCCGCAGGTGGATTGGCGGGCCCGCGCGGTGACCTACGACCGTTGGTGGGGGCAGCGCAAGCTCGATCACGACGGTGTGCCCGCGGCGTACCCGCTCGGATTCGGGCTCGGCTACACGACGTTCACCACCACCGACCTGACGCTCGGATCCGTAGACGGTGAGCGCTTCGATGCCACCGTGACGGTCACCAACACCGGAGATCGCAACGGCAGGCACGTGGTCCAGGTGTACGCAGTGCGCTCAGTCGACGGGCAGCCGGTTCGTCATCTGTGCGGGTTCACGTCGATCGCCGTGTCGGCCGGCGAAAGTATCTCCGTCACGGTCGCCTGTTCGACCCGTCCCCTGCAACGCTGGACCGTCGAAGGCTTCACGCTCGAGGCCGGCGAAATCACTGTGGAAGCCGGAGCCTATTCCGGTGATCCGAGCGCATGTCGAATGCCGTTGAAGCACTAGGCGAGTCATGTCCGAATGGCGGGCATCACCAGCGTGTCGATCACTTGCCGCACGAACGCCGCGTCGACCCGCTGCCCGCGGATCACCTGCAGCAGGCTCATCGCGGTGGTGACGTCGGTGACCATGGACCAGTCCTGATCGGAGGCGATCTCGCCGCGGGCCTCGGCCTGGCGCAGGATCGCGGAGATCACCCGCCGCCCCCGCAGCAGCATGAGGTGATCCAGCGCGGACGCGAGTTCTGGGTCGTTGGCAGACTCCACCGCGACGCGCAGGATCAGATCGGTCGACACCAGGGATTCGTCATTGCGCTTCACCCGTTCGACCAATTCGTCGAAATCGCCGCTCAGGCTGCCGGTGTCCGGGGCGTCGTTGTTCAGCAGATCGGGTCGCCAATACACAACCGCGTCTGTCATCAGCGCTGCCTTCGACGACCAACGCCGATAGATCGCGGCCTTCCCCACCCCGGCGCGCTCGGCGACGTCGTTCATGTTCGTGGCGTTGTAGCCGTTCTCTGCCAGGCAGGCAAGGGCGGCGTCGAGGATCGCGGGATCGCGTGAGCGGTCCAGCCGACCATCGGTGCGCCGGCGCAGCTTCGACTCCGGCTCGGTCATTGCATCGACTGCGGGATGGGGGCGGTGTGCGCCTCCCGCTGGGCCCGTCCGCTCGTCCGGTTGACGATCTTGAAGGTGTTGAGCGGCCACCAGAACCAGCGACCGAGGGCCGCGGCGATCGACGGCGTCATGAACGACCGCACGATGAGTGTGTCGACCAACAGGCCGATGCCGATCGTCATACCCAACTGACCGACCACGCGCAGATCGCTGACGATCATCGACATCATCGTGAACGCGAAAACCAGACCGGCAGCAGTCACCACGCGTCCGGTCGCACCCATGCCCCGGATGATGCCGGTGTTCAGTCCGGCGTGAATCTCCTCCTTGAGGCGGGATACCACGAGCAGGTTGTAGTCGGAGCCCACCGCCAGCAGGATCACCACCGATAGCGGGATGACGATCCACTGCACCCCGAGGCCCATGATGTCCTGCCACAGCAGCACGGAAAGGCCGCACGCGGTGCCCAGCGACGCCGCGACCGTGCCGACGATCACCAGGGCGGCGACGACGCTGCGGGTGATCAACAGCATGATCGCGAAGATCAGGATCATCGATGCGATGCATGCGATGAGGAGGTCGGTCTTCACGCCGTTCTGCATGTCGGCATACAGCGAACCGGTACCCGCCAGCGATACTTTCGCGTTCTCCATCGGGGTGCCCTTGATCGCATCGGCGACGGCGTCCTTGATTCCCGCGACGTGCTGGATTCCCTCGACCGAGGCGGGGTCGCCCTGGTGGGTGATGATCATCCGCACGGCGGTGCCGTCCGGTGAGACGAACATCTTCAGGCCACGCTGGAAGTCAGGGTTGCCGAAGACTTCCGGCGGCAGGTAGAACGAGTCGTCGTTCTTGGCCTGATCGAAGTAGTTGCCCATCATCGTCGATCCCTGGGCGGCCTCCTGCATCTGCTTCTGGATGCCGGCCATGGTGCTGTGACTCGACAGCATGAAGTCCCGCATGGTCTTCATGGAAGCGATTGTCGGAGGCAGGACTTCGAGCATCTGCGGCATCAGGTGGTCAAGCTGGTCGATGTCCCCGCTGAGCCCCTCCAGCTTGCCTGCCAGCTCATCGATGCCGTCGAGCGAGTCGAACAACGAGCGCAACGACCAGCAGACCGGGATGTCGAAACAGTGTGGCTCCCAGTAGAAGTAGTTCCGGATCGGACGGAAGAAGTCGTCGAAATCGGCGATGTGGTCGCGCAGTTCGTTGGTGGTGTTCACCATGTCGTGCGTTCTGGCGTTCATATCGTGGGTGACCTCCACGATCTGCTTGGTGATCTCGTACATGCGCTGCATGTTGGCGATGGTCTTGCTCAACTCGTCGGCCTGCTCGAGCATCTGCGCGGTGTTGTCGTTGTTGTACTTGGCCGTCTGCAGGGTGGCCGAGTTCTGCATCGCGATCTGGAACGGGATGGAGCTGTGCTCGATCGGCGCGCCGAGGGGTCGCGTGATGGTCTGGACCCGTTCGATCCCGCGAAGATGAAAGACGCTCTTGGCAACTCGGTCGATGATGAGCATGTCCGCCGGGTTGCGCAGGTCGTGATCCGCCTCGAGCATCAGCAGTTCGGGATTCATCCGGGCCTGCGAGAAGTGCCGCTCAGCCGCCGTCATCGCGATGTTCGCCGGCATGTCGTCGGGTGTGTACTTCCGGTCGTTGTACTGCGGAACGTAGGTCAGCAGGAAGACGAAGCCGAGGACCGCGATCACAGCGGTGACCGCGACGATCGGCTTGGGCCAGCGGACGACCGCGGTGCCGACCTTGCGCCACCCCCGCGTCGACAGTTCCTGCTTGGGATCGAGCAGCCCGAACCGGGATGCCACCGTCAGGACCGCGGGCGCCAGGGTCAACGCCATGGCCACCACGGACAGCAGCGCGATCGCACACGGCAGACCCATCGTCCGGAAATACGGCAGCGTGGTGAAGGACAGACACATGCAGGCGCCTGCCACCGTCAGACCCGATCCCAGAATCACATGCGACACACCGTGATACGCGGTGTAGTAGGCCTGTTCATGGTCTTCGCCCGCCGCGCGCGCCTCGTGGTAGCGGCCGATCAGGAAGATCACGTAGTCGGTACCGGCGGCGATGGTCAGCATCGTGACCATGCTGACCGCGTACGGGGTCAGCCCGATGATGTTGAGATTGCCCGCCGTTGCCGTGATCCCCTGCGCGCCGAACAGTTCGACCAGCACGATCAGCAGCGTGATGATCGTCGTGACGATCGAGCGGTAGACGAGCAGGAGCATCAGGAGGATCACGCCGATCGACACCAGCGCCATGACTTTGAGGCTCTGGTGCCCGGCGATGCTGGTGTCGACGTTGAGCACGGTATTGCCCGCGACGTGTGCCTGTATCCCCGGCGGCGGCGGGACCGAATTGACGATCTCGCGCACGGCGCCCACCGACTCGTGGCTTGGCGTGGTGCCCTGCGCGCCCTCGAGGAAGGCTTGGACATATGCCGCCTTGCCGTCCGAGCTCTGGACACCCGCAGCGGTGAGCGGGTCGCCCCAGAAGTCCTGGACGAACTGAACGTGCTTGTCGTCCTTCAGTTTCGCGACGATCTGGTTGTAGTACTCGTGCGCCGCGTCGCCGAGCTTGTCCTGACCCTCGATCACCACCATCGCCGTGGAGTCGGAGTTGAACTCCCCGAACTTCGAGCCGATGTTCATCATCGCCTGATAGGCGGGCGAGTTCTGCGGTGCCAGCGATACGGAGTGGGCGTCGCCCACCGCGTCGAGTGACGGCGTGACGACGGCGAGAATGACGGCGACGGCGAGCCAGAACAGAATGATCGGGACCGACAGGATCCGGACCAGGCGGGCGACGGCCCCGCGCCGGGGCATGGAATGTGCGTTGCTCATACGGATTTCACCAGGCAGTAGATGAACGGCTTGTATTCGTCGGTGCTGCGGTCATCACGCACCTGACCGTCGACGACGACGCGACAGCGCAGATCGGAGACGCCTGTATCGGCCTGGGCGACGATGTTGGCCGACATCGACGGCAGCGTGGTGACGATCGTGTACGACCAGGGCAGCGTGCCGTCCACGTGATGCGGCTGGCCGTTCTCGTCGAGGTAGTCGACGCTGACCGGTCCGCCCGACGACGAACTCGAGATTTCGTAGGTGATGTTTTTGGGATTGAACGGATCGGTGAAGCCTCCGCCGGATGCGGCACCTGTCGTCAGGTCATGGCCGCCGATGTCGCCACGGATACGTAGCACCGCATATGCCCCCAGCGCGACGACCACCACTAAGAGCAGCGGCATCCACGCCTTCGTCAGCACTCGAAACACCGGACCTCCTTGCCCCGACCACGCGGCGGAACTCGAGTTCCGTCTACGCGACGGCTGAACTTTACTACGCGAACCTGGAGCCGTCTCAACACGCCGTCGGGACAATGGCTTGGATGAGACTGCCCGTGATGCCGCCGGTCTCGCCGATGCTGGCCAAATCGGTGCAGACGATCCCGCCCGACGCTTCCTATGAGCCCAAGTGGGACGGATTCCGGTCCATCTGCTTCCGAGACGACTTCGACGTCGAGCTGGGCAGCCGCAACGAGCGTCCATTGACCAGGTACTTTCCCGAGCTCGTCGCCGCCGTCCGCGCGGAATTGCCGACACGCTGCGTGATCGACGGCGAGATCGTCCTACCCATGAGAACTGCCACCGGCTTCAGACTCAATTTCGAAGCACTGCAACAGCGCATCCACCCGGCCGACTCGCGCGTGCAGATGCTGGCCGAAGAAGACCCCGGCCGCGTTCATTGCCTTCGACCTGCTCGCACTCGGCGACGAGGACTACACCCCGAGGCCGTTCAGCGAGCGCCGCGCCGCGCTGGTCGACGCGTTGGCCGACTCGGGCCCATCGATTCACGTCACGCCCGCGACCACCGATCTTGCTGACCGCGCAGGCGCTGGTTCTCCGAATTCGAGGGCGCCGGCCTCGACGGCCTGGTCGCCAAGCCGCTGACGGTCACATATCAGCCAGACAAGCGCGTCATGTTCAAGATCAAGCCCGTGCGCACGGCGGACTGCGTCGTCGCCGGTTACCGGGTGCACAAATCGGGCGACGGAGCGATCGGCTCGCTGCTGCTGGGCCTGTACAAGGAAGACGGCACCCTCGCATCGGTGGGTGTCATCGGTGCGTTCCCGATGGCCAAGCGGCGCGAGCTATTCACCGAATTCCAGTCCCTCATAACAACATTCGACGAGCCATCCCTGGAACTGGGCCGCCCACATGTCGGGTGAGCGCACTCCGCGCCGTAACGAAGGGTCGCGGTGGAACGCAGGCAAGGACCTCTCGTTCGTGCCGTTGCGACCCGAGCGGGTCGTCGAGGTCCGCTACGACCACATGGAAGGCGAGCGGTTCCGCCACACCGCGCAGTTCAACCGCTGGCGTCCCGACCGGGACCCGAAATCGTGTACCTACGACCAGCTCGAACAGCCGGTCACGTTCAGCCTCGGCGATATCGTCCCCGGCCTGGGCTAGAACAGGCCTATCAGAAACAGAAAGACTCCCGTCCCCCCTTTACGCACGAGGAAATCGCATACTGGCGTAGTCAATCGCGTTGCAGTAAATCGATACGCGCAGCTGCTTGGGAGCGAGATTCGATCGCCGCCAAAGCACTGGCGGCAGAGGAGGTGCACCGCGTGGCTCCTCCGATTCTGACTCTGAAGAAATCGTATGTTGTACAAGGTAATTCGTTGCGATCCATTGTGACGCCAGCGAGACGCGACGGACTCATCCTGGCCGCGATCATCGCCCTGGCGACGGTCCTTCGATTCCTGAATCTTCAGGGCCGCGGCGAATGGGATGACGACCAGGGCAACCTGCTGCTGGCGATGCTGCATTGGGTTCGTGACGGAGACGTTCCACTGCTGGGTCCGGTGAGTTCGTTCGGCGGCGCTCACCATGGCGTCGGAATCTATTGGCTGCTCGCACCGGGTGCGTTCCTAACCGACACCAACCCGGCTGCTGCACTGGTAACCGTCGCAGTCCTCGGTATTGCCGGCGTTGCCGCGACGTGGTGGCTCGGTAGAACCGTCGGAGGTGCGCTGGCGGGTCATGTTGCAGGCCTGCTGATGGCGGTGAGTCCATCGTCGATCACCGCGTCGACGCTTCTGTGGAACCCCGACATCGTCGCGCCCGGAGCGGCGCTTGCCGCGGCCGCCGGTTGGCACGCCTGGCGGACACGTCAGGCGCGATGGTGGGTGCCGTCGGCCGTCGGTGCGTTGCTGGCGCTTCACGGCCACATGTTGGCGGTCATCATCGTGGTGCCGCTTGTCGTCCTGCTTGCCGCGGACGTCCTGCGGCGGCCGCGCTCAGACCGGCGCGGGATGATCGTGCCGCTTCTCGGCTCGGCGGCGGTAGTGGTCGTTGGCTGCGCACCGCTGGTGCTACACGAGTTGCGGTATGACTTCTCGGAGACACGGGCGATCGTCGAATACGCCACTGGTGCCAATGCATACGGCAGAACACCTCCGCCCCTGCCGATTGTCGCGCTGGTGATTATCGCCTGGCGTGTCGTCGTTTGGCCCGTCTCAGGGCTTTTCGCGAAGCGCGCCGCTATGGGGGGTCCCGGCTGCGGTTGTCACGGTCGTGGCGCTGACCGTCGCCGCCTGCCTAACACAGGGTGTGGCGCGACAATTTGGCCGCTGGGCGGCCCTCTCGACCCTTTGGGCCGTGATTGCGCTGAGCCTGATTTCACCGAATCTGGCTCTCACACTCCCCGGGCTCCCCAATGACCACTATCACGCGTGGCTGGACCCGATCTTGTTCGCGGCGATCGGTGTCGCCGTCGCAACGCTGTCGGCTGCACCACGCGCGCTAGTCGGTAGATCAGCTGCTGCCGCAGTAGTCGTCGCCTGTGTCGCATTGTCGGTCGTGGCTATGCCGCCGCGCTCGTCGCCCGATGGCGGATGGCCGCGCGCAGCGCGAATCTGCTGCGAGGATCCGCTCGGTAACGGGCGATCGACCGACTGCCGTCACTGGTGTGGCCAAAAGCGGTGCCGCGCTTGCATTCCCGCTTCAAAGACAGGGGACGCCGAGTGCCCCGCCGGCGGCCGCAGAATTCCTGGTGGTGACCTGTGACCCTCGGTTCGAACCGGGTGTAGGCCTTCGGTGCCGCGGGCCCGCCGAGGCGGCTATTGCTCGCCAGATGGGCTTCACCGACGCCAGACTGGTTGACCGATTCGTGGACAGCCCGCGGCGGGTCGTCAGCGTATTCGCGAGGAGTTGACCAACTCGAGCAGCTTGCCTGACCAGGGACATCTGCCAGTTGCGAGACGTACAGGCCTTTGGCATGTGATGCTCGGTCACTCACACACGGGTTGGGCGACGTGAATGGAGGAAGCGCATGGTGATCGTCCGCGCGGCGGCAATCGCCATCGCCGTCACCGGCACCCTCATCGGATCAGCGAGCCCCGCATGGGCCGACGACCGGCTCGACGGCGACTTCAAATTCATCAACGGTCCAATCACGAACACGTGGTCCATCACCACGCAGTGCAACCCCGAGGTCACGTGTGCAGGGACGATCTCGTCATCCACCGGGTTGCTCGAGCAGATCACCCGGGTCACCGGCGGCCCCTGGACCATCGAACGCACTGACGTCCCGAACGGCCGGATATGCGCCGACGGCAGCACCGGTCCCGCGGATCTGATGTATTCGTTCGACCCCGTGACTCTGATCGGGGCCGTGAGCTTCCGATCGAAGCCTGGGGTCTGCGGCGATCCGGACTGGACTTCCGGCCAGAACCCGATCAGCCTGGTGCGGGTCTAACCCGACAGGTCGTCCGATCGGCCCGCGGCGATCCGGGACCACTGCGACGTTGGCCGTTCCCCCAGCCGGAACTGGTCCCCGGCGCTGGGGTCGTAGGGCTGTGGCCAACCCTCGGGAGAGTCCTCCCACTGCTCTTGGCGGCCATAGACAGTCAGGTCCAGCAGGTGGTAGCTGTTACCGCCGGCTTCGGTGCCGCGGCCGGTATTCCAGTACGTCTCGAAGACCCGGTCGCCGTCGCGCAGGTAGCACGCGTAGAAGCCGAAGGAGCGGCCCTGCAGAATCGCGTCGGAGTCGCGCGCGGAGTACCACGGCATCTCCCAGCCCATGAAGTCCCGGTACCGGGCACTTTCCGCGTAGCTCGCCCTCGCAGAACGTCGCGTACGTGACGTCACGGCTGTGCAGGTACGACAGCTCCTGCGCGTGGCCGGTGAAGAACGTGCAGCCCTCGCACTGCTCCGGCGCGGGCTTGCCGTCATGCCACATGTGGAAGTACGCGAGCAGCTGCTTGCGTCCCTCGAACACGTCGAGCAGGGGCACGGGTCCCTGCGCGCCGACGACGCGCGCCTGCGCGTCCACCTCGACCATCGGCAGCCGCCGTCGCGCGGCCGCGATCGCGTCGCCTTCGCGGGTGTGCGCCTTCTCGCGCACACACAACTGGTCGAGCCCGGCCTGCCATGTATCCCGGTCGACAATTTTCGGTGTTGCCATCGCGAACACTCCCTTAGTCTCGTTTCATGACCTGGCGATGTTGATATAGACCGCTAGAGGGCCCCAAAAGTCATCGCCGCCTGGCCGGCGCTCTGTACGCGTACCTCTTTCTCGACGACTTCGTGCTGCTGTACCCCGTGTACACGCTGCTGTTCGGCGACACCGGACTGTCGGTATGGCAGATCTCGTCGCTGTTCGTCATCTGGTCGGTGTCCAGCCTGGTGCTCGAGGTGCCGTCGGGCGCTTTGGCGGACGCCACCTCGCGCCGAGCGCTGCTGATCCTCGGTCCGCTGCTGACGGCCGTCGCGTTCGCGCTGTGGGTGGCCGCACCCGGCTATTGGGTGTTCGCGCTGGGTTTCGTGCTCTGGGGCCTCAAGTCGGCGCTGACGTCGGGCGCGTTGGAGGCGCTGGTGTACGAGGAATTGCAGCGGCTCGACGCACCCGCGAAATACGCGACTCTGATGGGCCGCGGCCAGGTGGCGGGCGTACTGGCCGCGATGTGCTCGGGTGCGGTCGCGGCGCCGGTGATCTCTTCCGGTGGGTTTCTAGCGATCGGGCTGGCGAGTGTCGTCGTCTGCCTACTGGCGTCACTCGTCGCAATGCTGTTGCCGGAGAATCGGATTCGATCGCGCGACGAGCCCGATCTCGGCTGGGCGGACACGTTGGCCTCCGGTCTGCGAGAGGTTCGCCGGTCACCTTCGATTCGGGCGGCGGTGATCCTCGTCGCGGTCGTCGCGTCGGTATGGGGCGCGCTCGACGAGTACACGCCGATGCTGATCGAGAGCGGCGGCGCCTCCGCCGCGGACGTCTCCCTGCTGATGGTGGTCATCTGGGCGGGTGCCTCGGCGGGTGGTCTGGCCGCGGGACGCGCCGCGCACTTGGGATCCACGGCGCTGGCGCTACTCATCTGTGCCGGCGCGGTGCTGATGGCGGCCGGTGCGCTGTCGGGGCATCCACTCGGCGCGGTCGCCCTCGCCGCCGCGTTCGGCGTCTTCCAGTGCATCACCGTCGTCGCCGATACCCGTCTGCAGGACGGCATCACCGGGCAGGCCAGGGCGACGGTCACCTCGCTGGCGGGCATGTCGACCGACGTCGCGACGCTGGCGGTCTACGGCAGCTACGCCGCGCTGGCCGATCTCGGCGGCCACGGCGGCGCCTTTGCGCTGCTGATGCTGCCGTACCTGGCAATTGCCTTCTGGTTACGCCATCGCCGGTTTGAATCGGCACAGCCCGGGCACGCATAAGTCATGTCAGTAACGAGTTTTCAGGATCTTCCGCTGGCCGACCGGGATCGAGAGTGGGACGGCGACGCCGCCGAGAAGCGGGTACGCAAGTGGGCTGACGCGGAGGACGAACCCAACCAGAAATACCGCGACGCCCACGTCTGGTACGACAGCGACAACAAGGACAATTTCACCGCCTACAAACTGCTGATCGCCGACGTGGTGGGCGGCAAGCTGGAGGCGGTACCGCGCGGTGTGATGGCCGCAGGCGGGATCATGAACGGCGCCCGCGGCGGAGTCGACCTCCCGAAGGACGACATCGACCGCGTGAAGAGCCATCTCGCCAAGTACTACAACAAGATGGGCGAAGCACCGCCCTGGGAGCGCGGCTAGCTAGATTGCGAGGGTGAGCGCAGGCAGGTTCGCCCCTAGCCCGTCTGCCGACCTGCACATCGGCAATCTGCGCACCGCGGTGCTCGCGTGGCTGTTCGCCCGCTCGACCGGGCGCCGATTCCTGATGCGCGTCGACGATCTCGACGACCGCACCTTCACCGACATCGCGGAACGCCAACTCGACGATCTCGCCGCTATCGGTCTCACCTGGGACGAGCCCGCGGAGTGGCAGACCCAGCATTCCGACCGCTACGAGGCGGCGATCGCGGAGCTAGCGGACCGCGATCTGCTGTACGAATGCTATTGCAGCCGAAAGGATATCGCCCAGGCGCCGCGAGCCCCACACGCTCCGCAGGGCGCATACCCGGGAACGTGCCGGGATCTCACCGACACGGAACGGGACAGCAGGCGCGCCCAGCTGGGTCGCCCGCCGGCGTTGCGGCTGCGCACCGACGCGATCACACACACAGTTCACGATCTACTGCACGGCGATTACTCCGGAATCGTCGATGACTTCGTGGTGCGTCGCGGTGACGGAGTTCCCGCCTACAACCTGGCCGTCGTGGTCGACGACGCGGCGCAGGGCGTCGACCAGGTGGTACGCGGCGACGATCTGCTGTCATCATCCCCGCGGCAGGCGTATCTGGCCGGATTGCTGGGTCACGCCGAGCCGACCTATGCGCACGTGGCCCTGGTGCTGAACGAGGACGGCGCGCGACTGGCCAAACGCGACGGCGCCGTCACGCTCGCCGAGATCGGCATGTCGCGCGCGCTGGTCCAGATCGCGGATTCCCTTGGCTACCAAGCGACGACCGTCGATGACATGCTGCCGCAGTTCGACCCGTCTCGACTGCCGCGGCAGCCGTGGATCTACCGCGCCTTTAAGCGCGAGCAGACGTGAAACCCCCTACAACACGGCAAAATTGGGGGCTTTCGCGTCTGCTCGCGCCGACTAGGCGACCGGCGAGCGGCCGTTCGACGCCCGCTTCGCGGCGGCGAGCAATTCGTCGCGGAACTGCGGATGCGCGATCGCCGCGAGCGCCTCGCCGCGCTCCGTGCACCGTCTTGCCCTCCAGTTCGGCGGCGCCGTACTCGGTGATGATGACGTCGACCTGATGCCGCGGCGTCGTGATCACGGCACCGGGGCCGAACCACGGCACGATCCGCGACTGCAACTTCCCGTCCTTCTCGAACGTCGAGCGCAGGCAGATCAGCGAGCGATCCGAAAGTTCCAGGCCGGCGCCTGCCACGAAGTCCTCGGCACCGCCGATCCCGCTGAACTGGTCACCGTTGATCGTGTCGGCGACGACCTGGCCCTGAATGTCGATCGCCAGCGCACCGTTGACGGAGATCATGTTGTCGTTGGCGGCGATCACCTCGGGCGAGTTGACGATCTCCACTGGTAGGAACGCGACGTCGGAATTGCCGTCCAGCCACGCGTAGAGCTCCGGGGAACCGAAGGCGAAGGTCGTCACGCTGACACCGTCGTACTGGCCTTTGCGCGCGTTGGAGATCTTGCCTGCCTGATGCAGGTGCATGCAGCCGTCGGTGAACATCTCGCTGTGCAACCCGTAATCACCGCCGTCCCCCTCGGCCAGCAGCGTGGCGATCTGGTTGGGGATCGAGCCGATTCCCGTCTGCAGGGTCGCGCCGGACGGGACGAATTCGACAGCGTGCCGTGCGATCGCCTTGTCAGCGTCGGTGGGCGGAACGTCACCGCCGGGCAGCGCGAGCGGTTCGTCGGTTGAACGTATGAGGATGTCGATCTCGTCGACGTGCAGAGCGTGCCGATAATCCTGGTTGTTCGATGCGCGCAGCCCGAACGTGCGCGGGTAGGCGTCGGAGACCTCGACAACGAGCAGCCGATCCGGATCGGCGCCCGCGCGGTGCAACTCGCCGGTCGTGCCACCGGCGTGGAGCGACAACGAGCACCAGCCGTCGGCATCGGGCGGCGTCGCGACCGTGGTCATCACGCGCGGGCGCTGTCGTTCGAGCAATGGCCCAAAGCGGCGGAAGTCCGCGGGGGTGAACCCGATGTCGGCGCCGCTGTCGCGCAGCGCCCGCTCGAGCGGACCGAAGAAGCCCGACAGGTAGTGGACGCCTTGACGCGAGAACAGTTCGGTGAGTACCGCGATCAACGCGCCGTAGACCCGCAGATCGGTCCAGTCATCGCGCTCACCGAGGGCGCGCATGAACGCGGGTGGTTGGCCGGGGCCCAGGGCCATCCCCAGCGTGTCGGCGGTCTGAAGGCGCGCGGCGGCCTGCTCGGCGGTGAGCTCCTCGGGCATGGCGCTAGCCAACCACGCCGGGTGCCGCTGAGACCACCGGCCTCAGCTTGAGCGGAACCCTATGGTCGGCCGCCGCGCAATTGTTAACGTCCGCAGGTGCACCGTCTATCAAGATCGGTTCTCGCGTTACTACTGCTGTCGGCATTGCTGCTGACGGCGTGTGGTTCGTCGAGTACCGATGACAGCGACCCCATCAAATCGGCAGGCGTGCTGCGGGTTGGCACCGAAGGTGTCTACCCGCCGTACTCGTTCCACGACGCGAGTCAGGGTGGACAGCTCGCCGGTTACGACGTCGACGTCGCCAGGGCAGTCGCCGAGAAGCTCGGCGTAGAAGTCGAATTCGTCGAGACGCCGTGGGACGCCATTTTCGCGGCGCTGGAGGCCGACCGCTTCGACATCGTCGCCAACGAGGTCACGATCAGCGAGGAACGCAAGCAGAAATACGACCTCTCGGAGCCGTACTCGATCTCCCAGGGCGTGATCGTCAGCCGCAAGGACGACGACTCGATCAAGACGTTGGCGGACCTGAAGGGCAAGCGGACCGCGCAGAATCCCACCAGCAACTGGGCCGAGATCGCACGCAACGCCGGCGCCGAGGTCGAATCCGTCGACGGGTTCTCACAGGCCATCACGGTGCTCAACGACGGCCGGGTGGACGCCGTGGTCAACGACAGCATCACCGTGCTCGCCTATCAGGCCGAACACCCTGAGGCTCCGCTCAAGGTGACCACCATTCCCGACGAACGTGGCGAGCAGGCGTTCGCGGCGCGCAAGGACAGCGGGCTGCTGCCAGAGTTGAACACCGCGCTCGACGAGCTGCGCGCCGACGGCACCCTGACCAAGATCTCGGAGCGCTACCTCGACGTGGATCTGTCGAAGGCCGGGCCGACCAGTACCTGGCAGCTCATTCTCGACAACCTCTGGCCGCTGGCCCGCGCCGCGATCGAGAAGACGATTCCGCTGACGATCATCAGCTTCGTCGTCGGCCTGGCTCTCGCGCTCATCGTCGCGCTGGCGCGGCTGTCTTCGAACGTCCTCGTGTCGGGCCTGGCGCGGTTCTACATCTCGATCATCCGTGGCACACCGCTACTGGTACAGCTCTTCATCGTCTTCTATGCGCTGCCCCAGATCGGCGTGAAGATCGAGCCGTTCATCGCCGCGGTCATCGCGTTCTCGCTCAACGTCGGTGGCTACGCCGCCGAGATCATCCGGTCGGCGATCCAGAGCATTCCGAAGGGACAATGGGAGGCCGCCGAGACCATCGGCCTCGATTACGTTGGCTCGCTTCGACGGATCATCCTGCCGCAGGCCACCCGCGTCGCCGTACCGCCGCTGTCCAACACGTTGATATCGCTGGTGAAGGACACGTCGTTGGCGTCGACGATCCTGGTGACCGAACTGTTCCGAACCGCGCAAAACGTCGCCGCTCCGACCTTCGAGTTCTTCGCGCTCTACGGCACTGCCGCGTTGTACTACTGGATAATCTGCCTGGTGCTCTCATTCGCCCAGAACCGATACGAGCGCCGACTGGAAAGGTATGTGGCCCGGTGACCAACTCCAAGACCGAATATCGCGTCAAGGCAGAAGGCGTGCAGAAAGCCTTCGGAGACAACAAGGTTCTCAACGGCGTCTCGTTCGAGGTGGCGCAGGGCTCGGCCACCACGATCATCGGTCCGTCCGGTTCGGGGAAGACGACGCTGCTGCGCGCACTCAACGCGCTCGACGTGCCCGATGCGGGCGTGATCCGTGTCGGCAGTCAAGAAGACGGAGTCGAGATCGACTTCTCCAAGCCGGTGGCCAAGGATCAGCTGCGGCAGTATCGAGCGCAAAGCGGGTTCGTGTTCCAGTCCCACAACCTGTTTCCGCATAAGACGGTGCTGCAGAACGTCACCGAGGGTCCGGTCGTCGTGCAGAAGCGGCCGAAGGACGAGGCGGAGGCCGAAGCCGCCGATTTGCTCGATCAGGTGGGACTTGCCGAAAAGAAGGACCAGTATCCGTTTCAGCTGTCCGGCGGACAGCAGCAGCGGGTCGGCATCGCGCGCGCTCTGGCGCTGAAGCCGAAGGTGGTGCTCTTCGACGAACCGACCTCGGCGCTCGATCCCGAACTGGTCGGCGAGGTGTTGTCGGTGATCAAGGATCTGGCGGTCGAAGGCTGGACTCTGGTGATCGTCACCCACGAAATCCAATTCGCCAGACAGGTTTCCGATCAGGTGCTGTTCACCGATCGCGGCGTCATCCTCGAGCAGGGTCCGCCGTCAGAAGTGATCGGCAATCCGAAGGAAGAGCGCACCCGCCAGTTCCTGGACCGGATCCTCAACCCGCTCTAGTTCGCTTCTCCCGCGAGCGTGCGCGAACTTGGGTTAGCGCACGGCATGTTGCCCGCAACACGCACGCTCGCGCTCCGCACCGGCAAGGATTCCGCGGCAGATTCGGTCTATCGCGACTCAAAGCGAAGCGCTGTGAGAAGGTTGCTCGATGGTGCAGCCATCGACCATGGAAGCGGACGTCATCGTCGTCGGAGCCGGACTCTCCGGGATGATCGCGGCACGGAAACTGCTCGAGGCGGGTCTGACGCCGCTGGTGTTGGAAGCCGACGAACGTGTCGGCGGACGGATTCTCACCCTAGAGGTCATGCCCGGGGTTCCGGTCGAACTCGGCGCGCAATGGATCGGCGATACGCACGAACGGATGTTCCGTCTCGCCGCAGAACTCGGGGTCGAGACCTTCGGTCAGTACGACGAGGGCGACACCTCGTACGAACTCGTCGACTCGGGTGTGATGCGGGAGAACGAGTTTCACGCCCGGTTCGAGTCGGAGCTGAAGGAACTCGAACTCGTATTGCGGCGGCTGGACGTGCTGGCCGCAGAGGTACCCGTCGAAGCACCCTGGACAGCTCCTCGGGCACTCGACTGGGACGCCGTGACTGCGGGCGCCTGGTATGACGCACAGGGGCTTTCGCCGGTGGCCCGGAATCTTTTGGAAATCTGCACCGTCGGAATCCTCGCGGTGCCGACTGC
Organism: uncultured Actinomycetota bacterium; assembly: GCA_963720345.1. Classification (GTDB taxonomy): domain Bacteria; phylum Actinomycetota; class Actinomycetes; order Mycobacteriales; family Mycobacteriaceae; genus Mycobacterium. Next base: position 182,535 of record CAVRFN010000044.1, read on the forward strand.
CGAGGTCTCCTTCCTGCACCTGCTGTTCACCATCAAGACCTGCGGTGTGACGTCGGAACTGTTCGCCGAATCCGAGGGTGGCGCGCAGACCACTCGCTTCATCGGCGGCACCAGCCAGATCCCGAATCGGCTGGCGGCACTGATCTCCGACCGCATCGTGCTCGACGTGCCCGTCCAACTGATCGAGCACAGCACCGACAGCGTGACCGTGCACTGCCGTGGCGGGTTGGTGGCCCGTGGTCGACGGGCCATCGTCGCGATCTCTCCGACGCTCGCCGGGCGCATCATGTACGACCCGCCGCTGCCCGGGATAAGGGACCAGCTGACCCAGCGGCTACCCAACGGCTCGTCGATGAAGGCGTTCTTCATCTACGACGAGCCGTTCTGGCGCAACGACGGTTTCAACGGTCAGCTCATCTCCGATATCGGCCCGGCCCGGATGTCCAACGACACGTGCATCCCCGGAGACGACCACGGCGTGATCCTGCTGTTCCTGGAGGGCGATCAGGCCCGGACCTACGGCCGCCTCCCCGAAGCCGAGCGGCGTGAAGCGCTGACCGCGGAACTCGTACGCCACTTCGGCAGCAAGGCCGCCAAGCCCGAGTTCTACGTCGACGGTGAATGGTCGGAGCGGCAGTGGACCCGCGGCTGCTACAACGCCAACCACGGACCGCACGTGTGGACCACGTACGGTCCGGCACTGACCACCCCGATCGGCGTGATCCATTGGGCCTCAACCGATACCGCCACATATTGGAGCGCCTACATGGAAGGTGCGGTCGATGCGGGGGAACGGGCGGCGCGGGCCGTCATCGCCGAACTCGCGCAGTGATTTCGACGCGCTGACGTTCGCTGAGCGACTGTTTGCGCACCGAAATCGCAATGTCACGACGAGTAGTACTGGCCCAGGACTTCTGCACGGAGCTCGTCGAACTCGCCCGCCCTGATCGCCGCGCGAATCTGGTCGACCATCCGGACCACGAACCGCTCGTTGTGGATCGTGCACAGCGTCGCGGACAGGATCTCCTTGGCCTTGAACAGGTGATGCAGATAGGCCCGGGTGTAGTGCGCGCAGGTGTAGCAGTCGCATTCGGCATCGATCGGCGTGAAGTCGCGCCGGTACCGCGCATTGGTGATGTTGAACCGCCCGGTAGTCGAGTACACCGCAGCGTTGCGCGCCACCCGTGACGGCGACACACAGTCGAAGGTGTCGGCCCCCGCGGCCACGGCGTCGAACAGGTCGTCGGGCTCACTGATGCCCAGGAGGTGGCGCGGCTTGTCGTCGGGCAGCTCGCTGGTGACCCAGCCGACGATGGTGGCCAGGTTCTGCTTCTCCAGCGCCCCGCCGATGCCATAGCCGTCGAACCCGACGCCGTCCTCACCGACGATCGACGTCAGCCCGCGCGCGGCAGCTCGGCGCAGATCCTCGTATTGCGCGCCCTGCACGACACCGAACAGGGCCTGCGTGGGCCGATCGGGCGTCGCGGCGGTGAGACGACGATGCTCGACCACACACCGCACGGCCCACTCGTGGGTGCGCTGAACCGACCGTTCCTGGTAGCCACGGGTGTTCACCAGCGTGGTCAGCTCATCGAACGCAAAGATGATGTCCGCGCCGAGTTGGTGCTGGATCCGGATCGACCCCTCCGGGGTGAAGCGGTGGGTGGAGCCGTCCAGATGCGATCGGAAGGTCACCCCGTCGTCGTCGACGTTGGCGAGTCGTTCCTTGCCTTCGGCGATGATGTCGTCGGCCTGCACACGTTCGGTGTCCATCGCCAGCACTTTGCGGAAACCTGCGCCCAGCGAGAGCACCTGGAATCCCCCGCTGTCGGTGAATGTGGGGCCAGGCCAGTTCATGAATGTGCCGAGCCCGCCGGCCTCCGCGACGATATCGGGCCCCGGCTGCAGGTAAAGGTGGTAGGCGTTCGCCAGAATCGCCTGTGCACCAAGACTTCTCATCGTCTCCGGCAGTACCGCCTTGACGGTCGCCTGGGTGCCGACGGGAATGAACGCCGGAGTGTGGATGTCGCCGTGCGCCGTTCGGATCACGCCTGCGCGACCGGGCCTGCCGGGCAACTGCGCGTCGATGCTGAAAAACGGCGCCGACGAGTCTTGGAGACGGAGAGTATTCGGCGGTGCCACGCCGTAGATTCTGCACTGTGAGAACTCGCCTGCTCGCCGGCGCCGCGACCGCACTCGCGTTGGCAGGTTGCTCGTCGGGGCCGCCGGAGTACCAGCCGGGCCCCGGCATGCTCGTCGCAGGCACCGCGCAGGTGACCGTCAACGGTCAGGACGCGGGCACCACCGATGCCGTGCAGTGCGACTCCACCGGGACGCTCACCACCATCACGACCGGCGACGAGGCCAGCGGCGTCATCGCGATGGTGTCCAACAAAGACCAGCTCACCGCCGAATCGGTGGCCATCCGCGACCTCGGCGGTTTCACCGGCAGCTACAACGCCGGGTTCAGCGACACCGCGAAAGTCACGATGACCGGCCGCACGTATGACATCTCCGGCACCGCTGACGGCTTCGACACCGACAGCCCCAGCTTCCGGAAATCCGGGACTTTCTCCATCAAAGTGTCCTGTTAGCTGCCCGCACGCGGAGCATTCGGCGCAACCTACGTTTTCTCCCAATCGGGTGTCGGGGCGGTAGCCGCGCACCATACTGCTGGAGATGATCCGCCGATCTTGACGGGTCGCGACGACACAAAGGAGAACAGTGGTGAAGCGTGGGTTCGTGGTCGCCGTGGGCGGCATGGCAATCCTTGTCGCCGGCCTGTCCGGATGTTCATCGGAGGACAAGAAGTCCGAGACCACCGGCGAGACCTCGTCTGCCGCTGTCAGCTGAGGGCAAGTACCACCGTCACGATCGACGGAAAGGACCAGGCGGTCCAGGGCACCGTCGTGTGCAGCTCGATGGGCGGCAACATGAACATCGCGATCGGCGACGCCGCCACCGGTATCGCGGCGGTGGTCAGCGAGGGCGATGCGCCCACGGTGCAGTCGGTGGGTCTGGGCAACGTCAACGGCGTGACGCTCGGCTACCAGAGCGGCACGGGCCAGGGTGAGGCCAAGGCCGAGAAGGACGGCAAGACTTACAAGATCTCCGGCACCGCCACCGGTGTGGACATGGCCAACCCGTTGCAGCCGGTCAACAAGCCATTCGAAATCGAGGTCAGCCTGCCCGTAGTCAGGGCACTATCGAAACTAGCTGCGGCGGCGTCCCGACAGGGGCGCCGCCGTTGTCATGAGGTCAAGGCCGTCAGGCCGGAAGGGTGTAGCCGCCGGCGGACTGGCGCAGCTGCCAGATCTGCGCGGGGCACAGCTCGTTGACGGCCTGGTTGATCAGGTAGGCGCCCTGGTAGTAGTCCGTCGGTGTGGAAGTCGGCCTTCACCTGGTCGACGAGCTGCGCGTAGCCCATCTTGGCCGCGACGCGGTCGCAGATGGTGTTGCCGTAGCCGATCGCAGCCTCGGCGTTGGGGAAGTTGTAGCCGGGCCGCACGTGCACGTTGACGAGGTAGGCGACACTGTCGGCGCCGGCCGGCGGAGCCAGTGCAACGGCGGCTGCGGCGGTCGCCAAGCGCCGCGATGGACCAGCTTCATGAAGCGAAACCCTACGCGGGCGCCGCCCGAAAACCTACGCTGAGGCTCATGAAGATCCTGGCTGCAGTTGCGCTGGCGTGCGGGTTCGCGGCGGCGCCCATGGTGATCGCGGCGAACGCATCGGCTTCCCCTGGATACTGCGACGGTGCGGACTGCGTGCCGTACCTCACTCGCACTGCTGTCGCCGGGGAGCACTGCAACCAGAACACCCGCTACAACTGGGGCGTCGACGCCTCGGGCAACACGCTGGCCTGCAGTTCGCGCAGCATCTGGATCGCGGCACCGCCGCTGGTGGGGGTCCGCACGCTGCGGCTGCCCTGCGGGGACCAGACGGGTGTCGCGCAGTCGCCGGACGGTGTCCCGCTCAGCTGCATCGGCGGCGCCTGGACGTCCGACTACAGCTGGACCTTCTACAAATAGGTCACACACTGATAACGCGCCGACCGCGTGCGTGAGAGATGGACCATTTCGGGGTACAACCTCGTGCGTGGCAATCGATGCGTGTTCGCGACCGGTTGAGTCGCTCCGCATCGAGGTCCCCGCGATCGCAGAACGACTCGCCGAGATCCGTCGCCGACTAGCCGTCTGGCTCGAGCCGATCGGAATGTCCGACACCGGCATCGCCGACATCGTGCTGGTGGTCAACGAAGCCTGCACCAACTGCATCGAGCACGCGTACCGCGGCATCGATGCGGGGCCGATCCTCGTCGACGCGAATCACGACCACGGACAGATCGTCGTCGACATCGCCGATCACGGCGTCTGGCAGACCCCGCCGAGCCTGCCGAGCACCCGCGGCCGGGGGCTGCCGATCATGCGCGCGGTGAGCGCCGGTCTGGACGTCAAGTCCTCGCCCGAGGGCACCACCGTGCGAATGAAGTTCGACGCGGCCCCTCAGACCTGCGGCGGCAGCCGGACCACCTGAACGAAGAACTCGTCGATCTGACGCACCGCGTTCATGAACTGATCGAGATCGACCGGCTTGGTGACGTAGGCATTGGCGTGCAGCTTGTAGCTGCGCAGGATGTCCTCCTCCGCCGATGACGTCGTCAGCACCACCACCGGGATGTGGTTGAGGTCCGGGTCGGACTTGATCTTCTCGAGCAGCTGGCGGCCGTCGTATTTCGGCAGGTTCAGATCGAGCAGCACCAGGTCGGGCCGCGGCGCATTCTTATGCGCACCGCGCCGGTACAGGAAGTCCAGCCCTTCCTCGCCGTCGTGGGCGACATGGAGGTTGTTCTTGATCTTGTTGTGCTCGAAGGCTTCTCGGGTGATCAGCTCGTCCCCGGGATCATCCTCGATGAGCAGGACGTCGATGGCGCGACCGGCCGGTGTCATGCGGTGGTTCCTTCCAGAGCTGGCTGCGACGTGGCTCGTCGACAGCGAAGGGGATCGTGAAGCGGAATCTGGTTCCCTCGGTAAAGGAGGTGTCGATCCAGATGCTGCCGCCGTGGTGTTCGATGATCTTCTTGCATAGCGCCAGGCCGATGCCGGTGCCGGTGTAGACGTCGCGGCCGTGCAGGCGCTGGAAGATCACGAACACCTTGTCGGAGAATTCCTCGGGAATGCCGATGCCGTTGTCGGTCACGGTCAGCATCCACGACCCATCGGGCTCGTTCGGGCTCTGTTCGCAGTCGATGACGATGCGTGGCGCGACGCCGTCGCGCCGGAACTTGACCGCGTTGCCGATGAGGTTCTGCCACACCATCGTCAGCAGGGTGGGGTCGCCCTTGATCCGCGGTAGCGGCTGCCCCTGGCGGACGATCTCGCGCGCCGGACTCGGCGATCGCGGTCTCCAGGTTCTCGAGTGCGGCGTCCAGCGTGACGCCGAGGTCGACGTCGCTACGCGTCGAATTGAGCCGACCCACGCGGGAGAATGTCAGCAGATCGTTGATCAGAGTCTGCATGCGCTTGGCGCCGTCGACGGCGAACGCGATGTACTCGACGCCTCGCTCGTCGAGCTTGTCGCCGTACCGCTTCTCGATGAGCTGGCAGAACGCGGTCACCTTGCGCAGCGGCTCCTGAAGGTCGTGCGACGCGACGTAGGCGAACTGCTCGAGTTCGGCGTTCGACCGCTGCAGTTCAAGAGCCTGATCGGCCAGTTGGCTTCGCGCCGATCTGAGTGGCTTCCAGCTCGTCGACGATCCGCTGACGCATGTCCTCGACGTCGGCCGCGATCGCGCGGATGTCTTTGGGGCCTTGGGGCACGATCTGCTCGCTGAAGTCGCCCTCGGTGATTCGTCTGCACGATGCGGCCAGTGCGGTGAGCGGACGCGTGACCGCGGTTCTGATCACCAGCGCGGACAGGACGGCCGCGACGAAGATCGCCAGGACTATCGCGGCCAGAACGACATCCCGCCAATTCTGCACCGCCGCGAGCTCATCGCCAGCTTCATCGCGCTCTTGCTGCAGGTGTTGGAGCTGTGCGTCGAAGTTCTGCCGGAGAGAATCGAATGAGGCCTTGCCGCGTGTCGGCGGTCGTGCTGTCGATTACCGACGGGACGCCGGGTTTGACGTCGGCGATGAGCGGCTCCGCATACGAGCTCCGCCATGTCGCGGCCGTGCGCTCGATGGCGTCCAGGTCGGCGAGCACCTTTGTGCGATCTCCGGCATGTTCCCGAATCACCTGCGCTGCGGATGCTTCGACCTTCTGCCCGGCGACGTACGGCTCGAGGAACTGGGGATCGGCGGAGATCGCATACCCACGTACCGACGTCTCCTGATCACGCAATGCGGCCTGCAGCTGGTATGCCGCGATCCGCATCGGCCCGATCTCTCCGGTGATCTCGTTCGAACAGCTGTCGGTGCGGTTCAGCAGAACTGCGCCGGCGATCGCGCCGGCGAGCACGACTACGCCCATGACCGCCAGCACCAGGTTCTGCCAACCCTGGACCGTCGGTTGCCATTTCATTCGGTGGCCGTCCGCTCGACCCGCACGACGGCGATGTCGTCGCTGGTCCCACCGACGGACTGCGCGCGCCGCTCGACGTCGTCGATCAGCGCGTTGACGAACTCGGGGCCGGGAAGGCTCGCATAGGACCGCGCCACGTCCAGCAGGCCCCCCTCCATGAGCCGCTCGGTCCCGCTCCCGGATCGGCCCTCGAACAAGCCGTCGGTCAGTAGCACGAGGCCGTGGCCGGGCGGCAGTTCCAGGATGTTCAGCGGCCATTCGTAGCCGTTGAGGCCAAGCGCGGGGCCCACCGACGGCTCCAGCCACTCCACCGAATCGGGTCCGTGCAGCAGCATGCCCGGGATGGCCGGCGGACACCGCGTTGAAGCTCAGATCGTCGGGCGAGATCGCGACGGACAGCACTGTCGCGAAGATGCTCGTGCCGGGACGCTCGGTGCTCAGGATCCGCTCCAGCTGGCGCATCCGCTCGTTGCCGCGCAGGCCGGCGAATGTCAGTGCGCGCCAACCGATGCGCAGCGCAACCCCCAGCGCCGCCTCATCCGGACCGTGTCCGGCCACGTCGCCGACCATGACGTGCACGGTGCGGTCCGGGCGTTTGGACGAAGTCGTAGAAGTCGCCGCCGAGAAGCGCGAACTGGCGGCTGGGCCGGTACTGCGCGACGATGTCCACGCCCGGGTTGTCCAGCAACAGCGGTGACGGCAGCAGTCCGCGTTCGAGGCGGGCGTTCTCCTTGGCGCGCAGTTCACTGGCGTGCAACTCGACCGTGGTCAGCTCGGCGCGCTTACGTTCGACCGCGTACAGCAGCGCGCGGTGCAGCGTATCGGGCTCAACCCGGCCCTTGACCAGGTAATCCTGCGCACCCGCGGCGACAGCGGAGACCCCGAAGTGTTCGTCGTTGAGACCGGTCAGCACCACGATCGGCATGGTCACGTCATGTTTGGCGATCTGGTCGAGCGCCTTGATCCCGTCCGCGTCGGGAAGGTTGAGGTCGAGAAGTATGCAGTCGGGACGGGCGATCGCCAACTGGCGCTCGGCGGCCTCCATCGACGACGCCCACACCACCTGGATGTCGGCGCCCGCATCGGCGATCAATTCCTCGACCAGTACCGCGTCGGCCCGGTCGTCTTCGACAAGCAGCACCGAGAACGGCCGCTCGACATGGCGGACTGATCAACCGACGTGCTCACCACAGGGTTATATACCGAACGCACTCGCAACCACGTCTTTCACGCGAATTCACCGTGGCCGCCGTGACCGCTTCTTTAGTGACACGCCCGACAATAGCGGCTAACCCGTCCGGGTTTCGCGCCTAAACCCGGTATCGCTGCGAATCAGGGGCAGCGTCGCCGAGGTGGCGAAGCCCGGCGGGGCCTCGCAGACGGCGGACACAGCGTTGAGGACCTGCATCCCGGTCGCGACGCTGGCCGACCGCACGTGCTCTTCCATGGTGGCGTCGCGCGTGAAGCTGGCCAGGGACATGAAGTGGGTGCGCATCGAGGGATCGCCTTCGATGGTCAGCGTCCAGCCGTGCTGCGGTTTGGGCCAGTGGCCGGGGTACTCGCCGCCTACCGTCCACAGCGTTTCGATCTCGATGAGCGTTTCGCCGTCGCGATGTCCGGCCCAGTTCCAGCGCTGTCCGGCCGTCGTACCCGCGGCCAGCAGATGGTCGAAGATCTGGTGATCGTGCTCGGCTCCGACGGCCTCCACGGCGGCGGAGACGTCGTCGATGTCGGCGTTCAGCGCGTCGGCAAGGAGCCAGACCTGTTCGGTGAAGATCGAGCTGTTGAATGCCAGGAAGTCGGTCGCGGTCGGGCTGATCGACTCGACGGGCTGCCCGAATGCCATGTTGTCGAAGGTGATTCCGGTGCTCTCGTAGACCGACCAGTCGGCGCGCTCCTGCAGTGTGATCCTGTCGATCGTGCGGCTCATGCCCGAAAGCGCCAACGGCAGCACACCCGAGAGGTTGCCGGGGTTGATTCCACTGCCGTGGACCGAACTGGCGCCCTTCTCACAGGCCGCGAGTACGCGCTCGCGATCTGGCGGCGTCGATCCGCGCCGGGTGGAACAGAAACGCCGTCGTGACAACGTTTTTCCCGCTTTCCAGCAATCGGCAAACGTCATCCAGATGCGCGGTGCGAGGGGTGTAGAGGACGCAGTCGGCGTCCAGCTTCAAGATCTGCTCGACGTCGGTGGTCGCGGTCACGCCGATCGGCTCGCGGCCGACGAGCGCGCCGATATCGACACCGTTCTTCGACTCGGAGTAGACCAGCGCGCCGACGAGGTCGAGATCGTCGCGGTGGTCGAGGATGGCGGTGATGATTTCGCCGCCCACCGTGCCGGTGCCCCACTGAATAACCCGATACACGCTCGGACCGTAGCAGCCCAGGGACGCCGAAGGGTGTCGATCGTGACATCGTCGTTCTATGGTGCCGGATCGGTGAGGTAGTGCGTCAGAACAGGTTTGAGCCAACGGGCCAGCGTTTGGTCATCCATCCCGACGAGGGGCGGGATACCGATGATGTAGCGCCCGACCGCGATGCCCAGCAGTTGGGACCCGATGAGTGCGGCACGCTCCATCGGCCTGTCGATCGCTACATCGGCCAGCGCCGGCGCGACCTGCCGGGCGAAGACGTCCAGCAGCGCCTCGGCCGCCGCCTGGCTTGACGAAGCGGCACGCAGCAGCGGTAGGAAGGGGCCATCGGGTCCCCAGACCTCGACGAACAACGGCAACATCACGTCCGCCACGTCTTCGGGCGCCACACCCGACAGGTCAGGGGGTGAGATATCCAGACGCGACACCTCGCCGAAAAGGTTGTCCTTGTTGACGAAGTAATGCATCACCAGCGCAGGATCAACACCCGCCGCCTTCGCCACCGACCGGATCGTCGTCCGCTCGAATCCGTTTTGTCCGAACTGGACCCGTGCCGCAGCCAAGATGGCCGCCTTGGTCGCCGCCGCATCCCGCGTCCGTGGAGCCATGCTCACAGTGTATTCAACAACTGTTGACAACATTACCGCACCGTCCTAATGTCAGTTCAACAAGCGTTGAACTCAAGGAGTGCCATGACTGTCACCGCTATCCAGATCGGACTCCACCCCGACGTCATCGATGTTGAATCGACGGACTTCGCGCAGTTCACGGGCCTGACAACGGAGAAACTGGCCAAGGCGAACAGCGACAATGTGGAAGGCCTTCAGGCCGCGGGCTACGACGTCGACAACTGCCTCATCGACTTCGGTGAGGCAGGGGTGGAGAAGGTCCGCACCTGGCTGACCAACAAGCACTACGACGCGGTGCTGATCGGTGCCGGTGTGCGCTTGGTCGCGAACAACACGCTGCTGTTCGAGGCGATCGTCAACGCGGCGCACGCCGCCAACCCGGCGTGCCGGTTCGTCTTCAACTACTCGCCCACCTCGACGCCGGACGACATCCGCCGCTGGTATCCCAATCCGGCCGACTCCACGCCGGCGCGCTGACCATGATTACTTCACAGCGGGTGGACGTGCTCGTCATCGGTGCCGGACCCACCGGGTTGGCCGCAGCCGGCGACCTCGCCCGGTGTGGCCGCTCAGTCGTCGTCCTCGAACGCTGGCCGGAGGTGAACCCATCCAGCCGGGCCTTCGCCACGATGGCCCGGACGCTTGAGGTTCTCGACGCACGAGGCCTGGCCGACGACGTCATCGCCAAGGCGCACCTGGCGCCCGGTGTCTCCATATTCGCCGGTGCACGAATCGACCTGACACATCTGCAATCGGAAATACAGTTCGTCGCGATCACTCCGCAGACCAACGTCGACAGCGCACTCGCCGGCTACGCCGCCTATCACGGGGGCAGAGATTCGTCGTGGGTTCGAAATCGTGGCGCTGGAACAAGATTCGGAAGGTGTCACCGTCACCGCACGACCAAAGGATGACGACGACCCGGGTCATCGGACGACGTGGCGTGCGGACTACGTGATCGGGGCCGACGGCGCGCACAGCACCGTCCGAGATCTGATCGGCGTGGACTTCCCGGGAAAGACGATTCTGTCGTCGATCGTGCTGGCCGATGTCAAGCTCGCCAATGGCCCCACCGACGGTGGGCTCACGCTCGGCAGCAGTCGCGAGCGGTTCGCCTTTCTGGCGCCGTACGGGCGAAACGACAAAGACGGTGCGTGGTATCGGACGATGGTGTGGGATCGGGCCCACCAGGTACCCGACACCGAGCCCGTCGCTGCCCCGGAAGTGATCGATGTGCTGAACCGGGCGATGGGACGCGATCTCGGGGTGCGTGACGTCGGCTGGTTGTCGCGGTTCCACTGTGACGAGCGTCAGGTCGCCCAATATCGCTGCGGCCGTGTGTTTCTCGCAGGTGACGCGGCACACGTCCACTCACCGATGGGCGGGCAGGGCATGAACACCGGAATCCAGGACGCCGCCAATCTCGCGTGGAAGATCGACGCGGTCCTCTCGGGCGCCGGCGACGATGTGCTCGACACCTACCACGATGAACGCCACCCCATCGGCAAGCGAGTACTGATCCAGTCCGGTCTGATGGCACGCGGCGTCACGCTGCGTCCCAGTATCGCCCGCGGAATGCGAAATCTGATCGCGCCCAGGCTGCTTCGCGTGCCACGCGTGCGTGACGCGGTGGCAGGCGGTTTTGCAGGGACTTCGTTGCGCTACCCCCACCACGCTGGTCAGAACCCACTCGTAGGCACGCGTGCCACCGAAATCCCACTCCGGATAGGTAAATTGACGCATCTCCAGCGCTGCGCGGGGTTCGTGCTCATCCGCGAACGGGAGACGCGTCCGGTGGGAGTTCCCGGCCTGATGGAGGTCGAGCGATCCGATGTGGGCCCCGCTGTTCTTGTCCGGCCCGATGGCTACATCGCGTGGGTGGGGGTCTCCTCCGACCGGCAAGGGTGGATCGCGGAGTTGCGCCGGTGGCTGGGCGTGAGACATTCGGATCCCGTTACGCCCACGCGGTCGGGTTAGGCAGCGCGTGAGCATCAAGTCCGAATGAACACTGGGCCCGTACCCGTTCTAAATTGCGCCGCATCAACACTTGTCGGTGAGTAGTTCCCAGGGCCTCATGCCGAGGAGACCAGCAAGGTGGCCCTGCATCTGGACGCCGGACGGCAGCGGGCGCCACCATATGGTCACCTCGGCGATCTTGCCGTCCGCGTCGAGGAGGAAGCGGTCCATCCCGTCGACCACGGTGTCTTCGATCTGCAGCCGGAAGCATGCGGCGTGGTGGGTCTGGCCGCTAAAGACTTCTTTGTAGGTGAGGTCGGCCGCGACAGTGCCGACCGTCCGCATGGCTTCCAGGACTGCCTCGCGGCCGGTGATTGACTCATCGCCAAGCGGGCCGTACAGCACCACGTCTTCGGCGAGGATTCCGGAAAGAGCGTCTTTGTCTGCACCGCCGTGCATGGAGTCGACGAACAGCTCGATGGTGTCGCGGTAGGGGGCGAAGGCGGTCATATCACCGTGGTTCCGCCGTCGGCGACCAACTCCATGCCATTGACATAGCTCGAGTCGTCGGAGGCGAGGAACAACGCGGCCGACGCGATCTCCTCTGGGTGGCCCATCTCTCGCCGCGGGATCACGGATTCGAACTGCTCCATCGCCGCGTCGTCCATCACCTCCGCCAACATCGGCGAGGCGACCTGGCCGGGGGTCAGCACGTTCACCCGGATCTTCCTGACTCTCAACTCGGACACCCACACCCGTGCGTAGGCGGGCAGCACCGCCTTGCTTCCCGCGTACACGCTCCAATTGGGGTAGCCCCGCAACGATGCGTTTGACCCGGTCATGAAGATCGAGCCGCCGTCGTTGAACAGAGGCAGCGCCTTCTGGACCGTGAACAGCGTGCCGCGCGCGTTCAGCCAGAAGGCGTCATGGAAGTCCGCTTCGGTGATCTCGCCGAGCCTGCTCTGCTTGCCCACCCCGGCACTTGCCCACAGCACGTCGATCGCGCCCTTCTCCTGCTTTACCGTGTCGAACAACCGGTCGAGATCGTCGAGGTCGGCCGAATCGCCCTGCACGCCGGTCACGTTCCGCCCGATCTGTTCGACGGCTTCGTCCAGCGCGTCCTTGCGTCGGCCGGAGATGAAGACGTGAGCGCCTTCGTCGACGAACAACTTGGCACCTGCCAGCGCCATACCACTTGTCGCGCCGGTGATTACCGCGACCTTGCCATCGAGCTTTCCCACGATCACTCCACTCCTTTTCGATTGTTCCGGGTTATGTACGGCGAACTCAGCCGAGGTTGACGCCAAGGGAGAAGTCAAAGTGCCCCACGCCATTTCGGGCCAGGCCCATCGTCAGCACACCGGCTGCCTCCACCCAGTGCGCCATGCGCAGGTCGCCGACGTCTTGTGGGCGCAGTCCGAGGCTCTTGACGAACGCCGACACGCTCGCCTTGGCCTGCGGGTCATCGCCGGCCATGAACACGTCCACCGGGCCGCCCGCAGCCAGCACGTCACGAAAGAGGGTGTTGAACGCCTTCACGACATGGCTGCTTGCGGGTGCGGCCTCGGCGACCATCTGCGCGATGGAGGTGTCGGCCGGTATGGCCAACCCGGTGCCGCTGTCGTTGAAGGGGTTGGTGATGTCGACGATGATCTTGCCGGCCAGCGCGTCGGCGTACTGGCTGACAACCGATACGGCGATGTCCGCCAGCACGGCAAGGATCACGATGTCGCCGGCTGGTGCGGCGCCCCACGTTCCGGCCGTGGCGCCGTTGCCGAGTTCGCTTGCCAGGGCTGCTGCCCTGTCCGCATCGCGACTGATGATTTCGACGGCGTTGCCGCCCTTGACGGCCAGGCCGCCGATGGCGCTCGCCATGTTCCCCGAGCCGATGATGCTGATGCTGATGCTGCTCATGAAGAAGTCCTATTCGCAGTTTGATGATCCCAAGAGGTTGATACCTCAACCATATGTATTTATGGTTGATGCGTCAACCAGTCGAGGTAGAGTGGATGCCGATGGAACCGAAATGGTTGGGTCCGCGCGAAGAACGTGCCTGGCGGGCCTTCATGCACGCGCATCACCAGCTCGTCGCCCACTTGAATCGAGGCTTGCTGGAATCGGGACTGTCCGGCGCCGACTACGAAGTCCTGGCCGTGCTCACGAATGAGGCCGAGGACCGGATGTCCGCCCGTGACCTCGGCAAAACACTGGACTGGGAGAAGAGCCGTCTTTCCCACCAGCTGCGACGCATGGAGAAGGACGGGCTGGTCAGCCGCGACCCAAATCCGGAAGACGCCCGCAGCACCATGGTCCGACTGCTGCCGGCCGGACGCGCCGCCATCGAGAAGGCGGCACCCGAACACGTGGAGGATGTCCGCCGGAACTTCATCGACCTGCTCAGCCCGGCGGAACTCGACATCGTGGCATCTCTCAACGAGCGAATCCTGCAGCACCTGGCGATGGGCAACGACTCCCCCGCCGAAGACGAGCCTTCTTAGCGTTCATCAGCCGTAGGCGAGGTATGGCGGTGGCGGAGGGATGTGAACCCTATTCGGCTACCAGTTCAGTGGGGCTAAAACGCGCCTAGCTCCAGGGATACGTCACTCTACTTCACTGGAGTTACCCATAACTGTGGCCAAATTGTGGCCACGGGCGATCACACAGATGCGACGAGCGACTCTCCGCACTTTGGCTCACCCAGCCAGCCCCCAAAACCGGGTTGACAGAGCGCCCTCCGAGGTCAGTCTGCGTCTATGGGCAAGGGAATGCAGGTTCCATGGCTTGGCGGTGGCTTGACCCGTCAGCCGACCGCCATGAGTTGCTGGTTCCTGCCCTGCGGCGGCCGCCACGATGCGCTGCGCGGTCCGGTAGTTGATGCCAGATGCCTTGGCGGCGGCGTTAACCACGAGCGCGGCGACGATCCGATGAAGATTCCGTCGCGGTCGCCGTGTCAAGTGGTCTATGCGCTCCCGGCGCCGTATGCGTTCAGCTACATATCCAGCCGACGACCCGGCAGCCGGCGCCGTATTGACTGCATGAGGTTAGCGCCCTCTTCTGTGCGCCGGTGTCGCTGTGGTCCCAGCCCCATGCCCAAGACGCATTGGGTGCTTGGGCGACCGCGCCGCATGCCTTGGTGAAGTTCACGACTGCGCGGCAATCGCTTGCTTTGCACAGACCGACGGCCGCCTTTTCGGCCTCAATAGCCGAGTTGAAGCCCTTCGAGTAGCCCACATTGCCGGTAGTCGGTGAGATCGCGATCGCTCCCCATCCCAAGGCTCCGGCGGTCGGTGCCGTAATTCCCGTACCTCCGAACAAGCCGGCGGCCACCAGCAAGACCGCAAGCAGACGCCGGAGAGCCATCCGCATAAAACCGGATCTTATTATCGCCGGGCTTGCTGAGCAGACAGACACGCCCGAAGATCGTAGGTTCGATCAATGCGGTTGCTAGCCCCCGACCGGGCCCGGCGGGAAAATCCGACCGGCTTGCCACGGTGACTTCCTCGAACGGCTGTGGCGGCGCAACGAGCGACTGATCAACGGCTGCCATCACCCCGACGACAGCGTGAATTTCATGATCGACATCGCGACCGAGTCGGGCGTCCTGCCCCAACCGATGAATGCTGCCGAGATCGTCGACCGTGAGACGCTGAGTCGGGCTGTCGAACTCGCGAACATGCCGACGGGGTAATCACTGACACGGACCGATCGCTTCCCGGAAGTCGTCGATCTCGTTTCGCAGTAGACACGGTTCACCGTATGGGACAGACGCCGGACGAACAAGGGAGATCACCATGGGTCAGCTCACCGGCAAGACGGCACTCGTCACCGGCGGCAACTCCGGCATCGGGCTCGCCGCCGCACAACGGATGGCCGCCGAAGGCGCGCACGTCTTCATCACCGGGCGAAATCAGAAGACTCTCGACGACGCCGTTGCTTCGATCGGAGCGGGCGCAACCGGTATCCGCGGCGACGTGTCGAATCTCCGCGATCTCGACGAGGTTGCCGATGCCATCAAGGCCCGTGGACGCGGCCTGGACATTGTGTTCGCCAATGCCGGCGGCGCCGAATTGGCGACGCTGCCCGACGTGACCGTCGAACACTTCACCAACACATTCCAGATCAACGTCGGCGGAATCCTATTCACGCTGCAGAAAGTGTTGCCGCTACTGAAACCGGGAGCGTCGATCGTGTTGACCGGTTCGGCCTCCGCGTACGGGGGCAAACGCGCAATGGGCGTGTACGCGGCGTCCAAAGCGGCCATCCGTTCGCTGGGCCGGACATGGGCGGCTGAGTTGGTCGACAAGGGCATCCGCGTCAACACCGTCGTACCGGGTCCAATTGAGACTCCGGGACTGAAGGGCCTGGCGCCGAGCGGCCAGGAACAGGCGCTGCTAGAGAAGCAAGCGTCGCACGTGCCGATGGGCCGGGTGGGGCGGCCCGATGAAGTCGCCGCCGCGGTGCTGTTCCTCGCCTCCGACGAGAGCAGCTTCATGACCGGAACCGAGCTGTTCGTCGACGGCGGCGAAAGACAGCTCTAACACTAGGGCGCTGCTGTAGGAACATCGTTGTCGGGACGGGGCAGCGTCCCGTTGCGCAGGATCGTGTCGTGTGACGCAGTCATGACGGCTCCCGTTGTAGCGACTCACCCGTCCCACACGGACGCGTCGTCGGGTGCCTAGTTGCCTTCGCATGCCCCTTATTGTGTTCGTTGGGCATCTCCTAATCTCAATCAGTGCGGCCCCGCAGCCGAAGTCAGGACCGGCATCTGGTCAGGGCAGTGCGTGCCCAGCTAGCGGCGGCGAGGAATTGACCATTTCCGCGGTTTGCCCTCCTTGGAGGTTCCTGGGACGAGATGATGGCCGTGGGGGTGCACGGGAGGAGTCAGCCATGTCAGAGGAGAACAAAGAGGTCGTCAAGAAGGCCTACGCGGCTTTCGCCGCCGGTGATGTCGAAACGGTGCTGAGCCTGTTCGACGACAACATCGAGTGGGTCGAGCCCGGCCAGAGCGCGGTTGGCGGGACGTATCGCGGTAAAGGCGAAGTCGGCCAGTTGCTGGCGCGGTTCCTCGAGAAGTCCATCACTGGGGAGCCCACCGGCTACGTCGCGGAGGGTGACATGGTGGTCGGGCTGACGCAAGCTTCGGCCGATGACTCGCCCGTTCACGATGCCAACGTCTTCAAGTTGAGGGACGGCAAGGTGGTGCGCGTGCTGAGCATCGCAGACACCGCGGCGTGGGAGCGCGTGTTCGGCAAGAAGTAGGCCGCCACCGGATAATCGGTACATCGCGATGCCGGCTTGTCGTTGCCCGCGCAGAGGGTGCTCGCGGACTGATGTGATGTCAATTGCATCGGGCTCGCCTGCGTTGCCAGATCCGCTGGAGGATTGGTGTCTATGAGCAATCCAGAATACGACTTACGCTGGCCTACAAGGCTGTCCGATGAAGACCGTCAGCAGCTTCTGTCGTTGTACGATGAGGTGGCCCGCTGGTCGCTAGCAGGTGAAGTCGAACGAAACATCATCGACACCGAAGCAGAATCCCTAGAGCAGGGCCACCTACACGTTCTGACGGTCTATGACATCGATGGCCTTGCCGGCAGTATCGTCTTTCAGCCACACACATTGCAATCACGAAAGCATGTTGTACACGCAAGACGAGCCATTATCGCGCAACGCGCACAAGGCAAGTTACTCCATCAGGCAATGGCTGAGTGCATACGGAAACTCCTTACCCTTGGCTTTGAAATAGTGACATGCGACGTGGCGGCGGACAGTCCGGTGGAGATGTGGAAATCCCTGGGATTCAAAGAATATGGCATTTTGCCCGATTATGTACGGCGTGACGGCCGGTCTTTTGATGGGCACTTTCTCTATCTACGTCTGACGCCCTTCGACGAGAGTTCATCGGCAGCCGGTCATGACTTCAGTCGAATCGACCAGCAGTCCAATGGTTTTGGAACTCGCCGTAGGTAGTCCGGCTAGACCGTGACGGCCAGTGTTGACAGGCCGCGCAAGGCCATGTTCGGCTTGTACGCGGGCTCGCCGTCAAGCCGCGCGTGCGGAAACCTCTCCGCCAGAGCCGACAACGCGATCGAAGCCCCCATCCGCGCCAGCGGGGCACCAATGCAGAAGTGCCGCCCGTACCCAAAGGCCAAGTGACGGATGACTTTCCGGTCAGGATCGAACTCGTCGGGCCGTTCGGTGACATCAGGGTCACGGTGCGCAGCAGCGATCAGCAGCATCATCGTGTCACCCTTGGCCACGCTCACCTTGCCGATCGTCATGTCCTCTGCGGCGATTCGCCCCATTAGCTGCACCGGCGGGTCATAGCGCAGCGTCTCCTCGACCACCACCGCCGCCCGCGCTGGGTTATTGCTCAGCGCGGCCCACTGCCACGGGTGACGCAGCATCGCCAGGATCGCGTTGGCGATCAGGCTCACCGTGGTCTCGTGACCGGCCATCAACAGCAGATTGCAGGTCACAAGGATCTCTTCCTCGGTCAGCCGATCGCCAGACTCCTCCACTGCGATTAGGCCGGATATCAGGTCGTCCCTCGGCTTAACGCGGCGCTGCTCGATCAGGTCCGCTAGGAACCCTCGCAGCCACAACCCCACGCGCATCCGTTCGTCAAACCAGTCGGACGGCTCTCCGGTGATAAACGGGTCAAGTGACTGGGCCGCGATCGCCGCCGCCCGGCTGAATTCCGGTTCCTTCTCGATCGGCACCCCAAGCAGCCGACAGATCACCGCGACCGGCAGCGGGTAGGCCAGGTCGGCGATCACATCGAAGCGACCTTGCTCGGTGATCTTGTCGAGCAGGGACGAGACCAGCGCGGCGATATAAGGTTCGAGCGCCTTGACCACTTTCGGCGAGAACGCCTTACTAACGAGGTTGCGCAACCGGGTGTGATCGGGCGGGTCGAGGAACAGAAAGTTCTGTTTGGCGAACACCCGCTGTTCTTCACCGGCGGCAATCGCGCGCTGTACGGCGGTCAGTTTAAGCCCTTCGCTGCCCGACGCGGGGTGCCGCAGCACCTCGTCGCAGTCATGGAACGAGCTGAAAACAGTGAGATTCGACTCCGTCATCTGCAGCGGCCCGCGTTCCCGAAACTCGTTATAGACGGGATACGGATTCGCCCGGTTCGACGGACCGAGCAGATCCAGGAATAGGGCCTGCGGTTCGAGCGGAGTCGTCATCGTCTCCATTGTATCGAGCAACGCGGCCGCGTTTTGCTCGATCTGTGGATGCCGTGAGATCACTCCGGATGTGGTGCCGCCGCCGACTGAGCTGCCCGAACTCCTGCAGCGCTCGGCCGACGGGCTAGCCGAGCTGGTGTCACCACTTCTGCACGCCGCCGTGTTGACTTGCGTTGAGTCCGAACGGAAATCGGATCTACGCGGCGAACGGTCCATCTAACGACATCGCGGTGATCGACGCGAGCTCGTCACAGTCGTCGCGACGGGATGCCGTCCGAACAACCATTGCCGTCGCTTGTGCGACACTATGTACTGTTCTGCTTCAACGTACTGTTCTGCATCAACTTGAGACGGCGGCGCGGAGACAGGATCAATCCCCATTACGGAGGCACGTTGCGTACAAGCCTTCCCGCGCGATACTTCTTGGCCCTGACCAACCGGTTCCCGCATTGGAGACCGGTTCTCTGGCGCGCGTGGTACAACGCTCTGGCTCATCGGGATCTGTCCGGCCACCTTCTCTTCATGAACGTTGGCTACGATGACGTCGAGACGCGAATCCCGCTCGGCCCGGACGATGAGCCCTTCAGATACGGAATCCAGCTGTACCTTCAGGCGGTAAAGGGGCTGGACCTCTCGGCGAAGGATCTGCTTGAGGTAGGTTGCGGTCGCGGCGGGGGCGGTGCCTTCTTCCTGCGCCACTGCAACCCGCG
Source organism: uncultured Actinomycetota bacterium (assembly GCA_963720345.1). Taxonomy (GTDB): domain Bacteria; phylum Actinomycetota; class Actinomycetes; order Mycobacteriales; family Mycobacteriaceae; genus Mycobacterium. Next base: position 201,915 of record CAVRFN010000044.1, read on the forward strand.
GTCTTACACAGGCGTCGACATTTCGCCGCCTGCGATCGCATGGTGCCAGCGGCATCATGCGTTTCCGAACGCGCAATGGCGCACCGGTCGGGCCGACGATATTCCAGCTGCCTCCGCGTCGATCGACGTCGTGGTCAACGTCGAGTCTTCCCATACGTATCCTTCGGGTTCCGCTTTTCTGGAAGAGGTCCATCGTGTCCTCCGGCCCGGCGGGCATCTGGCAATCGCGGATCTGCGCACGGCCGGGCGGATGCCGTTGCTCGAAAGCCAGCTTGCAGAGTCGGGTCTGCAAGTCGTCGACCATGCGGTGATCACGCGCTCGGTCGTGAGGGCTCTGGATGGCTTGGCCGCAATCCGAAATGCGCAGATCGAGACGGAGGTCCCGCGCCTACTCCGTCCGGCTTTCAGAGACTTCGCCGCAGTGCCGCATTCCGTTCACTACGACATGCTCGTGGACGGACGGATGACGTACTTCCGGTACCTTCTTCAGAAGCCCTGAGGAGGGTTAGTGACGCCAGCCGCGGCTCCCGGCCGAACCGCGTGGTGATGTCCGTCAGCAGGCCGGCCTATGAATTGTTCATGATGTTTGCGCCGACTCCCTCGTCGTTCCGCCGAAACGCCGCATCCCTCAGCCCCCGGGAATCGGGCCCGTCTCCGTCAGCTTCTTCTTCCAGACATTGGCGCCATCCTTGTCCGTCATCCGCAGCGACCACGCGCCCGAAAGTTCCTGGGCCGCCCGGGCAAATGCCGCCGCCGCGGAGGTCTCGGCCGTGAGCTCCCGGATCAGGGGCCAGCCGCCGCCGCCATACTGCTTGAAGTACTCCGAGCCCGCGCCGCGCATCCGGATGATCAGCTTCGCGAAGCCCGGGAACGTGGCCAGCTTCAGGATCTCCTTCTCCCGCGCATCCTGCATCGACGGCGCCGTAGCGCCCTTTTTCGTGCCGACCCAGTTGAGGTTGACTGAATTCTTCAGCGTCAGCACGCGGTGCGCCCAGAGCGGGGGCAGAAACACCATGTCGCCCTCCTCGGCGACGAAGGTCGCATACGCCACCTCCTGGCTGGGCTGCCGGCAATAGAACGGCGCGGTGATATTGGAAAAGGGAAAGGAGGCCAGCGGGGTGTCCGGCGAGGCCATCCACCACTCCTTCGCTCCCTTCACCTGAACGTTGAACACGTAAAGGTAGTTGCCGTCGTAGTGCCAAGGCGTGACGTTGCCCGGCGGATTGATCCAGAACCGGCAGTTCGCGTCGCGAGTGTAGGAGTATTTCGCATCCAGGCTGCGCGTGACGATCCTGGGCACCTCGTAATCCTCGCGGAGAAACTGGCTGTCGTTGTCATACCAGAGCGCCCGCTTCACCGCGCTCTTGGACTCCTCGAGCTGGTCCAGCAGCACCTCGGCGTTCCATTTGGAATTCGCGCCCCAGCCGTTCGTGATCCCCGCGATGATGACCGGCCGCGCCGGCTTGAAGTAGTCGCCATAAAACCGGTCGAAATCCATGTCCTTCTGATGGATCCGGGGGACGGTGATTAGTCGCGTGTTCATAGTTCTCGGACGGTAAAATTCGCCGCGGGTGAGCTCCGTCCCTGGGCACCACTTCGGCGCAGCTCGTTGAGCTCGGCGTCGGCCAGTTCGGTGTAGAGCTGTTCCAGACGCTCGCCGTAGCGCTGCTTCAGCTCTGGCCGAGCCAACTTCCGCATGCCGGTCAATAGCCCGTTTTCTGGCGTGAACGGTGTCGTCTCGGTGATGAAGTCACGGGGGATCTCATAGGACTGCAGCCCGGCTGTCTCAGCGACGTCCTGCAGCGACTCGCTGATAACGGGCTTTAGCGACTCGACATCACCGCGGGTCAGCGCCTCCTCAGTGGGTACGACCACTGCGAGCAGGTAGGGGCGCGCGCTGTTGCCGTAGATGTAGATCTGCCAGATCAGCGGGCTGTCTTGAAACGCCGCTTCCAGCTTGGAGACGGTGACGAAATCGTTGTACGAAAGCTTGAGCACGTTGGTGGCGCGGTCCACATACTGCAGCTGGTCGGGCCCGAGCTCGGCGAAGATGTCTCCAGTCTTGTAATAGCCGTCGGCGTCGAACACTTCAGCGGTGACGTCCGGCCGGTTGTAGTAACCGGCGAACAACAATTCGCTCGTAACCAGGACCTCGCCCCGCGGGTGTGGCCGATCGGTATGGAAATAGCCCAGGTCGGGCACGTCGATCAGCTTGTAGTCGATCGCCGGTGGACGTCTGACGTGACCATCCACTATCCAGGCCCGGCATTCCGTCGATCCGTACATTTCCGTTAGATGCATGTCGAGATAGTCCTCGACCCACGCCTTCATCTGCGGGGAGATCGGCGCGGCGCCAGTCTGCGCGAAGCCGTACCGTCCGCCGAGTAGATTCTGCCGCTGCCCTGCCATCACCTCGGCCTCGACTGCCGCTCGATCCCCGCCGTCAGTCACCCGCCGGTCCACCTCGCGCTGGAACTCCTGAAACAGCATGTCCAAGATGCGCGGCACGAACAAAAACAGTGTGGGCCGAACTAGCGAGAGGTCTTCGAACAGCGTGGACAGATCGCTCTTCGGCGCGAAGTAGACGGTGCCGCCGGTGCCGAGCGTCCCGTACAACATGCTGCGTCCCGAGTTCAGACTCATCGGCAAGAAGTTCAGCGTGATCAACGGTAGCCGCGGCTGCGGGTTCCAAAAGGGCATCGTTGTCTCGAGCCAGGTGTTGGTGACTATGCGATCGGTATGCATGGCACCCTTTGGGGTTCCGGTGCTGCCGGAGGTGTAAATGACCAACCTCAGCGGATCCTGCTCGTCGGAGATGAACTCCGGCGCAAACGGCGTCACACTGCCGCGCTCGAGCACGTCGGCCAGCGTTTCCGCGACAACCGGACTGCCGGCCTGACGCAGCTGCTCGTTCGCCGCTTCGAGCGCCTCGCGATGGTCGTCCACCTCCGGGCGGTAACCGAGCACGACCAGCCGCGCAGGCGTGTGACCGGTGGTCACCGATTCGATCGCCTCGTCGAGATCGTCAACGCTCGCGGCGATCACGCTCGGCTGGGTATCGGCGACGATGGGCCGCAGTTCGGTTACCGGCGCGCCGGCCCGCAAAGGTACCGACACGGCACCGAGCTTGATCACCGCGAGGTCGACTGTGGTGTACTCGATGCTGCTGAAACCTAGAATGCACACGCGGTCACCGGGCCGCACTGGATCGGCCGCCAAGGCACTGGCCACAGCTCCGACACGATCCCACAGCTGGCCGTAGGTGATCGTCTCGAAGCGCGGCAATAGTGCTAGCGCCGTGCGCCCGGTGTCGGGGTCGTTTTGCAATTTCACCGCGCGCTGACCCACCGCCGGGCGGTCCGCGTAGCCCTCCATGACGGTCCGCACGACCTGCGCCAATCCCATTCCAGGCCGATGAATCGCGGCAATGATCCGCTCGTCGGGCCGCGCCGCGGCGAACTGCGGGTCATTGGCATACAAATCGGCGATGCGGCGCTCGCGCCGCGTCTGCGCAGTATTGGCCGGAATTGAACTCCCCCTCACATCTGGTATGCGGGACTCACAAGATAATCAGTCAAGACCATTGATCCCTTAGCTGTAGTTTCCCTCTACGGGACTCGCGTGTATCGCGATTGTCGAGCAGACAGGTCGGACTGGTGCTCCTTCTCGCGTTCTGCGGATTGCGGTGGGGCGAGGCCATTGCGCTGCGAGTCCGGGATGTTGAGTTTCTCCGGCGCCGACTCATGGTGTCGGAGAACGCCGTCCAACTCGGTGTCGATCACGCGGTCGGCCCCACGAAGGGCCGCATTGCTCGCTCGGTGCCCGTCCCCACCTTCGTACTGGATGAGCTGTCGCAGCACTGCCACGGCAAGGCGAGCAACGCGTTGGTTTTCCCCGGCCGCGATGGTCACTATCTGCCGAGACCGAAGTCCTCCGATGGTTGGTTCGCGGCGGGACGGTCAGGCGCGCGAAGGTTCAGCAGATCACACCGCACGACCTTCGATATACGTGCGCGAGTCTCGCGGTCAGTGCCGGGGTCAACGTTCTGTCCCTCCAACGGATGTTCGGACACACCTATAGCGACCTCTTCGATGCCGACCTTGACGCCACCGGACGAAGCGGTTGCGCCGCAGTGGTTTTCATGAAATCTCGTGCCGGGGTTGCCTTGCGGTATTGCTGGGGATGAGAGCGCGTGAAGATGCGTTTACTTACGGTCTTTCCTGTCGCGGCACTCTGGTAATCGATTAATTGTCAGCAACACAAATAAATTGCCTCAGGTCTTTGCTAGTGTGCGCGATGACCTTCAACCGCCGTGACCTCTTCAAGGTGACCGGCGCAGCCGGTGCCGCTGCAGCCCTGGCCGGTGCTGCAGCATGCAGCACCGATACCGCACCCAACTCGGCCGGCTCGTCGAGCGGCGCGGAATCGTCTTCCGCTGCAACCCCTTCGAGTACCGCGCCCATGGCCGAAAAGGGTCCGCCAGCCACCCTCACGGGCCGCCTCGTTCATCCCGGCGACCCGGACTACGTGACGTCGAGCACCGGCTGGGACCAACTCTTCACTCACTACCCCATGGTGATCGTCTTCGCTCAGGAAACCCAGGACGTGGTCAACGCCCTGACGTGGGCTCGGCAGAACGACGTGGCCGTTCGGGTGCGCAGTGGCCGGCATTGTCTCGAGGGTTGGAACAATGTGGACAACGGCATCGTGATCGACGTCAGTGAGATCAAGGGCGCCAAGATCGACAAAGGCGCCGGCACGGCGATAGTCGGCGCCGGACTCAATCAGATGGAGGCGATCGACCGCGCTCGGCAAAGAAGGTTTCGCGGCGCCGACCGGCACGGAGGGCACCGTCGGCCTCGTCGGAGCAACCCTCGGCGGCGGCTTCGGCCTGCTCTCCCGTCCCTTCGGCATGGCCTCGGACAACCTGATGGCAGCCGAGATCGTCGTCCCGTCGGGTGCCGATGGCGCGACGGCGCTCACCGTGGACGACAAGAACGAGCCGGATCTGATGTGGGCGCTGCGCGGCGCCGGTAACGGCAACTTCGGCGTCGTCACCTCGCTGACCTACAAGGTTCATCCGCTGCCGCAGGTCGCCTACCTCACTGCGACGTGGCAAGGCCTCGACGACCTGCAGGCCGTCTTCGATGCCTGGCAGAAGTCCGCGCCGACCACTGACAACCGCCTCACCAGCCAGCTCGAAGTTCATCCCGATCTCATCCTGCTGTCCAGCGCGCTCGCATCGGGAACGGAAGCGGAGGGTAGAAATCTGCTGGAGCCGATTCTGTCGATCGGCACGCCAACCGTCGTGGTGAAGACTGGGCCGTGGCACGACATCTATGCGGGATTTCAGATTCCGACCGAGCAGGAGCCCGCGAACTGGAAGTTCTTCTCGCAGTACGTCGCCGATCCGTTCCCGGCCGAGGCGATCACCCTGATCGGGTCGTTCTTGTCGAGGGCCCCTTCGCCGGACTCCAACTACTTCGTCCAACCGTTCGGCGGGACGGTCAAGGACAGCGAGCCCTCGGGCGGCTCCGCATACGCGCACCGGGACAAACTCTTCTACGGCGAGGTAGGAGCTGGCTGGGGCGCCCGAGGCGGACTGCCGGCACACGAGGACCCGGTCACGATCAAGGCGCAGGCGTGGATTGCTGAGTTCAGCCAGGCGCTTCGACCGTGGGTGGATGGCGCCTACGTCAATGTACCGAACGTCGGTATGGCGGACTGGGAGACGGCCTATTGGGGATTAAACGTGAAGCGGCTACGCGGGATCAAGGCGAAATACGACCCCAGCAACGTGTTCAATTTTGAGCAGAGCATCCCACCTGCCTCGGCGTGACCAAAACCCGGCGCCAGCGGCAGGACTCGAACGACGTCGCGCCGTGGTTCTAGCCATCGACAACTCACTGGTGGCGATCGACGGCGCGGTGACGGTCGGGGCGGTATACGCCGCGACGCATCCCTCCCGTACCACCGCGCTGGTGGTTCTTGAGGGCTACGCGGATACGCAGACCGCCATGCCTGACGTCGCATCATTCGGTGAGGTGACTCGCCGAAATCGCACAAGAGGTATCGCCAGACGCGATGAATAGCCATGACCCGGAAAATATGGCGGTGGCGGAGGGATTTGAACCCTCGGACGGGGGTTACCCGTCACACGCTTTCGAGGCGTGCTCCTTAGGCCGCTCGGACACGCCACCGTGTGGCAGCTTACCGGGAGCCCGCCACGTCACTGAAATCGCTGCCCAAACACTGCATCGGGTCGAAAAGGTCGAGCTTTCGAGACCGAATCGACGCGCGGTGGCTGTGCGTGGCCGGCCGCCCAACCGGGTAGCCAAGCGCTAGAAAGGTGGCAATGAAGACCATTGCGCTCGCAGCCCTGGTGATCTCCGGGGCAATCGCGTCACTCGTTCACGCGCCGAGCGCCGTCGCCGTCCCTGAATCCGACTACTGCCGAAGCTTGGCCAGTGCGGGATATCCAGGCGATTGCGCCACCTTGACCAGCCTCGCCAAGGATGTGTGCGCCCAATACGATCGGGGCCTTGATCTGACCACCATCGTGCAACGCCTGGATGCCACGACCAAGAACGAAGGCCTGTCGAACTACATCATGGCCGGCGCTCCGCTGTACTTCTGCCCGAAGTACGCCAGCCAGAGCTGAGGTCGACAGCTCACCGCTGCTTGGCGAAGAACGCCTCCAGCGGCGCCGCGCACTCGGCGGCCAGCACGCCGCCGCGCACGTCGGGACGGTGCGTCAGGCGCCGGTCGCGCACCACGTCCCACAGCGAGCCGACCGCCCCGGTCTTGGGTTCCCACGCACCGAACACCAGCCGCGCGACCCGCGCCATCACCAGCGCGCCGGCGCACATCGTGCACGGTTCGACAGTCACCGCCAGCGTGGTGCCCTCCAGTCGCCAGCCGTCGCCCAGCACCGCCGCGGCAGCGCGCATCGCCAGGATCTCGGCGTGCGCGGTCGGATCACCGGATTCCTCGCGGGCGTTGGCCGCCCGCGCCAGTTCGGTGCCGTCGGCGGCGAGGATGACCGCGCCGATCGGGACGTCGCGGGGTCCGGCCGCAGCCGCCGCCTCCAGCGCGGCCCGGACGAGGTCTTCGTCGGTCACCGGTCGAGGCGATCGAGCACCGCCGACAGTTCGTCGGCGAAGCCCATCTCCCGCGCGATCCGCCCGAGTTGTTCGTCGGCGTACAGGTCCGACTCGTCGAGGATGACCGCCAAGCACCGCCTCGGGCAGGCCGATGTCCGCGAGCAGCCCGAGATCGCCCTCCTCGAACGGCTCGCTCGGGGTCGAGATCGTCCTCGCTGATGTCGTTGTCCAGCTTCTCCAGCACCTCTGCGGCGATGTCGTAATCCAGCGCCGCGGTGGCATCCGACAGCAGCAACCGCGTCCCGGCCGGCGCGGGCCGCACGATCACGAAGAACTCGTCGTCGACATCGAGCAGCCCGAAAACCGCTCCTGCACTGCGTATTTCGCGAAGTTCGGTTTCGGCGGCGGACAAGCTGTTCAGCGCAGCCGAGCGCATCGCGGCACAACGCCATTTGCCGTCCTCCCGGATCACAGCCACGCCGAAGCCGTCCGGGCGGTCGGCGGCCTGCTTCTGCGCTGGCGGCACGCTGTGCTCCCATGGGGGCCAACGGTAGTCCCCGACCAGGGACTTGACCAGGAATGCTGCAGCAAGGCTGACGTCCGGTGCCACCAGGAGATATGCCAGGCTGGAGGGGTGACGAACACACCGGTTTGTGTGGTTGGTCTCGGCCTGATCGGCGGCTCGGTGATGCGCGCCGCAGCGGCGGCCGGGCGCGAGGTCTTCGGCTACAACCGCTCGATCGAGGCCGTTCAGGCCGCGACGGCCGACGGCTTCGACGCGACCGAGGACCTCGACGACGCGCTGTCCCGGGCGGCCGACAGGCAACGCACTCATCGTGCTCGCCGTGCCGGTGCCCGCGCTGTCACAGATGCTGGGCCACATCCGCGATCTGGCGCCCGAATGCCCGCTGACGGACGTCACCAGCGTGAAAGTCGTGCGTCCTGGACGAGGTCCGGTCCGTCGGACTGCTGGACCGCTTCGTCGGCGGCCACCCGATGGCGGGCACCGCGCACTCCGGTTGGACTGCCGGCAACGCCCGGCTGTTCGTCGGGGCGCCGTGGGTGATCAGCGTCGACGATCACGTCGACCCCGACGTCTGGACGATGGTGATGGACCTGGCGCTGGATTGCGGCGCCGTGGTGGTGCCCGCCCGATCCGACGAGCACGACGCCGCCGCCGCGACGATCTCGCACCTGCCGCACCTGCTGGCCGAGGCGCTCGCGGCCACCGCGGGCGAGGTGCCGCTGGCCTTCGCGCTGGCCGCCGGGTCGTTCCGCGACGGGACCCGGGTCGCGGCGACCGCACCGGATCTGGTCCGCGCCATGTGCGAGGCCAACGCCGACCAGCTGCTCCCGGTCCTGGACCGGACCCTCGACCTGCTCAACCATGGCCCGCGATGCGCTGGCCGACGGGGAAGCCGCTGACCGAACTCGTCGAGGCGGGTCACGCCGCGCGGGTGCGCTACGACAGCTTCAGCAGGCCCGAGATCGTGACCATCGTGATCGGTGAGGACAGGTGGCGCGAGGAACTCGCCGCCGCGGGCCGCGCGGGCGGGGTGATCAGATCCGCTCTGCCAGCCCTGGGTAGTCGAGGATGAAGCCGTCGGAGTCGACGGTGACCGTGGTCTCGGCGACCGGCGAGTGCAGCTTGATGCCGTCGGCCGCGCTGCTGTAGCTGATCGTCGCCGCCTCGACCGACAGCTCGGGCAGCCTGCACGTACACCACCGGCAGGGCCACGGACTCGCTTCGCTGGTACAGCCCGGTGCGCCGGATGGGCAGCGCGTTGAAGAACGGGCTGAAGATCACGTCGACGTCCAGCGCGCCGTCATAGGCAGCGCGACTCGTCTCGCCGGTGTGGTGCTGGACCAGCCACATGTTCTCTTCGTCCCGCGCGATGGACAGCTGCCGCTCCCGCTCGGCGAGTGTGACGGTCAGTGAGAGCCGCTTGGTGGCGCCCGCCTCGTCGGTCACCAGGTCATAGGACGCGGAGAACGCCGGATGCGACGGGGTGGCGGCGGCGACGATCCGGCCGTAGGCCTTGATGCGGTTGCCCGAAAGCTGCACCCGCACCGACTCCATCCGCGGAACGTCGTGCGCGCGCCAGGTCAGAGTCGCCGGCCACGGACCCTGTTGCTCTGAGCGGGCTGCTTCACTCACTCATCTACCGTAATTGACGGAGTCACCCGTTCGGAACGAACGGGGTTGCGCGTTTCGCCGGCGACCGCGACTCCAGCGCCACCTCGTCGCTGAGCAACGGTTGCGGCATGCTCCGAGATTTCAGGAGCCGGCCCGAGCCCGGCACCGACACCCACACCGAGAACGCCAGCGCGGCGTCGAGAATCAGACGCCAGCGCCGTCACCATCAACGCGCCCACCAGCGCGAGGTAGAACTCGCGCACCTTGATGCCGTCGATCAGGTAGCGCCCCAGACCGCCCAGGCTGGCGTACGCCGCGACCGTCGCGGTCGCGACGATCTGCAGCGTCGCGGTCCGCAGGCCACTGAGGATCAGCGGCATCGCGTTGGGTGTCTCGACACGCAACAGGATCCGCTTCTCGGTCATGCCCATCGATCTGGCGGCATCCACCACCGCCGCGGTCGACGTTGGCGATGCCCGAGTAGGTGCCGGCGAGCAGCGGCGGGATACCCGAGCAGCATCAGCGCGACAGTCGGCGGAATCAGCCCGAGACCCCACAGCAGGACTCCCAGCAGGAGCACGCCGAGTGTCGGCAGCGCGCGCAGCGCGTTGACTCCCGTGACGACCAGGAAGGTGCCGCGGCCGGTATGCCCGATGAGCATGCCGAGCGGGACGGCGATGATCGCCGAGAAGACGACGGCGACGACCGTGTACTGCAGGTGCTCGAGGATGCGCGCGGTCAGCCCGGCCGGCCCACCCCAGTTGGCCGCGGTGAAGATGTACGACAGCGCCTCGGTCAGAAAGCTCATCGGGCTCATCCGGTCACCGCCTTGACCCGGCTCGGGCGCGCAGCACGTGACGTGCGTGTCCAGGGCGTCAGTGCCTTTCCGGCCAACATGATCAGCGTGTCGATGACGACCGCCAGCACGAAAATCGCGATGATGCCCGCGACGATCTGGTCGCTCTTGTTGGCCTGGTAGCCCTCGGTGAACCAGGTGCCGAGACCGCCGATACCGATCACCGAACCGACCGACACCATCGAGATGTTGGTGACGGCGACGACGCGCAGACTGGCGATGAGCACCGGAACAGCCAGTGGCAGCTCAACTTTCAGCATCCGGACCAACGGCTTGTAGCCGACGGCGGTGGCGGCGTCGAGCACCGCGGGTGACACCGCATCCAAGGCCTCGGGTACCGCGCGCACCAACAGGGCGACGGTGTAGAGGGTCAACGCGACGATGACGTTCGCCTCGTCGAGGATGCGCGTCGGGATGATCAGCGGCAGCACGACGAACAGCGCCAGCGACGGGATGGTGAAGATGATGCTGGCGGTCAGCGTCGTCACCCGTCGCAACGCGGTGGTCCGCTGGATGAATGCGCCGAGCGGCACCGCGATGATCAACCCCAACAGGATCGGGATCAGGGACAACCGCAGGTGGATCACCGTCAGCGTCCACAGGGTCGTCCAGGTGGGTGAACAGATAGCGCATCGGCTATCCCAGCTCCGGAATGCGGCGCTGCTCCTTGAGTGCGTCGAGCACGTCGTCGGCCCGCACACCGCCGAGCAGCTGGCCGCCGTCATCGACGGCAACGCCCAGCCCGCTCGGTGAGGACAGCGCGGCGTCGAGCGCCTGTCGCAGGGTGTTGTCCGGCCGGAAGAACGACCCGCCGCCGACGGTGCTGTCGTAGAGCGGACTGCCCTTGCGGTGCAGCTCGACGCCCTCGGCGTTGATCCACGCATACGGTGTGCCGTCGGCCTTGGTGACCAGCGACCACTCTCCGGGGTTCAGGTTCAGCCCGTCGACGTCGCTCTCGGCGACGTGCTTGATCTCATGCAGCGGCAGGCCCGTCGCGTGGAAGAACTGCAGGCCCCGATAGCCGCGATCGGCGCCGACGAACGCCGAGACGTCCTCGTTGGCCGGGTTCGACAACACGAAGGCGGGATCGGCGTACTGCAGCAGCACGCCGCCGCGTCCGAACACCGCGACCTTGTCGCCGAGCTTGACCGCCTCGTCGATGTCGTGGGTGACGAACACGATGGTTTTGCGCAGTTCGCTTTGCAGCCGCAGGATTTCGGTTTGCAGATCCTCGCGCACCACCGGGTCGACAGCGCTGAACGGCTCGTCCATCAACAGGATCGGCGGGTCGGCGGCCAGCGCCCTGGCGACCCCGACGCGCTGCTGCTGGCCACCCGACAGCTGCGCCGGATACCGGTTGGCGAGCTTGGGGTCCAGCCCGACGCGTTCCATCACCGCCAACGCGGATTTGCGTGCGCTGCGCCGTGATTCGCCACGCAGCACCGGTACCGTGGCGACGTTGTCGACCACGCGCAGGTGCGGCATCAACCCCGCGCTCTGGATGACGTAGCCGATGCCGAGCCGCAGCTGAACCGGGTCGACCTTGGTGACGTCCTTGCCGTCGACGGTCAGCGTGCCCGAGGTCGGGTCGATCATCCGGTTGATCATCCGCATCGACGTGGTCTTGCCGCAGCCCGACGGCCCGACGAAGACCGTGAGCGTGCCCTCGGGAACCTCCAGCGTCAGGTCATCGACCGCGACGGTGCCGTCCGGATACTTCTTGGTGACGTTCTCGAATGTGATCATTTCGCCGGCTTCTGCACCGGCTGGTCGAAGCCGTTGTCCTTGATCCACTTCGCCGCCGCCTCGTCGGGGTCGACGCCCTGGTTGCCCTCGACCGAGGTGTTGAGCTCGATCAGCGCTTCGGTGGTCAACTTGGCGCTCACCGCGTCCAGCACGGTCTTGAGTTCGTTCGACATCTTCTGCGAAGCGACCAGCGGAACGACGTTCGCGGCGAGGAACACGTTCTCCGGGTCTTCCAGAACCACCAGCTTGTTCTGCTCGATCGAAGGTGAGGTGCTGAAGATGTTGGCCGCGGTGATGGTGCCACCCGTCAGGGCCTTCACTGTCGCCGGACCGCCTCCGTCACTGATCGAGACGAAGTTGGCGGGCGCGATCTCCAAACCGTATTTGTCCTTCAGGCCCACCAGGCCGGTCACCCGGGTTTGAAATTCCGACGGTGCGCCGACTTTCACCTCCGGTGAGTGCTTGGCGAGGTCGGCGATGGTCTTGAGATTCCACTTCTGCGCCGTCGCCTCGGTGACCGCGAGCGTGTCTTTGTCCTCCGCAGGTGACGGATAGAGGATCGACAGGTCGCCGGGGAGCGCCTTGAGCAGCGCCAGCAGCACCGCATCGGGAGTCGTCGCGGTGGCTTCCGCGTCGAAATACTGCAAGAGGTTGCCGGTGTACTCCGGAATCAGATCGATGGAATGGTCTTGCACCGCAGGGATATAGGTCTCACGGCTGCCGATGCCGAATTGGCGGCGGATGTTGAAGCCGTTGGCCTCCAACGCCTGGGCGTAGATCTCGGCGATGATCTTGCTTTCGGTGAAGTCGGCCGACCCGACGGCGATCGACTTCAGGTCTCCCGATATCTCCCCGCCGCCGAGCGGATTGGAGCTACCGCAAGCCGACGAGATCGATGCGATCAGTGCTAGTAATGCCGCCAGAATCGCCAGATTCCATCTCCGCATGCTCGTCGTCGGCAGCGACTTACCCGGGGGCATACCCAAGCCCTTTCGGCCTCTAGACATCTGAAGGACATTATCGACATGCATGCGGCAACGCCGCGCTTTAGCTCAGCGTGAGTACCCATACTGGTTTCATTCGACGCAGGAAAGGGCAAGATGGACTCATGACCAGCGATCCGTCCGTCCCGCCCGACCTGCCGCCGTCGGCGTCCGGGAAAGGAGTGCCACCGGATCCGGTCGCTACCCCCGGCGAATACCTGGTCAAGCCGGAATCAGCGGTGAAATTCACTCGCGCTGCCGCGCTGTGGTCGGCGCTGATCACCGGGTTCGTGATTCTGATCGTGCTGCTGGTGTTCATCATGCAGAACACCGACTCCACGAGCATCAACTTCTTCGGCTGGGAGTGGAATCTGCCTGTGGGCGTGGCGATTCTGTTGGCCGCGGTGTGCGGCGGCCTGCTGACGGTTGCGGTCGGCACCGCCAGAATCGTTCAGCTGCGCCGCGCGGCGAAGAAAAACTTCAAGTCGCAAAGCTTCTGATTCAGCGCGTCAGTGTCTCCAGACCTGCACTGATCAGTGGGCCGACCGCCTCTGCCACCTGGTCGGTGTCGTCGGCGACGCCGCCACCTTCGCGGCCGCGATAAGCGATGCCTGCCGAGATGATCGCCAGCTTGAAGTACGCCAGCGCCATGTAGAACTCCCAGTGGTCCAGACCGACCCCGGCCGCCACGGAGTAGCGCTGCGCGAGTTCGTCGGCCGTTGGAATCAACGGCGATGACCATGCCGCATCCGCGTGCACCAGATTGAACATCGGATGGCGGTACACGCACATCAGCGCGGCGTCGCTGATCGGGTCGCCCAGGGTGGACATTTCCCAGTCCAGCACGGCGAGCACCTTGGTGGCGTCCTGCGCGTCCAGCATCGTGTTGTCGATGCGGTAGTCGCCGTGCACGATCGCGCTGCGGCTCTGCGACGGAATCGCCTCTGCCAGAGCCGAATGCAACCGCTTGACGTCGGCATCGCATGGGTCGTCTTCGGTTCGTACCAGGTCCCACTGCCCGCCCCAGCGCCGCACCTGACGTTCGAGATAGCCGCCTGGGCTTGCCGAAGTCGCCGAGGCCGACCGCTTCGGGATCGACCGAGTGCAGATCGGCGAGCACTTTGATCAGCGCGTCGACGCAGTCGTTGATGGTGTTCTTGTCACCGAGCGCCTCGAGTTGTTTGGTGTGCCGAACGACGCGGCCGTCCACGTACTCGACCATCTGGAACGGCGCACCCAGCACCGAGTCGTCGTTGCGCAAGGTGACGGCGCGGGCCACCGGAACCGGGGTGTCGGCCAACGCGGCCACCACCCGGTACTCGCGCGCCATGTCATGTGCCGAGGGGGTCAGCCCGTGCAGCGGAGGCCGGCGCAATACCCACTTGGAGGCGTCGTCGTACACCAGGAACGTCAGGTTGGACCGGCCGCCCGAGATGAACTCTCCGCGCAGCTCGCCGGAGCGGGGAATGTCGGCGGAGCGCAGGTGACGGTCCAAGGCGTCGAGGTCAAGCCCCTCCAGCGAAGTTGGCGGTGTTGTCACTGGACTTGTCTACCACTGCTGGTTTCGCGGCAGCAGATCCCATACGTGCTCGGTCGCGTTGATGCCCGCGACGAAGAACGACTTCTGCCGCGACGACCAGAGCAGCCGGGTGACGCCCGCGTAGTCGACCTGTACGCACAGCAACCGCTCGGTTTTCATGACCGTATGGGCCAGCGCGTTGATGACGCCGCCGTGGGTGAAGACCGCGACGGTGTCCTCGTGGTCGGCGGCCGCAAGGATGTCGTCGACACCCGCCTTGACCCGCGCGATGAACGCAGGCTGGTCGACCCCACTGGGTAGGTCGCCGCTGGCGAGCCGCTTCATATCCTCTGCGGAGATCTGCTCGACCGGGGTGTAGTGCGAGAGGTCACGGTCGTATTCGGCGAGCCGGTCGTCGATGTCGACCGCGAGCCCCAAGGCATCGGCGACGGGCTGAGCGGTCTGCCTGGCCCTGATCTGTGGGCTGCTGACGATACGGCTTATCGGAAAGCGGGCCAGCGCATCGGGAAGCCTCTTGGCCTGCTCGATGCCCTCTTCGGACAGTTCGGGATCGGAGCCTTGTCCTGGCTCGCTGCGGTGCGGCAACGCATGCCGGATGAGTAGCAACTGCACCGTGACACCATAGGACGCGTGCGCGCATTCGCCTGCCCCGTGTGCAACAACTTCACGCCGTTCGAGGCGCACCGCTGCCACACCTGCCATGCCGCGCTGGGGCTGCACCCGCCGACGATGGCGATGCTCGCGATCGCGGACGACACGATCAGCGTCGACGGACGCCGGTGGATCAGGTGCACCCAAAGCGGGACGCTTGGCTGCAATTGGCTTGTCCCTGAGGAGGAGCGGGACGCCTACCAGCGTGGCCGCTGCCAGGCCGACGCGCTGATCCGCCGCGAGCCCGACGCCTCGGACACCATTGCGCGCGAGAAGCTGGTGCCGACGGCCGCGGCCCTGCGACGGCTGGTCTATCAGCTGCTCGACATCGGCCTTCCCGTCGATCCGTTCTGGCGCCGCGACGGCGGATTGGCCTTCGACCTGCTGTCCAGCTACAGCGAGGGCGAGCGCGTGGTGATCGGCCACGCGAACGGAGTCATCACCATCGACCTCGTCGAGTCGCTCGACGCGTACCGCGAGACGTTGCGGGTGCGGCTCGGCGAGCCGTATCGCACCATGCTGGGCCACTTTCGCCACGAGGTCGGCCACTACTACCAGAACCTGTTGGTCGAGACGGGCGCCGGCGCCGGCAGATACCTGGCGCAGTGCCGGGAACTGTTCGGAGACGAACGCACCAGCTATTCCGGCGCCCTGGATCGTCACTACAAGTTCGGTGCACCCGAGGGCTGGCGGGAGACCTTCATCTCGGAGTACGCGACCATGCATCCCTGGGAGGACTTTGCGGAATGCTTCGCGCACTATCTGCACATCACCGATTCCATCGAAACCAGTCGCGAGGCAGGCATGGTGTTACACGCCGACCGGCTGCGCTTCTCGGCGCCGCGTGACGTGGTGCCGCTCGAGTCCTACGCGGACGTACCCGTCGAGCAGATGCTGTACGACTGGAAATGGATGTCGCTGTTCTTCAACCGGGTCAACACCGCGATGGGTAAGAATCCGCTCTACCCGTTCGAGATTCCACCACCCGTGGCGGCCAAGCTGGGGTTCGTGCAGAAAGTGATCCGGGAGACCGTCACCGAACAACGCCGCGAGGAGGGAGTGCTGACGTGAGCCAAGGACGAGGGTTTGCCGACGAACTGTTCGACCTCACCGACCGGGTGGTGCTGGTCACCGGCGGCAGCCGCGGGCTGGGGCGGGAGATGGCCTTCGGCGCCGCACAGTGCGGCGCCGACGTCGTCATCGCGAGCCGCAAGTACGACGCTTGCGTGGCCACCGCGGAGGAAATCGCCGCCGCCACCGGCCGCGCCGCGCTGCCGTACCAGGTGCACGTCGGGCGCTGGGACGAGCTCGACGGGTTGGTCGACGCGGCATACGACCGCTTCGGCAAGGTCGACGTGCTCATCAACAACGCGGGCATGTCGCCGCTTTACGAGTCGCTCGGCTCGGTGACCGAGAAGTTGTTCGATGCGGTCGTCAACCTGAACTTGAAAGGCCCGTTCCGGCTGTCGGCGTTGATCGCCGAGCGGATGGTGGCCGCCGGCGGCGGGTCGATCATCAACGTCAGCTCGACGGGATCACTGCGTCCCGGGCCGCGCGAGCTGCCCTACGCAGCGGCCAAGGCCGGGCTCAACGCATTGACCGAGGGGCTGGCGCTGGCCTACGGCCCGACCGTGCGTGTCAACACGCTGATGCCCGGTCCGTTCCTCACCGATGTCAGCAAGGCGTGGGACATCGAGGCGACGACAGCCGGTGCGCAGCGGTTTGCGCTCAAACGACTTGGCCAGCCCGCCGAAATCATCGGCGCCGCACTGTTTCTGGCGTCCGACGCATCGAGCTACACCAGCGGGTCGATCATCCGGGTAGACGGCGGCATTCCCTGACGCGCGTCATGCAACCGCCGTTGCGATGTCAGAGCTCAGCGGAGCGATGGCCGCCAAGATCTCGTCAACGGTCTCGGCCGGAACTCCTGCCCCGCTGAGACTGGCCGCGAGGTGGTTGGCCACCAGCGCGAAGTGATGCATGGTGATGCCGCGGCCCTGGTGTACCTGCCGCATCGGTGCACCGCAGTAGGGTTCGGGTCCGCCGAGTGCCGCGGCGAAGAACTCGACCTGCTTGCCTCTGAGCCGGGCCATGTTGGTGCCGGTGAAGAAACCGGCGAGTTCGCCGTCGGCGAGTACGCGATCGTAGAAGTCGGCGACGACGACCTCGAGCGCTTCGTATCCGCCGATCTGGCTGAAAATCGTTGGCATGACGCGATTACAGCGTTGCGGAGTTGCACAGTCGTTTTCCCTGAGTTGCGCGGCCGCTAATTCATCCTCACAGCCGGCGGGAGAAAGTCACGGCGTGACGATGTTGAAGCTCGGGTCCGGCCGGTCGAGGACGCCGACCAACTGCTGAAGGGCCGCGGGGTCGCCGCCCATCTCGAGACCAGGCGAGCTGAAGTCACCCGTCGCCAGGGCCAGGAACCGTACCTTCGTGTCAAGCTTCAGGGTGGCAGTTGCCGTCGACTCGTCCGCAGCGACCTTGCGGTAGACCAGCACGCCGTTGCGCAATGTCAGCCGGTAATTCGTCCCGAGGTCAGCGAACGAGATGTCAAGGGCAAGATCGAGATCCCATGCCCTGGGGCCATTGACGCTGATTGCCAGGCTGTCGAACATTTGCTCCGGCGACAGCTGAGACATCAGCGACGGTGAGGCCGTCTGCGTCGGAGTACCGAAGTTGCCGTCGCGAAGTTCTGTGGCGCCGGCGAGGAAGAAGTTGCGCCACGTGGCGTTTTCGGCGCCGTAGGCCAGCTGTTCGAGTGCGTCGGCGTAGAGTTCGCGCGCCGCCGCGTGGTTCTGGTCGGTGAAAATCGCGTGATCGAGTAGCGTTGCCGCCCAACGAAAATCGCCGTCTTCGAAGGACTTGCGAGCGATCCCCACCACCGCATCGACACCGCCCATTGCCTCGACGTATCGCGGCCCGATCGCCTCCGGCGGGTGCGCCCACAGCCGTCCGGGGTTGCCGTCGAACCAGCCCATGTAGCGCTGGTAGACCGCCTTGACGTTGTGGCTGACCGAACCGTAGTAGCCGTGGGTGTTCCAGGCCTTTTCAAGCGCAGGCGGCATCTGGAAGCTCTCGGCGATCTCGATGCCGGTGAAGCCCTGGTTGAGCTGTCGCAGCGTCTGGTCGTGCAGATACGCATACAGATCCCGTTGCAGGGAAAGGAATTCGACGATCTGGTCCTTACCCCATGTGGGCCAGTGGTGGGAGGCGAACACGACATCGGTGCGGTCGGTGAACGCGTCGATCGCCTCGGTCAGATAGCCGGCCCATCCGTGCGGATCGCGTACCAGCGCCCCGCGCAGCGTCAGCAGGTTGTGCAGGTTGTGCGTGGCGTTCTCGGCCATGCACAGCGCGCGGAAAGCCGGGAAATAGAAGTGCATTTCGGCGGGCGCCTCGGTGCCCGGTGCCATCTGGAACTCGATCTCGACGCCGTCGATGGTGTGCGTCTCACCCGTCTCGCGGATGTCGAGCGTCGGCACGATCAGCGCCACCTCGCCGATAGACGGGGTCTGACCCAGCCCGCAGCCCACCTGTCCCTGCGGACCCCGCGCCAGCACCGCGCCGTACATGTATGCGGCCCGTCGCGCCATCGCCGTCCCGGCATAGACGTTCTCCTGCACGGCGTGCTCGGTGAAGTGCTCGGGAGCGATGATCACCACCTTCCCCGCGTCGACGTCGGCCTGCGTCGTGACTCCGAGCACGCCGCCGAAGTGGTCGACGTGGCTGTGGGTGTAGATGACCGCGACCACCGGGCGGTCGCCGCGGTGGGCGCGATACAGCGCGAGCGCCGCGGCCGCAGTCTCCGTGCTGACCAGCGGGTCGATAACGATGATCCCGGTGTCGCCCTCGA
Source organism: uncultured Actinomycetota bacterium (assembly GCA_963720345.1). Taxonomy (GTDB): domain Bacteria; phylum Actinomycetota; class Actinomycetes; order Mycobacteriales; family Mycobacteriaceae; genus Mycobacterium. The sequence goes on from CAVRFN010000044.1 coordinate 220,787, forward strand.
TGAAGGTGATGTTGGACAGGTCCAGCCCGCGGACCTGGTAGATACCCTCGACCACCTCGTACAGGCCCTGCTTGGCGACCAGCTGACTCTGCCGCCAGAGGCTGGGGTGCACCGTGGTCGGTGCGTCAGCGTTGAGGAACGCGTAGACGTCGTTGTCCCACACCACTCTTCCGTCGGCCGCCTTGACGACGCACGGTTCGAGCGCGCCGATGAATCCGCGGTCGGCGGCTTCGAAGTCTGCGGTGTCGTCGAATGGCAGGTTGCCCAGGTGCTCGCGGTTGCGCGGACTCGATGACGGCGGTCGGTGGCTTCTGGTCCATGACTTCGACATTGCCACGCGATCGGGGCCGCCGGTGTTGACTTAGCGAATGGATGTTCGCCGAGTGGTGACCGGACACGATGCGTCCGGTAAGTCTGTGTTCGTCAGCGAGGAGACGGTGGAATCCGTCGTACCCTTGGTGCTGCCGCAGTTCCAAGCTCATCTGCTGTGGGGCGGAGACGAGACCCCGCGGTTCCCGGACGACGGCACGATGCCTCAGTGGCACACCTATTTCCCGCCGATCGGCGGGTTCCGGTTCGGGCTATTCTCGCTTGCACCGGACACCACGGCGGCGCCGTCCACGGACGATATGGAGGCCGCAGTGGCCGATACAGAGGCCAAGTTTCCAGGTCTGCTCGGTTACATGGACCCGTCCGATCCGGGCATGCACACCACCGACACCATCGACTTCGAAGTGGTGCTGGAGGGCACGATCGTGCTGGAGCTCGACGACGGCGCCGAAGTGACACTCAATCCCGGCGACACCGTGGTGCAGAACGGCACGCGACATCGCTGGAAGAACCCTGGCGACAAGCCTGCCCGGCTGGCGTTGTTCATGTGTGGCGCCGTCCCACGCCAACGTGCCGCCCCGCTGATCAGGAGTGGCGCGCGCGGTCCTCGTAGTCCCGACGCGTTTGTCGGTCTGCGGCCTCGACGAAGATCGTGTCGACGTGTAGCGCACGATTGAGCGCCTCGCTGACGCGCAGGGGCATGAATCGCGGCACGATGTCGATGAGCAGCCCGGCGGCGCGGGTCACCGCCAAGCGCGGCTTCGGCTTCTCGATCAGTCCGACGATGCCCGCCGCGATGTCCTCGGGTTCGGCGTTCCTGAACCCCGGCACGCTGGCCACCCCGTCGATCATCGCCGTGTTGGTCAACGTCGGCATCACCGCTGACAACGTCACGCCTGTGCCGCGCAACTCCAGTCGGGCGGTGTCGGTGTAGCCGAGCACCGCATGCTTCGTCGCGCAATAGGTGGCGATGCCGGGCACGGCACCTACCGCCGCGAGTGAGGCGATGTTGATGATGTGGCCCCTGCCGCGCTTCACCATTCGCTCGGCGGCGAGCTTGGTGCCGAGGATGACGCCGAAGGTGTTGATGGCGATCGTGCGCTGAGTGACCTCGTCGGACTCGTCGAGGAAGCTGCCCGCTGGGGCAGATGCCCGCGTTGTTGACCAGGACGTCGATGGGTCCGAGCTCGCGTTCGACGTCGTCGAGGAATGTGATGAACGACTGGCGGTCGGTCACGTCCAGCCGCGCGTAGAACCCGAGATCGAGGTCGGCGCCGGCCTCCTTGACCGTCGCCTCGTCGACGTCGCCGATCGGCGACCTTCGCGCCGAGTCGGTGCAGGGTCTTCGCGGTGGCGAGGCCGATACCCCGCGCTCCTCCGGTGACGACGATGACTTTCCCGTTGACTGCGGACGCTCGTGCCATGCTGCCTTCTCTCGCCGAGCCGACTCAGCTCTCCTGTTCGGCCAACCACCGTTCGCCGCGCCGTTTCGATGCCCGCGACAGCCAGGCATCCTGAATCAGCTCCGTCAGCTCAGTCCTGCCGATCGCACGATAACCGGCTGGCGCGCACCAGAACAGAAAGATGACCCTCGAAACGGTCAGTGGTGAAGAACGGCGAGTGCGGGTCCTGGATGAGCGCCAGCTTGTCGGCTTCCGACTCGACCCAGATCATGATCACGTCGGCGTAGCGCTCACCGGTCTCGGGATCCTCGGCATCGGGCTGCGGCGTGCGGAAGAACACGAACGACTTGCCGCCCACCTGATAGATCGCGTTGCCCTTGGGCCCCTCGATGCAGCGTGGTATGCGGCATCGCCGCGGCGATCTCGTGCACGTCGGCGACGCGGGCCGGGCCGGTCACGCATGTCGCTCCAGGTTGTGCAGCACGACATCTGACAGAGTGGCGTCCTCGACGGTCGCGGTCATGTACGTGCAGAACTCCTGGCGGCGACGGTCCGTCGGAGAGCCCGGATTGAGCAGCCGCAGACCGGTTTTCGTGGTGGTGTCCCACGGGATGTGGCTGTGGCCGAAGACCAGCACATCGGTGTCCGGGTAGGCCTTGGCCATTCTCGCTTCGCGACCGGTCGACGCTCCGGTTTCGTGTGTGACCGTGAACCGCAGTCCGTCGAGTGCGACGTCAGCACGTTCGGGGAGCCGTCGACGCAACTCGGGGCCGTCGTTGTTTCCCCAGCACGCGACCAGGCGCTTGGAGCGGGCCTCCAGCGTGTCGAGCAAGTGCGGCTCCACCCAGTCGCCGGCGTGTAGCACCACGTCGGCATCGGCCACCTCATCCCACACTCGTCCGGGAAGGTCGCGGGCTCGCTTGGGGACGTGGGTATCGGCGATCAGCAGCAGTCGCACGGGCCTAATTTATAGCCCCCTAGTCACGAGACATGCTTCGGCTCAATGGCGTACCCGGGCAATGGCAGGTACTCGCACCGGCAGGACAATTGTCGCCCGTCGATTACCACGTGCCGTTCACGCGCACGTTTCAACCGTTTATGGCTTATCGCATCAGCCGTCGACCGCGACGGTAAGTCATTCTGACATGGCGGTTCAAATTGTGCGTTCGAGCGCATATCGGCTAGCTCTTGCTGTTCGCAACGGTAATTCCACTTCGCGAGTCGATGTGGGACCAGTAATAACGGCCGCCGTTGGCCATTTTCAGCAAAACGACCTGTCACCGGGTAACCGGTGCCAGCATGTGGCCGCACCCAAATAACTGTCCCGTGGTCCGGAGTCTCCGCACCGGGGAGTCAGGGAGGATCATCCCATGGCAACGCTCAATTACCGCATCGCAGACAAGGATTCGCCGTCGCGGCACGCCTTTGCTGCTCGCCGCCGCGATCGCCGCAATTCTCGCCCTTACCGGCGCGCCTGCACCAGCGGATGCGCCGCGAAGATTGCGGCAACCGCGGCACGGGCTGTCGGGGAGGCGGGATTTTCTTGTACCAATCGGCATTGTTTCTTCCGCTTCCAGATTCTTTTTGTCGACATGTCGCGTGGCACGTTTAAGCGCATGCGAAAGCAAGGTTATTGCGTCGCACGAAACTGCATTGTTTCCAGCCATCGGTTATAATTGATGAAATGAACCTGCGTTGCGCAAATTGTTCCAGGCGCCAGAATTGAACCGGTCGGACATACGAATTGGCCCTCGCCGCCCAAAACTTGGTGCCGCAAGTTTTCGTTTCGTACGGTGGGTTGCCACCCGATCGATGGCGCGCATGGGCTTTCACGAGCTTGGCTCGGACTTCGCCAATCAGCGGATCGCATCGATCCAGGACAAACTGAACCGCGGCGAGACGGTCTATCTCGTGGGCCTTGCGGCACCCGGAACCCACAACACCGGCGTCGCGCTCGTTGAGGTGACGCAGGCGAACGGTCCGCGCATCATCGTCAACAATGAAGAAGAACGTTTTTCGGGAGACAAACACAGCACCGAATATCCGCGCCAATCGGTCGACGCGATGGTTGCCACGCTGCGCAGCATGGGGCGCGACGTCAGCGACATTGCCGCTTTTGTCACCACCTGGGACTATCCGACGTTTTTCGCCACGCTGACGCGTACGGTCGTCGAGGAAGCGCCGGCCAGCTTCAGATTGCTCGGCGTTTCCAATTTTGCCGGCATCCACAAGCGTCGCTTGGTCCAGATTTGGCGCACGCCGAGAATTCTCGGCAAGCAACTGGGATTGGAAAAACCGGTGCCGCTGATCTCCATGCCGCACCATGACAATCACGCTTGGTTTTCGTTCGCGGCCTCGCCCTTCGCCGACGATAAGGAGCCGGTTGCGATAGCGGTGCTCGACGGCACCGGCGACCGTGGATCGGTCTCCCTGTACGTCGCCGAGCATGGCTCGATGCGTCAATTGTATTGCAATGCAAGCGTTTCCGACTCACTCGGCGCCTTTTACGGTGTGATCTCCGCGACCCAGGGCGGCTGGAGCATCCTCTCAAGCGAGGGACGCTATATGGGCGCCGCGGGCTGGGGAGACATGGATCGCGCGAGCAACCCGTACTACCGGGGACTGAGAGACGTCCTGCATTTCGGCGACGGCGGCGAGATCAAGCTCAACCGCACGATGGCCAACTGGCATTGCGAAGCCCTTGACAATCCCTACAAGGCCCCGCTCATCGAGATCCTCGGCGAGCCGCTGACGGCCGAACAGCTGTGGAACCCCGACGCGATGTTGCGCGTCGAGGACATCAACCATCGACCCGACACCAAGGACCGCCTCGACAAGGCGGCGGCGACGCAACTGGTGTTCGAGGACGCCTTGATCCATATCGTCGATCATTTGCTGCGCGCGACCGGCGTCAACCGGTTGGTACTGACCGGCGGCGTGGCACTCAACGCCGTCGCCAACATGCGGCTGCTCGAACATTTCGATGAGGCGTGGTTCGCGAAGGCGCAGAAACGCAATGCCCGCTTACATCTGTGGGTGCCGCCAACTCCCGGCGACCCCGGCGTCACCATTGGCGCCGCCTGGCTGCTCGCCCATATCGCCGGTGCGCCGCGCGGCGCAGCGATGACGCATGCGTTTTACTGCGGCACCGCGCCGTCACCTGATGACATCGCGGCGGCGCTCGAGGCTGACGACGTTGCCTCGAGCCGAATCGGCGACGTCTCGACGCCGGAGGGCCGCAATGCCGTCGCCGATCTGATGGCGTTCATGGTGGCGCAGAACGCCGTCATCGCGCTGTATCAGGGGCCGGCCGAGACCGGGCCACGCGCGCTGGGCCATCGCTCGATTTTCGCCAACCCCTGCGACCCCGAGGTGCGTGAGCGGCTCAACGAACGCGTCAAATACCGCGAGGCGATCCGTCCGCTGGCTCCGATGGCGACGCTGGAAGCGGCGCATGAATTTTTCGAGCTGCATCCGGGCGCATCCGATGCCGATTACAACGCCTACAACTACATGGTTTTCACGGCGCACGCGAAGCCGCGAGCCCGCGACAAGATTCCGGCGGTGATTCACGCCGACGGCACCGGCCGGATCCAGATTGTGCGCGATGAAGACGATCCCCTCACCTACGCCTACCTGAACGCGCTCGGCCGTCGCATCGGCGTGGAAATGTCCGTCAATACTTCCTTTAACGTCGCCGGCCCAATCGCGCAGACCCCGACCCAGGCGATCGACACACTGCGCCGCTCCAAGGGTCTCGACGTGGTGCTGATGGTGGCAAACGATGGCGTCGTGCACGCGGCATGGCACCACGGCGAGCGCGACAGCGGCCGGTTTACGGGGTGGCTGTCGGCGTGGGAAGAACAGCGCGAACGCGTTTGAACGCCCGCCCGTCGATAACCGGTAACGCGCTGCCTATCACGAGCGCACTCACGATACTCACAGCAATTACTGCTGCTGGTGCGTGGCCTGACGCCAGAGACAGCGCGCTACCAGGCTGTTTATGCGACATCGGTATGCTCCTTATGCGACCTAGGTATGCTCATGGCAAACCAGCGCTAGCGCTGGTCAGCGTGGCTATCTCACCCCGCAATGGGTCGAGTGTGGCTCGTCGACCGCAGGTCCGGGCCACAGGGCGCTGAAGAGAAACGGTGGGGAAAACGCAATGACGCACGCTCCGATCGCGATCACTGGTATCGGCTGCCGCTTCCCCGAGGCCACCGGGCCGGAAGCGTTCTGGGGTCTGCTGGCGAAGAGCGGCGACGCCATCACGGAGATTCCGGCGAGTCGGTTCGACGTAGACGCCTTCTACGATGAGCGCCCTGGTATCCCCGGCAAGATCTACAGCCGATGGGGCGGATTCGTCGATCAGATCGATCAGTTCGATCCGTACTTCTTCGGTATCGCCCCGCGCGAGGCGGCGGGCATGGATCCGCAGCATCGCCTGCTGCTCGAGGTCGCGTGGGAAGCGCTCGAGGACGCCGGACAGGTGCCCGAGCACCTGCTCGGCCAGAAGGTGGGCGTGTTCGCCGGTATGTGCACGAACGATTACCTGGACTCCGTCACCGACCCGTCGCTGATGGATATCTACTTCGCCGCCGGCAACGCGCGAAGCATCCTGTCCGGTCGGCTGTCGTATGCGCTCGGGCTCGAGGGACCGAGCGTGGTCGTCGATACCGCCTGTTCCACGTCGCTGGTGGCGGTGCACCTGGCCTGCGAAAGCCTGCGGAGCGGCGAATCCATGCTCGCACTCGCCGGCGGTACCAACCTGGTGCTCCGGCCAGAGCCGAGCATCGGGTTCTGCCAGGCGCAGATGCTGGCACGCGACGGCCGGTGCAAGGCCTTCGACGCGAGCGGCGACGGGTTCGTGCGCAGCGACGGCGTGGGCATCATCGTGTTGAAGCGCCTCGCCGACGCGCTGGCCGACCATGACCCGATCTACGCCGTGATCCGCGGCAGTGCCGTCAACAACGACGGCCGCAGCGGCGGCCTGCTGATGACGCCGAGCCGCGCCGGGCAGGAAGCCGTGCTGCGCGAGGCCTACAAGAACAGCGGCATCTCTCCGGGGCAGGTGCAGTATGTCGAGACTCACGGCACCGGCACGAGCGTCGGCGATCCGATCGAAGCGATGGCGCTCGGTACGGTGCTCGCGACCGATCGGCCGGCAGATCAGCCGTGCCGTATCGGCTCGGTGAAGACGAACATCGGTCACGCCGAGGGTGCGGCCGGCATAGCCGGTCTCATCAAGGTGGCACTGGCGCTCAAGCATCGTGCGATTCCCGCAAGCCTGCACTTCGACGAGCCGAACCCGGCCATCCCCTGGAGCGAGCTGCCGCTCACCGTGCAGCGTGAAATGACGCCGTGGCCGGCCGAGGCGACGCCGGCAGTGGCCGGCGTGAGCTCGTTCGGCATCTCCGGCACGAACTCACACATCGTCTTGACCGACCTGTTCGAGGCGACGAACGGTCATCGCCAGAAGGCACGTGGCGCCGACGTCGCGCACGTGCTGCCGATCTCGGCGCACAACGCCACGGCGCTCGAGGCGATGGCGCGCGCGTATCGGGACGTCGCGCGCGACGGCCGCGGCGACCTGGCCGACATCTGCTACACCGCCAGCGTGCGCCGGACGCATCACGATCATCGCCTCTCGGTGCTCGGACGCTCATGGTCGGAGATCGGTGATCAGCTCGACGCCCATTTCGCCGGCGAAGCCAGGCGCGGTGTCGCCTCCGGGCGCAAGCTGCCGGACGCGAAGCGGAAGATCGCCTTCGTGTTCCCAGGCCAGGGGTCGCAGTGGCTCGGTATGGCGCGCACATTGCTGGATCAGGAGCCGGTGTTCCGCACGACCCTCGAGAGCTGCGCGCAGGCGTTGAGCCGCTACGCGGACTGGTCACTGCTCGATGAGATTCGCGCCGATGCGGCAACCTCGCGCCTCGAGGAGCTCGACGTCGTGCAGCCGGTTCTCTTTGCCGTGCAGGTCGCCCTGGCCGCGCAGTGGCGGGCATGGGGCGTCGAGCCCGACGCGGTCGTGGGACACAGCATGGGCGAGGTCGCGGCCGCTTACGTCGCCGGCATCATCGGCCTAGACGACGCGGCCCGCATCATCTGCCGCCGTAGCCAGATTGTCAGGCGCCGTGCGTCCGGGCATGGGCGGATGGCGGCCGTGAGCCTGCCGCTCGCGGCGACCGAGGCGATGCTCACCGGTTATGCCGACCGCGTGGCGGTGGCGGCATGTAACGGGCCGACGACGACCCTGATCTCCGGCGAGGCGGACGCGTTGGTCGAGCTCAGTCAGCTGGCCGAGCGCCGCGACATCTTCTTTCAGTTCGTCAAGGTCGACTACGCCTCGCACAGTCCCCAGATGGATCCGCTGCGAGACGAGCTGCTGGAGTCGCTCGGCGCGATCGATGCGCGGCCGACCTCGATCGCGATGATGTCGACGTCGGGTCGGGCGACGTTGATCGACGGACCCGAATGCAACGCAGCCTATTGGGTCAACAACCTGCGTCACCCGGTGGTCTTCGCGCAGGCGATCGATGCGCTCATCGCCGATGGCTTTGACGTCCTCCTCGAGTTGAGCGCGCACCCGACGTTGGCAATGGCGATGACAGAGTGTCTGCGCCAGAGCCAGCGCCCCGGAATCGTCCTGTCATCGATGCGACGCGACGAAGACGGTCGCAGCGTCATGCTGGAGGCGTTTGGTGAGCTGTACGCCGCTGGCTTCCCGAACGACTGGGCGCGCCTGCATCCGGCGGGTGGACATGTGGTGCCGCTGCCGGCCTACGCCTGGCAGCGCGAACGATTCTGGATCGAAGACCGCGGTCAGGCACCCGTGGCACCGCCTGCGCGCAAGGGCGGGCACCCGCTGCTCACCAGGTACTTCAGGTCGGCGGCGCATCAGGGCACACATTTCTGGGAGACCGATCTGAGCGCCCGCGCCTTTCCGTACTTGAGCGATCACCGTGTGCAGGGGGCGACGGTGATGCCGGCCGCGGGCTTCTCTGAAATGGCGCTGGCCGCGGCGACGGAGGTCTTTGGCGCCGACCGTCACACGGTGCGGCATCTGCAGTTCCAGAAGGCGCTCTTCCTCACCGACGATCAGCCGAGGACGATTCAGCTCGCCCTTTCGCTCGTGACGCCCGGCGAGGCGTCGGTGAAGTTCTTCACGGTGCAGCCGGGCGAGGCGCAGGATCCGTCGGCGTCGACGCTGCACGTGACCGGCACGATCGCAATTGCCACGAACGGGAGCATCACCGCACCCGACGGCGACACGGTCGAGGAGATTCGCGGGCGCTGTCCGGCGATCGTCTCGGCGCCGGACTTCTACCGCGAGACCCACGAGCGTGGTCTGGAGTACGGCGCGAGCTTCCAGGGCCTGGCGCAGCTCTGGCGGAGAGATGGTGAGGCGATCGGCCAGCTGCGTCTGTCGACGGACGTCGAAAACGAAGCCGGCGCCTATCAGGTTCATCCGGCGTTCCTGGACGCGGCGTTCCAAGCACTGGCCGCCGCGCTGCCGCGAGGAGATGTCGGTCAGTCGGAAGGCAGCGTCTTCCTTCCCGTTGGCCTGGACACGCTGCGCGTGCACGCGCGTCCTGGCGCCGACCTCTGGAGCCACGCGGTCCTGAGCTCGGGAGAGGACGGACAGTCGGGCACCATCGAAGGTGATGTCCGCGTGATCGATGCCGAGGGGCATGTGGTCCTGGAGGCGCTCGGGTTCACGCTGCAGCGGGTCGGACACGATGCAGCGGCCATGACGGAGAAGCAGCTGGGCGAGTGGATCTACGAGACCCAGTGGCAGCGGAAGGCCCACCAGCCCCCGGTTGACGCGCAGCCCGGCTCGACCACCGCGCGCGGCGCGAGGCGATGGCTGCTGCTGTCGGATGACGAAGTCGGACCGCCGTTGCGCCGGCGTCTCGAGGCCGCAGGTGACGAGTGCGTGGTCGTTCTACCCGGCGACTCGTACGAGAAGGTGACGGCGGCGCAGTACCGGATCAACCCGGCGCGGCCGGAGGACTATCGCCGGCTGCTTGTGCAGATCGCCGCCGAGGACGAAGCCTCTTGCGATGGCATCATCCATCTCTGGGCAGCGGAACGCTGGTCGCCGGGAGGCGCGACTCTCGCCATCCTGCAGGAAGCGCGCCGGCGTGGATGTGAGTCGGCACTGCATCTGGTTCACGCGCTCGCCGACGCGAGTCGCGCGCCGTCGCCGCAATTGTGGGTCGTCACCGTCGGTACGCAGCCGGTGGGTGATTCGCTCGAGCCGCTGTCGATTGCACACGCTTCGCTCTGGGGTCTGGCCGGTGTCATCGGCACCGAACATCCCGAGCTGCGCTGCACGCGTGTGGATCTCGGCGCGTCGGACGAGGACGAAGAAATTCAGGCATTGTTCAACGAGGTGCTCGCCGGCGATCGGGAAGATCAAGTAGCACTGCGCGGCAGCGAGCGTTGGGTGCCGCGTGTCGTCCGCCGGTCGGCCGAGGTCGTAGACGAGAAGCGCCGAATGGTGGCGGCCGAGGAGCCGTTCCGTCTCGAGATCGCGACGGCGGGCATCCTGGATAATCTGACGCTGCGCAGTACCACACGCCGGCAGCCCGGCCAGGGGGAAGTCGAGATCCAGGTGCGCGCAGCGGGGCTCAACTTCCGCGACGTCCTTGTCGCGATGGGTGTCATTCCGCCGGTGTTCGAGCAGTCACTCGACCTCGGCTGGGAGTGCGCGGGAACCGTGGTCCGAACCGGCCCGGGCGTCGAGCACCTGCGGGTTGGCGAAGATGTCGTCGCCCTGGCGCCGTCGTGTCTTGGCTCGTACGTGACGACCGACGCGACGCTGGTCGCGGGCAAGCCAGCGCACATCAGCTTCGAAGAAGCGGTCACGATCCCGCTGACATTCATGACCGCGTACTACGCGCTGCATTACCTCGGCAGGTTGACCAAGGGCGAGCGTGTCTTGATTCACGCTGCGGCCGGCGGCGTCGGCCAGGCGGCGCTGCAGATCGCGCAGCACGTCGGTGCCGAGATCTTCGCCACGGCCGGGACGCCGGAGAAGCGGGCATTCCTCAAGCAGCAGGGCGTCGCAGCATGTGATGGACTCGCGTTCGCTGGACTTCGCCGACGAGGTGATGCGGATCACCGGCGGGGAAGGCGTCGATGTGGTCCTCAACTCCCTGGCCGGGGAGTTCATTCCACGGAGCCTGGCGACGTTGCGTGCCGGTGGACGGTTCCTCGAGATCGGCATGGCCGACATCCTGCAGAACAACCCGCTGGGCCTTCGCGAGTTCCACAAGAGCCTGTCCTTCTCCTCCGTGAACCTGGCCCACATGTTCGTGTCGCACACGGCGTTCTGCGGCGCGATGCTGACGGAGGTGCTCGACTACTTCCTCGACGGCCGCTTCGCCCCCCTTCCGCGGCACAGCTTTCCGCTTTCGGAGGCGCAGGATGCCTTCCGCTTCATGGCGCAGGCGAAACACATCGGCAAGGTCGTGGTCACGCTGAACGAGCCGGAGGTCCTCGTTGCCCCGTCATCGCAGCAGCCGGTGACGTTCCGCGAGGACGGCACGTACCTGTGACGGGCGGTCTCGGCGGCCTGGGCCTGGTGCTCGCGGAATGGATGGTCGAGCGCGGCGCGCGGAACCTCGTGCTCGTGGGCAGGAGCGGCGCGACGTCGGCGGCGGCGAAGGAGGCGGTGGCCGCGATGCAGGCGCGCGGTGCGTCCGTCGTGGTTGCCCAGGCCGACGTCGGCAGCGAAGTCGACGTCGCCCGCGTGATCGGCGACATCGATGCGGCGATGCCGCCGCTGCGCGGTATCATGCACCTCGCCGCAGTGCTCGACGACGGGATCCTGCTGCAATTGAACGAGGAGCGGTTCCAGACGGTCCTCGGGCCGAAGGCCGACGGCGCCTGGAATCTGCACACCGCGACGCTCGACGCGCCACTCGACTTCTTCGTGATGTTCTCGTCGGTGGCGGCGGTGCTCGCGTCGGCTGGGCAGGGGAACTACGTGGCGGCCAACGCGTTCCTCGATGCGCTGGCCCATCACCGGCGTGCCCAGGGACGGGCAGGACTCGCGATCAACTGGGGTCTGTGGGCCGAAGTCGGCGTCGCGGCGCGGCCCGAGATCACGAAGCGCTTGATGCAGCAGGGCATCCTGCCGTTCTCACCATCTCAAGGCATGCACCTGCTCGAGCGAGTGCTGCAGCTCGACTCGCCGCAGGCCATGGCGATTGCAGTCGACTGGAGCCGCCTGCTCAGCCTGATGTCGCCGCCCATCCTCTCGGTGCTCGCCGACGAGGTCACCCACGAGTCGGGACCGGGACGGGCGCCGCGCTCGAACGACGGTCTCACCGGCGAGAAGCTCGTCGCGGCCTCCGCCGCGCAGCGGCAGCCGCTGATCGAGGCGTTCCTGGTCGAGCAGACCGCCCACGTGCTGCGATGCTCACCGTCGAAGGTCGACGTGCAACAGCCGCTCACCCAGCTGGGGGTCGATTCGCTGATGGCGGTGGAGCTGAAGAACCGCGTCGAAGGCGACCTCGGGCTCACCCTGCCGGTGACCGCGCTACTGCAGGGACCGAGCCTCGCGCACCTCGGTGCCCGGCTGGTGACTCAGCTGCCGGAACCCGTTGCGGTGTCGGCGGCAAGTGCGCCGGAGATGGACGAGCTGTCCGACGATGCCGTCGACTCGCTGCTCCGCGACCATGGGCATCGACGACGGGGCCGAGGCAAAGCCGTTGCGGCAGAAGGCGGGCAAGGAATCTGTTCGACGGCGACCGGCTCGCGGTCGAACGTGCGGACGCTGTCCGATGAAGTCAGGCTCGACCCGACGATCACGCCGGGGATGCAGTCGGCGGAGCTCACCGATCACCCGCGCCACGTCCTCCTGACGGGCGCCACCGGATTCCTCGGCGCATTCCTCCTGCGTGAGCTCCTGGATCGAACCGCCGCCGACGGTGCACTGTCTCGTGCGCGCCGAGAGTGTCGAGGCGGGTCGGGTGCGTCTGCGCCAGACGCTGCAGACGTACTCGCTGTGGCACGACGATCTCGAGGGCCGCATCGTGCCGGTGCCGGGCGACCTCGGCGAGCCGGGGCTCGGCCTGTCGGCTGCCACGAGCGCCGATCTGGCGGCGACCATCGACGTCATCTATCACAGTGGCGCGTTCGTGAACTGGATCTTTCCCTACGAGCGGCTCAAGGCGACGAACGTGCTTGGCACCGAAGAGATTCTGCGCCTCGCCACGCGCGTCAGGATCAAGCCGGTGCACTACGTGTCGAGCCTTGGTGTCTTTCCACTCTTCGATTCGTCCGGCGAGGTCACCGTCATCCGGGAGGACGACACCCTCGACCACGACGGCTCGCTGCACGGTGGCTACCTGCAGAGCAAGTGGGTTGCGGACAAGCTGATGATGGAGGCGCGATCGCGCGGCCTGCCGATCTCCATCTATCGGCCGGGCCTGATCACCGGGCACAGCGAGACCGGGGCCTGGAATACCGACGACGTCATGTCGCGCATGCTGAAGTCGTGGATCGAGCTGCAGGGCGCGCCGGAATTCGCGCACGACGAAACCGACATGACACCGGTCGACTACGTCAGCAAGGCGATCGTGCATCTCTCGGGCCGCCGCGACGCGACCGGCAAGACGTTTCACATCGCCAACCATCGGCGGGTGCAGCTCGGCGCCCTCGCCGACTGGATGCGCGACTTCGGCTATCCGCTCAGGCAGGTGCCCTATGACTCGTGGGTGACCGAGCTGCTCAGTCGCACGACCTCGCGTGGAGACGCCGTGTCGTCACTAGTGCCGCTGTTCTCGCTGAGCATGATGGGCGAGGTGTCGAGCATGATGAAGTCGTTGCCGCAGTTCGATTGTCAGAACACGCTGGCCGGCCTGGACGGGCACGACGATCCAATGCTCGCCGATCGACGATCGCGTGCTCGGCAATTACTTCACGCGCTTCATCAGCGATGGTTTCGTGGCGCCTCCGGCGGCGGTCGCCACGGTGTGAGCGCGCGCATTCGAGGTGCCTGCGCAATTACTAGGGGGAACTACCGGCAGAGAATCACCCCGGGAGAAACGAAGCACCGGTCGCCGACGATAGCGGGTGCCCAAACTCCGTTGCCGTTCGTGCAAGTCTGCCCTGAGCAAACGTTGCAGACATCCCACGGCCCCGCGGATGAAACCACAGTATTCGAGCCATCCCAATCACGGTGCAGGCGTGTGCAAGGGGTGCGGCGGTAATGGGCGCCACCATCGCCGAGGCTGTTGATACGGCTGTCACCAGCGATGCCGCGAGCTTCTTCATCGCATGTCCCTTTTGTTGGCCAGGCCTACCGCAAGTATTGGGCCAGGAACCGCGCTAGTCCAGAGGAAGAACGCGGGGGTTACTAACGGGAGGCGCGCCATCATGACCGTAAACGACGACGACCACCCAGATCCGCGACTCGACATTCGCCCTTAGGCTCTGCCTTATGGGTCGGAAATCCGTTCTGTGGCTGTTGCTGGCCGCCAACATCATCGGCAGTGTCTGGTTGCTGTCGTCGTCGGGCCGTGAGGCGCCCCGCCCCGACTGTGTGTGGATCACTCCGATAGCTACACCGGCTCGCTGGTTTTGTCCCGGGGGAAACAACCCGCCGTGAGCACCCCGATGATTCGCCGGAGGAGCCGCCTCCGAAAAGCCGGAAAAGGGCCCATGAGTTGTGGCGCGCCCGAAGGGATTCGAACCCCTAACCTTCTGATCCGTAGTCAGATGCTCTATCCGTTGAGCTACGGGCGCATGTGTTCAGTTGTTGGCGGAGGCGAGAGGATTTGAACCTCCGGTCCGCTTTAAGACGGACAACTCATTAGCAGTGAGTCCCATTCGGCCGCTCTGGCACGCCTCCCGACGTTTACCGCCGATCCGACAGAGTACACAGCCGTCATGGGGCGAGGCAAAGCGCACGTTCAGCGACCCAATAAACTGATCGCGTGACCGCCCGCCTGCGACCCGAACTCGCCGATCTGCCGGCCTATACCCCCGGCAAGACGGTGCCAGGGGCCATCAAGATCGCGAGCAACGAGACTGTGCACGGGCCGCTGCCCAGCGTGCGGGCCGCGATCGAGAAGGCCACCGACAACATCAACCGGTACCCCGACAACGGCTACGTCGAGCTCAGGGAACGCCTGGCGAAGCATGGACAACGAGTTTCTCCCCGGAGCACATCTCCGTCGGCTGCGGATCGGTCAGTCTGTGCCAGCAGTTGATCCAGATCACCTCCACCGTCGGCGACGAGGTGCTCTACGGCTGGCGCAGCTTCGAGATCTACCCGCTGCAGGTCCGCACCGCCGGCGCGACCCCCGTGCAGGTGCCGCTGACCGACCACACCTACGACCTCGACGCGATGCTGGCCGCGATCACCGACCGCACCCGGCTGATTTTCGTGTGCAACCCGAACAACCCCACCAGCACCGTCGTCGACCCCGAGAAGCTGGCCCGGTTCATCGAGGCGGTGCCGCCGGACATCCTGATCGCACTCGACGAGGCGTACGTCGAGTACATCCGCGACGGACTGCTGCCGGACAGTTTCGGACTGGTGCGCGCCCATCCCAACGTCGTTGTGCTGCGGACGTTTTCGAAGGCATACGGGCTGGCCGGATTGCGCATCGGCTACGCCGTCGGCGACCCGGACATCATCACCGCGCTCGGCAAGGTCTACGTCCCGTTCACCGCGACCAGCGTCTCGCAGGCCGCGGCCATCGCATCGCTGGACGCCGCCGACGAGCTGCTGGCCCGCACCGACGCCGTCGTGGCCGAACGCGCCCGCGTGACGCAAGCCCTTCTCGACGCCGGCTACACCGTGCCGCCGTCGCAGGCCAACTTCGTCTGGCTGCCGCTGCCCGGACGCGCGCAGGAGTATGCCCGCGCCGCGGCCGACAGCCGGATCATCGTGCGGCCCTACGGCGAGGACGGCGTGCGTGTCACGATCGCCGCGCAGCACGAAAACGACATGTTCCTGGAGTTCGCGCGCAGCTGGAGCTAGGTGATCGCGACGATGGTCTAGTGCTGTCGAAAACACCCGCTACCTGTACTCCTACCTGGGAGGGCGCGCCTGTGGTAGTCGCCGACCGTGTGTCCCGTCGGCGATCAGATGGCGCACCGACTCATTCCGACGCCTCGGGCGGTCAACGAACCGCGGTGGGTACCGCCGAGATCATCGGTCTTGGATAGCTACTAGGTGTGGTGCAAGATCGTGACGTGGGCCAGCTGCAACAGGGTGAGGTGTTCGCTGGATATCGGATCGAGCGACTTCTCGGAGTCGGCGGTATGGGGGCTGTTTATCTTGCACACCATCCACACCTGCCGCGACTGGTGGCGCTGAAGCTACTCAACCCAGCGCTAACCGACAACGAAGACGTCCGCGCCCGATTCCTGCGCGAGGCTGATGTAGTGGCGCGGCTCGAACACAACAACATCGTCGCCGTCCACGACCGCGGCACACATGACGACCAGTTGTGGATTGCTATGCAGTACATCGAGGGCACCGACGCTGCCGAACCGCTACGAAATGGACCGATGCAACCGGATCGGGCGGTGCGCATCGTCGGCGAAACCGCTGATGCACTCGACTACGCCCACGAGCTTGGTGTGCTGCACCGCGATGTGAAACCTGCGAACATCCTGCTGGCCCGGCCCAGGGGCGGTAAGCCGGAGCGCGTTTTGCTCGCCGACTTCGGGATCGCGAAGGCTCTCGACGAGACAGGTGGCCTGACGCGCACCGGGATGCTGCTGGCTAGCCTGCAGTACGCACCGCCCGAACAGCTAGACGCCACAACAACTTTGGACTTCCGAGTGGATGTGTATTCCCTCGGAGTCACGTTGTTCCACCTGCTCACTGGAGCATTGCCCTATCCGGGCACAACGGCGGCTCAACTGATGCACGGGCATCTGAGCCTGCCGATCCCCCGAGCGAGCCTGCGCGCGCCGGGGCAAGTTTCCCCGGGGCTCGACGCGGTGATCGAACGCGCAATGGCCAAGAACCGCAACGATCGCTACGGTTCCTGCGGCGAGCTTGCACGCGACGCCCGGCTCGCGCTGTCGCGCGGAGCCGCTCCGCAGCTTCGATACAGCGATCCAGCACCACAGTTGCGGGCAACCGGCAATGACGGTGCGCAGTTGAAAGCCCCTGGGCGCCTGCGGACACTCGGTGCAAGCCATGAGCCGCCACACCTTCACCTGCCAGCGACCCCGCCGCGCCGACCCAATGGGCAGAACCAGCGCAGCCCGCCGCCGGGCGCCGCCGTCGCCCTCGACGCATTCTGCTTGTGGCGCTGGCTGCATTGGTGCTGATCGTTGCGGGCATCGGCACGACGATTGTTCTCAACAAAGACGACGCGATCAAGGCTCTGCCGTTTGCCGGCCTGAACTATCCAGTCGGAGTAGCCCTAGGTCCAACCGGGGACGTCTACGTCGTCGATAGCAAGAGCAATCGTGTACTGAATCTCGCCGCGGGTACAGCCACCCAGACCACGCTTCCGTTCACTGACCTCAACGCACCCAGCGCAGTGGCGGTCAGCAACAGCGGTGACGTCTTCGTCACAGACACAAAGAACAACAGGGTCCTCGAGCTCTCCGCGTCCGGCGGCCAACAGAGCGTGCTGCCATTCGCCGACCTCGCCGGACCGGCGGGCGTTGCAGTCGCACCCAACGGAGACCTTTACGTTGCCGATAACAACCATAATCGTGTGGTGTTGTTGGCGGCCGGGACGCGCGCGCAAACCATATTGCCGTTAACCGGCCTGTCCGGCCCCGTAGGTCTCGCAATGAGCGCGCGAAATGACCTTTTGGTCGCCGATACCGGGAACAACCGCGTCGTCGTCTTCCATCCGGGTTCGGGAGAGCAAACGGTCCTGCCGTTTGCCGGCCTTGCTGGTCCCACATCCGTGGCGGTGAATAGCAGCGGTGACGTATTCGTCGCCGACAACAAGAACGACCGGATCTCTGTGCTCCGAGCGGATGCAACAACGCCTACTGTCGTTCCGCTGACCGACGTCATACGTCCCGTCTGGATTGTTGTGAACTCTGGCGGAGACCTGTTCATCACCAGCCGCGACTCGGTGCTCCGTGTTGCGGCTGACGGCTGAATTGGTCCTGCTGATGTTGTCAGTTCGGAAGCGTCGCGGTGTATCGGTAACTGCAGGGTCTGGTCTCCGGAGATGTCTGCGTGTACGTCATGTTGAGAGTTGCGACGTTGTCGACCTGCGTGAAACTACCCTCGAAGGTGTTGACGAAGCCGGACGCCCGCGGCTGAGAGAAGGCAAAGGTGTCCGGTGTTGTCATCGCTCCGGCGTAAAGACCCCAGATGGTGATCGTCGCGCCAGTGACACTCACCGAGATGAGGCCGCCACCCGGATCGCGATATCTGTTTAAATTCTCTGCCGCAGTCACCTGGTACTCACCTGACCACCCGGTGGACGACTCCGGGCCATCCGCTGCGGCGGCGGTACGCATCACCCGAATCACCGAGAGTGCGCCGTCGGACAGATTAATGACGGTGATCTGGGTGATCGGCTCGGCGGCGGGCTGGACGACGATGATCCGCCCGGGGATCGAATCCTGGCCACGAGTCCCCGGTGTAGTCCGGTCATCCGGCCAATGCCGCAGGCGCCAAAGGGTTTCCGCATGCGCACCGGATCCTGGGAACCCCGCGATCATCGACGAGTACCGCTGTGCCGGCTCTGCAACACGGATTGAAACGGGTGGCTCGGCCGTTTTCGAAGCCGTGGTTTGTCACGCGGGTGTCGCCGGTCAAAATCACCGGGGTGAGCGAGTCGATGTATTGGCGTACGTCCGATATGTCGAGCACATCGGTAAGGTGTGAGGGGTGGTAGGAGAGATGTTTGCGGACGTCGTTGAGGGTAGAGGAGGCTGGTCGGAGGCGAGGGCTGCGGCGACGGTGGGTGCGCGGGCGGCAGGGTAGGCGCGGCGGCGGCCGCCGTCGGCGCAGCGCAGGAGACGGTGCGGACGGTGACGAGATGCAGCAGGACCGCGCGCGGGGAGACGAAAGCAGACGCGACAAAGGCGAGGGAAGGACGCGAAGCGGAAGAAGGCGACGCGAGGACGAGGGGGTGCGGCGGCTCGGCGCGGCGACTATCGGGCGGTGGAGGATGCGCGCCATAATTCGGTGCTATGAATAGCGGAGCTGCGTACAGGCGAGCACTTACGCCGCCAGCTCGTTTGCGACGTTGTTGTTCGCGATCGGTGTCGCAGCACCGCCGCCGTTGTCGCCGAGCCGTGTGCGCTAGTCGCGCCCAGCGCGTTAACCGGGCCGGCGGCCGGTGAACGCCAGCAGCCTGTCCAACGATCCGGTGTGGCCGGGCATCTCGATCGGATCGTCGAAACCGGCCCTGCTACGGCCCTCGGGGGTGATGATGTTGCGCGCCAGCCCCATGACATAGTCGGTCAGCGAATCGGGTGCATTCATCTCACGGCCTACCGCCGCCGCGTAATCCCAGGCGTGAACCAGGAATTCAAGCGACAGAATGCCTGCCATCACCGTGGCGGGCGCCTCGTTATCCCCGAAGGACACGGTGCCGTCGAGGCCGCGCCGTTTCCAGGCGTCCAATGCCGGCCGTCCGGCGCGGACGACTTGCCGCTCCACCGAGTCCGTCCGGTCTCGCTCTGGAAACTGGGCACCGGCCGCACCGCCGAGCACGGTGATCGAGTTCATCAGATGGTCGGTCAGGCTCGCGACGTCGTACTCGCGACACGGCGTCTGCTTATCGAGGTCGTCGTCGGCGATTCCGTGCAGCACATGCTCCAGCACGGCGAAGGTCGCTTCGGCGCATTCGAGTTCGTCCGCCGGCGGCGAATCGGGTCCTGCACGTAGGTCGTCCGTCATTGTTCGACTCCCGCTCCTCCCTGCCCTTCGGGCGTGGGCCCACCGGTCCTCGGGTGGGCATGCTCCCACGCTACGTCGCGCTTGCGCCTATCGTTGCCCAGATGAAGACGCACGTGCGGGTCGGAGCAGCGGCACTGATCCTGGTGGGCCTCGCGACCGGGTGCTCGCGCACCACCGAGGGCACGGTCGCAATGACGACCGAGCCGGGACCCAGAATCACATCCGGGCCGACGGCGACGGCGCAGCCGACGATTCCGGGCTTTGCCGGGCTTCGAGATCCCCGACATACCGGGCCTACCAGGGCTACCCGGTTCGGATGTCCCCGACGTACCTCCACCGCCGAACGCGCAGACGATGACGTGCGAGGAGTACACCGGCTCTCGACGAGGCCACCCAGAAGGCCGTGATCCGCGTGATCCTCACCGAGGAGGGCGGGGGACCGACGAGGAAGCGGAGTTCACGGCGATGCTCATGGCCGGCGCCATGTGCCAGTTCATGCCGGACCTCACGGTCAGCGAGGTGGTATCGGGCTCCCCCACCGTGAGTCGATAGCCTTCACCCGTGGGCGATACATACGAATCAGTCACCGTCGACGTCAAGGACAACGTCGCGCAGGTGACGCTGGTAGGTCCTGGCAAGGGCAACGCCATGGGCCCGGCATTCTGGGCCGAGATGCCCGAGGTGTTCGCCAACCTGGACGCCGATCGCGAGGTGCGGGCAATCGT
>CAVRFN010000045.1:0-43334 GCA_963720345.1 uncultured Actinomycetota bacterium
ACCGCCGCTACTTCCGTCGGCGTTCACCGCGATATCGCTTCAATGCTGGTCACGGTTTCCATCGTCTGTCGTCTCGGTGCGGTTCGGCGCCATCTGTGAGCGACTGTCGGTAGCTTCAAGTAGCTCGCCCTTTTCGAGCCGAGATCGGCAGGCTGTCGGACCGGGTGTCGAAACCAGAACGGGCCAGGCCTTTCGGCCTGGCCCGCTTGATATCCGGTGGAGCTGCCGGGAATCGAACCAGGCAGAAAAATCCGGCTGACCTGCACAAATATCGACAATTGCTACGCAAGCACGCGAAACGACGCGGCGTGACCTGCGGACACTTGAGAACTGTCGACGGCATCAACACCGACTTCCGGTCGACCGCATATTCGACGACGAAGAGTCACCCACGCCGGGTTAGGAGCGGGCGGCTGAGCAGCGGGCAACAAACAGAGCGCCGCGCCCCGCCACCTCAATTCCCGGCAACCGCTCCTTTACGCAATGGCAAGACGGGGCGTGCACAGAGCTTCGCGGCTCGCCCACCCGCCGACCGCGTAACCGCAGCAGCGCGCCACTCCGCCTCAACTCCGACAATCCGTCTGCCATCGCCCGCGGTAGCCGTCAGACAGGCGATGAGCTGACCCGGTGCCTTACCCGGCGGATAGGAAACTCTTCCCTTTCAGGACGTGGACTCTGGCTTCCCTGCGATTACGGAGACACCGCTCGACGGTGACCATAGAACTCAAGCCGCACGCAGCGGCGAAACTTAAAGGAGTCGGGCACTTTCGCCGACTTGCAAAGTCGGACCATCCAAGGAGCCCGAAATGAACGCAAACCGCAGCCCGATCCTCCGCTGGCTCACCACTCAGCTCGCGTCGTACCTGGAGGTCCCCGTGACCGCCATCAACCCGATGGTTCCCCTCGCCGAAATGGGCGTCGACTCCGTGCACGCAATCAGCCTGGTCGGTGACGTCGAACTGCATTTCGACATCGACGTCGACCCGACGATGATCTTCGACTACCCCACCCTCGCCCGCATCGCCGAATTCATCAGCAAGCCGTCGCCGAGCAGCAGCAGGTGGCATAGGACTCGCACCGCACTCGCCCCGGTCCGGTCTTTGACAACGGCACGAAATTTGCCGCACTGCCGCAGTCCCATCGACCGGATCCGCGTATCCGACCAGGAATTAACGGTTGTCAAACGTCGCGCTTCGGACCACTATCGTCAATACACTGGTTTGCTGAAATCGGCGGCTGTGGTCGGGTGCCGTCCAGTTCCGACAAGGAGATCAGCCATGATCATCCCGCGACCTCTTCTCGGCCCGGCATAGCTCGCCGGACGGGGATCCACCATGGGGGACGTTGCATCCGGGCAGAACGACCTTGTTTCGCACCTGCGGTCGCAATTCGAGGTCCACGCCGATACCCGCTGTTTCACGTTTCTTTACGAGTCCCGACGGGACCTCGTCCGAGGAAGTGGCGACCTTCCGCGAGCTCGACCGTAGTGCACGCAAGATCGCCGCCTGGCTGGCTACACGACCGGAGGCCGACCGTCCGGTGCTGCTGTTGTTCGAGCCGGGCATCGACTTCTGGC
This sequence comes from uncultured Actinomycetota bacterium, assembly GCA_963720345.1. Taxonomy (GTDB): domain Bacteria; phylum Actinomycetota; class Actinomycetes; order Mycobacteriales; family Mycobacteriaceae; genus Mycobacterium. The sequence goes on from CAVRFN010000045.1 coordinate 1,577, forward strand.
GGGCGTTCCTCGGCTGCCTCTACGCCGGAGTCATCGCGATACCCGCGCCGCTGCCCCACGATCAGCGCAGCATGAGGCGCGTCGCCGGGATACTTCGCGACGCCGACAGCAACCTGGCACTGACCACGACGAAGCTTCGCGACCTGCTCGCCGCCGGCATCGAAGGACTCGGCCTCGAGCGCCCGATCCTGTGCGTGGCCATCGACGATTCACCGCTCGACCGACGCGGACGCGTGGACACTCCCGCACATCACCGCCGACACCGTGGCCTTCCTGCAGTACACGTCCGGCTCGACCGGCGACCCCAAGGGCGTCGCCGTCACCCACGGCAACGTGCTGAACAACGAGGCCACGATCTCCGAAGTGCTTTCAGTGAACGCCGACTCGGTGCTCGTCGGCTGGATCCCGCACTTCCACGACATGGGCCTCATCGGCCAGCTGCTGGCGTTCTTCACCGGCGCGAACCTCGTCACGATGTCGCCCATGGCGTTTCTGAAGCGGCCAGTCCGGCTGCTCAAGGCGATCAGCGACTATCGCGGAACCCACTCTGCCGCACCGAACTTCGCCTACTACCTGATCGCACGGCGAGTCACTCCAGAGCAACTCGCCGACCTCGACCTCTCCGCCTGGGAAGTCGCGCTCAACGGTGCCGAGCCGGTTCGCCGTGCCACCATGGAGCGGATCAAGGACTTGCTTGCTCCGGCCGGATTCGCGCCGTCGGCAATGAGACCCGCGTACGGCATGGCCGAAGTGACACTGATGGCCACGGTCAGCCGTGGCGTCCAGCGCTACCTCGACGCCGACGCCGACGCGCTCGAACAGAACCGCTATACACCCGCGAAGGGCCGCGCGGTCAGCCTCGCCAGTTCCGGTGAGCCGGCCCCGGTATCGACGTGCGAATCGTCGACCCCGAAACCCTGCACGCGCTTCCCGACGACCACGTCGGCGAGATCTGGCTCCGCAGCGCAAGCGTGGCCAGCGGCTACCACAACCGTCCCACGGAGACGGCCGAACAATTTCGCGCCCACACCTCCGACGGCGATGGCCCCTACCTGCGCACCGGCGACCTCGGGCTGCTCCACGAGGGCGAGCTCTACGTCACGGGCCGCCGCAAGGACCTGCTGATCGTCAACGGCCGCAACCTGTACCCGCAGGACATCGAAGAGTTCGTGCAGGACGTACACCCGGCCTTGGCCGATTCACGCGGAGTCGCGAGTTTCGGTCGACGTCAACGACGCCGAATGCCTCGTCCTGATCCAGGCCGTCAAGCACCGCTTGCTGGGCGACATGAGCTACGACCAGCTCGCCGCGACAGTGAAGATCGCCGTCGCGCGCGCACTTCGAGATCCCGGCCCCGGGCGTGGTGTTTGTCGAACCGCGGCGGAATCCACCTCACCACCAGCGGAAAGGTGCAGCGCGCGTCGATGCGGGCGGCGTTCCTGAAGGGCGAACTCACCGACGTCGTCCACGAGGAGCACCTCAGATGACCGACATCGCGGTCGTCGGCCTCGACTGCCGCTTCCCGAAGGCAGACGATCCCGCCGCCCTGTGGAAGCTGCTGCTCGACGGCGCAGACGGCATCGACGAGATCCCGGCCGAGCGCTGGAACGCGGCCGAACTGCACGACGACGGCACCGTCAACCACCGGGCCGGCGGGCTGATCAGCGACGCCGACGCCTTCGACAACGACTTCTTCGGCATCACCCCGCGCGAGGCCGAGGCGATGGATCCGCAGCAACGCCTGCTCCTGCAGACGGCATGGCGGGCGTTCGAAAACGCCACCCTCGACCCGCGCGGGCAGGCCGGTTCCAACACCGGCGTATTCGTCGGCGTGATGGCCAATGAATGGGCCCATCTGCACATGAGCGACTACCGCGAGATCACGGCGCAGGCCGGTTCGGGCAACGGCTACTTCATGACCGCGAACCGGCTCTCCTACCAACTCGACTTCAAGGGCCCGAGCCTCGCTGTGGACACCGCGTGCTCGTCGTCGCTGGTCGCGGTGCATCTGGCCGTGCAGGCGCTGCGCAATGGGGAATGCGACCAGGCGATCGCCGCCGGCGTCAACCTCACACTGACCCCCGCCCTGAACGTCTTCTACACCAAGGCAGGCCTGGCGGCGCCGGACGGCCGCTGTAAACCGTTCAGCGGCAAGGCCGATGGAATCGGCCGAGGCGAGGGCGTTGCCGTCGTCGTGCTGCGCCGGCTCGAGGACGCGGTCGCCGCGGGCTTGCCGATCTACGCCGTGATCAAGGGCAGCGCGGTCAACAGCGACGGCCGCAGCAACGGCATCACCGCGCCGAACCGCTGGGCGCAGCAGCAGGTCGCCGCCTCGGCGTACCGGGCCGCCGGGATCGTGCCCGCGCAGATCAGCTTCATCGAGGCGCACGGCACCGGCACCCTCCTCGGCGACATGATCGAGGCGAAAGCCCTTGCGCACGCGCACCGTTCGCGCCGCGATACGCCCTGCGCGATCGGGTCGATCAAGGGCAACCTCGGCCACACCGAGGGCGCAGCCGGTATCGCCGGCCTGATCAAGGTCGTGCTCAGCCTGCACCATCGGGTGGTGCCGCCGTCCCGCTTCGCCGACTCGGAGAACGAACAGCTTCGGCTCGCCGACGGCGGACTGCGGATGCTGTCCGAACCGATGGAACTGCCGGCGGAGACCGTTCATGCCGGCGTCTCCAGCTTCGGCATCGGTGGCACGAACTGCCACATGGTGCTCGCCAGCGCCCCGGCGGCCGAGCCCGCGCCGGCGGCCACCGGAGACGGGTATCCTCACCTTGTCGGCAGACTCGCCAGAGAGTCTGCGCCGCAACGCTTTACAGCTAGCCCGCGATATCGAGAACAGCGACGCTCCGCTGGCGCAGCTGTGCTGGTCGACGAACCGGATCAAGGCCTCCGGCAAGGCGCGGCTGGCGATCGTCGTCGCCGACCGCGCCGAGGCGTCGCCGCACTGCGCGGCGACTTCGAGACGGGCACCGCCGCGGGGATGTCGGCGGGTTGGCTGTTCAGCGGCCAAGGCACGCAGTACCCCGGCATGGCGACGGCACTGTACGAGAGCAGCCCGGTGTTCCGCGACGCGTTCGACGAGGTCGACGCGGCGATGGCGCCGCACCTCGGTGCGCGACATCCGCGAAGTCATGAACGACGACGGCGTCGACCGCACCGAGTTCGCCCAGCCCGCGATCTTCGCGCTGCAGTATGCGCAGGCACAAGCACTCCTTCGGCTCGGCGCCGAACCGGCCTGGCTGCTCGGGCACAGCATCGGCGAGTACGCCGCGGCCGCCATCGCCGAGGTGTTCAGCCTCGACGACGCCTGCCGGCTGGTCGTCGCCCGCGGCCGTCTCATGCAGCAGCTGCCTGCGGGCGGCGGCATGCTCGCGGTCCGCGCGAGCTGCCGACGAGGTGTCCGGGCTTCCCCCTCGATCTCGCCGCGGTGAACGGCGCAACCGAAGTCGTGCTGTCTGGTGCAACGGAAGCGATCGAAGACGCCGCGCGCAGCCCTGGAACAGGCGGGGATCACCGCGCGTCAGCTCAACGTGTCGCACGCGTTCCACTCGCAGCTCATGGATCCGATGACGGCAGAGTTCGCCTCGGTCGCCGCGGAGTGCTCCTACGAACTGCCCGCATTCCCGATCTTCTCCACACTGCACGGCCGGCTGCTCGGCGATGACGAACCGATGGACGCGGACTACTGGACTGCCCACATTCGCGCAACCGTTCGGTTCGCCGACGCAGCAGCCGAAGCGATGCAGGCCGAACCAACGCACCTCGTCGAGTTCGGCGCCAAGCGCACGCTCGGCCCGATGATCACGCGATCGCACGAGGGCTCGCCGCCTGCACTGAGCGTCGCGACGGACCTGACCGGAACCGTCGCCGCGCTCTACCGCGACGGCCTGAATCCCGACTGGAACCTGCTGTACCCCAACGAAGCTCGGGTGGCTCACCGGCTCACCGGCTACTCGTTCAGCACCGCCAACCGGTTCTGGATCAGGGAACAGGCGGCCGGCGCCGCCCGGCCGACGACGTTGGGCACCGCTCGGACACGGTCACCGCGACCGAGACGAAGGATTCGACGATGGACAATCTCATCGCGCTGTTCCGCGAACAGGCCGCCGTGCTCGCCGCATACGGACAGGGCAATGTGCCTGCCGTCGCACCGGCCGTGCCTGCGCCGCAAGCGAATCCAGCCGTTGACACGACGGCGATCGTGCGCGCTGAGATCGCACGGGTCAGTGGATTCCCGGAAAAGAACCTGCGCGCCACCCAGACCATCGCCGGCGACCTCGGCTTCGACTCGATCATGGTGGCCGACGTGTTCAGCGGGCTCAGCCGAAAGATCCCCGGCGTGACCATCGACCCGGCGGGGTTCAGCCCGGACACCACAATCGCCGACGTGATCGGCATGGCGGGCGGGCAGGTCCAGGCAGTCCACGACAGCGGAAGCCCCGGAAGCGCAGGCAGTTACCCCGCAGTTCCGGATCGGCGAGTTCGAGGAGGTCAAGGCACTGGCCGACCGGTTTGCCTTCGGCGAGGCAATCGGCATCGACAATCCCTACTTCTTGGTCAACGACGGCGTCACCCGCGACACCTCGATCATCAACGGCGCGGAGGTGATCAACTTCTCCAGCTACAACTACCTCGGCATGTCCGGCCACCCCGCAGTGTCCGAGGCGGTTGCGGATGCGGTGCGCCGATGGGGCAGCTCGTGCTCGGCGTCGCGCCCGATCTCCGGTGAGAAGCCCGTGCACCGCGAACTGGAGGCCGAGCTGGCGAAGCTGCTCGGCACCGAGGACGCGATCGCTCTGGTCAGCGGCCACGCCACCAACGTCACGGTGATCGGGCACCTGCTCGGCCAAGGCGACCTGGTGATCCACGACAGCCTCGCGCACGACAGCATCATGCAGGGCTGCATGCTCTCGGGCGCCACCCGCCGGCCGTTCCCGCACAACGACCACGCCGCGCTCGACGAGCTGCTCACCAACATCCGTCACCAGTACCGCCGGGTGCTCGATCATCATCGAGGGCATCTACAGCCAGGACGGTGACATCCCCGATCTGCCCGCCTTCATCGACGTCAAGCGCAAGCACCAGGCGCTGCTCATGATCGACGAGGCGCACAGCATCGGCGTGCTCGGCGAAACCGGCGGCGGCATAGGCGAACACTTCGGCGTCGACCGCACCGATGTCGAGCTGTGGGCCGGCACGATGTCGAAGGCGCTTGCGGGCTGCGGCGGCTACGTCGGCGGCAGCCGGGAGCTCGTCGAATTCCTCAAGTACACGACACCTGGCTTCGTCTACAGCGTCGGTATGCCACCACCGACGGCGGCGGCATCACTGGCGGCGATCCGCGCGATCCGCAGCGAGCCCGAGCACCTGCGGCGGCTTCATGCGCTGTCCGCACTGTTCCTGGCGCTGGCCCGGGAGGCCGGCCTCGACACCGGCGACAGCGACGGCACACCGGTTATCCCCTGCATCGTGGGCAACTCTGCCACGGCACTGAAGCTGTCCGACGCGTTACTCGGACGCGGAATCAACGCCAACCCGATCATCTATCCGGCTGTGCCGGAAGACAAAGCGCGACTGCGGTTCTTCGTTACCAGCTGCCATTCGGAAGAGCAGATCCGGTACACAGTGAAGGCGCTCGCCGAGGAGCTCGAGCTCCTCACGGAAGCCTCGTGAAGGCGCGTGAACCGTGCGGTTGTTCTGCTTCCATCATGCCGGCGGTGGCGGGGCGATGTTCAATGCGTGGAACAGGGCGCTCGGCCCGGGCGTCGACGTAGTTCCGGTCGAGATCCTCAACCGCGAGCGATTCGCCACGCTGCGACAGCTGGTGGACGAGGTCGAACGAGCAACTGCGACCGGCACTGGACGGTCCGCATGCGTTCTTCGGCCACAGCTTCGGCGCGCTGCTGGCATACCGGTTGGCGTGCCTGCGCGCTGCATCGGGTTCTGCGTCGCCGCGCGCACTGATGGTGTCTTCCTTTGCGCCACCGCACCTTCCGGCACCGATACCCGCGGTGGACCATCTCGACGACCACCAGCTGACGGCGCTGCTGTCCGATCTTGGCGGCATCCCGCCGGAGCTCGACGAATGGCCCGCTCTGCGCGACAGGGCCGTCGCGGCGGCTCGAATCGACCTGCGTCTGTGCGGTACGGATGAGGAATCCGAACCAGTCGTGCTGTCCTGTCCGATCCACGCCTTCGGTGGCAGCGACGACCCACTGGTGACGGAATCCGACTTGTACGAATGGCGTTCGCGGACGTCGGGCGAGTTCTCTGTCCACATCCTGCGGGGTGGCCACTTCTATCTCAATGACGGGCCGCAACTGTTCGCCGACACTGCTGCCCTTGCTGTCCAGGCTCCCGGCGGTGAGCGAAAAATGTTGAGCCGGTTGGCCGTTTTCACGGTGCGGCGGCCGAAGGTGATCCTGATCGCCGTCCTGGCTCTGCTCGGCATCAGCATCGTCTTCGGCGGCACGGTGTCCCAGAAGCTTGGCGTCGGCGGTTTCGTCGACCCGGCCGCGGAATCGTCACAAGTCGCCGACTACATGGACCAGAACTTCCCCACGACGCCGAACCTGGTGCTGCAAGTCGTCGCCCGTGACGGCGCCGTCGACAATCCCGAGGTCGCGGCCGCCGCAGATCGGGTGCGGCAGCTCGTCGAGGCCGAACCGGACGCGAAGGTGGTCGGATCGTTCAGCCAGGAGTCTGCCGCCGACCTGCGCAGCAGGGACGGGCGCTCCGGTCTCATCCTCGTGCACGTGGGCGGCACCCTCGACGAGGCCACAAAGACGGCGATCAGGATCATCGACGAACTGCCCACCGACGACCCGGCGGTCGAACGTGCGCGCTGGTGGCCCGCTGGGTGTATCGGTGGAGATCGAGGACCGGGTCAGTCACGATCTCGTTGTCAGCGAGAGCATTGCGCTGCCCATCTTGCTCGCCGTGCTCGTGATTGTCTTCGGCGGTCTCGTCGCCGCCTTCCTGCCCCTGGCCATCGGCATCACGTCGATCGTCATCACGCTGCTGGTGTTGACGATCATGGTGACCGTCACCGACGTGTCGGTGCACGCGCTCACCGTCGCGACGGCATTCGGTCTCGGGTTGTCCATCGACTTCGGACTGCTGATGGTGTCGCGATTCCGTGAGGAACGCGACCAGGGAAGGGACCATGAGGCGGCCATCGTCGCGACCGTCACGACCGCCGGCCGAACAATCATCTTCAGCGCCGCGACCGTCACCTTGGCCATGTCCGGACTTCTGGTTTTCCCCACCTACTTCCTTCGGTCGACCGCACTCACCGCCGAGCGCCGTCGTGATCCTGTCGGCACTCAGCGCGATCGTCGTGTTGCCAGCCTTGCTCGCTCTGCTCGGGAAGCGCATCGATTCGCTCGACGGTCATCCGCCGAAAGGTCCCGCTGTCGGCGGACTCGACATTCTGGCGGCGTTGCGCCGAGGTGGTGACGAAAAGGCCATTGCTGTGCGCCCTTCCAGTGATTGCAGTGTTGCTGTTGCTCGGCATTCCTTTCCTCGGTGTGCAACTCGCCATGCCCGACGAACGAGCACTACCGTCCGATTCCAACGCTCGGCTGGTGGCCGAATCGCTGCGTCATGACTACGCAACAGACACTTCACAGGCAGTGACGTTGTTGGCCCGCAACGATGTCGCGTGCACTCGATGACTTTGCCGCCTCGGTGTCGTCGATGGACGATGTGGTCCGGGTGGTTGCGCCCAGCGGCACTACGAGCGCGGGAAGCTCGTCGCCGGCCCGATGCCCGGGATTCGAAAACACCGGTGCTGCCTACGGATTGGTGTATCTGTCGGTAGGCGCGCAGACGGACGCCGCACAAGCAGGTCGTACAGCGCCATCCGCGCGAAGATCGTCGATCAGCAAGTCGAGGTCGGCGGCCCGACCGCCACGCTCATCGACACCAGCGCAGCGATCAGTGACCGGCTCCCGTTGGCGATTCTCCTGATCGCGCTCGCCACGTTCGTGCTGCTGTTCCTGTTCACGGGCAGCATCGTCGTGCCGCTAAAGGCGCTCGTCCTGAACCTGCTGATGTTGAGCGCCGTACTCGGCACGATGGTCTGGATCTTCCAGGACGGGCACCTGGCCTCGGCTACTCGGCGTCACTCCCGCGCCGCTGAACCTGTCCATGGTCGTCTTGCTGTGCTGCATCGCGTTCAGCCTGTCGGTCGACTATGAGATCTTTCTGCTCAGCCGGATCAAGGAAGCCCGCGACTCGGGGATGTCGAACAACGACGCCATCGTCGTCGGCCTGGGCCGGGTGGGCCGGATCATCAGCAGCGCCGCGCTTCTGCTCACCATCACGTTGTTGTCGTTCGCCAACGGACTGTCCTTCATGAAGATGTTCGGCATCGGCACCGCCCTGGCCATCGTCATCGACGCCACCGTGATCCGCGGTGTCGTGGTGCCCGCGTTTCTGCGCGTCGCGGGCGACCTGAACTGGTGGGCGCCGCGACCGCTGAAGTGGCTGCATGCCCGCATCGGCTTCAGCGAGGCCCCGACCGAGATACCACAGCCGACACCTCAGCAAGATGAGGAGACCGTGCGCCTCCCCCCCATGGGCACACTCGAACCCGACACCATCCGGCACCCGACCCCGACACCTCACCAAGCCGAAGAAACAGTGCGAATCGCACCCAAGCGCACACCCGGACCCGACACCATCCGACACCCCAGGCAGCAAGACGAAGAGACAGTGCGACTCACACCGGTGGGCGCACCCGATCCCGACACCATCCGGCACCCGACCCCGACACCGCACCAAGACGAAGAAACAGTGCGAATCTCACCCATGCGAGCACCCGAACCCGACCCAGGCGCCGGGACAGACTGGAGGCCGGAGCTTTCGCTCACACGGATCTTGCAGCAAACTCTCAGATCGCGCGAGCCGGGTGTACATTGAGTGCGTTCCGGTCGCTGACCAGCCTGGCCTGGCACGCTCGCCAGATTCGCCTCCGTACCGGATCGTCGCTCGCGAAGAACTGATGCGGCGCGAGACGCGGCATCCTCGCTCGGGGGAGGTACAGGTGCGTAACAGGATGGGGGCTCCGCCGCCGGACCACCACCCGGCGCCGCCGCGTCGGTTCGGCCGATGAGCTTTTCGGTCCAACAAGGCACAGCACCCGCGCTCACCCGGCTGCAGCGACGATTACTCGGGGTTGCCGCAACGCTGACGACGCCGCTGGTGCCCAGCGACTACTTAGAGCTCGTCAATCCGATGTGGTCGCCGCGGGAGCTTCGCGGCCAGATCACCGCGATCCGCCCCGAGACCGCGGATGCCTCGACGATCGTGATCCGTCCCTCGGCGCGCTGGCCGGGGCACTGGCCCGGTCAATATCTGCGGATCGGCGCCGAGATCAACGGCATCCGCCACTGGCGCGCCTACACGCTGACATCGGATCCTGACCATCCGCAGGGACTGCTCTCCATCACGGTCAAGCACGTGCCTGAGGGCAAGATGTCCCCGTACTTCACGCACTTCGCGGAGCCGGGCTCGATCGTCTATCTCGGCGCGGCGGAGGGCGCCTTCCGGTTACCTGACCCGCTGCCCGAGAAGCTCCTGATGATCAGCGCCGGCAGCGGAGTCACCCCGATCTGGAGCATGGTGCGCAATCTCCTCGCCGACCGCGAGGGGCCAAGCGACGTGCGCCACATCCACTGCTGCCGCGACGCCGACGACTTCATCTTCGGCGACACGCTGCGCCACCTGGACGAGTGCCGGCCGGGTTACGAACTGCGCGAACACTACTCGAACACCCAGGGCCGGATCACGCCCGCCTACCTCGACGACTATTGCCCCGACTGGCGCGTGCGGGCGACTTTCCTCTCCGGCCCGCCGGAGATGCTCGACTCGTTCAGCGAGCACTGGAAGGCGCAAGGGGATCCGGAGAAGCTTGCGATGGAGCGCTTCCAGCCGGTGATCGGCGGCGACGCCGCCGTCGACCCCGGCAGCGGCGGCACGATCCGCTTCCGTGTCACGGGATTCGAAGCCGTGTCCGACGGCAAGACCCCGATCCTCGTCGCGGGTGAGCAGGCGGGCGCAAAGCTGCGCTACGGCTGCCGGATGGGGGTGTGCCACACCTGCATATGCCGGCTCGAGGCGGGCAAGGTCCGCGACCTGCGCACCGGGCGGGTGCACGGCGAGGCGGGAAAAATGATCCGCACCTGCATCAACGCTCCCGAGGGCCACGTCGAGCTCGACGAGGGGCATGTGGTGATCGCGGGGACACCGACCAAGAGCGACGCATGAGGAGCGAGCCATGACCGTCCATCCGAGCGACGGCGTCGCCTCGCCGTCGACCAACGGCAACCCGCTCCACAGGCTTACCGAGGAGCAGCTCGAGGAGCTCGCGCGCGAATTCCAGGCGATTCACGACGAGGTCTACGCCGACCTTGGAGAGGAGGACGCGCACTACATCCGCTCGGTCATCCAGCTCCATCACCGCCTCACGCTGTTTTCGCGGATTCTGCTGATGGCCTCTCACTTGAGGCCCGCCTGGATCCTCGGCACCGTCGGGCTGTCGGTGGCGAAGATCATCGAGAACATGGAGATCGGCCACAACGTGATGCACGGCCAGTGGGACTGGATGAACGATCCCCATATCCACTCCTCGACCTGGGACTGGGACGCCGCCTCGCCCGCCGCCGCCTGGAAGCACTCCCACAACTATGTCCACCACACCTACACCAACGTCATAGGCAAGGACCGTGACGTCGGCTACGACCTCCTGCGGGTCGACCCAGCCCAGCCCTGGTACCCGTTCTACCTGCTGCAGCCGTTGTACAACCTGTTGCTGATGGCCATATTCGAGTGGGGCATCGCCACCTACGACCTCGACCCTCAAGCGATTCGCAACGGGACGAAGCCGAAGGACCAGGTACGGGACGAACTGCGGGCGATCGGCCGCAAGGCGCGCCGCCAGATCATCAAGGACTACATCGCCTACCCAGCGCTAAGCGGGCGCGATTGGAAGCGCACCCTCGTCGGGAACCTGATCGCCAACGTAGCGCGCAACCTCTGGGCCCACGCGATCATCTTCTGCGGGCACTTCCCCGACCAGACGTGGACCTTCAGCGAGAAGGAGGTCGCCGACGAGAGCCGCGGCGCGTGGTACGTCCGCCAGATGCTCGGCTCGGCCAACATCGACGGAAGCGATTTCTTTCACTTCATGAGCGGCAACCTGTCCTTCCAGGTCGAGCATCACCTCTACCCGGACATGCCGAGTTCGCGCTACAAGGAAATCGCGCCGAAGGTGAAGGACATCTGCGAGCGCTACGGGCTCCCCTACAACACGGGCCCGTTCCTAACGCAGTGGATCTCGGTCCAGCGGTCGATCATCCGCCTCGCGTTCCCCGGCGGCAAGATCAGGCCGAAGCCCGGTCCATATCGCGCCGTGGACGACCCGCAGGTGATCGCCGAGCGCGCTCAGGAGCAGCCCCAGACGCCCGACTCGCTGCCCGCCTTTCCGTAGTGCCTGTCCGAAGGCGACTATCGATCAACCCTCAATGAGCTGGTGGTCACCCGAGAACCGGACGGCCGCGAAGATCCCTTCGCGCGCGCTACGTTCGACCAGGAGGGGAACAGGAACTGGGTTGCTCCGAAGGCGATGCCTGCCAAGAGCGCACCTTCCGCGACGTATTGACCGGTGCGGGTCAGGATCGTGGTGGTCATGTTTCTCCTGTGGTCTCGGGCTGGCTCGATTTGAATCGCCTGCGCACGAGCGTAGGAAGATTCGTGCACTCCAAACATCCCCGCGGGAACTACTTTCTTCTCTCCAATCGATAGGTCAACCTTGCCTAGAAGTAAGGCTGTGCGATATCGGCGCGTCCGCGTAAAGGAGTAGTCAAGATGCGTGTTCTCGTCATCGGAGGTGGCCCCGCTGGTGTTTCCGCCGCTCTTCACGCCGCCGGGCTCGGCGCAGAAGTCACACTCATCGAGCGGGCGAGGGTAGGCGGAACCGCCCTCAACAGCGGTCCGGCACCGGTGCGCACGCTGGCTCGCGCCGCACGCCTGGTGCGCGACTGGAGCTCGTGGGAAACGTTCGGTCTGCACGGCCCGCGGCCCGAGGTCGACCTCACCGCTACCCTCGCCAACGCTCAACGGGTGGCCGACTATCTATATGAACGCAAGCGGCTCGCCGATCACATCCGTTCCACCGGAGTCGATCTCGTCGAAGAGGCGGGCGACGCACGGTTCGTCGACGCCAACACCGTCGCCGTAGCCGATGGCCGCAAGTGGACCGCTGATCGGGTGATCATCGCCGTCGGCGGCAGGGCCGGGCGACTGCCGATTCCCGGAGCCGAGCTCGGCCTGACGTATGAGGACGTGCGCAGCCTGACCTCCCTGCCCCACCGGGTCTGCGTGATCGGGGCCGCGGACACCGGCTGCCAGCTCACGTCGATCCTGGCGGACTTCGGCTGCGAAGTGACGCTTGTCGAGTACGCGCCCCGGATCGTGCCGCGAACTGATGTCGACGTTTCGATCGCGCTGGAAAACGCGTTCCAGGGACGAGGCATCAGGGTCATCACCGGCGCCGCAGTGCACCAGATCGAGGCGCTCAAACCCGGAATGCGCGTCCTGTACCGCGCCGGGGACGAGGCCGGGACGGTCGACGTGGACGCGACGTTCTTCGCCGTCGGCTGGCCCGGCAACGCCGACCGCGTCGACGCCGCGGCAGCCGGCGTGGTAACCGAGCGTGGCTACGTGATGGTCGACGAGTACACGGCCACGAATGTTCCCCACATCTTCGCCGCCGGAGACGTCGATGGAAACAGCATGGTCATCAGCAGCGCGACGCTCGAAGGCCGTGTCGCCGCCGAGAACGCGGTGCTCGGCCGGCGTCGCCGGGTCGTCCATGAGATCGTGCCCGGCGGCAGTTTCACCGACCCCGAATACGGCAGCGTCGGGCTCACCGAGGAACAGGCTCGCTCCCGCTACGACTGCACTGTCGCCGTGGCCCGCTACGAGGACATGCTGCGGCCCGTCGCCGACGGGCACCCAGAAGGGTTCTGCAAGTTGATAGTCGAGACCGCGCGACGGCAGATCGTCGGCGCACACGTGCTCGGTGAGTACTCAGCCGAGGTCATCCAGATGGTCGCGGCCTGCATGGCGGCGGGGATGCGCGTCGAGGACGTCGCCGAGCTTCAGTTCGCCTTCCCCACATTCACCGAGGGAGTCAGTCAGGCCGCCCAGATGGTGGTGCACCAGCTCGGCGTCCGAGCAACGCCCCATCTCTGGACCAGTCTGGGCTCCATGCCGTCGGATCTGGAATAGCTCACGCGGCGGCCTACAACACTTTCGACAGAAACTCCTGCAGCCGAGGATGTTTGGGGTTATCGAAGAGTTCGCCCGGCGGGGCGTCTTCCACGATCTTTCCGCCGTCCATGAAGAGCACTCGTGAGGCGACTTCCCGTGCGAAGCCCATCTCGTGGGTGACCACCACCATCGTCATACCGCCCGCGGCGAGTTCACGCAGCACCTCGAGCACATCGCCGACCATCTCAGGGTCCAGCGCACTGGTGGCCTCGTCGAACAACATGATGGACGGGTTCATCGCCAGCGCCCTCGCGATCGCGACGCGCTGCTTCTGCCCGCCGGAGAGCGTGGCCGGTTTCACTTGGGCCTTCTCCTTCAGCCCCACCTGATCGAGTAGCTCGAGCGCCCTCTTCTCCGCTGCCGCCTTGTCCATCTTCTTGGTGAGCAGCGGCGCCATGGTGACGTTGTCGATCACCGTCATGTGCGGGAACAGGTTGAAGTGCTGGAACACCATGCCGATGTGCTGGCGGACCTTGTCGAGATCGACCTTCTTGTCGGTCAGGTCGTACTCGTCGACGACCACCTTGCCGCCGGTGATGTCCTCCAGCTTGTTCAGGCAACGCAGGAACGTCGACTTGCCGGAACCCGATGGCCCGATGACACAGACCACTTCGCCCGCACTGATGGTGGTGTCGATGCCGTTGAGCACCGCCAGATCACCGAAGGACTTCTTGAGGCCGTCGATCCGAATCTTGACGGTTCCTTCGGGTTCGGCGGCCGCGGCCTCCGGGACGAGCTGGCTCATTTGTTGATCCTTTTCTCGAGGCGATCCGAGAGCTTGGTCAACGTCATGATGACGATGAAGTAGATGATGCCGATGATCAGCCACATGTAGAACGACTGGAAGTTGCGGGCGATGATGATCCGCCCGGTCTGGGTCAGCTCGGCGATGCCGATGACCGACAGGATCGACGTGTCCTTCAGCGTGATGACGAACTGGTTGATGTAGGACGGGATCATCGTCCGGATGGCCTGCGGCAGAATCACTCTTGCGCATCGTCGGCAGATATCCGACGCCGAGGCTGCGCGATGCCTCCATCTGGCCCTTGTCGACCGACTGGATGCCGCCGCGGACGATCTCGGTCATGTAGGCGCCGGCGTTCAGCGACAGCGTGATGATGCCTGCCGTGAACGCCGACATCTGGAAGCCGAGAGCGGCCGGAATGCCGAAGTAGATGAAGAAGGCCTGCACCAGGAGCGGCGTGCCGCGGAAGATGTCGACGAACGTGGTGCCGATGGCGCGCAGCCAGATCGAGCGCGATACCCGCAGCAGTCCGAAGAACACGCCGAGGACCAACGCGATCGCGATGGAGATGACCGTCAGGATGACGGTCATCTTCAGGCCTTCCATCAGGATCGGGAAGGTGCTCTTCACCAGACCGAAGAACGAGTTGTCGTCGCCGCTGGCGCCTTCGCCGAGGTAGCCGTCGATCATCTCCTGATACCGGCCCGACTCCTTGAGGTTCTTCAGTCCCTCGTTGAACTTCTTCAGCAGTTCGGCGTTGCGGCCCTTGTTGACGGCGAATCCGTAGCTCGACCCCTTCTCCTTGGGTGTCACGGTCTTGAGGCCGTTGCCCTGGGTGATGCCATAGGCCAGCACCGGGTAGTCATCGAAGACCGCGACGGAGTTCCCGGTCTTCACCTCGTCGTACATCGATGAGGAGTCGGCGAAGGAGACCGTCTCGAAGCCGTACTTGTCCTTGATCGAATCGGCGAAGGTAGCGCCTTCGGTGCCGTTCTTGACGGCCACCCGCTTGCCCTTCAGGTCCTCGTAGCCCTTGATGTCGTTGTTGTCCGCCAGCACCGCCATCTGGACGCCGGACTCGAAGTACGGATCGGAGAAGTCGAAGACCTCCTTGCGCTTGTCGGTGATCGACATACCCGCGATGACGCCGTCGACCTGGTTGGCCTGCACCGCCTGCAGCGCCGCGTCGAAGCCCAACGGCTTGATGTCGACGGTGAAGCCCTGGTCCTTGGCGATGTCCCTGATCAGGTCCATGTCGATGCCGACGAAATTGCCTTGGGCGTCCTGGAATTCGAACGGCGCGAAGGTCGTGTCAGTAGCGATGACGTAGTTCTCGCCCTCAGCCGACGCGGTCGCTGGGGTCAACAACCCGGTACCGAGGAGAGCCGACAAGGATGGCTGGGCCCAGGGCCGCCAACCGATGCGGGGCTCGCCACACACTCTTGTCTCTGACACGCCGTGACCACTCGGCTCGCATCGTTGCCTCCCAATTCGGCTGCTACGGAGGATTCACGCTAGTGCTCCAGCACGGGTCTTGCGGCATATCAGGTGGACGAAACCACCGTTGTTGCCGTTGACGACGCGAATATACGCACAACGACCTGCGGATACGCGATATATGTGTTGATGGCATCGACACGCCGAGTGAAGTCGAAGTACCAAGACCATCGAGCGCCACCTAGGTCGTCACGTGCATACGGACCTCGCCGGACCTGAATTTCCAGCCATAGTGCACGGCGCGCCACCAGCGTCTTCGTTGTCGCGCGCGATCGCCCGGAGTTGTTAACTGGTTTGGTGAGAAATTTTCCTGGGGAGCCGCTGATGCCCGCCGCATTCGTCGGGCACGGTAGCCCGATGAATGCGTTGGAGGTCAACCGTTACACGGCGGCCTGGAGGCGGTTCGGAGCGACGGTGCCGCGGCCCCGGGTGATCCTGGTTGTCAGCGCGCACTGGTACATCAACGCCACCGCTGTGACTGCGATGCCGAATCCGCGGACCATCCACGACTTCTACGGTTTTCCCGACGAGTTGTTCGACGTCGACTATCCGGCGCCGGGTCTACCCGACCTCGCCGAGGAGATCGCCGAGGTCGCGCATCCGACATGGGTCGGCGCCGACATCGACAGCTGGGGCATCGATCACGGGACGTGGTCAGTGCTTACCCACGCGTTTCCCGACGCATCCATTCCCGTCGTGCAGTTGTCTATCAACGCCGACAAGCCCTTTGACTACCACCTGGAACTTGGGTGCCCGCTTGGCTCCGCTGCGCGCACGCGGCGTCTTGATCCTCGGCAGCGGCAACATCGTCCATAACCTGGCGGGCGTGCAGTGGTCCCTCACCGATTCGGGCTTCGACTGGGCGATTCGCTTCGATGAGGCTGCGCGGGCACAGATCTTGCAGGCGCCCGCTGAGGCCGGACGCCTCACCGACCACGAGGACTTTCGGCGGGCAGTGCCCACGCCGGATCACTTCATCCCATCGCTGTATTTCGCAGGACTAGCTGCCACCGCCGACGAGACCCCCCGTGTCCTCGTCGATGGTTACACCTACGGCTCGCTGTCGATGACCTCATACACACTCGGAGCGGACATCGCTGAGGCAGAACCCGATCAGCGCGGAGCCCCATCGAGGTCGCCAGAAATTCCGGCCGGACAAACCAATATCTGATTCCCGCGACGCCGCCCGGGCAGACCAGGCGGTTCGAACTCACCGTCTAGGCCGCAACGTCCTGCTGCCCTTGTTCCCGCGCGGTGGTCGGTGACCACGCCTTCGATGGCGTGCTCCACCCAGTCGTCGAGACCACTATCGCGACCTGCTTATCCGCCAACTGCCCACCCCCACGATCAGCTTTGAGGCGGATGCCTCATGTGCCGCCGCGGGTGGCCGGGGGACGATTTCTGCATGGATTTCGTCGAAACCGCTCCCGCGATTCAACGGCACTGTTGGGACAAGGTGCTAACAGATGGTCGTGGGCTGCTGGAACGCAGGCGAACAGGGCTGGGAGGCAGTCATGTTCACTATCGAGGAGCTGGCCACGGATTCCGCTCTTCTCGGCAGCTCGAGGAGAAAGCGCTGGAGTACCTTGCCGGCGAAGTGGAGGACATCCACCTCACCCCCGGGGAGTATGTGGCCCACGAGGGCGAAGGTCCGGGCCCTGGCGATCGTGGTCGAGGGCAAGGCCGAGCTGACGAAACTGGTGAACGGCGTCGAGCAGGTGATCGGCGTCCGGCTTCCCGGGGAGCTCGGAGGGGAGATCCCGATGACGCTCGGTACGCCGTTACCCGCCAGCATGCGCGCCGTCGAGCCGTCGCGCGTGCTGAAGGTGACCGTCGAGGTGTTCCACACCCTCGCCGCCATGGCGCCCGAGGTCTCCGCGGCGGTCGGTGCCGCCGCTTTGGAGCGCATCGAGATGCTCAAAAACGCCACCGCGCAGCCGCTCGAGCCCGCGATGTTCGTCATCGGTCCGCGCCTGGACCCGGGCGTCCACAGTGTGACAGTTTCCTGCACCGCAACCAGATTCCCTACGAACGCTTGGACCCGGACGATCCCGCGCGCCGTCGCACGCACCGGAGCGAACCGCCGTGGCCGCCCCGCTATCCGGTGGTGTTGCTTCGCGACGGCACTCGGCTGATTGCCCCGACGATGCGTGACGTTGCCACCGTCGCCGGACTGACGGTCGCGCCAGGCCGCGCCGCACTACGACGTGGTGATCGTGGGCGGCGGGCCGGCGGGCCTGACGGCGGCGGTCAACGGCGCCTCCGAGGGCCTGCAGACGGGGCTGATCGAGATCCTTCGCCCCGGGCGGTCAGGCAGGCACCTCGACACGGATCGAGAACTACACGGGGTTCCCGTTCGGCGTCTCCGGGGACGAGCTCGCGAGCCGGGCGCTGCAACAGGCGAAGCGGCTGGGCGCCGAGATCGTCGGTGACCCGACGGGTCGAAGCCATCGACCCTGCCGACATGACCGTCAGGCTGGATGGCGGCGACGTCCTCCGGACGAGGTCGATCGTTCTCGCGATGGGCGTGCGAATGGCGGCGCCTCGAAATCGATTCGGTCGATCGATTCGTCGGCTCCGGCGTCTACTACGGTGCGGCACGCAGCGACGCCGGACTGGCACAGGGAAACGATGTGTATCTGATCGGTGCGGGCAATTCGGCCGGCCAGGCCGCCATCTTCTTCGCCAATCACGCCCGATCAGTGACGCTCCTCGTGCGGGGCGAGTCGCTGGCAGAGAGCATGTCCACATACCTCATCGAGCAGATCGCGACGAAAGCGAACATTCGGGTGGAAACGCGGTCCGAGGTTGTCGCGGTGCACGGAGACGAACAACTCGAGGCGATCGAGGTCATCGATCGAAGGACGGGCACGACATCTCGACGGGATGCGCGGGTGCTCTTCGTCCTCATCGGCGCCGAAGCGGCGACTGACTGGCTGCCCTCGGAGATCGCGCGCGACGAGCACGGTTTCGTCTTGACGGGTTCCGAGGCGATGAAGGCGGGACAGTGGAACGCCGATCGCGAGCCGTTCGCTCTGGAGACGAGCGCCCCGGGGATCTTCGCCATCGGCGACATCCGCTCCGGATCGGTGAAACGCGTAGCGGCATCCGTCGGCGAGGGCGGCGTGTCGATCGCCCTCGTGCATCGCTACCTTCAGCTCCGCTCGCAGCCATGACCGATTCACCGTTCGGACCCAGCCTCGCGACAGTGCTGTTCGCCGCGGCGGAGGACGTGACCGCGCCAACCGTCACCGACGTCTCAGATCGCAGGCGCTTTGAAATCACAGTCGACGGGGCTGTCCTGGGCTTCGCCGAGTATCGGCGTCGGCCCGGCGTCATCTCCTTTATTCACACCGAGATCGACCCGGCGCGCAATGGTGAGGGCCTGGGAACGATGCTCGTCAAAGCCGCGCTGGACACCGCACGAGCGGAGGGGCTTGGCGGTGCTGCCCTACTGCCCATTCGTCCAGAGATTCATCAAGCGTCATCGCGAATACCTCGATCTGGTGCCTGCCGAGCGCCGCGCCAAGTTCGCGCTAGACGCCGGCTGAGACCTCTCGGACAGTAAGAAGGGCCGCATCTCTGCGGCACATCTTCGGTGGAGCCGCCGGGAGCGGACTTCGCAGGTCAGTCCTTCTGCCAGGGTAGGCAGCTACGCGTCAAGAATGCCGCGTCACCTGGCTGGATCGTCACTACCTGAGGACCAGTGCCGAAGCCGTTATTGATGATGTGGGTCTGATTGAGACTGCTCAGCCTCGCCCAATAGCAATCGGAGTCTGCTTCAGGGCTAGGACCGCCCGAGCGATAGGTGCCCGGCACCATGTCCGTGCCAACTCGATACGTGCCATCGGTTTCCAGCGTCGTTTTGGGGGCGAAGGGTGGCGCCGGCAGGGTCACTTTCACTGTTTTAGTGATTTCCAGCGTGGACGTCACCGTCTCCAGCGTATGGGTTGGCTGCCGCAACCTGCGAGAACGATCGCCGCGCAAGCTATAGCAGTTTTCTTACCCCCCATTGGAAAGAGGGTAAGCAACGCAGTGCCGTCCTGATGCCGCTTTCGCGGTGAAGGGAACACGGGCAAATCCGTAATTTGGACATCCATGCGATCGTGCTGACGGACGCGCATGTTGGCCATAAATCGGCGGACTACACCCAGAATCTTGACGGCGAACTTGACGAAGAGCATTCGGGCAAAGCAAAAGAGCCGCTGAGCTGCAGCCCTCTTGGTGGAGCTGCCGGGAATCGAAACCCGCTTCAGAAACTGCGGAGCACCGGAAACGCTGATTTCTAGTACGCGAACCGACCTGCGGCTACGCGAAAGGTGTTGACGGCGTCAACAAGTCGCGGTGGTCGTTGGGTCGAGGCCGAAGACCTTCACCGCAGCTAGCTTTCCCTTCAGTTCGTGTGAGCCTCGGTCGGCGAGTCCGCGTGGTCGACGATTGAGGGCGTCGACTGTGTGGTGGGTGATAAGGATCGCGTCACCGGTGATCTTGGTGAGCTGCTCGACGCGGGCAGCGACATTGACGGCGTCGCCGATCAAGGTGAACTCCAACTTGCCGCCGCCGCCAATGGTGCCGGCGATCACCACACCGGTGTTGATCCCGATGCCGATCCGCAGCGCGCCGCTGAACCGCTCGGCGACCAGACAATGGATCAGCACAGCGGCGGACACCGCGGCATCAGCATGATCCACAAGATCGTTAGGGGCGCCGAAGACCGCCAAAGCACCGTCGCCGAGGAACTTGTTGACATGCCCACCGGCATCCACGACGGCAGGCACCACGATCTCAAACACTGCTTTGAGGCGGGAGACCGTGTCTTCGGCGGTGTTGGCTTCCGCGAACGATGTGAAGTCGCGGATGTCGACGAACATCACGGTCACCTCGCGGCGCTCCCCCGTGAACACGTCGTCGCCCTGCTCGAGCAGGCGCGCTGCCAGGGCGGGATCGACGTAGGTGCCGAACGCCGCCTGAAGTCGTTGCCGCTCAGCCAATCCCGCCTGCATGCGGTTGAACGACGCCGCCAACGCTCCAAGGTCATCGTCCTGAACTACCGGCAGGCGGCGGCTGTAGTCGCCCGCCGCGACTCGTTCGGTTCCTTCGGCGAGGTCGCGGATGGGCCGCATGGACGGTGAGAACACGGCGCCGACGGTGATCGGCACCCCGAAGAAAAGCGTCAACGCACAACCGACCATCACGGCGAGCAACGGGTTCTCTCTGCCGTGATCGAGCACGGCCTCCAGCCAGGCGCCCGCGACCGCGAACGCGCCCGCGACCGCGAGCACGGACACTTTCGCCCTCGAGGCAAAGGTCGGGCGCGAGCGGGGCAGAGAGTCACCGAGCCCGGTCTCACCGGCGAGGGCGACCCTAGCTGGCCGCAACGCTCCTTCCACGAAGCTGTGAAAACTGATCAGCATGAGGACAGTTCCGGTGGCGGCGCCCATGACCCCGTACTGGACTAACCGCGACCCGCTCGCCCCGGCAAGCGCACCGACAACTACAAAAAACAGGGCTGCGAAAACGGCGTTGCAAACCACGCCTCGGACAGACGTCCCGCGAGCATAGGTGTAGGTGGCTTCCAGTGCCCTCGCACGATCGACGTTATGGCCGGCTGCCCACCGCTCCGCAAGGCGGCTGCCACCCAGGCCAGGGAGAATCATCCCGTAAGCCAAGACCGGCACCGCGGCAACGGTTACGACGGCTGCCTCCACGTAGCGACCCGACGTTTCGAAAGCGACTACGACGAAGGCCAACAAGAGGTATTGCGGCAGCATCACGAAAAACGTGATCGCGCACATCGCCCACGAGTACCTCGCTCCATGTCGGTCCCACGCCCACTGCCAGATGCGATCCATGCCGCGAGATTAGGCGTCCATTGCATGCGATCCACGGAAAAGGACCGCCGGCACGTCAACGGGTCATTTTGCGGCGACGTCCCCAGCTGCCAGGTCTGGCGAAACTGGGCCTCCCCCTCCAGTTCTGCACATCAGATTGCTGATCGAGGGCGATATCGACCGAGCCGTCGAGGCAGGAAAGTATGGTTCTAAATTGACTGCCGCGTCGAGCAGCGGGAGTGAGTATGGATCTTCCAGCAGCGATCGGCCCCAAACGCCGTCCGGACCGCGGCGGCGCTGCGGAGGGAAGCACCACGCCGTCACGTCGCCCCGAGCTCTTGAGCATGGCGGACGACTACGCGCGGCACGCCCTCTCGCAGCGCGCCGCCTTCGAGGCGACCCACCCGGCCGTGATGGCCGCCGCGGAGCGGCTATCGGGCGAGCCGGTGCTCTACGTGGCCGATCTGGGCGCCGCCGACGGCGTGAACTCTCACGGCCTCATCCGTGATCTCGTGGCGCAGCGCGGCGGCCGGCCATTGATCTACGCGCTCGTTGATCTCCCGACGAACGCGTGGCGGGTCGCCGCCGCACACCTGCGGGACGCCTTTGGCGAGGCAGTGGACGAGGGTGTGGTGGTCGTGACCCCTGCGCAGGCCGAGTCCGGCCCCGGGGTCGTCGACACGGGCACGGGCGCCCACTACGCCTCGCCGGAGGCCCACGGCGAGGCCTGTCGGCGAGCGCTGGATCGCGACCCGCCTCCCGCTGCGGTCGTCTCCATGGCCGGAATCCCTCTCAATCAGGCGCCCGCCCTTCCACGAGGCACAGTGCATCTCTCGGTGACCGGGACGACCATGCACTGGGTCGCCGACGCCGCCGGCCTGGCCTCCAGTGGCTCGGTCTTCCCCGGCTACCCGGATCACGTGGACGAGGACGAGCGACGCGCCTGGCGCGTCGCCGCGGAGCGCCAGTGGGAGCAAATGCTCGAGATGCGCTCACTCGAGCTGGCGGCGGGGGGATGGTTCATCGCCGCCATCCCGGCCTCCCCCGCTCCATGCCCGGACAGGACGGGGCTCTACGCCGAGATCGTCGGGGACATGAACCTGCTGCTCGCCAACTGGCGCCGGGCGGGGCGCATCGGGGGCGCCACCGTCGCCGCGGCAGTCGTTCCGGTCTGGTCGCGCACACTCGACGAGTTCCGGGCCCCCTTCGAGGCGGGCGCCGGGAGCTTCGCCGGGCTCAAGCTGGAGAGCATCGAGCTTTTCCGTCTCGACAACCCGTACTGGCACGACAATCCCGCGGTGTTCGCGCGGGACTACGTCCAGAGCGTGGCCGCATGGGGAGGGCCGCTGCTCCTCCGTGCCTTCGCGCGCGAGGGCGAGGCACGCGCTGCCGGTCTCTTCGCCGCCTTCCTCGGAGAGCTCGAGGAACGCGTCGCGGAGGCCCCCGACCGCTATCGCTGGGACTACATCGAGGCCCTCGTCATCTGCCGGAAAGCGAGCGACGTGGGGTGAGGGCGCGCGCGGATCGTCAACGCGAAGTCGACGCACGGTGGCCGCTCCACCCTTCGTCGCCCTAGCCAAGGGGGGATCCCGCACCCTTCGACGACACACGGTCGCTGATCAGTCGATGAGTTCACGCCGTCTGCTCAGTCTCCATATGCAGGAGCGAGACAAGGAGGCATCGCGATGGGCAGGCTGATCGTGTCAGCGAACATGACGACGGACATGGTGATTGATCCCCTGGAGGGGTGGTTTCAGCCAGACATGGCGATGGCCGACGGCCTCGCGCAACTGAGTGCGGCCGACGCCATCATCCTCGGTCGAGAAACCTATGAAAAGCTCGCCGACTTCTGGCCGAAATCGGACGACGAATGGGCGGAACTGATCAATCCGATGCCCAAACACGTCGCGTCACGCACCCTGAAGGAGCCATTGACATGGAACGCACAACTGCTCGGCACTGATCTCGCCGGCGACGTCGCGGCCCTGAAGAAGCGCTATTCCGGCGATCTGATTCTTTACGGGATCGGAGAACTGGCGAACTACCTTGCGCATCAGAACCTCGTCGACGAGGTGAGGTTCTGGATACATCCCTACATCTGGGGTGACGGCGTGCGGCCGTTCCATGCAGGCCAACTCCCGCTTCGACTGCAGCTGATCTCGGCGACGACATACACATCCGGCATTGTGAGGCTGGCATACCAGCCGACGGCTGGATAGACCGTCAAAGGCTCACCCGCGGATGCCGAAATCAGAAAGCAGGCCAGGCATCTCAGCCTGACCCGCTTCTGGTAGAGCTGCCGGGAGTCGAACCCGTTTCGGGATGCTGGTCTCTGAGCCGAAGCGGCGCTGAGCTGCGAAATGACATCCATTGTGATTCACCAGAATTGACCTCTGTTGACACCGAGTATGCCCAAAATGTGCCCAGCCCGCGCCTCGGCAACAGCGCGCCATGCGCCAATGGCTTAGTTGACCCCAATGCGCAAGGCGGTGGCGACACGATCGGGCGCGGCTGTCCCGGGGATCAATGACTCTTCGTCTGGGACACAAAGTCGGCGATCAACGCGGTGACCTCATCCGCCAGCTCGATCTGCGGGAAATGGCCAGCCCCGGGCAACATCACGACGGTGGCCTGGGGCACGTGGGCAAGAACCAGCTCGATCCAGGGTGAGTTATGGCCTGGTCGGAGCGACACCCGCTTGCGTGCCGTGTCGAGCGTCGTGCTCTGGATCGCGAGCAGTGGGACACGGATCGAGTCGAGGGCGTTCTCGACCTCGCGGGCGTCCCAGCCAGCAAGGTTTGTCAGCAAGGTCCTGCCAGCCTCCGCGGGAAAGCCGAGGGCCCGATGGATGATCGCGTCGGCGAGAACGGGGTCGCTCGAAGGGACGAACATCGATTCGAAGAACTGCCGCATGAATCGCGGGTAGCCATCCCCGGCGAGTTCATCGGCCATGGCCCGCTCGGCGGCCGCGGGATCACCCTCGCCGATCCGGCTACCGTCCACAAGTACCAGCCCGCACACGGCGTCGGGCTCCAGCTTGCTGGCCTCCAAGACCACGCGGCACCCCATGCTGTGGCCCACGAGGATCGACGGCGGCAGCTTCAGCTCCGTCAGGGCTCGAGCGAGGGCAGCGCCGTAGGCCTCGATAGTGCAGTCGGCCGGTCTGGCTGGGCTAGATCCATGCCCGGGCAGCTCACACACGACGACGGTGGTCCTCGTCTCAAGCGAGTCGACCTGAGCGTGCCAGTCAGTCGCATCACAAGCGAGCCCGTGCACGAAGACCAAGGGCGGACCGCCGTTGCCGGCTCTGGTCATTCGCATGCTCGGAGCTCCTCGTGCGTTGGAGGCGTCTAGTCTCCCCGACGTGGGTGTCCCTTTCATGGACTGACGCACACTGTCTGCGGGCAGTCGCACTTCCCTGACTTGTCCCGCCGCCCGCCGAGAAGCGGTAGACCACTGCTACTACTGGCGAGCTTGGTGAGAGCCGCATCTCTGCGGCCCTTTCTGGTGGAGCTGCCGGGAGTCGAACCCGCTACAGAAATTGCGCCGACCTGCACAAGCAGCGAATTCGGCAACGCGAAATGACGCGAAACGACCTGCGGACACACCGAAAGCTGTTGATGCCATCAACACCCATTTTCGATATGCGTTTCGGAAGGGCGAAGGGGGAGCTACTTCTCCTCCGAGCCGACGCCATCGAGGCGGGTCCCGGACACGAGAAAGCCGGTATAGGAGGTGAAGAATCGCCCTTCGGCGTCAGCGGTCCGCAGCCCGCCTGACCAGCGATCGGCGTCGTCCCGACCGATAGTCCGGGTCGCAACCAGCCCTTCTGCGGTTGAAAAGAAGCTATAGATCCGATCGGCCACGTCCAACTCGCGCAGTACCAATGTCTTCGGGTACGTCACGACGTCATGTAGACCGGCCTGAAGGAACAGTGGGACCAATTGGCGACCGATCCAACCTGACGGGAAACGGTCGCACCAAGCGTTCAGTATGGTGCGCGTCAGTGCGCGATCGGCGGAGTCGACCGTCAGCGTTTCCCAGTCGTTGTCGAATGCGACCACCACCCCGCCGCGGCGAAGTACACGGACCATCTCGGCGATTGCCCGCGCGGGATCGTCGATATGCTGCAGCACCCGGTCGATCCGGCAGGCATCGAAACTCGCATCGTCGAAAGGTAAATGAGCCGCGTCGGCGACGTCGAATGACAGGCCCGCGACGTCACGGTGGCGCTCTCTCGCCGCGTCGATCATCGCTCGGCTCCCGTCGATCGCGACGACCGCACCGCCAGGAGCAACGCGCTTCGCCAGCGCCGCGGCGTCGTCCCCGAGCCCGCAACCGACCTCGAGGATCCGGCGCCCCGGCGTCGCATTGAGCAGGTCATAACTCTTGCGTTTGCACTCTGCGAAGAACGGGAGCGAGTCAATCAGCGTCAGGCAGCTCGAGAACACCTCGAAATCCGAGGCGCGGTCGACGCGCCGAAATCCCGAAGCGAGGTCATCGGTCACGTCGGTCCCCTATCCTCTTCGATTCAGCTGCCAACCGGTGTACTAAATCCCTTGTGGCCGGGTACAACTCACACCAGGTCTGGTAAAGGGCGTCGTAGCCCGCGCACGCGTCGTCGAACTTGTCCATTATCTGCCTGATTCCGATGAAATACCTTCGTATGCAGCGCGAAACAGGTGGCCGCTGCCATGACGGAGGGCAAGTCCGGCGAACACCCCGCGCGCAGCCGGGTCGAAGACGGGTGTGCGCTCGCCGGGCCGCTATTGCGCTAGGTATCCCCCATCGACGGGCAGCACGGCGCCGGTGATGAAGGAGGCGTCGTCGGAAGCGAGGAAGAGGATGGCGCTCGCGACTTCGGCCGGTTCGCCGATACGGCCCATCGGGTGCATCCGTTCGATCTCCTCCAGATATTCGGCGCCGCCCGGCTCCTCCGGGAGCCGCTTGACAGCGTCGGTTCGGATCGTTCCGGGGGCGACGGCGTTGACTCTGATCCCCCGGTCGGCCCACTCGACCGCCAGGTGCTTGGTCAAGCCGGTGGCGATGAACTTGGCGGGGCCGTAGGCCGCCTGCCGCTTCTGCCCGGCCAGTCCGGAGATCGAGGAGAGGCAGACGATTGCCCCGCCACCGGTCGGCAGCATCGCCTCGATCGCGAACTTGCAGGTGAGGAACATGCCGCGCCCGTCGATGGCCATCACGTCGTCCCAGCCGGCGGTGGTCACCTCCATCACATCACCGAGCGGGATGATGCCGGCGTTGGCGACCAGCACATCGAGCCGCCCAAAGCGGTCGGTCGCTGCCCTGATCATCCGCCGCGCGTCGTTCTCCACCGAGACGTCGCCGATAACCGTCTCGACCTCCGCTCCGGCATGCCGCAGTTCATCGGCAAGCGCCAGCAGTGGCTCGCCCTGAATATCGGTTGCGATCAGCCGCGCGCCCTCGCGCGCGAAGAGCACGGCGGTCGCCCGCCCAATGCCGAACGCCGCCCCGGTGATCACAGCGGACTTCCCGAGGAGGCGTCCTGGTCCTTGGGTCACAGCTTGCTCGCCGAATGCGGGAGAGGACTGCAGTCGCCACAGGACTTGGCCGTCGGGCTTGACTGCGCGCCACAGGAACCACAGCGCAGTCCCAACGCGTTCAGTCCACCGCTATTCGCGTTGGGGTTCACCACACCATCGTTTCACTGCTGGTCGACGGTGTCCGTCCTTTGATGGTCGCGGTGCGCTTCGGCACGATCCGCGAGCGTGCGAACACTCTCGTAGCTCGTCTTTTCTGCGTGTCGTATTGATGGCGAAACGACAAGCGGGCCAGGACTTTCGTCCTGGCCCACTTCCATCCGGTGGAGCTGCCGGGAATCTAACCCGCCCCAGAAATCGGATTGAAACGCGCGATTACGTGAGACGACGCGAAGCAACCTGCGGAAACGCGGCAGGTGTTGATGGCATCAAGGAGCCCGCACTATTCCGCTGTTACCAGACCATGCGGCTGACCGTGTGTCTCGGGACTATCCGCCGGAGAGCGAACTACCAAAATTGGTCGACGAGTAGTCGTTCAGGAAACAGCCGCGCAGTCGGTGATCCAGCCCCCGCATCACTCCGTATCCCCCAACACGGTGGCCACGTAGTCGTCGACGTAGGTGGACAGCTCACGCGGCGGTCGGCGATAGTCGCCGGAGTGCACCCGGTGCTTCGGCAAGTCCACCACGGGAGCGTGGACGTGTTGGTAGTCGATCGTGGACAGGAGGTGAGCCATCATGTTCAGGCGGGCGTGCTTCTTGATATCGGATTCCACCACGTACCACGGGCTCATCGGGACATCGGTGTGCACCATCATCTCGTCCTTGGCCCGCGAGTAGTCCTCCCACCGGAAGATCGACTCCAGGTCCATCGGTGACAGCTTCCACTGCCGAACCGGATCCTTGCGCCGGGACCTGAACCGTTGGAGTTGCTCCTCGTCGGATACCGAGAACCAGTACTTGCGCAGGATTATGCCGTCGTCGATCAACATCTGTTCGAAGAGAGGTGTCTGCCGTAGGAACAACGAATGCTCCTGCGGCGTACAGAATCCCATCACTTTTTCGACACCGGCCCGGTTGTACCAGGACCTGTCGAACAGGACGATCTCGCCCCGCGTCGGCAGGAGTGCGACATAGCGCTGGTAGTACCACTGCCCACGCTCGCGCTCGGTGGGTGCCGGCAGCGCGGCTATCCGCGCGACGCGAGGGCTCAGATATTCGGTGATGCGTTTGATGGTCCCACCTTTGCCCGCGGCGTCGCGACCTTCGAATACGATCACGATCCGGGCTCCGGTTTCCCGGGCCCATTCCTGGAGTTTCACGAATTCCGTTTGAAGGCGGAATAGTTCGGCTTCGTAGATCTTTTTGGGGATCGTTTGCGCGGACTTATTGCCCGATTGCTTCCCACCCTTACTCATCGCCGAATTTTACTGCGGGCGCGACGCGCTGGACAGCTTCCAGCAATTCATCGAGCAATTCACGCGGCAGGCCGGCCGGCACGTCGAGATCGCTCATCGCTACCCGCTACCCGCTACCGTCGCTCTGTTTCCATTCTTGGCCAAGACGTCCTTGCAGGAAATCGTCCGCCACGTCGGCGACGGTGCGCAACCGTTCGACCCCGCCGAACTTCTCCTCCAGCCCTTCGTTGCGCAACCGATCGCGCACCTGCGAGTGCGCCTCCACGGCCTGGATCTTGACGCCCTTCGCGGCGAGTTCGCCGGCGAGGCCCGCCAGCATCTCCGCGGCGTGCATGTCCACTATCGACACTTCGGACAGATCCAGCACGACCAGCTTCGTGTCTTCTTCGGCCCGCACCCGGTCCTCTATCGTGTCGCGCACGAAATTCATATTGAAATAGAGCAAACTCGCGCCTGGGCGCAAGATGACCATGCCGGGAATCGATTCGTTCTCCGGATGGCGCTCGCGATCCGAAAACCTGCGCGTGCCGGGGATGCGACCGAGCAGGGCGACGGGCGGTAGCGCAGCGCGCCGAATCAGCAGCACGAGCGAGATGAGCGCGCCGATCGCCACGCCACGCAGCAAGCCCTGCCCCAGCACGCCGAACATGGCGACCATCGCGATGATGAATTCACGGCCATCGCTGCGCCAGAGATGGCTGAGGGCGGACAGACTGAACAGGCTCGCCACCGCCACCAACACGACTGCCGCCAACACCGGCTGGGGCAACGCGCTCAGCAACTGCGAGAAGAAAAGCACCACGACCAAAATGAATACCGCCGCGATGGCGCCAGACAGCGGTGTTCGCGCGCCCCCGCCTTCGTTGACGACGGATTGCGACATGCCGCCGCTGACCGGGAAACCCTGGCCGAACCCCGAAGCGAGATTAGACGCACCGAGCGCCAGAAATTCCTGGTTGGCGTCCAACCGCCGGTCGTACTTGGCCGCGAACGTGCGGCCAATGGCGGAGGTTTCCACCGCGGCGAGCAGGAAGCACGCGATGGCCAGTGGCAACATCGCATTCAGGTCTTCCCAACGAACCGCGGGGAGGCCAAGGTCCGGTAACCCTTGCGGCACTTCGCCGAGCAACTTCACCCCGCGCTCCTCTAGCCCGAAAAGGCGCGCAGCCACGATGCCGGCCACCACGACGATTAACGCCATAGGTACTTTCTTCAGGAAGAGCTTCCCGAGCACGAGCAGCATCAGCGCCGAGCCGCCGACCGTCAGCGCTGCGAGGTTGGTTTCGTCCAGGTGGCCGAAGAAAGTGCCTCTGTTCTGCCAGAAAGTGCCGTGCCCGGCGTGGAATCCAAACAACTTCGGCAACTGGGTGCTGATGAGGTACAGCGCCACACCGCACTTAAACCCGATCATCACGCTCTCGGAGATGAAGTTGATGATCGAGCCCGCCTTGACCAGCCACGCGACGATGGCGATGAGCGCCACGAGGATGGCGGTGCCGGCGGCCAGCGCGGTGAAGCGCGTCGGGTCGCCGCCCGAAATGGTGCCCAGTGTCGAGCCGATCAACAGCGAGATGGCGGAGGTGACCGAAATGGTTGTGTGCCGCGAACTGCAGAACAGCCAGAAGACCAGTCCGCCAAACATGCACGCGTACAGCCCCGATTGGGGCGGCAGGTTGGCGAGCGAGGCGTAGCCCAACGCGGCCGGCAGGAGGTAGGCCGCGACCGTGATGCCGGCGGCGAGGTCGACCCGCAGCCAACTCAGCCGATACGACGCGAGCCACCCGACTGCCGGAATCCATCTCGCCAGTCGGGCGGTCAGAATCAAAGTTGATGATGGGCTCATGATTGTCCGATGGCCACCCTGCGCTGGCGCGCCATGCCCGCAGAATCTACGCCTTCTACACCCGGCAAAGACGGGAACTAGCACTAGAGTCGTAGATCCGTGAGCCGCATGTTTGCGCTGGTAGAAGCTGGCGCGTGATCATTGCCGGCTGTGCAGGCGGGTCCCGCTGATACCGGACCCACCCGGCTCAGGGTCTACCGGGACTATCCGATGCGGACGACGTGTCGCCGTCGACGAGCTCGACGTTGCGGAACTCGGCGCGGGCCCGGCCGCCTTGGATGAAGACCGAGTACTCGGGATTTTGGCGCCCGTGATGCCCTTGGTGACGCGGTCGAGCCGATAAACAGAGCCGTCAGGGTCACGGGGCCGAGGATGGCGAGCTGCAGGACCTCCGAGCTTGCGACCGTGGCCGCGAAATACAGCATCAGTAATCTGCGACCAGCTTCACCGTGCGGCGAACGAACCGCCTCGCGGGCTGGGCCTACACTCTCACTGCCTCAATGAGGAACTCCGACATGCCGCCGGGGAGGGGACGGCGCGAGAAGGACTTGAAACCGGCTTCCTCCAGCCAGCCCGTCCATTCGGTCCATGTTCGGATCATTCCCTCGCCGGAGGCGAGCGTCAAAAAGTAGGCGCAAAGGTGCGCCACGAAAGGCGGGCCCATCTCGTCGTCGTCTTGTAGCGCATCGATCACATAGAGACTCGCGCCCGGCCGAAGCGCCCGCGCGGCCTTCGCGAGCACATTGCGAACCTTCTCTTCGGACCAGATGGCAAGGAACCGCGAGAACAAGATTGCGTCGAACTCTCCGGGGAGTTCTTCTGTGAAACAGTCTCCTCCGACCGCCGTGACCCTCTCGGCCATCCCCTGCTCCGTCAGGCGGGCGCGGGTGGTCTCCGCGACTGTCGGAAGGTCGAGAACGGTCACGTGCAGGTCAGGCCAGCGGCCCGCGAGGGCGATGGCGTTCACGGCCTCGCCGCCGCCGACGTCCAACAACCTGCGGTGGCGCGACAGGTCGACCGCTCCCGCGAGGAAGGCCGCGGTCCCGAGGGACACGAGGCTCATCATCTCGTGGAAGATCTTCTCCAACGGAGGGTTTTCCCCGAGACGCATATAGAGGTTCGGCGCAGATCCCGGGATCTCCTGCAGCCCGACGTTGGTGTTGGTCTTGAGAGCCTCCGTGAACCGTGCCATGGGCCGAAACTGGATATGGTTCGCCATTCGCACGGCGGGCACCATGTTCGCCGGGTGCGCCTTCGAGAAGAACCGCTCCGCGCCTGAGGTGTTGAAATAGCGATCGCCCTCCTTTCGGAGCAGACCGACCGCGCCGCAGCCGAGCAGGAGAATACGCGTGGGCTGCTTCTCGAGCTTCAAGCGCTCGGCGAGCTCTTCGCGCGTGAGGCCCGGCGAGCGCGAGAGCAACGTGAACAGGTCGAGCTCGACTGCGGAAGCCAAGAATTGGAAATAGTACATCCCAAGAAATAGATCTAAAATCGCATTCTCGTCCTGTTCGGTAAGCTCTTTCATGCTGGCTCCGTATGTTGAATGGGTCGAATACAATGGTACTAGCATGACACCCGTCGAAAAGCCGCGCTGCGAGAAATCATGTGAGCCACAACGGGTTTGCGCATCAAGTTTGAACCGGGTGACGCAGGCTTACATGCCTCTTCAGCCCGCTTGTTGCGTTCGGCAAGATCCCACCCATCGCATCCAGTCCCGGTCGACCATGACGGCCGCGACATCTGTCGCACTCTTCAGCACTGGGGCATCACCGAAGCAGTCGCTGCTCGCCTTCACAAATCGGGGCAGGTGTCCTGAACCCGACGGACCAAAATCGACATCCTGATCGTCCACACCGCGGGGTAGCAGTCAGGTCGGCACGCGGAGCCCGCTGCCAGTGTGTTGACCGCACCAAGACCTCGGAACCGCATGCCTCTAATCGCTCAATGCACAAAGAAAGCCGCCGACCAAGGTGGTGGCCCTGGCGCGGACCCGGTGACATCTTGACCATGAGGACGCCGTGATGCACTCTTCATGACGGAGATTGTTTTCTGCAAGGCAGATGCCTCACTGTGGCGACGTGATTTGGAGTTCTCCTATGCCCGTTGACCAGAAGATCTTTGACGACGTTCGGCGCGGCATGATTCCCGCACACATCTACAACGACGAGGCCATCTTCGAGTTGGAGAAGGAACGGCTCTTCAGCCGGACCTGGTTGTTTGTGGCTCATGAGTCGGAAATCCCGCAAGACGGCGACTATGTCGTGCGTCGGGCACTCAACGATTCCTTCATCATCGCCCGCGACTCGCAGGGCGAGATACGGGCGATGTTCAACATGTGCCTACACCGTGGCATGCAGGTGTGCCGGGCAGAGATGGGCAACGCCTCCAATTTCCGTTGCCCCTACCACGGCTGGTCCTATCGCAACGACGGCCGGATCATCGGACTACCGTTTCACAAGGACGCCTACGGCGGCGAAGAGCGGCTTCAAGAAGAAGGGCCAAACCCTTTTGCCTGCACCAAATCTGGCCAGCTACAACGGACTGATCTTCATCAACATGGATCCCGACGCCGAACCCTTGGAGGACTTTCTCGGCGATTTCCGGTTCTACCTCGACTTCTATTCCAAACAGAGCGCCGAGGGCCTGGAGGTACGCGGGCCGCAGCGCTGGAGAATCAAGGCGAACTGGAAAATCGGTGCGGAGAACTTCTCCGGCGACATGTACCACACACCGCAGACCCATACGTCGGTAGTCGAGATCGGGTTGTTCCGGGAGCCCAAGGCCGAGAAGCGCAAGGACGGCGCGACGTATTGGGCCGACAACGGGGGCGGCACCACCTACAAGCTGCCGCCCGGCACGTTCGAAGAGCGGATGCGCTACGTCGGTTATCCCGATGAGATGATCGAGCGCGCCAAAGGTGTGTGGACCGCCCGCCAGCAGCAGATCATCGGCGACGACGGTTTCATGATCTCGGCGGCGTCCTGCTTCCCCAATCTCAGTTTCGTGCACAACTGGCCCAAGGTGGAAGAGGGCGATGATGTGTTGCCGTTCATCTCCATCCGGATGTGGCAGCCGATCAGTGAAAGCGAAACCGAGGTGTATTCCTGGTTCGCGGTCGATTCGGCAGCACCCGAGGCCTACAAGAAGGACTCTTACAAGGCGTATCTGATGTGCTTCGGGTCGACGGGGATGTTCGAACAGGACGACGTGGAGAATTGGGTGTCGTTGACCAACACCGCCGGCGGCTCCATGGCGCGCCGGTTGCTGCTTAACAGCCGAATGGGGTTGCTCCAGGATGACCGGCCGGTGGTCGAGCCGTTGCCGGCAGAGCGCTTCCACGGTCCGGGTGTCGCGCGCGTGGGCTACAACGAGTTCAACCAACGCGCCATGCTGCGGCTGTGGGCCGACCATCTCGAGGTGCCCCGGATGCCGGCACCGGTGGCCGCGGTTAGCACCAACAACCCGAACGGCATCGCCCCGCTCGTTCAGACCAACCGGGTGGCGGCAGCGCCGTCTCGCGCCAATGACAAGGCGGCGACTCCCTCATGACCAGTGCCGAACATGCCAGCCAGGCCGGATACAGCCGCGCCGGACGCGGTGACACCTATTCCGAGCAGGCGGTGCTCGGCGGGCACGCGCCGCGCCAACGCCGAGTCGGAAAACCGTTGCCGTTCAACGATGACCGGCACCTGAGAGCGCACCAGTTTCTGGTCGACGAGGCCTATCTGCTCGACGCCCAGCAATACGAGACCTGGTTGGGCAATCTCACGGACGACGTGCACTACATCATGCCGGTTCGGGTCACCACGGCGGTGGGTGCCGGTTTCGACACCTCGCCGGGCATGGCTCATTTCGATGAGAACAAGTACTCATTGAGCCGACGGGTGGCGCGTTTCCTGACCGAGCATGCCTGGACCGAGGATCCGCCGTCGCGGCTTCGTCATTACATCACCAACGTACGTACGTTCGCCGCTGATGACGATGCCCACCTGGTCGTCGAATCCGCCGAACTGCTCTTCCGCAGCCGCGGCGACGTGAACGACGGCGCGCTGGTCTCCTGTGGCCGTGAAGATCTGCTGCGTGTCGACGGAGACGACCTCAAGCTGGCCCGCCGCACCATTGCCATCGACGAGTCGGTGATTCGCATGCAGAACCTGGCGATATTCCTATGACCGAGCATCACCGCGAAATCAGCGATCACGAATCGGCCGAGCTGGCCGCGATGCTCGACCGCACCGTCGGGGAAACCCTCACCGTCGCCAACGAATTCACCGAAGTCACCGTGCACCGGGTGGACACCCGCAACGGGTCAAGGCTGCTGATCACCTCTCCACGGACGGGGCGATGGATCACTCTCGACGCGCTGGAAGTGGAGGCGCTGACCTGGCAGAACACCCGCACCTTCGAGGCGATGGTGGGCAAAATCAACGTGCCACTGCTCGACGAAGAGGATCCGCGGCCATGACCGGTTGGCTCGACGGTAAACGGGCGCTGGTGGTGGGTGCCGGCTCCGGTATCGGCCGCGCCGTGGTCGACGCCTTCCGCGCGGAGGGCGCACGGGTAGCAGTGCTCGAACGCGACCGCGCCAAATGCGAGGCACTGACAGCCGAGCTGCACGACGTACCCGTCATCGAGGGTGATGCCATCACCCAGCAGGCCAACGAACGCGCCGTCGCGGCCGCCGTGGAAATCTTCGGCGGACTGGACACCCTGGTCAACTGCGTGGGAATTTTCGACTTCTACAAAGGCATTACAGACATCGAGACAGACGACCTCGATGCTGCGTTCGACGAGATGTTCCGCACCAATGTGCTCAGTTATCTGCGCTCGGTCAAGGCCGCCGTGCCCGCGTTGCGCGATCAGCAGGGGTCGTCCATCGTGTTGACGGAGTCTGCGTCGTCGTATTATCCCGGCCGCGGCGGCGTGCTGTACGTCGCCTCGAAGTTCGCGGTGCGCGGACTGGTCAGCACACTCGCTTATGAACTGGCGCCACACATCCGCGTGAACGGCGTCGCGCCGGGCGGCACGCTGAACACTGACTTGCGTGGTTTGCAGAGTCTCGGGACTCAACACGATTCGACTTGATGACACCGCCGATCGGGCCCGAAACCTCGCCGACCGAACCCCGCTGCACGTCGCCCTGTCCGGCGAGGACCACGCCTGGAGCTATGTGTTCCTCGCCTCTGACAGGGCCCGTGGAATCACCGCTGGCACTGAGCATTCCGACGGCGGATTCGGCATGGGCCCCCCGGCATCGCCAACCGGCTGACCAGGACAGTGACCCAGCCATGAACGATAGGAACAGCTTCAACAGCGAGCGCGCCCTGCTCGCCGAGGCGTGCCGAGTAGCTGCGTCGCGCCACCTGGTCGACGGCATCCTCGGGCACATCAGCCTACGAGTCGACGATGAGCGCCTGTTGATCCGTTGCCGCAGCGACACCGACGCCGGCGTCGCGTTCACCGAACCCGACGACATCCGGCTCGTGCGATTGGACGGAACCGCAGCTGCGCCCGGCGAACTCGATCGCTACCGAATACCCAACGAATTCCCCATCCACGTCGAGGCCATGCTGTCTGACCCTGCCCGGCGCGCGGTCGCCCACCTACATCCGCCTGCCGTCGTCGCAGCCGACCTCGCAGGTATTGCCATCCACCCGATCTACGGCGCATTCGACATCCCGGGAGCGTGGATCGCCCGCGGCGGCGTACCGATCTACGAACGCGCAGTGCTCATCCGCACCCCCGGCCTTGGCCGGGAAATGGTGGCTGCGATGGGCGATCGTCCCGTTGTGATCTGTCGCGGCCACGGCATCGTCAGCGCAGCCGCTACGGTGCAAGTGGCGGTGTTGCAGGCCATCAGCGTCGACAAGTTGGCCCGAATGTCACTTCAAGTCCGCTCCGCCGGAGGCGAACTCCGCGCAATCGCCGACGCCGATTGGGCCGACCTACCTGATCTCGGCCCGAGCTTCACCGCCGACGCCACCTGGCAGCACGAGATCAAACGCCTCACCCAGGCCCGAACCCAACCTTGATATCAACCCAGGTGGATGCCGATCTCCCTGGCAGCCTCCACCAACAGCGACGCCACTTTCGGATACTGCGAAGCGCGGAGCCGATGCGTCGGAGCCGCGGCGTTCAGCGCCACCCGCAGCCCAGGCGCGCTCGTCAGAATCGGAACCGCCACCGACGCCACACTCTCCTCGCTCTCTTCCCGATTGATGGCATACCCGCGCCGGCGAATCCGATTGAGCTCCTCGTACAGTTCGGTGCGGCTGCCGATTGAATGCGTGGTGATGCGCTCCAGTTCCTCAACCGGATAAAGATGATTCAGTTCAGTCTCCGACAGCTGCGCGAGCATCGCTTTCCCGGTTGACGTGCAATGTGCGGGCATGGTCTGCCCAAGTCGCGACGCCACACGCACCGCCGTTGGGCCCTCCACCACGGCGATGAACCGCACCACCGCACCATCGAGCATGCCCACGTGAACCGACTCTTTGAGGCTTTCGCTCAGCCCGCGCATGATCGGCAACGCCGTGCCAGTGACGTCGATCCGGCCCAGAATGGCGAAGGCTGCACTCATCAACGCCGGCCCCGGCCGATACGCCTTTGTTGCGGGATCCTGCCGAACGAACCCGCGGTACTGCAGCATCGCCAAGAGGCGATGCGCGGTCGACGACGCGACACCGAGATAACGGGTCGCCTCCGTCAACCTGATCTCGGGTTGATCCCCTAGCAACAGCACCAGCCGCAGCGCTTTGTCAACCGACTCGATCGGATACTGCGGCTCAAGCGAATCGGAGACGGTACGCGGTTTCGTACGTGGCTCCACACGCCGTTTCTGCATGACAGAGACGGTACCTGCTCTGCGGAGAGGGGGCGATCCGCCGATATCCCGTATAACCCACCACCGACGGTCTGGACAACGCGCCGACCCCGCGCTGACAATCTTCGAGAGTTCGGGTCCGATCCCGCCGCTCTCAGTCACCCGAGCATCCGACACGAAAGAAGGGCCGCATCTCTGCGGCCCTTCACCGGTGGAGCTGCCGGGAATCGAACCCGGGTCCTACGGCATTCCCTCGAGGCTTCTCCGTGCGCAGTCCGCTATGCCTCTACTCGGATCTCCTGATCACGCGAACAAGTCAGGATGACGATCCCAGTCGCTGTTTGATGTCCCCGTAGGTTCCGCGACCGAACCTATGGGTTTGTCCCTCTAGATGACGCCAGGGTCCGGGTCGAGGGCACTCCCGGTCTGACGGACTCACAGTCGCTTATGCAGCGAGAGCGAAGTCGCGCTGATTGGAATCGGCGCTTAATTGGTTGCAACGACGCTTACGGTGGTCTCTTGCCTGCACCGGCACGCTTCCCTTGATTCGATGCGCGAAGTCGAAACCGTTCAGCCCCTCGCACCCCTGCCGACTTTCAGCAGGACATTCCATTCTACCTGTGAGCACAACACGCGCGAGCGAATAAATAGTC
Source organism: uncultured Actinomycetota bacterium (assembly GCA_963720345.1). Classification (GTDB taxonomy): domain Bacteria; phylum Actinomycetota; class Actinomycetes; order Mycobacteriales; family Mycobacteriaceae; genus Mycobacterium. Next base: position 39,255 of record CAVRFN010000045.1, read on the forward strand.
CCAGGTAGAGCACGTAGTCGAGGTGCGGTAACGAGCACGAAATCTGGAGGCGACGTCGGTGTATCCGCGTCGACATACGGTGCCGACGTATGAAGCTTCTGACTCATCCCGCGGTGCAGATCGGAATAGCTGCCATCGGGGGCATCCTGTTCGGCCTCATCGTCGGCGAATGGGCGGCGAACCTCAAGTTCGTCGGAGACATGTTCATCCGGCTCATCCAGATGTCGATCGTCCCGCTCGTGATGGCCTCCGTGATCGTCGCCACGGGCTCGATGACCGGCTCGGGCATGGGCAAGATGGCCTTCCGCACCTTCAAGTGGATGATCGGCTTCTCCGTCGTCGCCGCGATCTCGGGTGGGGCCTCGGGGTTCTCATCCAGCCCGGCGCCGGCATCGTGTTCGAGCGAGGTCGACCCCGCGCTGCAGGAGTCCGCGGGGGCGGCGACCGGCTGGCAGGACACCATCCTCGGGTTCGTCTCGACCAACATCTTCAACGCGATGTCGACGGCGACGATGGTGCCGATCATCATCTTCTCGCTGCTGTTCGGCGTGGCCCTGCCGACGTCACGTCACAAGACCGGCAACGCGTGGTGCTCGACTTCTTCGACCCGATCCAGCAGATCGTGCTGACGATGATCCGGTTCGTGATGCACATCGCCCCGGTCGGCGTCTTCTGCCTTCTGGCCGCCCTCGCGGGCGACATCGGGTTCGCCGTGGTCACGAGTGCCCTGAAATACTCGGCGCGACGCTCATCGGCGTCCTCCTCCTCATCGCCCTGTTCGTCCTGGTCGTGTGGCTGCGCACCGGACTCAACCCGTCGAAGCTCGCCGCGAAGCTCACCGAGCAGACGATGATCGCGATCACCACCACCAGCTCGGCGGTCACGTTCCCCACCGTGCTGAAGAACACCGTCGAGAAGGTGGGCGTCAGCCAGCGGGTCGCCAACTTCACGCTCTCGGTCGGCCTGACGATGGGCTCGTACGGCGCCGTCCTCAACTACATGATCGTCGTGCTCTTCCTCGCGCAGGCGGGCAGCATCACCTGAGCCCGGCCAGATCGTCCTCGGCATGGGCCTGGCGATTCTGCTCAACATGGGCACCATCACCGTCCCCGGCGGCTTCCCCGTCGTGGCGATGTTCCTCGCGACCTCGCTCGGCCTTCCGTTCGAGGCGGTGGGCCTGCTCATCGCGGTCGACTGGTTCGCCGGCATCTTCCGCACCTTCCTCAACGTCAACGGCGACACCTTCGTCGCGATGCTGGTGGCGAACGCCAGCGACGAGATCGATCGCGACGTCTACAAGGGCACCAAGATCGGTGACAGCAGAAGAGCTGAATCTCGACGAATACGGCGATTTGATGGCCCGGGCGGATCAAGCCGACTGACGTTGTAGATCACGTAGTTGAGATGCTCGACGACGCGCCTGCCCACGGCCTCGTCGCCGCCGTAGGTGATCGCGTCGGCATGCTGGCCCAACGGGGTCCGTCCGCCAGCCAACCGGGCTGAACAGCAGGCCGTCGAGCTGGATCGTCGACGTCGGATCGTCGTCGCCGAAGTCGTCGACCAACTTGGCCTTGCCCTCGACGGCCACGTTGATCGTGCGGCCCAGCGGTCCCGTCAGCTCAAGCGAGACACGCGAGCCGTCGGGCGCACCGCCCAGCTTGCCGACGACGAAGCCCATGCTGGCCGCCATCTCATCCAGTGCCAGATCGCCCGCCGACCCGACGAGGTCGCTGGCGCTGGCGGGCGCTCCGATGGCGTCGCGGATGTCGTGCTCATGCATCCAGCAGTCGAAGATGCGCACCCGCATGAAACGGCCGTAGCTGTCCGGCCCTGCCGGGGTGAAGGTGACGTCGTTCCACTGTGCATTGGACAGATCCGACAACGCCTTTCGGCGCTCGGCCGTCGTCTCGCGGAACGTTTCGAGCAGCTCGGCCGCACTGAGGTCTCGGAGCTTGCGCACCCAGCGCTCGTTCATCACGCCGATGTCGTTGCGGACATGCTCGAGCGTCGACACGTCGATGTCGGGCTCTGGGGTCTCGACGCCTTGCAGCATCGACTCGGTACCGAGCGAGGTGGGAGATCACGTCGTGCACATTCCACCCGGGCAGCGATGTCTCCGTCTGCCATTGGCTGTCCCCCAGTTCCTCGACGAGTGCGTCGAGGTCCCTCCACACCGCGAAGAGTCCGGCCAGGACCGCAGGTTTGTCGAGCAAGGTCACGGGGCGCGAAGGGCTGCTCACCGGCCCGACGCTAGCGCTCGCCGCACGCGAGTGTGCGCAAAATTGCTTGTCTTGTCAGACGGCGGTGCCGTCGGCCACCATGGCATTGGTTGGCGGTGGCGCTGTCCAGCACCATCGCGGCGACCCGGTCCGATGCTCCTCGGCGCTGCCCAACAGCACCGCGTTGGTGGTGGCGCGCTTGTGATGCCGGTGCGCTTGATGCTCCCAGGTGAACCCGATTCCACCGAGCACCTGAATGGTGTCGGTGGCGACATGGCTGCCGGCGGCCGAGCAGACTGCTTGCGCGATGCTAGTCGCCAACGCCGCGTCGTCGGATCCGTCGGTCAGCGCCCAGGTCGCGTGATACGCCGTCGATCTGGCGTGCTCGACATCGACAAGCAGATTCGCGAGACGATGCTCGACCCCCTGGAACAATCCGATGGGCCTGCCGAACTGCAGCCGGGACTTCGCGTATTCGACGGACAGGTCGAGTAGATGCTGGGCGGCGCCGACCTGCTCGATCAGCCAACAATGCCGCGCCGACCTGCAGCGCATGGTCGAGTACGCGCGGGGTCTCGTCGGGCCCGGCGATCAGAGTCGCAGGCGCCTCGGTGAACGTGACGTTCGCCTCGGGGCGGGTGAGGTCGAGCGTGGCCAGCGGCGTGCGCTCCACGCCGGCCACCTGTAGCGTCGACGGCGTACAGCGCGACGCCATCGGATCCGCGTGCAGCGACCAACAGAACGTCGGCGAAGCCACCGTCGACCACCTGAGTTGACCGTGCCCGACACCGTGTCGCCCTCTGCGGTCACCGCGCCCGCGTCTGGACGAATACGCCGGCCCGCTCCTCCGCCGCGACAGCCGCGGTGCGCCGCCCCTCGACGAGGTCGCCGAGCAGCTCGTCTCGCGCCGGGCCGGACGGGGCGGCGACCAAAGCGGGGATCGCGAGGTAGACCGTGCCGAACAGCGGGCCACAGGCCAGCCGCGCGCCGAGCTCCTCGATCGCCACCGCCTGATCGACCAGAGTGCCGCCGACACCCCCGTCCGCCTCGGGCACGGATAGGCCCAGGACGCCGAGTTCGCCGCCGAGCCGAGCCCACACCTTCGGGTCGAACGGCGGGTCGGACTCCATCAGTGCCGCGGATCTTGTCCTCGGCGAAGTGGTCGACGCTGAACTTGCGCACCGCGTCGCGCAGTTGTTGCTGCTCGTCGGAGAATCTGAAATCAGCCACGGGGAATCTCCTTCCACGGCATGCCCGAATCGGCACGCAGATCGCCGGGCAGTCCGAGAATGCGCTCGCCGAGGATGTTGCGCATCACCTCCGACGTGCCGCCTTCGATGGTGTTGGCGCGCTGCGCAGGATACTTCTGTTGGATGGGGCCCTGCCCAGTCCCGCTCGCCGGTGGGCGCCCCCTGCGAATATCCGCGGTACAGAAGTCCTTCGGGCCCAAGGAAATCCATGCACCACTGATAGATGTGCTGGTTCAGTTCGGCGCCGACCAGTTTGCCGATCGAACCTTCCGGGCCCGGACCACCGAAGGTGGCGGCGGCGCGCGAACGTTCCGAGGTGAGTCGTTGCGCCTCGGAGCGCAGCCACAGCTGCGTGAGCCGGTCTCGCAACACCGGCGTGTGACGCTCGGGGCGTGACGCCCAGAAAGCGGTGGCGTCGGCGATGGTGCCCGCGCCACGCCGGCTGCCGCTACCGCCGAGAGCGGTGCGTTCGTTCATCAGCGTCGTCATCGCGACGTTCCAGCCGTTGCCCACCTCGCCGAGGCGGTGTTTGTCCGGAATGCGCGCGTCGGTGAAGTAGACCTCGTTGAACTCGGCCTGCCCGGTGATCTGGCGCAGCGGGCGGGTCTCCA
>CAVRFN010000046.1:0-172184 GCA_963720345.1 uncultured Actinomycetota bacterium
CGGATGGTGGAACGTCAGCGTCCGCAGGTGTGGGATGTGCTCGAAGAGGTCATCGCCGAGCACCCGGTTCTGCTGAACCGTGCGCCGACGCTGCACCGCCTCGGCATCCAGGCCTTCGAGCCACAACTGGTCGAGGGCAAGGCGATTCAGCTGCACCCGCTCGTCTGTGAGGCGTTCAACGCCGACTTCGACGGCGACCAGATGGCCGTGCATCTTCCGCTGTCCGCGGAGGCGCAGGCCGAGGCGCGCATCCTGATGCTGTCGTCGAACAACATCCTGTCGCCTGCGTCGGGCCGCCCGCTGGCCATGCCGCGTCTGGACATGGTGACGGGTCTGTTCTTCCTGACCACCGAAATCCCTGGCGACATCGGCGAGTACGAGGCCGCCGCCAAGGACAAGGCGGAGTTCGGCGTGTACAGCTCGCCTGCCGAGGCGATCATGGCGTTGGACCGCGGCGTGTTGTCGGTGCGGTCCAAGATCCGGGTGCGGCTGACCCAGCTGCGTCCGCCTGCCGATCTCGAAGCCGAGCTGTTCGGTGACAAGGGCTGGCAGCCGGGCGACGCATGGACGGCGGAGACCACGCTGGGCCGGGTGATGTTCAACGAGCTGCTGCCGATTTCGTATGCGTTCGTCAACGAGCAGATGCACAAGAAGGTGCAGGCTCGGATCGTCAACGATCTGGCCGAGCGCTACCCGATGATCGTGGTCGCGCAGACCGTGGACAAGCTCAAGGACGCCGGCTTCTACTGGGCCACCCGTTCGGGTGTCACCGTGTCGATGGCCGATGTGCTGGTGCCGCCGGAGAAGCAGGAGATCCTCGAGCGTTACGAGGCCGAAGCGGACCGGATCGAAAAGCAGTACCAGCGCGGCGCGTTGAACCACGACGAGCGCAACGGTGAACTGGTGAAGATCTGGCAGAACGCCACCGAAGAGGTGGGGCAGGCGCTCGAGGCGCACTACCCGGCTGACAACCCGATCATCACGATCGTGAAGTCCGGTGCCACGGGCAACCTGACCCAGACCCGCACGCTGGCCGGCATGAAGGGCCTGGTGACCAACCCGAAGGGTGAGTTCATCCCGCGTCCGATCAAGTCCTCGTTCCGCGAGGGCCTGACGGTGCTGGAGTACTTCATCAACACCCACGGCGCCCGAAAGGGTCTGGCGGACACCGCACTTCGTACCGCCGACTCGGGTTACCTGACCCGTCGTCTGGTGGACGTCAGCCAGGACGTCATCGTGCGCGAGACCGACTGCGAGACCGAGCGCGGCATCAATGTCACGCTGGCCGAGCTGCAGGCCGACAAGTCGCTGGTTCGTGATCAGCACATCGAGACGTCTGCCTACGCGCGGACGTTGGCGACGGATGCGGTGGACGCGAAGGGCAACGTGGTCATCGAGCGTGGCCACGACCTTGGCGACCCGGCCATCGAGGCGATACTGGCCGCGGGCATCACCGAGGTGAAGGTCCGCTCCGTGCTGACCTGCACCACGGGCACCGGCGTGTGCGCGATGTGCTACGGCCGTTCGATGGCGACGGGCAAGCTCGTCGACATCGGCGAGGCCGTCGGCATCGTGGCGGCGCAGTCCATCGGCGAGCCCGGCACGCAGCTGACCATGCGTACGTTCCACCAGGGTGGCGTCACCGGCGGTGGCGACATCACCGGTGGTCTGCCTCGCGTGCAGGAGCTGTTCGAGGCCCGTGTCCCCAGGGACAAGGCCCCGATCGCCGACGTCACCGGCCGCGTGCAGCTGGAGGAGGGCGACCGCTTCTACAAGATGACCATCATCCCCGACGATGGTGGCGAAGAAGTGGTGTACGACAAGCTCTCTCGTCGTCAGCGCCTGAAGGTGTTCAAGCACGACGACGGCTCCGAGCGTCTGTTGACCGACGGTGACCACGTCGAGGTGGGCCAGCAGCTGATGGAAGGCTCCGCCGACCCGCACGAGGTGCTGCGTGTCCAGGGCCCCCGCGAGGTGCAGATCCACCTCGTCAAGGAGGTCCAGGAGGTCTACCGCGCTCAGGGTGTGTCGATCCACGACAAGCACATCGAGGTGATCGTCCGGCAGATGCTGCGGCGCGTCACGATCATCGATTCGGGCGCAACGGAGTTCCTGCCCGGCTCGCTGACCGAGCGCGGCGAGTTCGAGTCGGAGAACCGTCGGGTGGTTGCCGAGGGTTCAGAGCCCGCGGCGGGTCGCCCGGTGCTGATGGGCATCACGAAGGCATCGCTGGCCACGGACTCGTGGCTATCGGCGGCGTCGTTCCAGGAGACCACTCGCGTGCTGACCGATGCGGCGATCAATTGCCGCAGCGACAAGCTGCAGGGTCTGAAGGAGAACGTGATCATCGGCAAGCTGATCCCGGCCGGTACCGGCATCAACCGGTACCGCAACATCCAGGTGCAGCCGACCGAAGAGGCCCGCGCTGCGGCGTACACGATCCCGTCCTACGAGGATCAGTACTACAGCCCGGACTTCGGGCAGGCCACCGGTGCCGCGGTGCCGCTGGACGACTACGGCTACAGCGACTACCGCTAAGTCAGTCAACGAAAACGCCCCCGCCATGTGCGGGGGCGTTTTTCGTTGCGTTCCTCCCGCCGAACGTGGATTACCCGCACGCCTGCGGCGGTTGCGCGTAACACAAGTCCACGCTCGGCGGGCGGCCCTGACATCATCACGTGATGCACGCTGACCGAGTTGACCAACAATGACCACATCGCAACGCATCCAGCCGGCCGGTCACTACAGCCCGGCCACCGTCATCGGCAACACGGTGGTGTCGGCGGGTATGACACCTCGGGTCGACGGCGAGCTCGCGGTGAGCGCATGCGTCGGCGCGAATGAGTCCGCAGGCGATATCACCGTCGAGCACGCCGCGACTCTGGCCGCTCATGCGGTCCAGCGGGCCATCGATGCGTGCACTCAGGTGTTGCCCGACGGCGGTCGGCTGGTCCGCCCGATCGCGATGACCGTCTATGTGCGTTCGCGCGCGGATTTCACCCGGCACAGCGAGGTGGCCGACGGCGCCTCGTCGGTGCTGGCGGCAAGCTTCGGCGGACAGGTCCCCGCGCGGGCGGCGGTCGGCGTAAGCAGCCTGCCAGGCGGTGCACCTGTCGAGGTTGTGCTGACCGCCGAATGGACTGCCGGGGCCTAGCCCCGCGCCGTCAGCGTGGCGACTGCCGGCCCGTCGAGCTCGCCAAGCGCCACGCGCCGCCCAGACGCGGCAAGGAGCAGTGCGAGCGCGGTCCCGCGGACGTCCGGACCGTCACCCAGCGAAAGGTCGGCGTCGGTCGCGGTCAGCCGGACGCCCGCGATGCGTTCCTTTGCTCCACCGAACGTCGCTGCAGTGCGGGCCAGGTAGCGCAGGCAGCTCACAACTGCGTCCTGGGGGTACGACCGCGTCAGGCCCAGCGGGCGGCGGATGTCCTCCCCGTGCAGCACCTCCTCGACCAGCCGGGTGACGATCGGCGCAGGCGGTGTCGACGTCAGCGACGCAACCTCACGCAGCCCGTCGAGCGTCTGCCGTGGGGTGGCGCCGCGCCCGCGGACCAGACCAAGTTCGTTCTGCCGGTCGAAGTCGAACCGCATCCGCACCATGTCGACCACGAAACTGCGCCGCGTCGTGCGCGCCGTGTCGACCAGGTGCGCGACGACGTCATGCACCGTCCACCCGTCACAGAGCGACGGTCGCTCCCACTGGGCGTCGTCGATATGTTCGAGGTCGTCGATCAATGCCGCGCGCTCGGCATGCACCATCGGCCAGATGTCGTTCGCCATACCCGTTAGACCGGTGGCGCCGACGAAGTTAATCGGCGCGATTGCCCGGCTACGATTCCAGCGCCTGGAGCAGCATGTGGAGCAGTTCGTCGCTGCGATTCGTGGAGCCCTGAGCACCGCGGCGCAACGCCTCGTCGGCGTGCTTTGCGGCGCTCGAGCCCGCGTAGATGAAATACGGTGGGGGAAGAACGCCGTGGCGCACCACGTCCAACAAGGTGTAACCCGCTTGCGAATCCGGCGGACGCCCCATATCGCTGATGATTGCGTCGTAGCGCTGACTTCGGAGCTTCGCAAGAGCGTCGCTAGTTGACGTCGCCAAATCAAAGTCGATGTTGTACGCCGCCATCGATTTGCGTTCGGCGATATTGTTGTCGGGCCGGTCATCGACCCAAAGCACGAGTTTGCGACTCTTTGCCGGCTCTCTCTGAGCCTCAACCTCTTTGACGAGCTCCATTACCTTCTTGGCCGCGGCGGGATTACTACCCCGGTAGCTCGGTGCAGACTCCAGGATCTGGTCAGGACCCTCGCTAGTGGTTCGGTCCAGTGCCGCGGCAATGCTTGTTGCGAGGTCGCGGACCGCCTTACGGATCTTGGGATCGTTCAGCGGCAGGTCTGCCTCGTCGCGCCAATCGTAGAATTGTCGACTGGCGATTTCACCGGCAAGCGAATCTTGTTCTCGCTCCTCGGATTTCTCCAGCATCGGCGCTGTCTGGAAGTAAATCGGCAAAATGAGGTCGTCGCGGCCGAGTGTCCTTTCGTGTGCGATGAACTTCTCTAGCTCGTCGCGACACGGTGGGCTGGTGAAGAAGAGCGGGGTCACGATCGGTACGAGAAACATCGACGCCGAGATGGCCTCGTCGAGCCGTTTCTGCCATTTCTGGCCGAGCTCGATGCCCTCGATGTCCTGGAAGATCGTGAAGCTGCGGTCGCCCGTCACGACTTGGACTCCGAGTTCAAGTAGCTTGCGCAACGAAGTGATTGCGCCGCCGAAGAACTCGTCATCGAGGTGGGTGTAGCTGAGAAATGCTCTGGGAGAGATACGACCCCCTTTTGCGAAGTCAGAACCAGCTGATTGTAGGTACCGCCTAAACGAGTGGCGGCGCTTTGCGGACTCTGCATGGCCGGAATTCCTGTCGGGGCGCCCGCCTAGACTGGGTCGGTGCTTATTGGTTCTCATGTCCACGGTGATGACCCGCTTGCCGACGCTGCGGCCGATGGCGCCGACGTCGTGCAGTTCTTCCTCGGCAACCCGCAGAGCTGGAAGAAGCCCAAGCCGCGTGACGATGCGGAGACGCTCAAGGCGTCGAGCATGCCGCTGTACGTGCACGCCCCGTACCTGATCAACGTCGCGTCGGCGAACAACCGGGTGCGGATTCCGTCGCGCAAGATCCTGCAGGACACCTGTGACGCCGCGTCGGAGATCAACGCCACGGCTGTCATCGTGCACGGCGGCCACGCCGACGACAACGACACCGAGGCCGGGTTCGAGCGCTGGGTCAAGGCGCTCAAGGCGCTCGAGACCGACGTGCCGGTGTACCTGGAGAACACCGCGGGCGGCGACCACGCGATGGCCCGCCACTTCGACGTCATCGGCCGCCTGTGGGATCACATCGGCGACAGCGGCATCGGCTTCTGCCTCGACACCTGCCACGCCTGGGCCGCAGGCGAGGCGCTGATCGACGCCGTCGACCGGATCAAGGCCCTCACCGGCCGCATCGACCTCGTGCACTGCAACGACTCGCGTGACGCCGCAGGATCGGGCGCCGACCGGCACGCCAACTTCGGCACCGGCCAGATCGATCCGCAACTGCTCGTTGCGGTGGTCAAAGCCGCCGGCGCGCCGGTCATCTGCGAGACCGCCGACGAGGGCCGCAAGGACGACATCGCGTTCCTGCGCGACAACCTCGACTGAGCACAGTTCGATAACCGAACGGCCACCCAACTGGCGGTGACCGCACAGTGAACTACTCTCTTCGGAATGTCCGCAATTGACGAGGCGTCAATTGCGTTGCCGCATGCCCTCGACACGGTCAACACCCGCGACAGATGGCTGACGATCGCGCGACGCGTCGCCATCGCGACATGGGCCGTCGTGGTGGTGTACCGGACGATCACGACGGGCTTCGCGTTCAACCGTGAGTTGTTGCTGGTCTACATCGCCACCGGCCTTCTCGCGGCCAGCATCGGGCAGGGCCGCAAGATGCTGTTCGTCATCCGCGATTGGCTGCCGTTCGCGTTGGTGCTCGTCGCCTACGACCTGAGCAGGGGAGCGGCCGACCTGATCGGCCGACCGACCATGTGGCACTGGCAGATCGACGCCGACCGATGGCTGTTCTTCGGAACCGTACCCACGGTGTGGCTGCAGGAGCGGCTCAAGCTGCCCGCCCCGCCGTGGTGGGAGATCGTCATCAGCTCGGTCTACATGTCGTTCTTCATCCTGCCGTACCTGGTCGCGGCGCTGCTATGGCTGCGCAACCGCAACGAGTGGAAGTCGTTCGTGCGGTTGTTCGTTGGTCTGTCGTTCGCGGCATTGGTCATCTACGCCCTGCTGCCCGCCGCGCCGCCGTGGGCGGCCGCCAGGTGTACCGCTGCGGACGTCGATGGCGGTCCAGCCGGTCCGGGATGCATGTTCCGGCCTGCCCGCGGTGTGCCCGACGGAGGGCTGCTCGGCGCGATGCAATCCACCCAGGACGGCGCCAACGGCTGGATCGAGCGGATCGTCGGGCGCGGGTGGGGCAAGCTCAATCTGCATTCCGCCACCGCGCTGCTTGATCAGGGACAGGCAAGCGTGAACCTGGTGGCGGCGATTCCGTCCCTGCACGCGGGCCTGACGCTGGCCATTGCGGTGTTCCTGTGGAACCGCGTGCAGCGTCGCTGGCGGCCGCTGCTGGTGGCATACGTGCTCATCATGGCGTTCACGCTGGTGTACACCGCGGAGCACTACGTCATCGACATCCTGCTTGGGTGGGCACTGGCCGCGGTCGTGCTGGCGGCCTTGCACCGCTACGAGGCGCGCAAAAACAGACTCTCAGCCGCCCGTGACATAGACCTTGCGCAGGGTCTCGGTGACGGTCCAGACCGTCTTGGCGACGCCGGCGAGGCGGACGATGTCGCCGGGACCGAGGTGCAAAGTCGGGCTGCTATCGGCGAATTCGACAGTCGCTGACTGCCATTTCCGGCGCGAGCGACCGCATTTGTACGGAATCCACCGGCGTGTCGCGTACAGACACGGTCGCTCGCGGGAAGGCGGGCTACGGAGTGGCGTGTTACGAGTCTTGTGCGACTGTAGAGAAAATGTAACATGATGGCATGCCAGACACGCATGTCGTCACCAATCAAGTTCCACCGCTTGAGGACTACAACCCGGCCACGTCACCGGTCCTGACCGACGCGCTGATCCGCGAAGGCGGGGAGTGGGGCCTCGACGAGGTCGCCGAGCTCGGCGCGCTGTCGGGCAGCGGGCAGGCGCAGCGCTGGGGCGAGCTGGCCGATCGCAACCAACCGATCCTGCACACCCACGACCGCAACGGCCGCCGCGTCGACGAAGTCGAATACGACCCGGCGTACCACGAGCTGATGAAAGTCGCGGTGGGCCATGGCCTGCACGCCGCGCCATGGGCCGACGATCGGGTGGGCTCGCATGTCGTTCGTGCCGCCAAGACGTCGGTGTGGACACCCGAGGCCGGCCACATCTGTCCGATCTCGATGACCTACGCCGTCGTTCCCGCGCTGCGCAACAACCCGGAACTGGCCTCGGTCTACGAGCCGCTGCTGACCAGCCGAGAGTACGACCCTGAACTCTCGGTGCCCGCCAAGAAGGTCGGCATCACCGCGGGCATGTCGATGACTGAGAAGCAGGGCGGCTCCGACGTGCGTGCCGGCACCACTGCGGCCACCCCCAACGGCTTCGGCACCTACAGCCTGACCGGCCACAAGTGGTTCACCTCGGCGCCGATGTGTGACATCTTCCTCGTGCTGGCCCAGGCGCCCGGCGGGCTGAGCTGTTTCCTGCTGCCGCGCATCCTTCCCGACGGCAGCCGCAACAGGATGTACCTGCAGCGGCTCAAGGACAAGCTCGGTAATCACGCCAACGCCTCGAGTGAGGTCGAGTACGACGGAGCGATCGCGTGGCTGGTCGGCGAGGAGGGCCGGGGTGTGCCGACCATCATCGAGATGGTCAACTTGACCCGCCTGGATTGCACTCTTGGCAGCGCCACCAGCATGCGTACCGGCCTGGCCCGCGCGATCCACCACGCCCAGCATCGAAAGGCGTTCGGCGCCTATCTGATTGATCAGCCGCTGATGCGCAACGTGCTTGCCGACCTCGCGGTCGAGGCAGAGGCCGCGACCATGGTGGCGATGCGCATGGCGGGTGCCACCGACGCAGTGGTGCGCGGTGACGAGCGCGAGACACTGCTGCGCCGGATCGGCCTGGCGGCCAGCAAGTACTGGGTGTGCAAGCGGGCGACCCCGCATGCGGCCGAAGCGATGGAATGCCTCGGCGGCAACGGCTACGTCGAGGAATCGGGCATGCCGAGGCTGTACCGCGAGGCCCCGTTGATGGGTATCTGGGAAGGCTCAGGAAACGTCAGCGCGCTGGATACGTTGCGCGCCATGGTAACTCGGCCCGAGTGCGTCGAGGTCCTCTTCGACGAGCTCGCCAAGAGCGCAGGCCAGGATCCGCGCCTTGACGCCCGAGTGGACGTGCTCAAGCTGGATCTTCAGGATCTGGACACCATCCAGTACCGGGCGCGCAAGGTCGCGGAGGACATCTGCTTGGCCCTGCAGGGTTCGCTGATGGTGCGGTACGGCCACCCTGCCGTCGCGGAGGCGTTCCTTGCCACCAGGATGGCCGGTGCGTGGGGAGGGGCGTTCGGAACCCTGCCCACCGGACTGGATCTCGCGCCCATCCTGGAACGGGCGCTGGTAAAGGGATGACGCACGCCATCAGGCCCGTCGATTTCGACAACCTCCAGACGATGACCTACGAGGTCAGCGATCGGGTCGCGCGGATCACCTTCAACCGGCCCGAAAAGGGCAACGCGATCGTCGCGGACACCCCGCTGGAGCTCTCGGCGCTCGTCGAGCGGGCCGACCTGGACCCGAGCGTGCACGTCATCCTGGTTTCCGGTCGCGGAGAAGGCTTTTGCGCCGGGTTCGACCTGTCGGCGTACGCCGAGGGATCGTCGTCGGCAGGCGGCGGCAGCCCGTATAAGGACACCGTGTTGTCGGGCAAGACACAGGCGATCAACCATCTGCCCGATCAGCCGTGGGACCCGATGATCGACTACCAGATGATGAGCCGCTTCGTCCGCGGCTTCTCGTCCCTGCTGCACGCCGACAAGCCCACGGTGGTGAAGATTCACGGCTACTGCGTGGCAGGGGGCACCGACATCGCCCTGCACGCCGATCAGGTGATCGCCGCGGCCGACGCCAAGATCGGCTATCCGCCGACCCGTGTCTGGGGCGTACCCGCCGCGGGCATGTGGGCGCATCGCCTCGGCGACCAGCGCGCGAAACGCCTTCTGCTGACCGGTGATTGCATCACCGGGACGCAGGCCGCCGCATGGGGCCTGGCCGTCGAGGCGCCCGAGCCGAAGGATCTCGACGAGCGCACCGAGCGGCTGGTCGAACGCATCGCCGCCCTGCCGGTCAACCAGCTCATCATGATCAAGCTGGCGATGAACTCCGCGCTGTTGCAGCAGGGCATCGCCAACAGCGCCATGGTTTCTACGGTGTTCGACGGCATCGCCCGCCACACCCCTGAGGGCCACGCGTTCGTCGCGCAGTCGCGCGAGCGCGGGTTCAGGGAGGCGGTGCGCCAGCGGGACGAGCCGTTCGGTGATCACGGCAGGAAGGCGTCCGGGGTCTAGACGTGCCGAGAACGCTATCGCGGATGACGGCTCGGTCGGTTGTGCTGAGCGTACTGCTCGGTGCGCATCCTGCCTCGGCCACCGCCAGCGAACTCGTCAGGCTCACAGCCGATTTCGATATCAGGGAGCCGACGCTGCGGGTGGCGCTGACCCGCATGGTCAGCGCGGGCGATCTGGTGCGCTCGCGGGACGGCTACCGGCTGGCCGACCGACTGCTGGCCCGGCAGCGCCGCCAGGACGATGCCATCGACCCTCGCGTGCGCCCGTGGGACGGCACGTGGACCACCCTGGTGATCACTACCGTCGGCATCGAAGCCCGTTCCCGTGCCGGTTTGCGAACCGCCCTGCAGGACAGCCGGTTCGCGCAGTTGCGCGAGGGGGTGTGGTTACGGCCCGACAACCTCGACGCGGATCTGCCAGCCGAGGTTATTGACCACGTCAGGGTGTTGCACGCCCGTGACGATCACCCCTCCGAACTGGCCGCCCGGCTGTGGGATCTGCCGGGTTGGGCGCGCATCGGTCACGAGCTGATCGACGAAATGTCCGCTGCCACAGATGTTCCCGGTCGTTTCATGGCCGCGGCGGCGATGGTGCGCCACATCCTCACCGACCCGGTACTGCCCGACGAACTGCTGCCCGACGACTGGCCTGGCGCGGCGTTGCGCGCGGCCTACGCGAACTTCGCCGCCGAACTGGTCGCGCGGCGCGACGATGCCGAACTGATGGAGACACGATGAGCGGTGGTGTGCGGGTCGAGCGCAGTGGACCGGTAACGACGGTGATCATGAACCGGCCGGAGGCGCGCAACGCGGTCAACGGTCCCGCCGCCGCGGGGCTCTACGCCGCGTTCGACGAGTTCGACAAGGACGACTCGGCGGCCGTGGCCGTCCTATGGGGCGATAACGGAACCTTCTGCGCAGGGGCCGATCTCAAGGCATTCGGCACACCCGACGCCAACCCGGTGCACCGCAGCGGACCAGGGCCCATGGGCCCAAGCCGAATGGTGTTGTCCAAACCCGTGATTGCCGCCGTCAGTGGGTACGCCGTGGCGGGCGGTCTAGAGCTCGCGTTGTGGTGCGACATGCGCGTAGTCGAACAGGACGCGATCATGGGTGTCTTCTGCAGGCGGTGGGGCGTCCCGCTGATCGACGGTGGCACGGTGCGGCTGCCGAGGCTGATCGGGCACAGCCGCGCCATGGACATGATTCTCACCGGCCGTGGAGTCGGAGCCGACGAGGCGTACGCGATGGGATTGGCCAACCGGGTGGTGCCCAAAGGCCAAGCGCGCCAGCAGGCTGAGGAGCTTGCAGGCGAACTCGCCAAGCTTCCTCAGCAGTGCATGCGGTCGGACCGCTTGTCGGCGCTCAGTCAGTGGGGCAGGTCCGAGGCCGAGGCGATGGACTACGAGTTCGCCAGCATTTCCCGCGTCTCAGCCGAGTCGCTCGAGGGCGCACAGCGCTTCGCCGACGGTGCTGGGCGGCACGGCGCCAGCGGCTAGCCCTTGTTGATCGTGTTGCCAGAGCCGGTGTTGGTGACCTTCGGGTCACCCTGCGTGTAGGTCACGGTGTTGTTGACTCCGACGAGAGCGATTTCCTTGTCGATCTTGTCGAACGTGATCTTGTTGTCGGAGCCGCCGATGTTCACGTTGGCGCAGTTGCCTTTGACCGTCAGGGTGTTGTTGGCGCCGCCGACATTGAGTGACTTCCCGTCGGCGCAGTCGATGTCGGCCGTGGTGCCGAACGACCCGTAGTTGATCGTGTTACCCACCTCGACCTGAGCGCCCGAGGTGCCCGCCGTCGCGGTGGGTGTGTTGGTGTCGGAGCTTTCCGACCCGCAACCGGCCAAGCCAAATGTCGCCGCTGAAACGAAAGCTGCCGCGATTCCACCGATCAGTCTGACGGAGTACATACGAACGATTGTTGCCTCCTCAAGCACAGACCGCTACGCCGGTACCCGATCCAGCCGATTCATCATGCCCAGTTCGCGTCCGCGGTCCCACAGGATGGGGTCACCGTTTTTGTAGAACACGGTCTGGTCATAGCCATACACGGTGATGTCGTTGATGACCGTATCGGCGACGACGACGTTCCCCGTGCCCATCACCGTCACCGCCCAGCAGGTGCCCTTGGCGAAGATCTGGTTGCCGGTCCCGTTCACCAGCAGCGTCGATTCATTGCAGTCCAGCGTCCTGGTGATGCCAACGCCGGTGATGTGGGTGTCACCGTTCTCCGCGTGCGCCGCTGGCACACCGACTGCCAGTGCGATGGGCAATGTGATCGCACATGCCGCAAGGGACCTGCCCACAGCTGTCCAGATCATGGGGGAGAGCGTACGTTGCGCGGCCGCAGTTGCGGCAGTAGTTCATCCGAGTCGCACGAGATGATCGCGCTGAGTAGCGTGTGGAGCGATGTGCTGGCGGGTCAATCAAGTTGCTGTCGTAACGGTCGCGGCGGTCGTGACCGTTGGAGGCTGTTCGCACACCGTCAGCGGCACCGCCCAGCGGGCCCATCCCGAGATCCCCGACCCGAACCGTAGCTACGGCTACGTGGACGATCGCTGCGGACTGTTGGTCGACGGTTCCATCCAGGAAGTGATCGGCGCCGACGACGTGGTCCGGCCCTACAGCGGTGCCGTCTGCCAGTACGTACTGTCGCGTAACTCGGCGATGATCGACGTGACCTTCTCGTGGTTCGAAACCGGTGACCTGGACAGAGAGCGCGCACTTGCTAGTGAGCGCGGGGCAAAAGTGACAGAGAACGTCGTCGAACGACACGTGGCGTTCCTGGCGCGACGCGACACCACAGGAGCGGCGTGCTCGGCCACCGCCGCGGCCGGCACCGGCGTGCTGAGTTGGTGGGTGCAGTTCCGCGGCCAGACTTCCGGCGATCCCTGCATCGACGCCGAGAAACTTCTCTCTGCCACCCTCCAGTCGGATATGTAGCCGATGCCCCGCGCCCTGTCCGTGTCGTTATGCGTTGCCTCGCTGGCGGCCGTCGCTGCAATGCTGGTGGGCTGCGGCTCGTCACCGCAGCAGGAGACCGACGCGACGGCGGCGGCGCCTGCGCAGGGCGACGGCTTTCGCAGCGCCGACTGCAACGGGGTCTCCGACGCCGACGTCACCAAGGCCGTCGGATCGTCGATGTTCACCAAGGCCGTCGTCAGCGACGCCGGCTGCTTCTGGCAGGAGAACACCGTCCTCGGCAGCTTCGGCCAGGGCATGGGCATCTCCACGTGGTGGTACCGCGGCAGCGACATGGACACCGAACGGACGCTGGAGCAGCAGGCCGGCCGCACGCTCACCGAACTGTCCATCGACGGCAACAAGGGCTTCAAGGCGTCCGACGCCAACGCGTGCAGCATCTACGTCGCCAAGGGCGATGACGTCATCACCTGGTCCATCCAAACCATGAACCCGGCCATGCTGCCCGACCTGTGCACAATCACCGAGCAACTCGCCCAGCTGAGTCAGGAACGTGTCAACTGATCTGAGGGAAACTAGAGGTGTTAGTTTTTCGCAGACCCGGTCGCGGGTTCCAACGACAAGCCGAAGGGCATTTCACTCATGGCAGCTCGGCCGGCGGCACGTCCGACCAGGCTGAGCCGCGACTCCATCGTCAATGCGGCGCTGACGTTCCTTGACCGTGAGGGCTGGGACGCGCTGACCATCAACGCGCTGGCCATGCAGTTGGGCACCAAGGGCCCTTCGCTGTACAACCACGTCAACAGCCTCGAGGACCTGCGGCGCACCGTGCGCATGCGGGTGGTCGGCGACATCATCGACATGCTCAACACCGTGGGTCAGGGCCGCACGCGTGACGACGCGGTGACGGCGATGGCCAGTGCGTACCGCAGCTATGCACACCACCACCCCGGGCGGTATTCCGCGTTTACCAGGATGCCGCTCGGCGGCGACGACCCCGAGTTCACCGACGCCACCCGGGCCGCGGCCGCCCCGGTGATCTCCGTGCTGGCGTCCTACGGGCTGGACGGCGAGGCCGCGTTCTACGCCGCGTTGGAGTTCTGGTCGGCCATGCACGGCTTCGTACTGCTCGAAATGACCGGCGCGATGAACGGCGTCGACACCGATGTGGTGTTCACCGACATGGTGATACGGCTGGCAACCGGGATGGAACGACGGTAACCGGTGCCGGTCGCGAGCTCCGTCGCGGCGGAACGTATCGTGGACGTCGCCAAGGGCGGTGACGTCATCACCTGGTCGATCCAGACGCTGAACCCGGCGACGCTGCCCGATCTGTGCGCGATCACCGAGCAACTCGCCGAACTCAGCCAAGAGCGTGTCAACTGAAGGACCTGAGCAGGAAAAACTAGAGGTGTTAGTTTTGCGCTGACCCGGTTTCGCGGGTCCAACGGCGAAACCGGAGAGGGGCGACGTCACTCATGGCAGCTCAGCCATCGAGCACGTCGGGCCGGCGCCCGGCGAGGCTGAGCCGCGACTCCATCGTCAACGCGGCGCTGACATTTCTGGACCGCGAGGGCTGGGACGCGCTCACGATCAACGCGCTGGCGACCCAGCTGGGCACCAAGGGCCCGTCGCTGTACAACCACGTGCAACAGCCTCGAGGACCTGCGCCGCACCGTGCGGATGCGGGTGGTCGGCGACATCATCGAGATGCTCAAGACGGTCGCGCAGGGCCGCACCCGCGACGACGCGGTGATGGCGATGGCCAGCCGCCTACCGCAGCTATGCCCACCACCATCCCGGGCCGCTATTCGGCGTTCACCCGGATGCCGCTCGGCGGCGACGACCCCGAGTTCACCGAGGCCACCCGGGCCGACGGCGGCGCCGGTGATCGACGTCCTGGCGTCCTATGGACTGGAAGGCGAGAACGCGTTCTACGCGGCGCTGGAGTTCTGGTCGGCGATGCACGGCTTCGTGTTGCTCGAGATGACCGGCGCGATGAACGGCGATCGACACCGACGCGGTGTTCACCGACATGGTGATGCGGCTGGCGACCGGAATGGAACGACGGTAACCCGGTGCCGGTCGCGAGCTCCGTCGCGGCGGAACGTATCGTGGACTGACCGCAGGATCGGCGTCTTGACCTGGGGTTAGGGCCTCACCGACGGGTTTGGTTCGGCGCGGCTCGTGCTGGTATCGTGGACGATCGTGCCTGGCAGATAAGGCGCTTGCGGCTGTCGACAATCCGCAAGCATGCCCGCACGCCGGGCCAATTCGCATGTCCACGATGCCTCGAAAACTTCGCGGCGAGCGCATGCGACACACCCGGTCGCGGGGTAAGCGAGCGGGACATAACTGCAGTACAGAGACTTTCAGCACGACCTAGAGACAAACGAGCAACACAGAAAGCCGGTAGATGCCAACCATCCAGCAGCTGGTCCGCAAGGGTCGCCGCGACAAGATCGCCAAGGTCAAGACGGCGGCCCTCAAGGGCAGCCCGCAGCGTCGCGGTGTGTGCACCCGCGTCTACACCACCACCCCGAAGAAGCCGAACTCGGCACTTCGGAAGGTGGCGCGCGTGAAGCTGACGAGCGCGGTTGAGGTCACCGCCTACATCCCCGGTGAGGGCCACAATCTGCAGGAGCACTCGATGGTGCTCGTGCGTGGCGGTCGTGTGAAGGACCTGCCGGGTGTGCGCTACAAGATCATTCGCGGCTCGCTGGACACGCAGGGCGTCAAGGCTCGCAAGCAAGCGCGCAGCAAGTACGGCGCCAAGAAGGAGAAGAGCTAATGCCACGCAAGGGTCCCGCACCGAAGCGGCCGTTGGTCAACGACCCGGTCTACGGTTCGACGCTGGTCACCCAGCTGGTGAACAAGGTTCTGCTCGATGGGAAGAAATCCCTGGCCGAACGCATTGTTTATGGTGCGCTCGAACAGGCCCGCGAAAAGACCGGCACCGACCCCGTGGTGACGCTCAAGCGCGCTATGGACAACGTCAAGCCGGCCCTCGAGGTGCGCAGCCGCCGTGTCGGTGGTGCCACCTATCAGGTGCCCGTCGAGGTGCGTCCGGAGCGCTCGACCACGCTCGCCCTGCGCTGGCTGGTGAGCTTCTCCAAGCAGCGCCGCGAAAAGACCATGGTGGAGCGCCTGGCGAACGAACTTCTCGACGCCAGCAATGGTCTGGGCGCCGCAGTGAAGCGACGCGAAGACGTCCACAAGATGGCCGAGGCGAACCGCGCCTTCGCGCACTACCGCTGGTGACTTAGCCGCCCGCGGCGGCAAAGCCGGGGTGCTGGCGAGTCAAGGCTGAAAACAGCAACTATCAAGCGAGAGAGAAGACTTCTGTGGCACAGAAGGACGTGCTGACCGACCTGACCAAGGTCCGCAACATCGGCATCATGGCGCACATCGACGCCGGTAAGACGACGACGACCGAGCGCATCCTCTACTACACCGGTATCAGCTACAAGATCGGTGAGGTGCACGACGGCGCCGCCACCATGGACTGGATGGAGCAGGAGCAGGAGCGGGGGATCACCATCACCTCCGCCGCTACCACCTGCTTCTGGAACGACAACCAGATCAACATCATCGACACCCCGGGGCACGTCGACTTCACCGTCGAGGTGGAGCGGTCGCTTCGTGTTCTCGATGGCGCCGTCGCCGTGTTCGACGGCAAGGAAGGCGTTGAGCCGCAGTCCGAGCAGGTTTGGCGCCAGGCCGACAAGTACGACGTGCCGCGCATCTGCTTCGTCAACAAGATGGACAAGGTCGGCGCCGACTTCTACTTCTCGGTGCGCACGATGGAAGAGCGCCTCGGCGCCAACGTCATCCCGATCCAGCTGCCGGTCGGCTCCGAGGGCGACTTCGAGGGCATCATCGACCTGGTCGAGATGAACGCCAAGGTGTGGCGCGGCGAGACCAAGCTCGGCGAGACCTACGAGACCATCGACATCCCTGCCGAGTTGGCCGAGAAGGCCGACGAGTACCGCACCAAGCTGCTCGAGGCGGTCGCCGAGACCGACGAGGCGCTGCTCGAGAAGTACTTCGGCGGCGAGGCACTGTCCGTCGAGGAGATCAAGGGTGCGCTGCGCAAGCTCACCATCAACTCCGAGGCCTACCTGGTGCTGTGCGGCAGCGCGTTCAAGAACAAGGGCGTTCAGCCCATGCTCGACGCGGTGATCGACTACCTGCCGTCGCCGCTGGACGTGCCGCCCGCCGTTGGCCACGCCCCCGGCAAGGAGGACGAGGAGATCGTCCGCAAGCCGTCGACCGATGAGCCGTTCTCCGCGCTGGCGTTCAAGGTCGCCACGCACCCGTTCTTCGGCAAGCTGACCTACGTCCGGGTGTACTCGGGCAAGGTCGACTCCGGTGCTCAGGTCATCAACGCCACCAAGGGCAAGAAGGAACGGCTGGGCAAGCTGTTCCAGATGCACTCCAACAAGGAGAACCCGGTGGAGACGGCCACTGCCGGCCACATCTACGCGGTGATCGGCCTCAAGGACACCACCACCGGCGACACCCTGTCGCGATCCGAACAACCAGGTCGTGCTGGAGTCGATGACCTTCCCCGATCCGGTGATCGAGGTGGCCATCGAGCCCAAGACCAAGAGCGACCAGGAGAAGCTGAGCCTCTCGATCCAGAAGCTGGCCGAAGAGGATCCGACGTTCAAGGTGCATCAGGATGCCGAGACCGGCCAGACCGTCATCGGTGGCATGGGCGAGCTGCACCTGGACATCCTGGTCGACCGCATGCGTCGCGAGTTCAAGGTCGAGGCCAACGTCGGCAAGCCGCAGGTGGCCTACAAGGAGACCATCAAGCGCAAGGTCGAGAAGGTCGAGTTCACCCACAAGAAGCAGACGGGTGGTTCGGGCCAGTTCGCGAAGGTGCTCATCAGCCTCGAGCCGTTCAGCGGCGAGGACGGTGCGACCTACGAGTTCGAGAACAAGGTCACCGGTGGCCGCATCCCGCGCGAGTACATCCCGTCGGTGGACGCCGGTGCGCAGGACGCCATGCAGTACGGCGTGCTGGCCGGCTACCCGCTGGTGAACCTGAAGGTCACACTGCTGGACGGCGCCTACCACGAGGTCGACTCGTCGGAAATGGCGTTCAAGATCGCCGGTTCCCAGGTACTGAAAAAGGCTGCCGCACAAGCGCAACCGGTCATCCTGGAACCGATCATGGCCGTCGAGGTCACTACGCCCGAGGACTACATGGGCGATGTGATCGGCGACCTGAACTCCCGCCGTGGTCAGATCCAGGCCATGGAGGAGCGGGCCGGTGCACGTGTCGTCAAGGCGCATGTGCCGCTGTCGGAGATGTTCGGCTACGTCGGAGACCTTCGGTCGAAGACCCAGGGCCGGGCGAACTACTCCATGGTTTTCGACTCGTACGCCGAAGTTCCGGCGAACGTGTCGAAGGAGATCATCGCGAAGGCAACCGGTCAGTAATCTGCCCCGTTGGTTTCGCGGGACCACACAACTGCAAAGATCAAAACTGCTTAACTAGCAAGCACCAACAAGTCCAGGAGGACACAGAAGTGGCGAAGGCGAAGTTCGAGCGGACGAAGCCGCACGTCAACATCGGGACCATCGGTCACGTTGACCACGGCAAGACCACGCTGACCGCAGCAATCACCAAGGTTCTGCATGACAAGTACCCGACGTTGAACGAGTCGCGCGCATTCGACCAGATCGACAATGCGCCTGAAGAGCGTCAGCGCGGCATCACGATCAACATCTCCCACGTGGAGTACCAGACCGAGAAGCGTCACTACGCGCACGTCGACGCCCCCGGTCACGCCGACTACATCAAGAACATGATCACCGGTGCCGCCCAGATGGACGGCGCGATCCTGGTGGTCGCCGCGACCGACGGCCCGATGCCGCAGACGCGTGAGCACGTGCTGCTCGCCCGCCAGGTCGGCGTGCCCTACATCCTGGTCGCCCTGAACAAGGCCGACATGGTCGACGACGAGGAGCTCATCGAGCTCGTCGAGATGGAGGTCCGCGAACTGCTGGCCGCCCAGGAGTTCGACGAGGACGCTCCCGTCATCCAGGTTTCGGCGCTCAAGGCGCTCGAGGGCGACCCGAAGTGGGTCAAGTCCGTCGAGGAGCTGATGGACGCGGTCGACGAGTCGATCCCGGACCCGGTCCGCGAGACCGAAAAGCCGTTCCTGATGCCCGTCGAGGACGTCTTCACGATCACCGGCCGCGGCACCGTGGTCACCGGTCGTGTGGAGCGCGGCGTGGTCAACGTGAACGAGGAAGTCGAGATCGTCGGCATCAGGCCGACCACCACCAAGACCACGGTCACCGGTGTGGAGATGTTCCGCAAGCTGCTCGATCAGGGTCAGGCCGGCGACAACGTCGGTCTGCTGCTGCGCGGCATCAAGCGTGAGGACGTCGAGCGCGGTCAGGTCGTCGTGAAGCCCGGCACCACCACGCCGCACACCGACTTCGAGGGCAGCGTCTACATCCTGTCCAAGGACGAGGGCGGCCGGCACACGCCGTTCTTCAACAACTACCGTCCGCAGTTCTACTTCCGCACCACGGACGTGACCGGTGTGGTGACGCTGCCGGAGGGCACCGAGATGGTGATGCCCGGTGACAACACCGACATCACGGTCAAGCTGATCCAGCCCGTCGCCATGGACGAGGGCCTTCGCTTCGCGATCCGCGAGGGTGGCCGTACCGTCGGCGCCGGCCGGGTCACCAAGATCGTCAAGTAGTTCTCTACAGCGAAGCGGCGCTCACCCCTTGGGGTGGGCGCCGTTTTCGTTGGTCGTGGATCGCCGAAATTGGGTTCCAGTACGTCAGAGCGCCATCTCGCGTGCCATAACCCTGATCTCGGAGCCGGATCGGTGTAACACCCACGCCAGCCGAGGCGATTTACTACGCGTATGCCCTGGTCGGGGCTCAGAAGGGTTTGGGGTTTCATGTTCCGTCGCGTCGCCACGCTCACGTGCGCAGCTTTCGCCGGTGCCGCATTCGTCGGTCTGTCAGGGCTTTCCCTAGGTACCGCGAATGCGCAATCCACCTGCCCCGATGTGCACTTCATCGGCGCCGCTGGCTCGGGTGAGCGCACGCCCGCCGAGGTGACTCAGCACGACGGAATGGGCCGCGTGGTCTACCAGTCGCTGAGCGAACTGTCGGCCCAGGTCCAGCAGGACGGCCGCACCATGACCGCCGAGGCGGTCGACTATCCCGCGGTGGCCGCGCCCGGTGAGGACGGCGGCGCGGGCGAGTGGCTCGGTTTCATCGGCAGCGTGGACGCCGGGTCCGCGGCGCTGGGCAAGCAATACGAGGGGTTTGTCCAGCGCTGCCCGGCCTCCAAGGTGGTGCTGGCCGGCTATTCGCAGGGTGCGATGGTCGTGCACCGTAACCTGCATGCACTCGAGGCCAGCCCCAATCTGGCCGCGGTGCTGCTGGTTGCCGACGGTGACCGCCTGCCCGAGGATCCGACTCTGAATCTGGGGACGGCCAGTGGCATCCCGGAGCGCGGTAAGGGCGCCGCACAGGATTGGCCGATCCTGGCGCATGCGCCGGCCCCGTTGCCGCCTGCCATCGGTGCCCGCACGATCAGCGTCTGCGATCTCGGAGACGCCGTCTGCGACTACAACCCCGATGACGAAGAGTCCTCAGTGTCGTACGCGCGGGGCGTGGCCATTCACACCAGCTACGCCACGACCACCGACCTGGACTGGACTGCGCCGCTGTACTTCCTGCTCGGCGGGCCCGAGGCGCAGGCACCCGAGGCGCAGCCGATGGTTCCGCAGCCGATCGTTCCGCTCAGCGCGAGCTCGTCGACGCCGTAGGCGCGCGAGCGATCCACAGCACCACCGCACTGGCCGTCAGTAGGAGTGCCGCAAGTACACCGAGGATCATGTCGATCGCGGTAGCCGTCGACTGACCGCCGCGCTCGAGCACCTCCAGCACCGTTCCGGACACAGCGACCCCGACTCCGGCGAGTGTCACCAACACCGTCAGCGTGACGCCCGCGGCCTCGCCGGCCCGTTCGGGTTGCACGACGGCCTGGGTGGCGACGGTGGTGAACGCATACACCAACCCCAATGTGAACCCGCACGCCGACAACGCGGGCAGATAGACGATCCACTCGTCCGATACAGCCAGGGCGGCCAGCGAGATTGCGGCCGCAACACATGTCAGCCCCATCACCCCCAGTGGTGGCCGATTGGCGGCGAGGCGCCCCGACAGCACGCCGCCCAGCGCGGCACCCGCCGACGGACCGAGGAAGACGAGACCTGCCATCAGTGGATCGAGCGACCGCACCTGCTGCAAGTCCAGTGTCGAGAGGAAGATCGCCACCGCGTAGGCGACGTTCGCGATGGCGCCCGCGATCACCAGCACCGCGAACCGGGCGTTGCGCACCAGCGACAGATCGACCAGCGGCCATTGCACCCGGTCTTCGACGACGACGAAGAGCGCGAGTGCGGCCAGCGACCCGGCGAACGCGACGACCGTCGCCGCCGACACCCAACCCCAGTTCGGCGCGCGGTCAAAGGTCAACGTGAACAAGCCGATTCCGACTGTGATCAACGCCAGCCCCGTGATGTCGAGGCGACGCGGCGCGGTCCGATCGGAGGACTCGGCGATGCTCCAAGCACCGAGGGCCAGCGACACGACTGTAAGCGGCACGTTGAGCCAGAAGATCCACCGCCAGCCCACGGTATCGGTCAGCAGGCCACCGATCAGCGGACCCGCGGCGTTGCCCAATCCCGCTATGCCGTAAGCCAACCCGATCGCATGACTCGCCTTGACGCCTGGAAAGGCATTGGTCAGCACGCTCACCGAGACCGGGAAGATCAGCGCGGCCCCGAGTCCCTGCAAAGCGCGAAACGCGATTATCAGGGGCACCGACGGTGCCACGGCGCACAGTGCCGACGCGATACCGAATAGCGCGATACCGACCATCAGCGCTTTGCGGCGCCCGAAGATGTCGCCGATCCGCCCCGCGGGAACCATGAAGCCGCCCAACGCAAGCATGTAAACGCTGATCACCCATTGCAGGTCCGCCGGCGTGCTGTGGAGGTCGGACGCCATCCGGGGCAGCGCGAGATTGGCCGCGAAGTAGTCGATTTGCACGCAGAACAGCGCCATCGAGACGGCCACCAAGACCCACCGTGACTTCACAGGTTCCGCCGACTCTGCAGCCGTGGCCACCGCCCGACAGTACGGCTCGCAACGGCTCGCAAACCAGGATTTGGGCTAATCTGACACGCGACGCGACGACCACTTTCCATAGGAGCTTGGCCTTATGTCTACTTTCTGGCGGTACGTCAAAATCCAGGCCTTCGTACTGTTATGCGGAATCGTCGGCCCGATCTTCCTGGCGATCTATTTCGCGTCCGGGGCGCAACCGATCATGAAGTGGATGTTCTGGGCGGGTTTGGCCATCACCGCCCTCGACGTCTTGATTGCTCTCGGTATCACCAGCATGGGCGCGCGGTCTGCAGCCAAGACCCAAGCCCTCGAACAGACTGGCGTGCTGGCGCTTGCGCAAGTCGTCGGTATCCACGAGACGGGGACGCGGATCAACGAGCAGCCACTGGTGAAGATCGATCTGCAGATCTCCGGACCCGGTATCGCGCCGTTCGCCAGCCAGGATCGGGTGATCGCGTCGATTTCGCGACTGCCGATGATCACCAGCCGCAAACTGGTCGCGCTGGTGGACCCGACCACGAATCAGTACCAAATCGATTGGGAACGAAGCAGTTTGGTCAGCGGTATGATGCCGGCGACCTTCACCATCGCCGAGGACAACAAGACCTACGACCTCAGCGGACAGGTCGGGCCGCTAATGGAGATCTTGCAAATCCTCAAGGCCAACAACATCGGCCTGAACAACATGATCGATCTGCGCGCCAATCCGGCAGCCCGCCAACAGGTGCAGGCAGTCGTGCGGCGTGCTGCGGCAGCGCAGGCGCCCGCAGCCCCTGCGCAGGCAGCCGCACCCTCGGCGGCGCCGTTCGCTTCCGCACCCCCCGAACCCTCGACCGCACAGCGCCTGCAGGAGCTGGAAACGCTTCGCGCGACGGGGGCGATCTCTGACGACGAATACACGGCCAAGCGTCAGCAGATCTTGGCCGATCTCTAGTCCACCGCCAGGAGTGGATCGATGACCGAAACCGAGACGGCCACACCGAAGAACGACCAGAAGGTCAGTCTCCCGACACTGACCGCGATGGTCGTCGGTTCGATGATCGGATCCGGCGTTTTTCTCTTGCCCCGCCGGTTCGGGACCGAGACGGGTGTGCTCGGGGCGATCATCGCGTGGACGGTCGCAGGTTTCGGAATGCTGATGCTGGCGTTTGTGTTTCAGCGCCTCGCGACCCGCAAACCAGATCTCGACGCCGGTATCTTCGCATACGCCAAAGCAGGCTTCGGGGACTACATCGGCTTCAATTCTGCGATCGGATACTGGGCATCGGCCTGCGCCGGCAACACATCGTACTGGGTGCTGATCACGGCGACGATGAGCGCGGTGGTGCCCGCGTTCGGCGCGGGGGACACGGTGCTCGCGGTGGTGGTGTCGGCGATCGGTGTCTGGCTGTTCGCATTCCTTGTGATGCGCGGAGTCAAGGATGCGGCCGTGATCAACTACATCGTCACCATCGCCAAGGTCGTGCCGATCCTGATGTTCATCGTGATCGCGGCGATCGCGTTCCAGGCCGATGTCTTTGCCGACAACTTCTGGGGCGGCGAAGAAGGATATTCGTTGTCGGCGATCTGGGACCAGGCCACCGGCACCATGCTGATCACCGTGTTCGTGTTCCTGGGTATCGAGGGCGCAAGCGTCTATTCGAGGATGGCGCGCAAGCGCGAGGACGTGGGCCGCGCCACGATCATCGGATTCCTCAGCGTGCTCAGTGTTTTCGCACTTGTGACGATGGTGTCCTACGGCGTCATGCCGCAGAGCGAACTCGCCGGCGTCAGCCAGCCGTCCATGGCGGCGGTGCTGGAATCGGTTGTCGGGCATTGGGGATCGATCTTCATTCGCGTCGGCGTGATCGTGTCGGTGCTCGGCGCGTATCTGGCGTGGACCTTGATGTCCGCGGAGGTCCTTTACATTCCGGCCATGTCCGAGGACATGCCGCGGTTCTTGGCCCGCACCAACAGCCACGGCGCGCCCGTCGCCGCTCTCGTCATGGCCGGCGGGCTGATCTCGCTGTTGCTGGTGGCATTGCTGTTCGCCGCGGACGCACTGGATTTCATGCTGGAT
Source organism: uncultured Actinomycetota bacterium (assembly GCA_963720345.1). Taxonomy (GTDB): domain Bacteria; phylum Actinomycetota; class Actinomycetes; order Mycobacteriales; family Mycobacteriaceae; genus Mycobacterium. The sequence continues at coordinate 23,813 of CAVRFN010000046.1, forward strand.
CTGACGGCTGCGCTGTCCCTGATTCCCTACCTGCTGGCAGCGGCGTACGCGCTGAAGCTGACGGCCACCCGAGAGACGTACGGCAACGGCAAATCGCTCGTTCCGGACATGGTGATCGCCGGCCTGGCGACGGTGTACACCCTGTTCCTGATCTACGCGGCGGGCGTCGACAAGCTCCTGCTGTCCTGCATCTTGTACGCCCCGGCGGCCGCGCTCTACTACAAGGCACGACGCGAACGTGGCCTGCGCGTCTTCAGGCCCGCCGAAGCGGTGCTGTTCGGGGTGATTCTCCTCGGCGCCGTCGCGGGTGTGGTGTCCTTGGCAACTGGAGCGATCGAGATCTAGCGGCCACCGCTTGAGAGGAACTGAAGTGACGAATCCGTCTGCGAACTACGGCGTTCACTCCGAAGTCGGCAAGCTGCGTAAGGTGCTGGTCTGTTCGCCGGGTCTGGCACACGAGCGGCTCACCCCGACCAATTGCGATGATCTGCTTTTCGACGATGTGCTGTGGGTGCAGAACGCCCGCCGGGACCACTTCGACTTCATCGACAAGATGCGCGACCGCGATGTCGAGGTCGTCGAACTGCACGAGCTCCTCGCCGAGACGATGGAGATCCCCGAGGCGAAAGCTTGGCTGCTGGACCGCAAGATCGTGCCGAACGAAGTGGGCCTGGGACTCGTCGACGACACGCGCGGCTTCCTGGACTCGTTGAAGACCCCGCGGCTGACGGAGCTGCTCATCGGTGGCATGTCGACCCGCGACCTGCCGTCTGAGATCCAGTCGGGTTACCGGGCCCTGGCGCGCGAAGCCGCCGGCGTCACGGAGTATCTGATGCCGCCGCTGCCCAACACCCTCTACACCCGCGACACCACCTGCTGGATATATCAAGGCGTGACGCTCAATCCGCTGTTCTGGCCGGCCCGGCACGACGAAACGCTGTTGATGAAGGCCATCTATGAGTTCCACCCCGACTTCGTCGGGTCGACTGTGTGGTGGGGCGACCCGGAAGAGTCGTGGGGGATGTCGACGATCGAGGGCGGCGATGTCCTGGTGCCGGGCAACGGTGTCGTCATCATCGGGATGAGCGAACGGACGTCGCGTCAGGCGATCACCCAGGTGGCGGCCAAGCTATTCGCCGAGAACGCCGTCACCAAGGTCATCGTCGCCGGAATGCCCAAACTTCGTGCGGCCATGCACCTCGACACGGTGTTCACCTTTGCCGACCGTGACGTCGTGACGCTGTATCCGGACATCGTCGATTCGATACAGACATTCGTCCTGCATCCCAGCGATGCCGATCCCGGCGTCGAGGTGGAGGAGGCGAGCAAGCCTTTCGTTGAAGTGGTCGCCGACGCACTCGGACTGGCCGCCTTGCGGGTGGTGGAAACCGGTGGAACGAAGTACGACTCGGAGCGCCAGCAGTGGGACAGCGGCAACAACCTGGTGGCCGTCGAGCCGGGCGTGGTGTTCGCCTATGACCGCAACACTCACACCAACACCCTGCTGCGCAGGGCCGGCATCGAGGTGATCACCATCGTGGGCGCCGAGCTGGGCCGAGGCCGCGGGGGAGGGCATTGCATGACCTGTCCGATCACCCGCGACGCCCTCGATTGACCCGGTCGTCAGGATTTTAGCTGTTGGCGTGTGAGTGGTCGGCAGTTGTCGGTCCTGTGCTATAGGAACGGGATTATGAATCTGGCGGTCGTGGGCTGGGCGCAACGGTGTCTCGCGGGTGACTGCCTATCCCTGGTTCCACGCCGGGTTGGTGCCGGTCCCGGCACCGAAGAGTGGGCCGGCTTGATTCTTGTCGACGAAGGCGAGAGGCGATGAGTGCTCGCGTGGCAGACAGCGGTGTATGCGCGGGTGTCGTCGGCCGACCAGAAGGTGGATCTGGATCGGCTGGTCGCGCAAGTGACCGCCTGGGCCACGGCCCAAGCGGATCCTGGTGGACAAGATTGTCAGTGGAGGTCCGGTTCGGCGTTGGACGGGCACCGCCCGCAGATCCTTGCGCTGCTGGGCGACCCGTCGGTGCAGCCGATCGTGGTCGAGCACCGGGATCGGTTCTGCCGGTTTGGATCGGAGCCCGTGCAAGCCGCGCTGGCCGGCGCAGGGGCGGTGAGCTGATGGTCGTAGGATTCAGCTGAGGTCGATGACGATCTTGTTCGCGATATGACCGAGATCCTGACTATCGATGTGTGCTCGGCTCCACGGGAAGCGCGACTGCATGCAGAACCGCGCCCAGCGCGCTCTCCGCGGCGGCTGACCGAAGATCGTGAGGTGGCGTGAGGTGGCCAGGTTCGAGGTTCCGCAGGGCTGGACGGTTCAGGCGTTCCGGTTCACGCTAGATCCGACAGAGGAGCAAATATGGTCGTTGGCGCGGCATTTCGGTGCCCGACGTAAGGCGTACAACTGGGCGGTAGCTACGCTGATAGGCCGATATGCCAGGAGTGGCGTGAGACGCGGCTGTCGAGACGGAAAAACCATCACTGGCTGGTGCTGCGAAAACGGTGGAACACGAGTCAAAGACGAAGTGTGTGTCAACGCCGAGACCGGGCAGCTGTTTGGTGGACCGGAATGCTCGAAAGAGGCTTATGCGGATGGGATCGCGGGTGCGGTGGAGGCCTACTGGAACTGGCAAACCTCACGGTCGGGTAAGCGTGCCGGCATGAGGGTCGGCTTTCCCACGTTTCAAGAAGAAGGGACGCGACGGCGATCGGGTGTGTTTCACCACCGGAGCGATGCGCATCGAACCCGACCGCAGGCACGTGACGCTTGCCAGTGATCGGGACCGTCCGGGCCCACGAGAACACTCGCCGGATCGAGCGGCTGATCACGCAATGGCCGGGCGCGGGTGCTCGCGATCTCGCGTGCGCCGCAACGGCACTCGGTTGGACGCCAGTGTGCGGGTACTGGTCCAACGCCCTGAGCAACCCCGCGTGACTCTTCCTGATTCGCGGGTGGGTGTCGATGTCGGGGTGCGGCGGTCTGGCGACAGTGGCCGACCGCGGACGGTGTCGTGATCCATCGAGTGGCGAATCCCACGCCCGCTGGAAACAGCGTTGCGTGAGTTGCGGCATGTGTCAGCCGGGCACGCTCGCGTTGTACGAAGGGTTCCCGACGGTACCGCGAACGCACAACCGAGACTGTCCCGGCTGCATCGCCGGGTCAACGATGTCCGCAGTCATCACTTGCATGTCCTGACAACGCGGTTGGCCAAAACCCACGGCCGCATCGTGGTTGAACGCTTGGACGCCGCCGCGATGTTGCGGCAAAAGGGTCTGGCAGGTGCGCGGGCGCGGCGCCGGGGCCTGTCTGACTCGGCACTGGGAACAGCGCGCCGTCACCTGGCATACAAGACAGGCTGGTACGGGTCGCAGCTGGTCGTCGCTGACCGCTGGTTCCCGTCGTCGAAAACATGCCATACCTGCCAGCATGTCCAGGACATTGGCTGGGCCGAACACTGGACAATGTGATGGCATGTTTGGCATCGCACCAGCGTGATGACTGCGCCGCGATCAACCTCGCGCGCTGGGAGGAAGCACGCCACCGCCGTCGGCCCAGTTGGGGCCGCCGTCAAGCGTCGAGCCGACCGTAAGACGGAGCCACGCTCCGGCTGGTGGCGATGAAACGCGGAAGGGACGCAGCCACAAGGCTGCCGAACAACCCCGAGACGGGGTGCGAGTCGCGTGACCACGAAAGATCACTCGCTCGCAACGGTTGTTAGAACACGTTCCAGTTCGGCTGTTAGCCTGATCCGCAGCTTCACGAAAGGAGCAGTGGTGACGGCAACTGGCGGCCCCCTGGAAGGGCGAGTGGCATTCATTACGGGGGCCGCGCGCGGCCAGGGTCGGGCGCATGCGATCCGGTTGGCCAACGAAGGCGCCGACATCATCGCCATCGACGTGTGCGCGCCGATCTCCGACAGCATCACCTACCCGCTGGGAACGTCGGAGGAACTCGCCGAGACCGTGCGGGCTGTGGAGGCCGCCGGCCGCAAGGTGCTGGCGCGTGAGGTCGATATCCGCGACCTGGCCGCACTGCAGCAGGTGGTCGCGGACGGGGTCGAGCAGTTCGGCCGGCTCGACATCGTGGTGGCCAACGCGGGTGTGCTGAGCTGGGGCCGTCTCTTCGAAATGTCGGAGGAGCAGTGGACCGCCGTCATCGACGTGAACCTGACCGGCACCTGGAAGACCATCCGCGCGGCTGTTCCCGCGATGATCGAGGCCGGCAACGGCGGGTCGATCATCATCGTGAGTTCATCGGCGGGGCTGAAGGCCACCCCGGGCAACGGGCACTACTCGGCGTCCAAGCACGGCATGACCGCGCTGACCAATTCGCTGGCATTGGAGGTGGGGGAGTTCGGGATTCGAGTCAACTCGATCCATCCCTACTCGATCGACACCCCGATGGTGGAGAAGGACGCGATGATGGAGCTCTTCGGGAAGTTCCCGAGCTTCATCCACAGCTTCAAACCCTTCCCGTACCGCGCTGCGAGTCAGGCGGGCGCGTCGAGGTCTTCAGGATTTCATGACGGCCGAGGAGGTTTCGGATGTCGTGGCATGGCTGGCCGGTGATGGTTCGGCGACGATCTCGGGCAGCCAGATCAACGTCGACCGCGGCACGATGAAGTACTAGCCCGGCAGTACCAGGACCGGTACCGGGCTGTGCCGCAATATCTTTGACCCCCGCGAGCCAAGGAACACCCTGGCGATTCCGCCGGTTTGCTTGGTGCCGAGAGCCAGCAGTTCGCCGTCGAGCCAGTCGACGTTGTCGATGGCCTCATCCCAGCCGTTGCCAATGGCGACCTGCAGCGTCACGTCTTCACCGACGACACCCTGTTTCTTCAATTCCGCCAACGAATCTCGTGCCTGTCCCGCAGTGGCCTCGAGTATCGAGTCCTCGACGCGCAGCCCAATTTGGGGCGGATACATCGTTCGACCGCGGACAGCGAAGGTGACGACCCGCATTGGTACGTCGAGTCTTTCCGCCAGCGCTACCACGCGTTCGACGACGTGGACGCATTCGGCTGTGCCGGGGTAGGCGCATGTGAGACGAGACAGCCCGCCGGACTTCGACCCGCGGTAGCCGCGCGGGCTGATGGCGAGCGGAATGGGAGAGGAGTGCAGCAGCCGATCCGCCGTCGAGCCGATGACGACCTGTCCCAGCTTGCCGTCCGCCGCCGAACCCAGCACCAGCAGCTTCGGCTTTGAGCTCGTCGACGGCTTCCAAGAGCCCGCCGGAAGCCGACCGGTGCGCGACCTTGAGGAAGTCGACCTTGACGCCCTTGCCGATCGACTCGAGGCATTGCTGTGCCTCCTTGGCCGAGTCCGCCGCCAACTGCTCGGCGTATTGGGCGTATTCGGCATCGATACGGGCTATCGAGGGAGTCATCCACGGCCGCGGCACAACAGTCACGACCGTCAGCGATGTCTTCAGTGTCTTCGCGGCTTCCACCGCGAGGTACAGCGGCGACCGGCCGCCCTTGCCGGCCAGGTAGCCGACGGCGACGCTCATTGAAGATCCTTCGGCGGCATCAGTACTTCGTCCTCCTGTCGGCGCCGCGGTGGGGATGAGGCCGTCGCCGCCGTCGATCAGCGCACTGTGGCGTCGGCTCCAGACGAAGTAGAAAGTCAGCACCGCGGCCACCCATATCCCGAACCAAATCCAGGTGTTCGGGGGCAGGCCGTACAGGATCCACAAGCAGGCGGCGATGGACAGGATGGGGGTCACCGGATAGCCGGGAACCCTGAAGCCACGAGGCAGGTCGGGCTCGCGGCGGCGCAGGATGATCACGCCGATCGCGACCGTGATGAAGGCGACGAGCGTGCCGATCGACACTAGGTCCCACAGGTAGTCGATGGGGACGAAGCCCGCCAGGAGCCCCGTGATGACGGCCACGATGATGGTGTTGTTCACCGGTGTCATGCTGCGAGGGTTCACCTTGGCGAACATCGATGGAAGCAACCCATCGCGGCCCATGGCGAACAGGATGCGGGTCTGGCCGTACATCACCACGAGTGTCACAGAGAAGATCGAGATCACCGCACCGAGGGCGAGGATCGTGCTGGCCCAGGTCGAGCCCCCGAGAACGTTCTCGAGGATGACCGAAAGCCCTGCCTCGGACTGTTCTTCGGATCCGAACGCATCGGCTTCCTGCGTACCAAGGCCCGCGAACGCCACCAGGATGTAGATGGTGGTGACGGCGATCAGCGCGGCGATGATCGCGCGCGGCATGGTCTTCTGTGGATTCTTGACCTCATCGCCGGCGGTGGAAACCGCGTCGAGACCGATGAAGGTGAAAAAGATGGTGGCCGCTCCCGCAGTGATTCCCGCAAAGCCTTTTTCCCAGAACCCGGCGAAGTGGTCAGTGGTGAACGCGGTCGCTGCGACGGCGACGAACAGCGCGAGCACCCCCAACTTGAGTAACACCATGATCGTGTTGACCTTCGCGGACTCGCTGGCGCCGCGAATCAGCAACAGCGCACACATGGCGATCAAGAGCATGGCGGGAAGGTTGACGATGCCCGGTGTCTCACCGAACGGCGCCGCGGTCAGCGAATGCGGCAGCGTGAATCCGAACAAGTTGTCCAGCAGCTTGTTCAGATAACCGCTCCAGCCGACAGCCGTCGCCGACATCGAGACGCCGTATTCGAGAAGCAGGCATGCGGCCACGCCCATCGCGACGACCTCACCCATCGTCGTGTAGGCGTACGAATAGGTTGATCCGGAAACCGGTACGGCGGAGGCCATTTCCGCGTAGCAGATGGCGGATAGGCCCGCGGCGATGCCTGCGATCACGAACGAGATCAGCACCGCGGGGCCGGCCTTTGGTACCGCCTGCTGCAGCACGATGAAGATGCCGGTGCCGACCGTGGCGCCGACGCCGAACATCGTCAGCTGGAATGCGCCGATACTTCGTTTGAGATGGTCGGAGGCGCCATGCGCCACCGGCGCGCCGGTCACGGGCCTGCGCCGCAGCAGCTGGTCCTTGAGGCTGATCGATGGGGCAGTCATGGTGCCTCCTGTGGGGCTATAAGGCAGTACCGGACAAGTGTGAACCCGTATCCGCCAGAACATCGGCTAACTGCCCAATCGCCCAGTCGATCTCCTCGGCAGTGATCACCAGCGGCGGCGCGAACCGCAACGTCGAACCGTGCGTGTCCTTAACCAGCACACCACGTTCGGCGAGTTTCAGGCTGATCTGCTTTCCGCTGCCGAGCTCGGGTTCGATGTCCACGCCTGCCCACAGCCCCATGCCACGCACGGCGACCACGCCGGACCCGATGAGTGCGCGCAACCTTGCATGCAGGTGGTCACCGAGTTCTGCTGAACGCGACTGGAATTCGCCGCGTTCCAGCATCCCCACAACTGTGATGCCGATGGCGGCCGCAAGTGGGTTGCCGCCGAACGTCGAGCCGTGCTCGCCGGGATGCAACACCCCGAGTACATCCCGGTCGGCGACGACGGCGGACAACGGAACCACGCCGCCGCCGAGGGCTTTGCCAAGCAAATAGATATCGGGCACCACGCCGAAGTGGTCGCACGCGAACGTGCGTCCGGTCCGCGCCAGACCCGACTGAATCTCGTCTGCGATCATCAACACGTTGTGCTCGGTGCACAGCGCACGGACGCGCGGCAGGAAGTCGCGGGGCGGAACGATGATCCCGGCCTCGCCCTGGATCGGTTCGAGCAGAACGGCAACGGTGTTCTCGTCGATCGCGGCGGCGAGGGCGTCGGCGTCACCGAAGGGCACCGAGCGGAAACCGGGTGTGTACGGGCCGAATCCGCGACGCGCCGTCTCGTCGTCGGAGAAGCTGATTATCGTCGTGGTGCGACCATGGAAGTTGTTGTGCGCCACCACGATATTGCTCTGGCCCGGCGGGCACACCCTTGACGTCGGTTCCCCACTTGCGGGCGACTTTGATGCCGCTCTCCACGGCCTCGGCGCCGCTGTTCATCGGCAGCACCATGTCCTTGCCGCACAGGCCGGCCAGCGCCTCGCAGAACGGGCCGAGCCGGTCGGAGTGAAACGCCCGGCTCACCAGCGTCACGCTGTCCAACTGCGCGTGGGCGGCGGCGGTGATCTCCGGATTGCGGTGGCCGAAGTTGACCGCCGAATAGGCCGCCAGACAGTCGAGGTAGCGACGGCCCTCGACATCGGTGATCCAGACGCCGTCCGCACTGGTCGCGACCACCGGCAAGCGGTGAGTAGTTGTGGGCGACGTAGCGGTCGTCGACAGCGATCGCCGCGTCGGTGGTGTTCATGGTGTCGACCACGGTCACGGATGTACCTCCAATGTGCAGCATTTGACGGATCCGCCGCCCTTGAGCAGTTCGGACAGATCGACACCGATGGGCCGGAATCCGGCTTCCCTCAGCTGTTCGGCGAAGCCGGTCGCGGCGGCGGGCAACACCACGTTGAGGCCGTCGGACACGGCGTTGAGGCCCAGCACGTACGCGTCGGCGCTGCCCACCTCGATGGCGTCGGGGAACAGCTCGAGCAGTTGCGCGCGGGACGCGTCACTGAACGCCGGCGAGTAGAACGCGATCGTGGTGTCGTCGAGCACCGCGAGCGCGGTGTCGAGATGATAGAAGCGCGGATCGACCAACTCGAGGCTGACGACCGGCATCTGCAGCGACGGCGGCGATTTCGTCGTGGGCCTGCCGCTCGGTGCGGAAACCGTAGCCCGCCAGACATGATTGAGCCGACGACGAGCAGGTCGCCCTGGCCCTCGTTGGTGTGGCGGGTGTCGGCGGGGCGATAGCCGTGGCGGATCATCCACTCGGCGTAGGCGGCGGACTCACCGGCGCGCTGCGGATAGGCGAACCGGGCGGCGACGGCCCTGCCGTTCACCATCATTCCGCCGTTGGCGGCATAAACCATGTCCGGCAGGCCGGCGACTGGCTCGACCAGTTCGACGGTGTGGCCGAGTTCCTTATAGGTCTGGCGCAGCGCTTCCCATTGGCTGAGCGCGAGATGGGTGTCGACGGGCACCGAGGTGTCCATCCAGGGATTGATCGCGTACTCGACGGTGAAGAACGTCGGCGCCGTCATGGCGTAGTGGCGGGGGCGAGGCGATGCGCTCGCGTCGTTGCGGCGACATCGGATACCGGAGCCGCGGGCGCGGCGACATCTGAAATCGTCATAAATAAACGGTATGGCGGATTGATTTTGCAATCAATCACCGTTCATTGCGTATTGACCAACGGTTTGTTGTGTCAGATGTAGAATTGCGGCGATTTATTGCGTGGAGGTGATCATGGACCGTCTCGACGAGACGGACGAGCGCATTCTGGCCGAGTTGGCCAACGATGCGCGGGCCACTTATGCCGAGATCGGCGAGCGGGTGAACCTGTCGGCTCCCGCGGTGAAGCGGCGGGTGGACCGACTGCTCGACAACGGCGTCATCCGGGGCTTCACCACCGTCGTCGACCGCAGCGCGCTCGGCTGGAACACCGAGGCATACGTGCAGGTGTTCCGGCACGGCACTATCGCGCCAGAACAGTTGCGCGCGGCGTGGATCGACATTCCGGAGGTCATCAGCGCGGCCACCGTCACCGGAACCGCCGACGCGATCCTGCACGTGCTCGCGCGCGACATGCGCCACCTGGAGGAGGCGCTCGAGCGGATCCGCTCGGCGGCGGATGTCGAGCGCAGCGAGAGCATCGTGGTGCTGACGAACATCATCGATCGGGATCGCGGCTGACGGGGTGGCGGACATATCGGTATAGCCATCGTGCAAAAATCGCGCATGGCCACTGGTGGGGGAATCGTCATCGTAGGAGGTGGGCTGGCGGCGGCTCGCACTGCCGAGCAACTGCGCCGTTCGGAATACCCGGGCCCATCACCATCGTCAGCGACGAAGATCATCTGCCGTATGACCGGCCACCGCTGTCGAAGGAAGTGCTGCGCGCCGAGACCGACGACGTCACGCTCAAGCCCGCCGAGTTCTACGACGAGAACGACATCACCGTATTGCTCGGGAACGGCGCCCGGTCGGTAGACACCGCGGCGCACACGCTGACCCTGGCCGACGGCACCGAGCTCTCCTACGACGAACTGATCATCGCCACGGGCCTGGTGCCCAAGCGCATCCCGTCGTTCCCCGATCTCGCCGGAATCCACGTGCTGCGGAACTTCGACGAAAGCCTCGCACTACGTGAGGAAGCCGGCTCGGCGAGACGAGCGGTCGTCGTCGGTGCGGGATTCATCGGTTGTGAGGTGGCGGCGAGCCTGCGCGGAATGGGCGTCGATGTCGTTCTAGTGGAGCCGCAGCCGTCGCCGCTGGCGTCGGTGCTAGGCGAACAGATCGGCGAGTTGGTCGCCCGACTGCATCGCGCCGAAGGCGTCGACGTGCGGTGCGGCATCGGGGTGTCGGAAGTCGGCCGGAGCCGAGCGGGTGGAGCGCGTCGTCCTCGGCGACGGCACCGAACTCGACGCGGATCTCGTGGTCGTCGGCATCGGTTCGCGTCCGGCCACCGAATGGCTCGACGGAAGCGGCCTGGAAATCGACAACGGTATCGTCTGTGACGACCGTGGCCGCGCCAGCGCACCCCATGTGTGGGCGATCGGAGATGTCGCGTCGTGGCGCCATGCCCTTGGACACCAAGTGCGCGTGGAACATTGGAGCAACGTCGCCGATCAGGCGAGAGGCATGGTGGCCGCCATACTCGGCAAGGACTTGCCGGCCACCGTCACCGTGCCGTATTTCTGGAGCGACCAGTACGACGTCAAGATCCAGTGTCTCGGTGACCCCGAGGCCGATGACATCGTGCACGTCGTCCTGGATGACGGCCGCAAGTTCCTGGCCTACTACGAGCGCGACGGCGTGGTGGCCGGAGTGGTCGGCGGTGGGATGCCTGGAAAGGTCATGAAGGCCCGCGCCAAGATCGCGGCGGGCGCACCCATCGCCGACGTCCTCGGCTAAGAGCGATTTCGGTGCTGGCAAAGATCGCTCACCGACTTGTGGCGCACCGAAATCGCAATCAGTCAGAGCTCGCCGAGGTAGAACCGCGTGCCCTGATCGTCGGTGCACTGTGCCGACCTGCCGTACGACTGCGTTGACGGCTCCTCGATCACGGTGCCGCCGGCCTCGCGTACCCGCGTGACCGCGGCGTCGATGTCGGCAACGGCCCACATCGGCACCGTGACCGCCTGCGCGCTGCCGCCCGCGACACCGGCCATCGGTTGAGTCTGCTGGATCTGCCAGCCGTCGTTCACCCGGCCCGGCTCGAACGACCAGAACAGCAGTCCGCTGTAGAACGTCCGGAAGGCGCTCGAGTCCGGAACCTCGTATGTGATGTACGAAAGCTCGCCGGGCCCAGAGCCGTTCAGCTCCGGTCGGGCGGTACCCGGTGCAGCTTCGAACACCGCGAAGCTGGTTCCGGCCGGATCTGTCGCACCGCAGAGGACGCCGAAGTCGAACTGCTCCAGTTGGTCGACAGTCCCGCCGGCGGCGACGATCGCCTGTCGTGCAGCTGCGAGATCGACCACTGCGTAGCTGCAGAACAAGGTGGACTGCCCCGGCACGCTGTAGATGCCTATGCGCTGCTTGGTGTTCGTGACTTGATGCGTGTCAGGATCGAACTCCCAGCCTAGGACGTGACCGTAGAAGGCCGCCGCCTGCTCGGCGTCCGGCGTCCACACCGAGACATAGCCGACATCTCCGTGCTGGATCGCCACCGCCGCGCCTGTTGTCGGGCCGTTGAGCGACCAGCAGTGCCCGAAGGGGTCGATGATCGCGGCGTTGCGCGAACCGTGAGCCTCCCGGGTTTCCTGACGTACGGTGGCGCCGCGGTCACGGGCCCGCTCCACCGCACTGTCTGTATCCGCGACCGCGACTACGAGCATGACTGAAACAGCCTGTGGAGCTGGGGCTTTCATACCGATCTCGGGATATTCGTCGGCGAGGTAGAACATGCCGCCGCCGAGCGCGAGCTCGGCATGCCCGATGCGACCGTCGTCCATCACGATCGGTTCGCCGATGACGACGGCGCCCAGCGCGTCGACATACCAGTCGATGGCCTCTCGTGCATTTGCCACGGACAGATACGGCAGTGCCGCCGATCGGGGCACGCTGGATACAGCGGTGGTGGGTTCGGACAGTTCGGCGATGGCGGTATCGGTGCCGCTCATGTCAACTCCTTCGGTTCGATTGGGCAGGTTCAGTGCACCTTCTAGGCGTGAGCGCAGCCGAGCCGCGAACGCCGGATCGGGTTGGACGACAAGCTCATCGCCATGCAGCGCTGTCAACGGATCGTGGCTGTTATTCACGACTGCCCTCCTTCCGGCTCCGGATATTGGGATCTGAAGGCTCGGCGCGCCCGAACCAGCAGCGCCTCGGTGGCGTGCACGGTACGTCCGATCAGCTCAGCGCACTCCGGCACGGAACAGTCGTCCATGTAGCGCAACGCCAATACGGTGCGATGCTGCTCGGGCAGCCTGGCCATGACGCTCTCCGCGACGATGCGGTCCAGCTCGGCATCCCAGTCGTCGCCCGCGTTGACCGGCTCGGGCAACTCGGCGACGGGGACGGTGAACCGGTCGTGGCGACGGCGGTAGTGGTCGGCCAGTTTGTGGCGTGCCACTCCGAGCAGCCACGGCAACGTCATCGGCGGCGGCACATCCTTGCGCGCGGCATCCATCGCCGCCAGGAATGTGTCCGACGTCAGATCCTCGGCCGTTCCGCGGTCACTGCAGCGCCGGACGAAGTATCCGTACACGACCGGCAGCGATTCGTCGTACATCGCCAGCAGCTTGCGCGGAGCGTCGTTGTCCTCCGATTCGGCGCTCACACCCTTATCGTCGCCGCGGGGACCGAAACTCCGACGCCCTAATCACGAATTTTTTCGACGGGTGGGGTTGTCCAGCGCCTTCAGCCCGTCGTTGACGGTGTCGAACGCGTCGCCGAGTGCCTGCGGAAGCGATACCGACTCGTCGTCCAGCCAATGCTGGTAGGCCGACAGCGCCGCGCCGAGCATGGTCCACGCCACGGTCTGCGGTACGACGTCGGTCTCCTTCATGCCGAGCCGGCGCGCGACGAATGCGACGACGACCGCTCGCCAGCCCGCGTACATCGTCATCGAGTAGGCCTGAAGTGCTTCGGTCTGAAGGATGACGCGCATCCGTTGTCGGTGTCGTGCGGTCTCGGCATCGTCAAAGGTGTTGAAGGCCAACAGCGCCGTGCGCAGCGCAGTGTCGATACCGACATCGGGGTCCAGATTGGCGAGCAGGTCGCGCATCAGGGCCAGGTGTGCCTCGAAGTCGCCCCAGGGCAATGCGTTCTTGGACGGGTAGTAGCGGAACAGTGTGCGGCGCGCGATGCCCGCGGCCTCGGCGACGTCGTCGACGCTCACGTCATCGAACCCGCGCGCGGCGAACAGATCGATCGCCACGTTGCTGATGTGTTCCCAGCTCGTCGACCGTCGACGGCCGACGCGGTGCTGGGAATCTGGGTGCACGTCCGCTCCTTTTCGGGTCCGGCTTTCATTCTGGCACTGGATGCCATATTATTGCGATCTCGATCACAGTTTGTCGAGACCCTGTCAAGGAAAGGTGCGGATAGTGGAGCCGAATCAGACAGCAGAGGCTGCGACCACATCGGGCGATGAGCTCGTCACCGAGACCCTGGTCGAAGAGGTGTCGATCGACGGGATGTGCGGGGTCTACTGACCGTGGCCTCGTCTATGGCTGAAACCGGGACGGACGCTGCGTTCGATCCCGACCTCAGCTGGCGCCTTCACCCCCAGGTGGCCGTTCGACCCGAGCCGTTCGGCGCGCTGCTGTATCACTTCGGAACGCGCAAGCTGTCGTTCCTGAAGAACCGGACGATCGTCGAGGTGGTCAACTCGTTGGCTGACCACCCCGACGTCCGGTCCGCCTGTCGCGCCGCAGGAGTAGATGACGCGCAGCAGGCCCCCTACCTCCACGCGCTCCGCGTGCTCGCTCAATCGAAAATGTTGGTGCTGCAATGACGACAATCGCATCGGCGCCCGCGCCGGAAATCGAATCGCCCGCCGTCCAGCCCGTGCCACGGCTGATCGAGCAGTTCGAACACGGACTGGATGCGCCGATATGCCTGACGTGGGAACTGACCTACGCCTGCAATCTGGCGTGCGTCCACTGCCTGTCCTCGTCGGGTAAGCGCGATCCGCGCGAGCTGACCACGCAGCAGTGCAAGGACATCATCGACGAACTCGAGCGCATGCAGGTGTTCTACGTCAACATCGGCGGCGGGGAACCGACTGTGCGGTCGGACTTCTGGGAACTCGTCGACTACGCCACCGCCCACCACGTCGGGGTCAAGTTCTCCACCAACGGCGTGCGCATCACGAAAGAGGTGGCGGCACGCCTGGCGGCCAGTGACTACGTCGACGTCCAGATCTCGTTGGACGGTGCGACGGCAGAAGTCAACGATGCAGTCAGAGGTGCGGGCTCTTTCGCAATGGCGATCCGGGCGCTGGAGAACCTCGCCGACGCGGGCTTCAAGGACGCCAAGATCTCAGTTGTGGTGACTCGCGACAATGTCGACCAGCTTGACGATTTCGCCGCTCTCGCAGCGCGTTACGGCGCCACCTTGCGGATCACCCGACTGCGGCCATCGGGACGCGGCGCCGACGTGTGGGATGAACTGCATCCCACCGCGGAGCAGCAGGTGCAGCTTTACAACTGGCTCGTGGCCAAGGGCGATGGCGTGCTCACCGGCGACTCGTTCTTCCACCTGTCCGGCCTCGGCGAACCGGGCGCGCTGGCAGGGCTGAATCTGTGCGGAGCCGGCCGCGTCGTCTGCCTCATCGACCCGGTCGGCGACGTCTATGCGTGCCCGTTCGCCATTCATGACCGCTTCCTTGCCGGAAACATCCTGGTTGATAACGGTTTTGACAGTGTGTGGAAGAACGCGCCGTTGTTTCGCGAGCTGCGTGAACCCCAGTCAGCCGGAGCCTGCGGTAGCTGCGGACACTACGACAGCTGCCGCGGCGGTTGCATGGCTGCCAAGTTCTTCACCGGATTACCGATGGACGGTCCGGATCCTGAGTGCGTGCAGGGCTACGGTGCGCCGGCGTTGGCCGCCGACCGCGTGAAGCCCAAGTCCAGTGTCGATCACTCGCGGAGCGGCCCGGTCATGCTGAAGCTGCTGACCACACCTCCTGCGCGACTCTGTAACGAAAGTCCGGTGTAACTCTCATGGCCGACATCTGGTTCGAGACTGTCGCGGCCGCCCAGGAGCGGGCCAAGCGGCGGCTGCCCAAGCCGGTGTACTCCGCGCTGCTGGCGGCGAGCGAGCGTGGTGTGACCGTTGCCGACAACGTCGACGCATTCGCACAGCTAGGCTTCGCCCCGCACGTCATCGGTGCGACCGAGAAGCGTGATCTCGCGACAACCGTTATGGGGCAGGATATTTCGATGCCCGTCGTAATATCCCCGACTGGCGTGCAAGCCGTCCACCCCGACGGTGAGACCGCCGTCGCGCGGGCCGCGGCAGCGCGGGGCACCGCGATGGGTCTGTCATCGTTCGCCAGCAAGCCGATCGAAGAGGTCATCGTCGCCAACGGAAAACTCTTCTTCCAGGTGTACTGGCTCGGCGGCCGGGACGCGATCGCAGCGCGAGTGGAGCGCGCGCGTGAGGCAGGCGCCGTCGGCCTGATCGTCACCACCGACTGGAGCTTCTCGCATGGTCGGGACTGGGGCAGCCCGAAGATCCCCGAAGAGATGAACCTGCGCACCACGGTGCGGATGCTGCCGACGGGGCTGACCAGGCCGGCGTGGTTGTACCAATGGGGTAAGACCTTGAAGCCGCCGAACCTGCGGGTGCCCAACCAGGCGGCGCGCGGCGAGAGCGGTCCGCCGTTCTTCGCGGCGTACGGCGAATGGATGGGTACCCCACCGCCGACCTGGGAGGACATCGCCTGGCTGCGTGAGCTCTGGGGCGGTCCGTTCATGCTCAAGGGCGTGATGCGGGTCGACGACGCGAAACGTGCTGTAGATGCCGGTGTTTCGGCGATCTCGGTGTCCAACCACGGTGGCAACAACCTGGACGGCACGCCCGCGTCGATACGGGCCCTGCCGGCGATCGCGGCCGCGGTCGGCGACGACGTCGAGGTGCTACTCGACGGTGGCATCCGGCGCGGCAGCGACGTGGTGAAGGCGATAGCCCTCGGCGCACGCGCTGTGATGATCGGACGGGCCTATCTCTGGGGTCTCGCGGCCAACGGTCAGGCGGGCGTCGAGAATGTGCTCGACGTTCTCCGGGGCGGCATCGACTCGGCCCTCATGGGACTTGGTCACGCGTCGGTGCACGACCTCTGTGCCGACGACGTGCTGGTACCCGAAGGGTTCGCAAGGGCACTCGGAGTACCTGGCAATCCGACCGTCTGACGCGGCCTGGCGAGCGTCGCGCGAACTTCCTGGTACAGGCGTGGCTCAGGGGGCTCACGTGAATGAGTTGTTGTCGTTCGCGCAAATTTCTGGAAATCAATTGCTGCGCATGCGCCAACAATTGGCGCACACCAGGTGAATTCGGCCTACCATCGGCCTGTGCCTTGTGGAAGTGAGCTCGCGAACGCAACGTCGCGGCAGCTGCAGAGCACGTCATCAGCATTGATCGTCCCGGTCGGTTCCACCGAGCAGCATGGGCCCCACCTGCCGCTGGACACCGATACCCGCATAGCGACCGCCGTCTCCCGCGCCCTGGTCGACCAGCTCGGCGGAGATGAATTGAAATGGATGGTCGCTCCCGCCATCGGATACGGCGCCAGCGGTGAGCACGAGGAGTTCAGTGGCACCGTCTCCATCGGCACTTCCGCGCTGCGTCTGTTGCTGGTGGAGTTCGGCCGGTCCGCGTCGCGCTGGGCGTCGCGCCTCGTCTTCGTCAACGGGCACGGAGGCAACGTGGAAGCGCTGGCCACGGCCGCGGCGTTGCTTCGGTACGAGGGCCGCGATGTGGGCTGGTGCTCCTGCAGCGCGGAAAACGCCGACGCACATGCCGGCCACACCGAAACCTCTGTATTGCTACATATTTCGCCGGCTGACGTGTGGATTGACGAGCGGGTTCCCGGCAATAGGGCACCGCTGGGGCAGCTGATGCCCGCACTGCGTCAAGGTGGGATCGCCGCGGTCAGCGAAGTGGGGATTCTCGGTGATCCCACGACGGCTACCGCAGAGGAAGGCGCGCGCATCTTCGCGGAGATGGTCGACGGCTGTTTGCGGCGCGTGACCCGGTGGACTCCCGACCGGAACGGCATGCTGACATGAGCGGACCACGGCTGCCCGACGGGTTCGCGGTCCAGGTGGACCGCCGGGTGAAGGTCCTCGGCGAGGGCTCCGCGTTACTCGGCGGGTCGCCCACGCGGCTGCTGCGGCTGGCGCCCGCGGCGCAGACCATGCTCACCGGCGGGCGGCTCGAGGTCCACGATGCGGTCAGTGCGCAGTTGGCGCGCACTCTGCTGGATGCGACGGTTGCGCATCCGCGGCCTGCGACCGGACCGTCACATCGCGATGTAACAGTCGTTATTCCTGTGCGGGACAATATCTCTGGTCTACGCAGACTGGTAGCAGCCCTTCGTGGTATGCGCATCGTCGTGGTCGACGACGGATCGGCGTCCCCGGTTCAGCAAGCCGACTTCGCGCAGATGTACAGCGATGTTCAGATCCTGCGACATGACCGCAGCAAGGGTCCCGCCGCTGCCCGCAACACCGGCATGGCGGCGTGCCACACGGACTACATCGCGTTCCTCGACTCCGACGTGGTGCCGCGGCGCGGGTGGCTGGAGGCGCTGCTCGGCCACTTCTGCGATCCCGCGGTGGCACTGGTCGCACCACGAATCATCGGCCTGCGCGAGCCGGAGAACCTGGTGGCGCGGTACGAGGCCGTGAGATCCTCCCTCGACCTCGGCATGCGCGAAGCACCCGTGGTGCCCTTCGGAACCGTCGCGTATGTCCCCAGTGCCGCGATCATCTGCCGTAGCACTGTCCTCAAGGAGCTGGGCGGTTTCGACGAGACGCTCAAGTCCGGCGAAGACGTCGACCTGTGCTGGAGGCTGATCGAGGCGGGTGCCCGGCTGCGCTACGAACCCGTCGCGCTGGTCGCTCACGATCACCGCACACAACTGCGAGAATGGTTGTTGCGCAAGTCTTTCTACGGAGAATCCGCTGCGCCGCTGTCGGTCCGGCATCCGGGTAAGACCGCACCACTCGTCATCTCGGGATGGACGCTGGTGGCCTGGATGCTGATGGCGATGGGCTCGAGCATCGGTTATCTGGCGTCGATGGTGGTCGCCGCGATCACCGGCCGTCGTATCGCAAGGTCGCTGTCCACCGTGGAGACCGAGCCCAAGGAAGTGGCTGTGGTCGCCGCTCACGGACTGTGGTCCGCTGCGCTGCAGCTGGCGTCCGCCATCTGCCGCCACTACTGGCCTGTCGCCTTCGTCGCGGCTCTGCTGTCGCGACGATGCCGCCAAGTGGTGCTGGTGGCGGCCATCGTCGACGGGGTGGTCGACTGGATCACCCGCAACGGCAACGGCGACGATGACACCGAAACCGGTCGGTCTGCTCACCTACATCCTGCTGAAGCGGCTCGACGACATCGCCTACGGCGCAGGATTGTGGGCCGGGGTCGTGCGCGAGCGGCATGTCGGCGCGCTCAAACCCCAGATCCGGACCTGAAGCCGGCCTTGCACAGCGATGTGCTGATCATCGGTGCTGGTAGCGCCGGATCTGTATTAGCGGAACGGCTTTCGGCCGACTCGAGCTCGTCGGGTCACGGTCGTCGAAGCCGGGCCCGGACCATCCGATCCTTCGGTGCTGACCCAGATCAGCGACGGCCTGCGGCTGCCGATCGGCACTGCCAGCTCGGTGGTGCGGCGCTATCCGACGACTGCTGACCGACGACCCCGAACGGCACGCACAGATCATGCGGGGTGCGGTGGTCGGCGGATCCGGTGCGGTCAACGGCGGCTACTTCTGCCGCGGGCTGCCGTCGGACTTCGACGGGTGGGGGATGCCGGGATGGGCGTGGGCCGACGTGCTTCCACACTTTCTGGCGATCGAGACCGACCTCGACTTCGAGGGTCCGCTGCACGGTGGTGCCGGTCCCGATCAAGATTCAGCGCGTCGCCGAATTCGATGGCTGCACAGCTACTTTCGTGGATGCGGCGATAGAGGCGGGCTATCGGTGGATCGAGGACCTCAACGGATCGACGCCGGATGCGCCGCTGCCGTCGGGCGTCGGTGCGGTACCGCTGAACATCAACGGCGGCACGCGGGTCGGCCCGGGCGGGGCCTACCTGAAACCCGCGATGGATCGCACCGGACTCACAGTGCTGACCGATACCCGGGTCAGACGGATCAAGATCGTCGGTGGCCGGGCGGTCGGGGTGGAGTGCGTCGGGCCCGGCGGAACCGCCGACCTGACCGCGGACCGAATCGTCCTGTCGGCCGGTGCTATCGGATCGGCGCATCTGCTGATGCTGTCGGGCATCGGCCCGCAGCAGACGACTGAGGGCCGCGGGAGTGCCTGTGGTGGTGGACCTACCGGTCGGCATGGCATCGGCGGATCACCCGGAGTGGGTGCTGCCGGTGGACTGGACGGAGACCCACGGCCTGCCACCATTGGAGGCGATGCTCACCACCGACGACGGGCTCGAAATCAGGCCCTACACCGCAGGGTTCGGTGCGATGGTGAGCGGTAGCCGCGACGACCCGGCCGATCATCCACACATCGGGGTGGCTCTGATGCAGCCCGAAATCCCGTGGAAGGGTTCGGCTTTCGTCGGCCGATCCCGACGTCCTACCCTCCATCGAGCATCGATACGACAGTGAGCCCGCGGACGTCGATGCCCTGAGCGCCGGCGTTGGACTCGCGCGGGAACTGGCCGGCGCCCACGCGAAAGGTGCGACCGCGTCGTGGTCGACATCGCAACACCTGTGCGGCACCGCGCCGATGGGCCGCGACGACGACGAGGCGGCAGTGGTGGATGCGCAGTGCCGGGTGCGCGGTGTCGACGGGCTATGGGTGGTCGACGGCTCGGTGCTTCCCACCATCACCAGCCGGGGCCCGCACGCCACCATCGTCATGCTCGGCCACCGGGCCGCCGAGTTCATCGTCTGAGACGACGACCGCGCGTGACCGTCGTGATGAAACTGAACTGCCGTCCGTCGCGGCCGGGTGCCCAGAGTGCGACGAACGCGGCGGCGAAGGCCAGCACGATGGACAGCACAAGCAATGAGAGGCGCATCGAGTCGATGAACGCGGACGTCGCGAGGTCAGCCAACCGGGCGCCCTGCGGGCCCATCTGGTCGGCAACGGCGAGTGCGTTGGCAAGGGACTCCAGACGCCGCGGCGCGTATCTGCTCGGGGAAGCCGGCGAGCGCGGGTGCGAGCACGGTGCTGTACTGGGCGGCCAGCACCGAACCGGCGACGGCGATCCCGACGGCGGCGCCGACCTCCGCGTGGTGTCGTTGACCGCCGAGGCGACGCCCTGCTTCTCGTCGGGCACAGCGTTCATGATCGCGGAAGTGGTCGGCGCAACGCACAAGCCGATGCCGGCAGCGGTGATGATCATCGGCCACGACAGGTCGAAGTAGGTGCGACCCGGCATCGAGGAAGCGCAGGCAGAACAGCCCGGCCCCGATGAGAAACAGGCCGAGCCGCGACCGCTACCCGAAGCCCGATCTTCGGCAGGTAGAGATGCATCGTCGCGCCAAGGGCCATGATCGGCAGCGCCAGCGGTGTGAGGGCGAACGCGGTCGTCAGCGGGCTGTAGCCGAGACACCAGTTGCATGTACTGCATGGCGACGAAGAAGAATCCGAAGTTGGCGAAGAAGAGGAACGTGATGCCGATCGCCCCGGTGGCGAAGTCGGGACTGCCGAACAGGCGGACATCGAGCAAGGGATGTCGGCGCCGCAGCTCCACCACCGCGAACGTCGACCGCGAGTGCGACACCGGCTGTCATGCAGCCCCAGACGATCGGGTGCGTCCAGCCCGCGCACGGGCGCTTCGATGACGCCGAACACGAAAACCGCGAGCGCCGAACCGATCAGCACGGCGCCGACGCCAGTCAGATCGGGGTGGCGGTCTCGTCGCGCGACGACCGAATCGTGTACGTGAGGATGAACAGGACGATGCCCGACGCTGTGAACGCGTAGAAGATCGACTGCCAGGAGAAGAACTGCAGTAGCAGCCCGGTGCCCAGGAACCCGAAGATCGCACTGGAACTTGCGGCGCCGGCCCAGATGCCAACGGCCTTGTTGCGCTCGCTCTTCGGGAACGCTGCGGTCAACAGCGACAGGGTCGCCGGCATGATCAGCGCCGCGCCGACACCCGCGACGCGCGCGCAATGATGATCTGGACCGGGCTGTCGAGAAACACCGGAGCGAGCGACGCGAGCGAGAAGATCGCCAACCCCGACCAGCAGCGCGCCCCGCCGCCCATACCGATCGCCGATCGCGCCTGCGGGCAGCAGCAGGCAGGCCAAGCACCAGCGTGTAGCCGTCCACGATCCAGGTGAGTTGCGTCTGCGTCGCGGCCGTCTCGACGGCGATGTCGGGAAGAGCCGCGTTGAGCGCGACCATCGAAGAGATGACCAGCAGCACGTCGAGTGCGGCGACGGTGAGTAACCAGAAGCGCCCGAACCTGGAAAGGGTTGCCAGGTTGGCGTCGATACTCTGGTCAGACCGGGTGAGGGTGTCGACCATTTGTCGGCGCTCCCTTCGGTGGAGGTAGTTTTGAGACTAACAGTCTCGTAGCAAGACCAACAGTCTTGTTCCCGTTGAGGAGGTGGTGTAAACGGTGACCGTCCCCGATCCTCACGCGGGCCCCGGAAACACGGACCCGCGGCCGGCCCGGTCGCGGGCCCGGTTGCTCGACGCCGCGACCGCCCTCCTGCGCGCGGGCGGTCCGAGCGCGGTGACGATCGACGCGGTCACCCGTAGCGCCAACGTCGCGCGGGCCACGCTCTATCGCCACTTCTCCAGCGCCAACGATCTGCTGGGCGCGGCCTTCATGAGCCTGCTGCAACCCGCGCCGATGCCGCCGCCGGAAGGCGGCCTGCGGGACCAGCTGATCGCGGTGGTGGAGGGCTGGACTGAGGCGATCGCCGAGGTGCCTGCGATGCTCACCGCCTTGACCTGGCTGGCCTCAGGGCCCGATGTCGGTGACTATTCCGAAGTGCGCCAGGCAGATTCGGATACCGCCGGCCTTTGCGCGGCGCGGATCATCCAGCTCTACTCGGTGCCCTTCGACGCCATCTTCGACAGTCCGCAGGCGGCAGCTGAAATCGAGGTGCCCGACCGTATGCAGGCGATCGCGCTGCTGATCGGTCCGCTGGTCCTCGGAAGGCTCAGCACGGTAGCCGATTTCGACTACCGCAGCATGCGCCGAGGCCGCCGTCGACGGCTTCCTGGCCACCCACGCCAAGAAGTAGGGCCAACGCGAAGCCGGGGACCTCGATCAGCGCAACGAGTACCGGATCGGCAGGTGCTTGAGTCCGCCGACGAACGTCGTCGCCGCCAACTCCGGCTCGCCGGCGAGTTCGATCGACTCCAGCCGGGGAATCAATTCGGAGTACAGGCTGTTCATCTCCATCCGCGCCAGCGCGGCCCCGAGGCAGAAATGCACCCCGTATCCGAAGGCGACGTGTTTGTTGGGGTCGCGGCCGACGTCGAAGCGGAACGGTTCGTCGAAGACCTCTTCGTCACGGTTGCCGGAAACATAAGCCAGGTAAACGGATTCGCCCTTGGCGATCGGCACACCACGAACCTCGGTGTCCTCGGCGGCGGTGCGCATGAACTCCTTGACCGGCGTCGTCCACCGGATCATCTCCTCGACCGCGGTGCCCATCAGCGCCGGGGTCCTTGGCGCAAGCCGCTCCAGTCTCGCCGGGGTTTTCGATCAGCGCGAGCAGCCCGCCGGAGATGGCGTCCTTGGTGGTGTCGTGGCCCGCGCTGGCGACGATCACGTAGTAGGACGCGGTGTCGACGTCGGACAGCGGCTCACCGTCGATGCGGCCGTTGGCGATCGCCGACGCCAGGTCGTCGGTCGGATGCTCGCGGCGCGACGCGGTCAGCTGGGAGAAGTAGGTGAAGAAGTCGATCAGAATCGCCATCTGCTCTTCCGGCGTCTTGCCGCGCTGGTTGTACTCGTCGTCGTCGCCGCCGAACATCTCCTGCGTCAGCTGATGCATCCGCGGGAAATCCTCCTCGGGCAGGCCGAGCAGCGACATGATCACGTACAGCGGGAAGTTGACGGCGATGTCGGTGACGAAGTCGCATTCCGGGCCGATGTCGCGCATCCGGTCGACGTAGCGCTTGGCCAACGCGTCGACGTTGACCTTGAGATCGCGCATGGCCTTGGGACGGAACCAGTCCGCGCCGATGGCGCGCACCTTGCGATGGTGCGGATCGTCCATGTGGATCAGGGTTCGCAGACCCGTGCCGGCCTCGAGCTGTTGCTTGCCGAAATCGTCGGCTTCGGCGGTGACGAGCAGCGGCCGCGGCTCGGACAGGAAGAGGTTGTTGTCCCGCTCGATGGCCATGATGTCGGCGTGTTTGGTGATCGCCCAGAACGGCCGGTACGGCGGGTTGTCGACCCACGCCACCGGGTTGTTCGCCCGCAGATGGGTCAGCGCCGCGTGCAGCCGCGCGTCGTCGGCATAGGCCGTCGGGTCGGCCAGCACTTTCGCGGCGTCATCCATCGTCGGCGTGCTCATACGGGCTCCTTCACTTCCGGGGCTGCACGGAACTTGACGGGTGTCAAGTTCGGAGTCTATGTGACGGAGGCCACGGAAGGGAAGAGAGGTCCGTCAGTAGTCTCGGGACCGTGCCAGTCTGCAAAATGTCGCCGCTCCGAGGCTCTGCCGTCGCGACGGTGCTGGTGGCGGTGGCGCTGCTGCTGGCCGGGTGTGCGCGCGGTGAGACCGCGACCGTCGACGTACCCGACGATCCCGGGGTGGTGCAGACCAAATCGGGCGCGCTGCGCGGGATGGTCTGCAGCAGATCACCGCCTATTCGCCGGAATCCCTTATGCCGCACCGCCGGTCGGAGCGCTTGCGCTTGCAGCCGCCGGCGCCGGTGCCCGGTTGGACCGGGTTTCGCGATGCCACCCGACCCGGCCCGCGGTGCATCCAGGACGTCGACAACGACGTCGACAAACGCGAAACCAGCGAGGACTGCCTGACGCTCAACGTGTGGACGCCGCCGCCGTCGGGCGAAGCGCGGCCGGTGATGGTGTGGATTCACGGCGGCGGGTTCGTCAACGGCAGCGGCGACATCTACAACGCGCGCCGGCTGGCGAGCCGCGGCGACATCGTCGTCGTCACGATCAACTACCGGCTGGGCGCGCTTGGGTTTCCTCGCGCACCCAGCGCTCGGCCCGCGGGCGATGTCGGCAACTACGGCCTGGCCGACCAGCAGGCCGCACTGCGATGGGTGCAGCGACAACATCGCCGGATTCGGCGGTGATCCGGACAAGGTCACGATCGCAGGGGAGTCGGCAGGCGGGATGTCGGTGTGCGACCACCTCGTCGCCCCCGGTTCGGAGGGACTGTTCAGCGCGGCGATCATCCAGAGTGGTCCCTGCGCGGCGCAATACGACCTGCCGGCCGCGGAGAAGACCAGTGAGCGCTACGCGGCCGAGGCGGGCTGCGGCGATCCCGCCACCGCGGCGGCATGTCTGCGTGCGCTTCCGCCGGAGAGGCTGCAGCGGCCGGTGCTCTACGACCGCATCGGCACCGAACAGCTGAGTGGGCCGGTGACGGGAACGACGACGCTGCCGGTCGATCCGATGACCGGCGCAGCGCAGGGGCGGGCGGCCAAGGTGCCGGTGATGATCGGCACGACGGCCGACGAGTTCAACCTCTTCACCGCGCTGCAATTCGTTCGCGGGCGTCCCATCGACGCCGCCCACTATCCGGAGCTGCTCGCCCAGGCATTCGGCCCCAACGCCGCGGCGGTCGCGCAGCAGTATCCGCCGGATCGCTTCGGCGGCAGTGTGCCGCTGGCGTATTCGGCGGCGACGACCGACGGGCTGTTCGCATGCGTGGCCGACCGGCTGGCGGATTCGCTGTCCGCCGCCGAGCCCGTGTACTCCTACGTGTTCGACGATCGCCGGTGCGCCGGCACCGGAGCCGTTGCGCGCGGCGCCGTTCCCCGTCGGCGCGGGCCATTCGCTGGAGCTGCGGTACCTGTTCGACATGGGCGGAGCGCCCCCGCTGAGCCCCGACCAGCAGCGGCTGTCGGACGAGATGATCGATTACTGGAGTCGGTTCGTCGCGACGGGCTCACCCGGTTCGGGCTGGCCGGCTTACGACGAGGGCGACGCGGGTGAGCGAATGTCGTTGCAGCCGGGCGGCAATCGCGTCACCACCGACTTCGAGCAAGCACACAGGTGCCCGTTCTGGGCGGGACTGAAGGACTGAGGCATGCCGACTCCCGACGCAAAGCTGTTCTCGGAGAAGTGGGTTGACGCATGGAACGCCCACGACATCGAGGCGGTGCTCGAGCACTTCCGCGACGACGTGGTGTTCACCTCACCTGTCGCAACGCGCGTCCTGCCAGAAACCGGGGGAGTGGTCACGGGTAAGGATGCGTTGCGGCACTACTGGACGACGGCGTTGAAGTCGTTGCCGGATCTGCACTTCGAAATCGTCGGCGTCTACCGCGGCGAGTCCACGCTGGTGATCAACTACCGCAATCACCTCGGCGGTCTGGTCAACGAGGTACTGACCTTCGATGGCGACGGTCTGGTCCGCGAAGGCCACGGCACGTATCTGGTCTAGGCCGGCGTCGAGATCGACGTTTTGCAGACATCTCCTCGCACTTTGGCTGCGAAACGTGGTTCGGTGAGAACTCCCTAGCTAGACAGGTGTCACCCAGCAGGTGATGTCCGCGTGCACCACTTCGGCGCCGGCGCGATCGAGCACCTGCACTCCGACCACGATCTCGGTGCCTTCGGTGATCGACGCGAAGTCCGGCGGCTCCAGCCGGGCCTGCGCCCGCAACGACGACGTCGCCTTCTCGAGGTACTGCACGTTCATCGCCTTGGGGATCCAACGATGGCTGGTCGGGACCGTGGCTTCCATCAACATGCCCATCGCCATCTCCGCGGCGTTGCACGACGCGATCGCGTGCACGGTCCCAGGTGGTTGTAGACGAAGAACCATTTGGGCACGGTGACCTCGGCGTAGCCCGGCTCCATCCGCACCACATGCGGCACGATCGAGGCGAAATACGGCACTCGCGCCATCGCCGCGGCCGAGAACAGCCGACTGCCGCCCGGCTGCTCGGCGAGGCGCTTCCACATGCGATATGTCGTGGTCGGGGCTGCCATGCCGGGCTACCTTACTCTGGAGTAAGGTAGCGTCGGCGACAGACCGGTCCGGCCAAGCGGGTTTCGGGTGGCCAGGGATTTGGAGCAGGCCCAGATCTAGGGCATACTGTTCGGGTTGCCTTGAGCCGGGTTCGCGCCTGGCGGGGCATACGACCTGCGCCCTCAGGGGCGCGTCCGGTCCCAACCTCGATCGCGACGGATTTCCGACGCGGGCGAGCGTGCGCTAGGGCGACACACCCGAGCGCGGGGGTCGGTGAACCACAGACAGGTAAACAGCGGCGGCATAGCTGCGCGACCGGGTTCTTCTCGGCGTGTGGCAGCAGACCAGGCCCGAGTATGGGCCCGTTAGTAGTGAGGTAGGAGACGCGTGGCGGGACAGAAGATCCGCATCAGGCTCAAGGCCTACGACCACGAGGCGATCGACGCCTCGGCGCGCAAGATCGTCGAGACGGTCACCCGAACGGGCGCCAGCGTGGTCGGCCCAGTGCCGCTGCCGACCGAGAAGAACGTGTATTGCGTCATCCGGTCCCCGCATAAGTACAAGGACTCGCGGGAGCACTTCGAGATGCGTACTCACAAGCGGCTGATCGACATCCTCGACCCAACGCCGAAGACCGTTGACGCTCTGATGCGCATCGATCTGCCGGCCAGCGTCGACGTCAACATCCAGTAGGAGACCCAAGAGAAATGGCTAGAAAGAGCATTCTGGGCACCAAGCTGGGCATGACGCAGGTGTTCGACGAGAACAACAAGGTCGTGCCGGTGACGGTCGTCAAGGCCGGCCCCAATGTCGTCACGATGATCCGCACGCCGGAACGCGACGGCTACAGCGCAGTGCAACTCGCATACGGCGAAATCAGCCCGCGCAAGGTCAACAAGCCTCTGACGGGGCAGTACGCGGCCGCGGGTGTGAACCCGCGCCGTCACATCGCCGAGTTCCGGCTCGACGACGAGGCCGCTGCCGCGGAGTACGAGCTCGGTCAGGAGCTGACCGCGGAGATCTTCGCCGACGGCGCCTACGTCGACGTGACGGGGACCTCCAAGGGTAAGGGCTTCGCCGGCACCATGAAGCGTCACGGCTTCAAGGGTCAGGGCGCCAGCCACGGTGCGCAGGCGGTGCACCGCCGCCCGGGTTCCATCGGTGGCTGCGCCACTCCCGGCCGCGTGTTCAAGGGCACCCGCATGTCGGGCCGCATGGGCAGCGACCGCATCACTACGCAGAACCTGTTGGTGCACAAGGTCGATGCCGAGAACGGCGTGCTGTTGATCAAGGGCGCCATCCCCGGTCGCAACGGCGGACTGGTGACGGTGCGCAGTGCAATCAAGCGAGGCGAGAAGTAATGGCCGAGAAGACCGCAAAGACTCAGCAAGATCGACGTTCACACCCCGGCGGGTAAGAAGGACGGCTCTGTGGAGCTGCCCGCCGAGCTGTTCGACGCCGAGGCCAACATCGCGCTGATGCATCAGGTCGTCGAGGCGCAGTTGGCGGCCAAGCGTCAGGGCACGCATTCGACCAAGACCCGTGGCGAGGTGCGCGGTGGCGGCAAGAAGCCGTACCGGCAGAAGGGCACCGGCCGCGCCCGTCAGGGTTCGACGCGTGCACCGCAGTTCACCGGCGGTGGCGTCGTGCACGGCCCGCAGCCGCGCGACTACAGCCAGCGCACCCCGAAGAAGATGATCGCCGCCGCTCTGCGCGGGGCGCTTTCGGACCGGGCGCGCAACGGCCGTATCCACGCGGTGACCGAGCTCGTCGAGGGTCAGGCACCGTCGACCAAGAGCGCCAAGACGTTCCTGGCCACGCTGACCGAGAACAAGCACGTGCTGATCGTGATCGGCCGCACCGACGAGACAGGCGCCAAGAGCGTTCGCAATCTGCCCGGCGTGCATGTGCTTTCGCCGGACCAGTTGAACACCTACGACGTGCTGAAGGCCGACGACGTGGTGTTCAGCGTCGAGGCGCTGGATGCCTACATCTCAGCTCACACGAACAAGGACGAGGAGGTGTCGGCCTGATGGCGACCGTGACTGACCCCCGCGACATCATCTTGGCGCCGGTGATCTCCGAGAAGTCCTACGGGCTCATCGAAGAGAACGTGTACACGTTCGTCGTGCACCCGGACTCGAACAAGACGCAGATCAAGATCGCGATCGAGAAGATCTTCAAGGTGAAGGTCGACTCGGTCAACACCCTCAACCGGCAGGGCAAGCGCAAGCGCACCCGCGCCGGCTACGGCAAGCGCAAGGACACCAAGCGCGCCATCGTCACGCTGGCCGCGGGCAGCAAGCCGATCGACCTGTTCGGAGCACCGGCCTAGCCGGGGCAGGGATAGCAGAGAGACTTAGAGAAACATGGGAATTCGCAAGTACAAGCCGACGACCCCAGGTCGTCGCGGTGCCAGCGTCTCCGATTTCGCCGAGATCACTCGCGACCATCCGGAGAAGTCGCTGGTTCGCCCGCTGCACGGCAAGGGCGGCCGCAACGCACACGGTCGGATCACCACGCGTCACAAGGGCGGCGGGCACAAGCGCGCCTACCGCGTGATCGACTTCCGTCGCAACGACAAGGACGGCGTCAACGCCAAGGTGGCGCACATCGAGTACGACCCGAACCGCACCGCCAACATCGCACTGCTGCACTTCCTGGACGGCGAGAAGCGCTACATCATTGCGCCGCAGGGACTCTCGCAGGGCGACATCGTGGAGTCCGGCGCCAACGCCGACATCAAGCCGGGAAACAACCTGCCGCTGCGCAACATCCCGGCGGGCACGCTCATCCACGCGGTGGAGCTGCGGCCCGGCGGCGGCGCCAAGATGGCGCGTTCGGCCGGCGCCAGCATCCAGCTGCTGGGCAAGGAAGGCGCCTACGCCTCGCTGCGTATGCCGTCCGGTGAGATCCGTCGCGTCGACGTGCGCTGCCGCGCCACCGTCGGCGAGGTCGGCAACGCCGAGCAGGCCAACATCAACTGGGGTAAGGCCGGCCGTATGCGGTGGAAGGGCAAGCGCCCGACCGTCCGTGGTGTCGTGATGAACCCGGTCGACCACCCGCACGGCGGCGGCGAGGGCAAGACCTCCGGCGGCCGTCACCCGGTCAGCCCGTGGGGTAAGCCCGAAGGCCGCACCCGCAAGTCCAACAAGCCGAGCGACAAGCTCATCGTTCGTCGCCGGCGCACCGGCAAGAAGCACCGGTAGGAGTAAACGATGCCACGCAGCCTCAAGAAGGGTCCGTTCGTCGACGACCATCTGCTCAAGAAGGTCGACGTCCAGAACGAGAAGAACACCAAGCAGGTCATCAAGACCTGGTCGCGTCGATCGACGATCATCCCCGACTTCATCGGGCATACCTTCGCGGTGCACGACGGCCGCAAGCATGTCCCGGTGTTCGTCACCGAGTCGATGGTCGGGCACAAGCTCGGCGAGTTCGCACCGACCCGCACGTTCAAGGGTCACATCAAGGACGACCGGAAGGCTAAGCGCCGGTAATGACTACGACGACTGAATATCCGTCCGCGACGGCCGTGGCGCGCTTCGTGCGCATCTCGCCGACCAAGGCACGCCGGGTCATCGACCTGGTGCGCGGAAAGTCGGTGACCGAGGCGCTCGACATCCTGCGGTGGGCGCCGCAGGACGCCAGCGAGCCGGTCGCCAAGGTGATCGCCAGTGCTGCGGCCAACGCGCAGAACAACGAGGGGCTGGATCCGTCCACCCTCGTGGTCGCCACCGTCTACGCCGACGGCGGCCCGACCGCCAAGCGCATCCGGCCGCGCGCCCAGGGCCGTGCGTTCCGGATTCGCAAGCGCACCAGCCACATCACCGTGATTGTCGAAAGCAGGCCCAGCCGTGAGGGTGGGCGTGGTGGCGCGTCCGGTCCGTCCGCCAGCGCCGCACGCTCGCGTCGCGCGCAGGGCAGCAAGGCCGCTGCAGCGAAGAAGACCGGCCTCCAACCGGCCACCAAGGCGGCGACCGAGACGGCAAGCGCCGAGACAGTGACCGTGGAAACGGCGCCGGCCAAGAAGGCCGCCGCGAAGAAGGCTCCGGCCAAGAAGGCCGCCGCGAAAAGAATCCTCAGAAACTAAAGCTTCTGACGAAGCGAAGGAGGGCTCGGAGTAGTGGGCCAGAAAATCAATCCCCACGGCTTCCGGCTCGGTATCACCACCGACTGGAAGTCCCGGTGGTATGCCGACAAGCAGTACAAGGACTACGTCAAGGAAGACGTGGCGATCCGTCGTCTGCTTGCCACCGGTCTGGAGCGCGCCGGCATCGCCGACGTGGAGATCGAGCGCACCCGCGACCGGGTCCGCGTCGACATCCACACCGCGCGTCCCGGCATCGTCATCGGTCGCCGCGGCACCGAGGCCGACCGCATCCGTGCCGACCTGGAGAAGCTGACCAGCAAGCAGGTTCAGCTGAACATCCTCGAGGTGAAGAACCCCGAGTCGTTGGCGCAGTTGGTCGCCCAGGGCGTCGCCGAGCAGCTGTCCAACCGTGTCGCGTTCCGCCGCGCGATGCGCAAGGCCATCCAGTCGGCGATGCGCCAGCCCAACGTCAAGGGGATCCGGGTGCAGTGCTCGGGCCGCCTCGGTGGCGCTGAGATGAGCCGCTCGGAGTTCTACCGCGAGGGTCGGGTGCCGCTGCACACGCTGCGCGCCGACATCGACTACGGCCTCTACGAGGCCAAGACGACCTTCGGCCGCATCGGCGTGAAGGTCTGGATCTACAAGGGCGACATCGTCGGTGGCAAGCGTGAGCTGACCGCCGCCGTGCCGGCAGGCGCCGACCGTCCGCGTCGTGAGCGTCCGTCGGGCACCCGCCCGCGCCGCAGTGGCGCATCGGGCACCACCGCGACGAGCACCGAAGCCGGTCGCGCTGCCTCCGGCGGCGAAGCGGACTACCGCCACCGAGGCAGCCCCGGCCGTCGCCGAGGCGACAACCGGTACCGAGGCCGCTGCCGGTGAAGCAGCCACCACGGAAACCCCATCGGAGAGCTGAACCATGTTGATTCCCCGCAAGGTCAAGCACCGCAAGCAACATCACCCGAGGCAGCGCGGCATCGCCAGCGGTGGCACCTCGGTGAGCTTCGGTGACTACGGCATCCAGGCGCTGGAGCACGCGTACATCACCAACCGGCAGATCGAGTCCGCTCGTATCGCCATCAACCGGCACATCAAGCGTGGCGGCAAGGTGTGGATCAACATCTTCCCGGACCGCCCGCTGACCAAGAAGCCTGCCGAAACCCGCATGGGTTCCGGTAAGGGTTCGCCGGAGTGGTGGGTGGCCAACGTCAAGCCGGGTCGCGTGCTCTTCGAGCTCAGCTATCCGGACGAGAAGACTGCGCGCGAGGCGCTGACCCGCGCGATCCACAAGCTGCCGATCAAGGCACGCATCGTTACCCGAGAGGAGCACTTCTGATGGCTGTGGGAGTGACGCCGGGCGAGCTGCGCGAACTGACCGACGACGAGTTGAAGGAAAAGCTGCGCGAGTCGAAGGAAGAGCTGTTCAATCTTCGCTTCCAGATGGCGACCGGACAGCTGGCCAACAACCGTCGGCTTCGCACGTGTGCGCCAGGAAATTGCACGCGTGTACACCGTGCTGCGTGAACGTGAATTGGGTCTGGCATCCGGGCCCGCAGGTGAGGAAGCGTAATGGCTGAGACAAAAGATCAGGCAAAGGGCTAAGCGGCCCGAAGCACACTCCGCGTGCCGAAGAGAACCGCGGTCGTCGCAAGACGGTCATCGGCTACGTGGTGAGCGACAAGATGCAGAAGACCATCGTGGTCGAGCTGGAATCTCGCAAGAGCCACCCGCTCTACGGCAAGATCATCCGGACCACCACCAAGGTCAAGGCGCACGACGAGAAGGGCGACGCCGGTATCGGCGACCGGGTTTCGCTGATGGAGACGCGTCCGCTGTCGGCGACCAAGCGCTGGCGGCTCGTCGAGGTTCTCGAAAAGGCGAAATAAGCCTGACCGCAAGAGGAAAGCCCCCGCACACACGGCGTGTCGGGGGCTTTTCGTATCGCGTCTCACACCGTTTACTGCGCCGGCG
The DNA here is from genome assembly GCA_963720345.1 of uncultured Actinomycetota bacterium. Lineage (GTDB taxonomy): Bacteria > Actinomycetota > Actinomycetes > Mycobacteriales > Mycobacteriaceae > Mycobacterium. The sequence goes on from CAVRFN010000046.1 coordinate 56,177, forward strand.
ATCGCCGAATCCAGTTTGTCGTTCGACGCCCATGGCTATACGTTCGGGCCATGGGGGCTACCCTTGCGCGTGTTCTGAAAAGGGCGACACTCGTTACGGCGAGCGTGGCCGTATTCGCTATCCTCACCGTCAATTTCGGCTCACCACAGGTGAATGCGGCACCGGCGGATGCCGGGCAGGTTGCGGATGCACCGACGCTCAGTTTGACGTCTCTCGGCGCCGACACCGACATCTCGTTGTACGGCCTGCAGGGGACGCAGACCATCACCGTCCCGTGCCGAAAGGGTTGACGCCCGGCGCCTTGACCGCCGATGTCGAGTTGCCGCCCTACGTCCGCGGCGGAACCCTCATCGTCACCCAGGACCGCCGCACACTGTCACGTATCGAGCTGCTGATGGCGGAGAGACACTCCTCTGTCGATTCCGTTGACCGGTGCACGTGTCGTCGACAACGCCGTCACGTTCACCGTGCGCAGCCGGCTGCTGCCCGAAGAAGGTGACTGCCTGTACGACCCGACGGTTCCGCTCCAACTCTCACGACGCGGCGATCGATTACACCGGCAAGGAAGCGGCGCCCACGATGGTCGCCGACTTCCTTCCGCCGGTGCTGCAGAGGATGACGATCTTCATCCCGCAGAAACCGTCGGCCGCGGAATCCGATGCGGCGGTGCAGGTGACGACTGCCGTCGTCAATCGATATGGCAGGCAGAACACCGATATCGACATCGCATCCCTGGGTGACGACAAAGCGGCGCCCCCGTCGGCCCCGCTGGAACGCAACGTCGTCATTCGTGAGGGATCGGATGCTGCGGTCTTGCTGCGGGGCGGTGACGGGGGGGTTCCCGCTCTGCAGATCACCGGGTCGGCCGACGAACTCGCCAACCAGGTGCGGCTGCTCAGCAGCGAGCTTTCCCAACTCGCGCTGTCCTCCAAAGTGGTTACCGGGCCGATCAACTCGACCCCTTCGGCACCAGCCAACCCGACCACGCTGCGCGATCTCGGTCAGCCTGGCGCGACTGCGACGGCGTTCAAACCACAGGTTGTCATCGGCGTCGACCAAACCCGCCTCGGGAAACCCGTGCGCGACGTGCGTGTGCAGCTGAAGGGCTCCTACACGCCACTGCCGTCCACCGTGGGTGGACAGATCGTGGTGTCGGCCGACGGCGAGACGATCGACCACTGGACGGCTGACTCCAGCGGTACGATCGACCGCTCGGTGAGCATTCCGCAGTCCGAACTCCGGCGTTATACAAACCTTTCGGTCGCCGTCGACATAGCAGGGGATGTCGGACAGTGCGGTGACTTCCAACCGGTGACACTGAAGATCGACGACTCCACCACCGTCGACAGCAGCCCCGCGGATCCTCCCGATCCCGCGGGATTCCAGTCGATTCCTCAGGCGCTGATGCCCAAAGTGCAAGTCGGCATCGAACCGGAATCGTTCGACGACACCGCCCGCGCTGTCTCGATCATGGAAGGGCTGCAACGGATCAGCGGGCCGCGTATCGATACGGAGGTGGTACCTCTGGCGAGCGCGGTCGACAGCGGTTCCCCGGCCATTCTGATCTCGGCCGACGGCTGGGACAACGACAAAGTGGTTCCGCCGGTGCGTAGTTCGGAGGACGGAAAACTCGAAGTCCAACGCACGGGTGGTGGAAGCTCATCTACCTTGACGCTCGATCGGGCGACGCCGTTCGCGTCTCTTCAAGTCGGCCGCAGCGGCAACCGGACCGTCCTCTTCGCGACGTCGGAAGATGCGCCTGAGCAACTGGATTCACTACTCGTCTGGCTTGACGGCGATGTGCGTCGGTGGGCGGCGCTGGATGGTACCGCGACGATCTCACTGCCAGACCGTGATCCGGTGAGTATCGACACCCAGGCAGTAGCGCCACCGGACGCTGCCGAGGACAGCGGCGCGAACCCGGTCTGGTGGATCGCCGCAGGAGTCGGTGTGGTCATCGGCGCAAGTGTCGCTGCGTTGGCGATCCACCGCAGAAGTCGCGGCTAGGGACCCTGGGCGCGCTTAGACGTCGCCTACCGATCATCGGCCGGACGAAGGCGGCTGCAACGGTTTCATGCTGGCGACCGACACGCCGGACTGATTCAACGACGTGACCGAACAGCTCGTTCCCGAGCTTCCGTGGCGCGGCCGGTACCGGACGCGCTATCCGGGCACGACGTTGCGGGGAAGCCGGCAGGAGTACTGACAGCCGACCCGGGAATGGTCTTGATGCCGGTGGTGCCGGAAACGCGGAATTAACATTTTGATAACTGTGTCCGCAAGTCGGGGCATACTGATTTGCCGTGAGGGCGACGCAGCAGCCTGCGCTAAAGACAATTGTTGCTGCCTGCGGCCTCGGGCTCGTCCTGGTGCTGTCGGCGCCTCCGGCGTGGCCGCAACCCGGCCCGGGTGGATTGGTGGCCGACGCACCGACCATCAGCTTGGGTGATCTTGGTTCGACACCGACGTTGGCGTTTTACGGCGACCGGGGCGTCATGTCGATTACGGTCCCAGTGCCCAGGGGTCTGGTGCCGGAGTCGCTCGACGCGTTGGTGGAGATGCCGGTGAACGTGGGCGCGGGCACCATCATCGCCATGCAGGAAGACCGCACTCTCTCGCGAGTGCCGTTGCCCCGCGACGGCGGACCGGTCTCGATTCCTCTGACAGGTGTCAGGACCGAAGAAAATGCGGCGACGGTGACGTTGCGAAGCTACCTGATCCCGAACGAAGGCTATTGCCTGGACTCGTCGAATCCATTGCGGCTCGTAGGCTCGGCAGTGCGCTATGTCGGGGTGGAAGCCCCGCCCGCAACGGTTTCCGATTTTCTGCCTCCGGTGTTGCGACAGCTCAACATTTTCCTGCCGGATTCTCCATCGCGTGTGGAGACCGACGCCACGTTGCGATTGGCGACTGCCGTCGTCGCGCACTATGGCCAGCAGTATCCCGATGTGACGGTGAGTGCGGTTGGCCAAAACCAGAATGTCGAGCCGTCTGGGCCGATGCAACGACACGTCATCATCCGGGAAAGTCCGCAGGCCGGCGTCGCGCTGCAGGGCGACACGGGTGTACCGGCTCTGCTGATAACCGGGTCTGCCGATCAGCTCACCGATCAGGTAAGGATGCTGTCCAGTGACGTCGGACGACTCGCGCTCAGCTCGAAAGCCGTAGTGGGACCGCTTCGTTCGAGCCCGGTCCTGCCTGCGGATGTCACTTCGCTGCGACAACTCGGTCAACCTGGCGTGAACGCAACGGCGCTCGCTCCGCAAGTGACGATCGCCCTGGATCAGACGCGAATCGGCCGTTCCGCGCACAACATCCGGGTGCACCTGCGCGGGTCGTACACACCGCTACCCTCGTCGGTCGGTGGCGAGATCGTGGCGTCCATCTCAGGCGAGACGATCGACCATTGGCCCACTGACGGGAGCGGAGCGATCGACCGCTGGGTCGATGTTCCGGATCGTCTTCTACAGCGCTACGTCAACCTCGGTGTCGCCGTGAACATCACAGGAAACACCGGTCGCTGTGGTGAATTCCAGCCGATCACCCTCACCATCGACGGAGACAGCCCGGTGGAATCCACTGCAGCCAAACCACCGCTGCCAAGCGGATTTCAGGGGCTGCCGCAAGCGCTCATGCCACGGGTGGAGGTGGGCACCGACGGTGGGTTCGACGACACCCGGCGCGCGGTCGCGATCATGGTCGCGCTACAACGGCTGAGCGCGCTACCCATCCAGACCTCGGTCACTTCGCTTGACGATGCGATCGGGTCGGCCAACCCGGCCGTACTGGTCAGCGCCAACGGATGGTCGGATACCCGGATCACGTTGCCCGTCAACACGAATTCGACGGGGCAGATCTCCGTCGCGAATGCCGACGGGAAAGGGGAGGGTGCCACGCTGACGCTGGACCCCGTTCGTCCATTCGGATCGCTGCAGACGGTGTACGACGGTAAGCGGGCAGTGCTAGTCGCGACCTCGAACAACGGGCCGGCGGAGTTGGACGAACTGCTGAATTGGATCAACTCAGACGTGCCACGCTGGTCGCGAGTCAGTGGGAACGCACTCGTGACAATGCCTGACCGGGGCCCCGTTGTGATGGCCACGGACACCGGTCAGGAACAGGCGGTCGTGACCGCTGAGGACCGGTTTCCGTGGTCGTGGGTCATCTGGGGCGCGTCAATCGGGTTATTCGCCGTGGGTGTCATGCTGATCATGTTGCGCAACAGGCGGGCCCGAGGCCAGCCATGAGCACCGCTACGGCGGATAGCACGCCTGCGCCGTCACCGTCGCTGTTGTCGCGGTGGTACGCGGTGCATCCGACGTATCGGTTGCTTGTGCGCTGGGTCTTCCTCGTGATCTGCACCGGCATCGCGTTTCATAACAGTATCGGGCACCTGATTCGAACGACGAGCAATCAGGGCATCGGCGGGTACGTGTGGACGGTGCCGGCCGCGACCGTGCTGGTGGCGATCGGGGTGGCGCGTCGCCACCGGACCGAGTTGCCGATTCACGACCGCCAGACCGACGTCATTGTCGGAGCGATGGGACTGGTGCTGGCGGTGCTGGTCCAAGGTGTGCTGCTTCCGCGGTTCGGACTCTACTTCCATCTTCTGCGCCTCGACCTGGTGGCGATGTGGCTGTTCGTGCTCAGTTCGAGCATCGTGCTGTTCGGTCTGCGGCCCGTCCTCCGGTTCGCGTGGGTGTGGGCGATGATGGCCATGGTGTTTTCGCTGCCGTACTACATGACGGTCGTGTTCCTCGGCGGCGGAAAGTTCGCCGCTGGCGCTGCGACTCTGCTCATCGCCGGAGTCGGCACCGGCATCGGTGTCGGACGCAACTTCAGGCGTGGACTCATCGGGTCCTTGGCGTCATGGGTCGTCGGGTTCGCGGTGCTGATCACGATCGGCTTGTTCTTCGACTCTGCGCCTCTGTTGGTCTGGCAACAGGTTCCCGCGCTCACTGCGATTTCAGTGGTGGGTCTTGCCATGTTCTTTCGGGCCCGGCGCGGTCTCCCCAAACGCGTTCTGGACCGCAAGATTGAACCCCTTGCCTCCGTGGAGGCTTGGACTGTCGCACCGCTGGTGGTGGTGATCACCATCATTCTGTCGTTGATCCAGTTGCCGCCCGAGGCCACCTCGTCGCGGCTCTCTCGGTCGGCTCCTGGACCACTCGTCGAGGGCCGGCCACTGGTTTCGCCACCGGGCTGGATCTCATCTGGGCCCGAATCTTTCGGCTGGGTGCATCGGTTCTATGGCGGCGGTTCCGTGCTCACCCGCCAGCGGATGACGGCTATCGACGGGGATCCCCGCTTCGACGTCTTCTCGTCCGCGCACACTTGTCGTCGATAGCGTCGTCACCCACCGGCCGTACGCATTCGAGGTCTATCCGGCGCGGGTGCTCTACGACCTTTCCGAAGCGCGGATCAGCCCCGGTCGCCCAGTCGAACTCGGATACGGTGTCACCGGGACATTGCTTTCGGTTGTCGACGACAAGCTGCTCATTACCTGGAACTCGTTGAGGTTCGCGTGGGGCGACCCAAGTCTGGGCCAGCGCGTCAGCATCTTCGCCGTCGACAACCATGAACCGGGCGCAGTGTTCCCTGAGCCGTCCGACAGCATGGTGTCCACCCTGCGGACATTGTTCACGCTGTTGCTTCGCGGGAACGCGGTGCTCGACGAACGCTCACCGAGATTCAAGGATGCCGAGTTACTGGTCGAGTTCGGTCAGGGGCTCGTCAAAGCGCAAATCGACGCCGCAGGGCCCAAATGACCACGGGCATCGAGGATCCGGCTTCCGGAAGAATCACCGAATCGGAGCAGGCGTTCGCGCTGCACCGCGCTATCAACGGCCTGCGCGACGACGACCCGATGCGCTCGGCGTCGGTCTCGGTCGTTGCCTTGGCAGACGGTGGCTGGTGTGGTGTGCGCTCATCGTCGTGATCGTCGGCGTCATCTGGCAGCCGATGACGACAGCCGTCATCCTCGATTGGCGCATGTGCACACTCGGGTATCTCTTGACGATGGCTCGACCGGGTGCTCATCTTCCGGGGAGGGCTCGGCTTCGCGGCGCGATCGTCATCACCGACGACGAGGCGCGCGCCATTCCCGATGACGAACTGCCGCCCTACACGATCCTGGTGCCCGCTTACAACGAACCCGAGGTCGTCGGCGATCTGATCGGCGCGATGGCGGCGCTGGAATACCCACGCGACAAGCTCCAGGTGCTGTTGCTGCTCGAGGCCGACGACGACGTCACCATCGCACGCTGCCAAGCGCTGCGAGCGAGTCCGACGCGATCACGCATCGTGCTGGTCCCGCCGGCCGAACCGCGAACCAAGCCGAAGGCGTGCAACTACGGTCTCCATTTCGCGACCGGCGAGATCGTCACCATCTACGACGCCGAGGACGTGCCCGAACCACTGCAGCTGCGGCGGGTGGTCGCCGCGTTCGGCGCGACTGCCCGACGACGTGGCGTGCGTCCAGGCAAAGCTGGCCTACTACAACGGCCACCAGAATATTCTCACCGCGATGGTTCACCGCCGAGTACGCGCTGTGGTTCGGCTACCTGCTGCCCGGCATGATGCGCAGCGACGTCGCCGATTCCGTTGGGTGGCACGTCGAATCATCTGCGCCGCGATCGTGCTGCGACGAGATCGGCGCATGGGACCCGTTCAACGTCACCGAGGACGCCGACCTCGGACTGCGCATCGCGGCGCACGGGCTACCGCACCGCGGTGCTCGACTCGAGCACTCTGCGAGGAGGCCAACAGCGATCCGATCAACTGGATCCGGCAGCGGTCACGTTGGTACAAGGGATACCTGCAGACGTGGCTGGTGCACATCCGCAGGCCGGTCGCAGCTGTTCCGCACGCTCGGGCCACGCGGTTTCATCCGGTTCAACCTGGTGCTCGCTGGCACACCGATCGTCGCCGTGCTGAACCTGGTCTTCTGGTTGATCACCATGCTGTGGTTCCTGGGCCAGCCAGCGGTCGATCGAGGATGTATTCCCCTGGTACATTTACTTTCCGGCGTTGGTGGCGCTAGTCCTCGGCAACGCCGCCACGCTCTACATGAACCTGATCGCGCTGCGCGAAGACGACCGCTCCGACCTGCTGGTGGCGGCTCTGACCGTCCCGCCTTCTGGCTGATGATGAGCATCGCCGCCGCCAAGGGCTGCTACCAGTTGATTCGCAATCCGTCTTACTGGGAGAAGACCTTTCACGGGCTTTCGGAGCAACCCGATGACGGAGTCGAGGCTCAGACAGTGACGGGCCGGCCCGCTGATCGGACCGTCGACTGAAGTGTGGCGGTTTTCGTGGTGGCTCTGCGTGGTCTACCTGGCCGTCGGCTACTGGCTCCAGGTTCGGCAACGGCTTCATCCTCGGCGACGCGCTGTCTCGGGTGGCGGCTGCGCAGAGCGGTGCTGTTCAGCCGCGATCCTCATCTGGCGGCAATCGGCTTCATCTTCACCCCGCTGACCGCGGTGGTGCAGATCCCCGCCATTGCGATGAGCCCGCTGTGGCCGGACATGACCGAACGGGCCTTCTCCGGGATCGATGATGTCGGCGGTCTTCATGGCCGGTGCGCGTTGTCCAGATCATGAGCATCGGCACCGACCGCGGACTGCCGCGAGGCTATGTGCTTGCGATAACGGCGTTGTTCGCCCTGAACCCGATGATCATGTTCTATGGCGCCAACGGCATGAGCGAGGCGCCGTTCCTGTTCTTCATGTCATGGGCGGTGCGCCGGCTCATCATATGGATGGTCGACGACGACGTCCACCACCTGGTGACCGCGGGCGGCATCGCGATGGGCCTGGCCTACTTGACGCGATACGACGCTGTGGCCTGTGTCGCCGCCGCGCGGACGTGCTCGTCGGCCTCACCACGTATCGTGCGCGCCGCGTCCGGCGCCGCGGCTCCGCCGTGCGCTGCTGGACCTGGTGCTGGTCAGCGGGCCCGGGCTCGGCGGCCTTCGTCGGATGGGCGGCGACCAGCTGGCTGATCACCGGGGTGGCCTTCGCTCAGTTCAGCTCGCAATACGGCAATACCGCGATCCTTGAGCAGTCCGGCCTTACCGCGACCGGGCTTCGGCGGCGGGCTACGTCTTCGCAGCCGACGTGCATCATGCTGCTGGCCCCGACGTTGCTGCTGCTCGCCCTGTGGGCAGGCATCGTCGGCTGCGGCGCCCGATTGGCAGGTGCTGATTGTGCCGGTGGCGATTTACGGCGCAGCACTGACGTTTCAGGCTGTCAGCTATGCCACCGGGTCGACGTTCCCGTTCCTGCGCTTCTACATTGTCGCGATCCCGTTTGCGGCTTGCCTGGCGATGCTCGCGGTGCCCGAGCGCCGTGTGCTGCGCCCGCCAAGCGGCGAGGCAAATACGCACCGACGCGGCCGCCGGCGTCCATGCGGCGGCACCGCGCTGGGCGTGGGCGGCGTACGTGCCGGTAGCGGCTGGCATTCGCGCTCGGCGCTGCCCGTCGACGGCGTGGGGGATGAGGCTGCCCGAGTACGCACCGCAGGAGTACGCACTCGGGGCGGTGCTGGCACCAGAACCGGACAGCGTCGAGCGACCGCAAGGCCGATCGAGCGCCGCATCGCGGCCAGCCTTCTCCACCGAGCGCGAGATCGCCGCATTATCTGGATGGCCTCGACCTGCCCGGAGAGCTCGGTCATCACCGACACCGTCTACGGATTCGCCGTAGTCGCGGCGTCGACAGGACCCGAGAACCTTTGTGGTGCCATCGGATCCGGACTTCACCACAGCTGCTGAACGACGCCCGTAGAGCACGGCATCGAGTACATGCTGGCGGTACCGCGCAAGGGGCGCGGGATCTCGGACGCGCTGAACGTGCGCTATCCGACGTTGTTACGACACAGGTGCCGATATCGCCACGCTCGAGCTCGAGATACCTAACAACGGTGATAGCCAACCGAACTGGCGGCTCTACCGGGTCAACGAAGATTTCTCCGGTGGACTACTAGTCGTCGTCGCCGTTCTTGGATTCGCGCCATGCCCTCTCGAACGGCAACCTCCACGCGTTGGGTGCGATCAGCTGATGGATCGAGTTGGGTCCCCAGGTGCCCGGCTGATAGACCTTCGCCGGAGGCGGGTCCTTCAGCAGTGCTTCCGAGCGCTCCCACAGCGATTCGATGCCCTCGGCGGTGGTGAACAGGGTGTGGTCGCCGCGCATCGCGTCGAGGATCAGTCGTTCGTAGGCCTCCAGCACGTCGCCTGCGGTATCGATCTCCTGAGTCGAGAACTGCATCGACAGCTTGTCCAGCTTCATGCCGGGACCGGGCCGCTTGCCGTAGAACGACAATGACACTTTGGAGTTGTCGGCCAGGTCGAACGTGAGGTGGTCGGGGCCCTGCGCCCCGACGCCTGATCCGGACGGAAACATCGTCCGCGGCGCCTCCTTGAACGCGATCGAGATGATCCGGATGCCTTCGGCCATTCGCTTTCCGGTGCGCAGATAGATCGGCACGCCCGCCCAGCGCCAGTTGTCAATGCCGACCTTCAGGGCGATGAACGTCTCGGTATCGGAATCTCTTGCCACCCCGTCGTTGTCGCGGTACCCGGCGTACTGACCGCGCACCACGTCCGAACAGTTCACCGGGAGCATTGACCGGAACACCTTGTTCTTCTCTTCACTGATCGCGCGCGGTTCCAACGCCGTCGGCGGTTCCATCACGACGAACGCCATCACCTGGAAGAGATGGGTGACCACCATGTCCTTGTAGGCGCCGGTGCTCTCGTAGAAGTTGGCGCGCTGATCCAGGCCCAGGGTCTCGGGGATGTCGATCTGGATGTGGTCGATGAAGTTGCGGTTCCAGATCGGCTCGAACAGGCCGTTGGCGAAGCGGAAAGCCAGGATGTTCTGTGCCGCCTCCTTGCCGAGGAAGTGGTCGATCCGGAAGATCTGCCTTTCGTCAAATGTCTCGTGGACAAAGGTGTTCAGCTCGACAGCGCTGGCCAGGTCGGTGCCGAATGGCTTCTCCATCACGACTCGGGAGCGGTCCACCAGGTTGGCGTCCTTCAGCATCGTGATCACCGCGCGGGCCGCCTTTGGTGGCACCGACAGGTAGTGCAGCCGGCGGACGTCGGGGCCGAGCTTGGCTTCGGCGGTCGCGACGGCGTCGGCAAGCGCATCGGGCCCGGCGCTCTGAGGCACATAGGTGACTGTCTCGGCGAACCGCGTCCATTGTTCCTTGCTGAGCTTGTGGGTGCCGAAGTCCTCGATGGCCTCTTTCGCCAGTTTGAGGAAGTCCTCGGTGGAGATGTCCTCAAGGGATGTGGCGACGATCTCGATGTGGGGTGCCAGGTCGGACTGATCCAGATAAGCCAGGCCGGGAATCAGCTTGCGTCTGGCCAGATCGCCCGTCGCGCCGAACAGAACGACAACGTGCGGGTCCACCGCATAGTCGTCATGGCGGCCGGCACGCGAGCCGGGATGCGGATAGGAGATGGTCTGCGGTTTGCTTGTCGCCACTCTCGGCATACTCTCACCGGGCCCACTTTCCTGCACGGCTACACGGGTAGCCGCCACCGCGAAGTCACAAACCGGCCGGCGGAAGTCAACCGTGCGCTTGCATCCTCGCAGCCACCCCGTCGAGGAACTGTTCCAGTCCCGAGTGGAAGTCAGCCAGGTGATCCTCGTCGGCGGTGTCGAACACGCCGGCCTCCAGCGCCGCAGCGAGTGCCGGGAACCGTTCGGCGTCGACGAATCGCCGGAGCAGCACGGGGTAGTCCGGGCCCTGCACCTGTGCCGCCTCGATGTTCAGCGCCGCCGCGCCGCGAACGAAGTGCAGCACCGCCATCACCGCGGCGAGCTTGTCGCGTTCGGGCAGTCCCGTCCCACTGAGTGCGGCCAGTCCCGCATCGAGCCAGGCCAGCTGGCCTGGGTCCGCGGGCGGGCCGGCCGCGGCGGCCGCCAGGACCCAGGGGTGCCGGTGGTAGATATCCCACAGGCCCGCGGCCCAATCCGTCAGGGCGCCACGCCAATCCGCGGGATCGGTGGGCGCGGGCGGCGGCCCGGGCGCCGTCGAGAGCATGAAGGTCACCAACTCGTCCTTGTTGGCGACGTGCCGGTACAGCGACATCGTGCCGCAGCCGAGGCGCTCGGCCAGGCGGGCCATCGACAGTGCGCCAAGGCCGTCGCGTCGGCCAGCTCGACGGCCGCGGCGACGATGCGCTCGCGGCTCAGCCCTCGCTGAGCGGCGGGCGCGCTCGGCTCATGCCACAAGATCTCCAGCGCGCGGGGCAATGGATCGCTCATTTGTTGCCAGCATAAGCGATTGCAGGCGGTACTGCGTATGCCGTACGCTTTGTGCGTATGACATACGCAGTCCGGCCGCGTGCGAAATGGTTGACCCCGGTTCTGGCCGTGATCGTGGCCGCGTTCCTGCTGTTCTCGCTGCCGCCGTACTTCACCGGCGGCACCCGGGTCCCGCGACGTTCGCGTGGCACTATCCGCTGCTGGTCGCCCACGTGATGTTCGGCAGCGTGGCGATGGTGACGGCCGTCGCGCAGATCTGGCCGCGGCTGCGCAGCCGTCACCCGGTGCTGCACCGTCGCACCGGGCGCGTGTACGTCGCCGCGGCGATCCCGGCCGCGGCATTCGCGATGGTGATCGGAGCCGCCACCCCGTTCGGTCCGCTGCTGGCGGTCAGCAATGTGCTGTTGGGCGGCGGTGTGGCTGTGGTTCACCATCAACGGGTTCGCGGCGGCGCGGCAGCGGCGCTTCGCCGACCACCGCAGGCACATGGTCCGCAGCGCCACGGTTGCGCTGTCGACGATCGCCAACCGGATCTGGACGCCGGTGCTGTTCATTTCGCTGCAGCCGTTGCAGGACAGCGTCTTTGGCGGTAACGAGGAGCACTATCTCTGGTTCGTGGCGGGCCTGGGCGCGTGGCTGGGGTGGACGATTCCGTTGGCCACCGTGCAGTGGTGGCTGACCCGCAAGCGAGGAGCCCCGCCATCGTCAATTTCTCAGTCTGAGCTCATATCGCCGGGGTAATCTCCACCGCGATCGTCGAGCACGCGACGATCAGCGAACCGGGACGAGGCGGCCATGGCGACGGAATTCAACGGCAGGATCGAACTCGACATCCGGGATTCGGAACCGGACTGGGGTCCCTACGCCGCGCCGACGGCGCCGGAAGGTGCGCCCAACGTTCTCTATCTGGTGTGGGACGACACCGGCATCGCGACCTGGGACTGCTTCGGTGGTCTGGTGGAGATGCCGACGATGAGCCGCATCGCCGAGCGCGGTGTCCGGCTCTCGCAGTTTCACACCACCGCGCTGTGCTCGCCGACGCGCGCGTCGCTGCTGACCGGACGCAACGCCACCACCGTCGGCATGGCGACCATCGAGGAGTTCACCGACGGGTTCCCGGGTTGCAACGGACGCATCCCGAACGACACCGCGCTGCTATCGGAAGTCCTCGCCGAAAACGGTTACAACACCTATTGCGTCGGCAAGTGGCATCTGACTCCGCTGGAGGAATCCAATCTCGCCTCCACCAAACGACATTGGCCGCTGTCGCGGGGATTCGAACGGTTCTACGGCTTCATGGGCGGCGAGACCGATCAGTGGTATCCCGAACTCGTCTACGACAATCATCCCGTCGCACCGCCCGGACTGCCCGAGGATGGCTACCACCTGTCGAAGGACATCGCCGACAAGACAATCGAATTCATCCGCGACGCCAAGGTGATCGCGCCCGACAAGCCGTGGTTCTCCTACGTCTGTCCCGGTGCCGGTCATGCGCCGCATCACGTCTTCAAGGAGTGGGCAGACCGCTACGCGGGCACGTTCGACATGGGCTACGAGCGCTACCGCGAGATCGTGCTGGAGAACCAGAAGCGTCTCGGCATCGTCCCGGCCGACACCGAGCTGTCGCCGATCAACCCGTACGCGGATGTCAAGGGGCCCAACGGCGAACCGTGGCCCCTGCAGGACACCGTGCGGCCGTGGGACTCGCTCGAGGAGGACGAGAAGCGGTTGTTCAGCCGGATGGCCGAGGTGTTCGCCGGATTCCTGAGCTACACCGACGCCCAAATCGGCCGCATCCTGGACTATTTGGAGGAGTCCGGCCAACTCGACAACACCATCATCGTGGTCATCTCCGACAACGGTGCCAGCGGTGAGGGCGGACCGAACGGATCGGTCAACGAGGTCAAGTTCTTCAACGGTTACGTCGACACCGTCGAAGAGGGTCTGCGGTTCATGGACAACCTGGGTGGGCCCGAGACCTACAACCACTATCCGATCGGCTGGGCGATGGCCTTCAACACGCCCTACAAGTTGTACAAGCGCTACGCGTCACACGAGGGCGGCATCGCCGACACCGCGATCGTCTCGTGGCCCGCGGGCATTGCTGCCCACGGCGAGGTCCGCGACAACTACGTCAACGTCTGCGATATCACCCCGACGGTGTACGACCTGCTCGGTATCGATCCGCCCGAACCGTCAAGGGCTACGCCCAGAAGCCCCTCGATGGCGTCAGTTTCAAAGTGGCCCTTGATGATCCGAAGGCCGCGACCGGTAAGGAGACCCAGTTCTACGCGATGCTGGGCACCCGCGGCATCTGGCACGACGGCTGGTTCGCCAACACCGTGCACGCCGCGTCGCCGGCCGGCTGGTCGAACTTCGACAAGGACCGGTGGGAGCTGTTCCACATCGAGGCCGACCGCAGCCAGTGCCACGATCTGGCGGCGGAGAATCCCGACAAGCTCGCCGAACTCAAGGCGCTGTGGTTCAGCGAGGCCGAGAAGTACAACGGGCTTCCGCTGGCGGATCTGAACATCCTCGAAACGATGTCACGGTGGCGGCCCTACCTGACCGGCACCCGCGAGTCGTACTTCTACTATCCCGGCACCGCCGACGTCGGTATGGGGGCGGCCGCGGAGATCCAGGGCCGGTCGTTCGCGGTGATGGCCGAGGTGACCATCGACAGCACCGGCGCAGAGGGGGTGTTGTTCAAGCACGGCGGCGCACACGGTGGGCACGTCCTCTTCATGCAGGACGGGCGGCTGCACTACATCTACAACTTCCTCGGCGAGGAGGAGCAGGAGCTGTCGTCACCGGAAGCCGTTCCGGTGGGAAAGCACACGTTCGGTGTCGCATACACGCGGACCGGAACGGTCGAGGGCAGCCATACGCCGCTCGGCGATGCGGCGCTCTACATCGACGGCGCCGAGGTGGCGTCGAGAGCGGGCGTCAGGATCCACCCCGGCACCTTCGGTCTCGCCGGAGCCACCCTGAGCGTCGGCCGCAACACCGGATCGCCGGTATCGCGGGCATACAAGGCCCCGTTCGCGTTCACAGGTGGCACTATCGCTCAGGTGAACGTTGACGTGTCCGGTCAGCCGTATGTGGATCTGGAGCGCGAGTTCGCGCGCGCTTTCGCGAGGGACTGAAACTCGATGAGAACTCGATGGGCGGCGCTCGCCGCACTGTGCCTGACTACCGTGCTGGTATCGGCCTGCGGCAAGACCAGCGAGGGCGAACCAGTCGCCGACGACGTGGAGTCGGTCGCCGAGTCGACGCCGTCGACGACCGTGACGTCAACGCAGACAACGAGGGCCATCCCGACCCCGGAGGCCGACCTCACCGAACCCGGCGTCCTGCCCACCACGCGCACCGCGGTGGCACCCGGCACGGTGACCTGTGCAGTGCCGGATCCTTCGGCGGAGCGGGGTGACGGCAGCAGTTGCGGATCCGGGGGCACCGAAAATCACTGTCGCTCTGCCGCCAGGCTGGTCGACGACGCAAGGCGAAGGTGACGTCGGCGCGAAGCTGACCGGGCCGGAAGGGATTTGGGCAACGGTCACGATCGCCAGGACGACGTTGGACCCCGCGGCGGCGTTCAAGCAGTACGCCGACGAGGCGATGGCGGCGTCGGCCGTCAGCAGTGTCAGCGTGCTGCCCGCCGATCTCTGCGGATACAGCGGTCAGAAGCTGCTCGGTTCCTGGGCGGATACCCCTGAGCAGGCGGTGGAGTTCGGCGACCGCGTCGCTCACGTCTGGACGAACTCCGGCGACTACCTGGTGGTGGTGCACGTGCAGGGGCCGCAGGGCAGTGCGGATTTCGACCCGTTCACCTCGCCGATGATGGACGATTTCGGCATCGAAATACCCTTGAGCCATGCTCACTGAGCTCGTCGAGCTTCCGGGCGGATCATTTCGCATGGGCTCGACGCAGTTCTATCCGGAAGAGGCGCCCGCGCACACCGCGACCGTCGCCGCGATCGCCGTCGAACGCCATCCGGTGACCAACGCGCAGTTCGCCGAATTCGTCGATGCCACGGGCTATCTCACCGTCGCCGAGCAGCCGATGGACCCTGCGCTCTATCCGGGTGTGTCACCGCAGGATTTGGTGCCGGGTGCGTTGGTGTTCCGGCCGACGAGCGGCCCGGTGGACCTTCGGGACTGGCGGCAGTGGTGGACCTGGGAGCCGGGGGCCAGCTGGCGGCGGCCGTTCGGAGTCGACAGCAAGATTGACGACAGGCTCGATCATCCGGTGGTGCAGGTCGCCTACCCCGACGCCGCGGCTTACGCGCTGTGGGCCGGCCGCCGGCTGCCGACGGAAGCGGAATGGGAGTACGCCGCGCGCGGGGGCGTCACCACCACCTACCCGTGGGGTGAGGATGCGGCACCCGAGGGCCGGCTGATGGCCAACACGTGGCAAGGCCGCTTTCCCTATCTCAACGAGGGTGCGGCCGGCTGGACCGGCACGTCGCCCGTCGGCACCTTTCCGGCCAACGCGTTCGGTCTGGTCGACATGATCGGCAACGTGTGGGAGTGGACGACCACGGAATTCTCGGCGCATCACCGCCTCGACGAGAACAAGGGCTGTTGTACCCCGCCCACAACGGCGGACCCTGCCGTGAACCAGACCCTCAAGGGCGGATCGCACCTGTGTGCGCCGGAGTACTGCCACCGGTACCGACCTGCGGCGCGCTCGCCACAGTCGCAGGACAGCGCCACTACCCATATCGGGTTCCGTTGCGTGGCTGATCTTTAGCGAGGCCGCGTGATACGCGCAGGTGACCTCGGGAAATGTCAGGTGTTGTCGAAGCGGACGATGTCGCGCACGATCGTCCCGCTGGAATCGCGCAGGCGGAAACCTTCGGGCTCGGCTAGATCGCGGAGTTCGTTGGCGCTGAGCCGATCCGGATCAGGGAACCCCTCCATGAAGACCAGTACTCCGCCCGGTTTGATCACGCGCGCCAGCGATCGCAGGCACGACGGTTTGTCGGGAACCTCCCCGATGACGCTGACCGAGTACGCGACGTCGAACGTGTCGTCTCCGAAGGGCAGCCCCGCGCCGGCGTCACCGCTGTTGAATCCCACGTTCTGATGACCCGCGTCGTCGAGCTTGCGCCGCGCCTTGGCCAGCATCTCGGGCTGGACGTCGAACAACTCAGTCGGCCGCGGGGCAGTCGGCCCGCGACCTCCCTGCTGAAGAAGCCGGAGCCGGGTCCGAGCTCCAGCACCGTTTCAGAGCCGGTCAGCTCGAGCGCGGCGGCGAGGTCGGCCGGGTCGGCGAGCAGCCGTCGGACGGGATTGTCCAAGAGAAAGGCCGCCCAGTGGGGATACGGAAAGCTTCCCCACGCGACGGGATTGGCGAAGGACCGTGTCGAGCCAGGTAGTGGGCATTGCAACTCCTCTGATCGCGGTAGAAGTTAGGGTACCCTTACTTCTGGTGATCAGGGGGTCTTCCACCGACCAGCGGCGATTTGGTTCCTCGCAGGTCGTCACCTAGAATCAACGGGTTGCCTTGGGCAGACCTCGGCCGATCCTCCGGATGGGCCCTGCGTGCTCTTCGGTGACAGCAAGACCGCGCACGTCAGGTCGGTATCTGCCGTGCACACATTTACCAGGTCGAGGAGTTCGAGTGATTCAGCAGGAATCGCGGGTGAAGGTCGCCGACAACACGGGCGCCAAGGAGATCTTGTGCATCCGCGTGCTCGGTGGCTCCGGGCGGCGCTATGCCGGCATCGGCGACATCATCGTGGCCACCGTCAAGGACGCCATCCCCGGCGGCAACGTCAAGCGCGGTGAGGTCGTCAAGGCCGTCATCGTGCGCACCGTCAAGGAGCGCCGTCGCGCCGATGGCAGCTACATCAAGTTCGACGAGAACGCAGCCGTCATCATCAAGGCCGACAACGACCCACGCGGTACGCGCATCTTCGGCCCGGTCGGCCGTGAACTGCGCGAGAAGCGCTTCATGAAGATCGTCTCGCTTGCTCCGGAGGTGTTGTAGATGAAGGTCCACAAGGGCGACACAGTTCTGGTCGTCTCCGGCAAAGACAAGGGCGCCAAGGGCAAGGTGCTGCAGGCCTATCCGACCAGGGACAAGATCCTCGTCGAGGGCGTCAACCGGATCAAGAAGCACACCGCGATCTCGCGCAACGAGCGCGGCGCGCAGTCCGGCGGCATCGTCACGCAGGAGGCGCCGATCCACGTGAGCAACGTGATGGTCGTCGACTCCGACGGCAAGCCGACCCGCATCGGCGTACCGCACGGACGAAGAGAGCGGCAAGAAGGTCCGCATCGCCAAGACCAACGGCAAGGACATCTAGAGATGACTTCGACAACTAGCACTGAGAAGACCATTCCCCGCCTCAAGCAGCGCTACCGCGAGGAGATCCGCGGCGCGTTGCAGTCCGAATTCGGCTACGCCAACGTCATGCAGATCCCCGGCGTGGTCAAGGTCGTCGTCAACATGGGTGTCGGCGACGCCGCCCGCGACGCCAAGCTGATCAACGGTGCGGTCAACGACCTTGCGCTGATCACCGGCCAGAAGCCCGAGATCCGCAAGGCCCGCAAGTCCATCGCACAGTTCAAGCTGCGTGAGGGCATGCCGATCGGCGCGCGCGTGACGCTGCGCGGTGACCGGATGTGGGAGTTCCTCGACCGGCTGACCTCGATCGCGCTGCCGCGTATCCGCGACTTCCGCGGGCTGAGCCCCAAGCAGTTCGACGGCACCGGCAACTACACCTTCGGCCTCAACGAGCAGTCGATGTTCCACGAGATCAACATCGACGACATCGATCGGCCCCGTGGCATGGACATCACCGTCGTCACCTCGGCGACGAACGACGACGAAGGCCGAGCGCTGCTGCGTGCACTTGGCTTCCCGTTCAAGGAGAACTGAACAGATGGCAAAGAAGGCTCTGGTCAACAAGGCCAATAAGAAGCCCAAGTTCAAGGTGCGCGGGTACACCCGTTGCAACAGGTGCGGACGCCCGCACGCGGTTTACCGCAAGTTCGGGCTCTGCCGCATCTGCCTGCGCGAAATGGCGCACGCCGGCGAACTGCCGGGTGTGCAGAAGTCCAGCTGGTAACACGCGATGAGCGCTTGCGCGAAGAGTCGCAAGCACTGGAACAACTACTGACCACAGAAAAGTTGCGGTAGGCCCATTCATAGGGGAACCGCCGCGAGGAAGGTGAACCGGCTGTCATGACCATGACGGATCCGATCGCAGACTTCTTGACACGTCTGCGCAACGCCAATTCGGCGTATCACGATGAGGTGGCCCTGCCGCACTCGAAGATCAAGGCCAACATCGCCGAGATCCTCAAGAGCGAGGGTTACATCACCGACTACCACACCGAGGATGCCCGGGTGGGCAAGTCGCTTGTGGTGCAACTGAAATACGGCCCGAGCCGTGAACGCAGCATCGCGGGGCTGCGCCGGGTGAGCAAGCCCGGTCTGCGTGTCTACGCGAAGTCCACCAATCTGCCGCGCGTGCTCGGCGGTCTGGGCGTGGCGATCATCTCCACGTCGTCGGGTCTGAGGACCGACCGCCAGGCCGCCCGAGAGGGCGTTGGCGGCGAAGTCCTCGCGTACGTGTGGTAGCGGGAGAGGCAGCGTAAAGAGTATGTCGCGAATTGGAAAGCAACCGGTCCCGGTTCCCGCCGGGGTCGACGTGTCGATCGACGGCCAGAACGTCTCGGTCAAGGGCCCCAAGGGAACTCTTGAACTGGCGGTGGCCGAACCGATCAAGGTGTCGCGCGGCGACGACGGCGCCATCGTGGTGGCCAGGCCGGACGACGAGCGGCGCAACCGTTCGTTGCACGGGTTGTCGCGGACGCTGGTGGCCAACCTCGTCACCGGGGTCACCGAGGGCTACACCATCAAGATGGAGATCTTCGGCGTCGGCTACCGCGTGGTGGCCAAGGGCAGCAACCTCGAGTTCGCCCTGGGTTACAGCCACCCGGTGCTGATCAACGCCCCTGAGGGTGTGACGTTCGCGGTGGAGACACCGACGAAGTTCTCGATCTCCGGCATCGACAAGCAGAAGGTCGGCCAGATCGCGGCGAACATCCGCCGCCTGCGCAAGAGCGATCCCTATAAGGGCAAGGGCATTCGCTACGAGGGTGAGCAGATCCGCCGCAAGGTCGGAAAGACAGGTAAGTAGTAATGGCTACCAACACAAAAGACTCCGCGACGTCGGTGCGTAAGCCGGTGGGACAGAGCGCGTCCGAGGCCCGGCGGGTCTCGCGACTGCGTCGGCACGCCCGGCTGCGTAAGAAGATCGAAGGCACGGCCGAGGTGCCGCGCTTGATGGTCAACCGATCGGCGCGGCACATCCACGTGCAGCTGATGAACGACCTCGACGGCACCACCGTGGCCGCGGCGTCCTCCATCGAGGCGGACGTGCGCGCGGTCGACGGCGACAAGAAGGCCCACAGCGTGCGGGTCGGTCAGCTGATCGCCGAGCGCGCCAAGGCCGCAGGGATCGACGCGGTGGTGTTCGACCGCGGTGGCTACACCTATGGCGGACGCATCGCGGCACTGGCTGACGCAGCGCGCGAAGGCGGGCTGAAGTTCTAATGACTGATTACGGAAGGACTGCATGATGGCCGAGCAGGCAGCAGGAGCAGCCGGGCCGCCGACGTCCGACAACAGAGGTTCTCGCGGTGACCGCGACGGCCGGGGTCGTCGCGACGACCGTGGTGGCCGAGGCGGCCGCGACAGCGGCGAGAAGAGCAACTACATCGAGCGCGTCGTCGCGATCAACCGTGTCTCCAAGGTGGTCAAGGGTGGCCGGCGGTTCAGCTTCACCGCACTGGTCATCGTCGGCGACGGCAAGGGCATGGTCGGTGTCGGCTACGGCAAGGCCAAAGAGGTCCCGGCCGCCATCGCCAAGGGTGTCGAGGAAGCGCGCAAGGGCTTCTTCCGCGTTCCGCTCATCGGCGGCACCATCGTCCACCCGGTGCAGGGCGAGGCCGCAGCAGGC
The DNA here is from genome assembly GCA_963720345.1 of uncultured Actinomycetota bacterium. Lineage (GTDB taxonomy): Bacteria > Actinomycetota > Actinomycetes > Mycobacteriales > Mycobacteriaceae > Mycobacterium. The sequence continues at coordinate 76,434 of CAVRFN010000046.1, forward strand.
GTGGTGATGCTGCGCCCGGCCAGCCCCGGTACCGGTGTGATCGCCGGTGGTGCGGCGCGCGCGGTGCTGGAATGCGCAGGCGTGCACGACATCCTGGCCAAGTCGCTGGGCAGCGACAACGCGATCAACGTGGTGCATGCCACCGTTGCCGCGCTCAAGCTGCTGCAGCGTCCCGAAGAGGTGGCGGCCCGGCGTGGTCTGACCATCGAGGAAGTGGCGCCGGCCGGCATGCTGCGGGCGCGGCGCGAAGCCGAGGCGCTCGCCGCGTCGGCCGCGCGTGAAGGATCGGCTTAAAACCATGGCATCTGAAAAGACACTGAAGATCACCCAGGTGCGCAGCACCATCGGTGCGCGCTGGAAGCAGCGTGAAAGCCTGCGGACCCTCGGCCTGCGCAAGATCAGGCAGTCCGTGGTTCGTGAGGACAACGCGCAGACCCGTGGGCTCATCAAGACCGTCCACCACCTCGTCGAAGTAGAAGAGGTCTGAGCGATGACTATCAAACTGCACGACCTGCGCCCGGCGCCGGGGTCGAAGACCGCGAAGACCCGCGTGGGTCGCGGTGAGGGCTCCAAGGGCAAGACCGCCGGTCGCGGCACCAAGGGCACCAAGGCCCGCAAGAACGTCCCTGCGACGTTCGAGGGCGGCCAGATGCCCATCCACATGCGGCTGCCGAAGCTCAAGGGCTTCCGCAACCGGTTCCGCACCGAGTACGAGGTCGTCAACGTCGGCGACATCAACAAGCTGTTCCCCAAGGGCGGCGATGTCGGTATCGACGAGCTGGTGGCATCGGGCGCGGTGCGCAAGAACTCGTTGATCAAGGTGCTCGGCGACGGCAAGCTGACTGTGAAGGTCAACGTCACCGCTCACAAGTTCAGCGGCAGCGCACGCGAGAAGATCACCGCCGCGGGCGGGTCATGTACCGACGCTGCTGGTCGGTCCGCGACCGACGAGTAGATCGAGTTGTCGACAAGAGCCCCTGCCGTTACGGTGGGGGCTCTTGTGTTCACCGAATGCGGTAACGCATATCGGCTGCGGGTGCGATCTACATTGCGCGTGCCGAAACTTCAGGAGCAGACATGACCGCTCTCCGCCGCGCCATCACCGTTGTGATGGTCGCCGCCGGTCTCGCAGTGTTCGGCGGTGCCGCGTGCGGTGCATGCCCAGACGCAATGACGAGCAGTTCGAGGAGGCGGTGAGCTCCCTGGGAATCAATGCGGGTCCTGAAACGGACATCCCCGCCATGGGACGTGCCGTGTGCGACGCGATGACCCAGCCGAAGTTGGCGCAAAACCCCAACCCGGTGCCGGTGGTACGGGGCATCGTCAGCACGTTGCAGAACAGCAACCTGAGTCGTGAGCAGGCAGTGAGGTTCATGCAGGCCTCGGTGATCGTGTACTGCCCACAGTTCGGCCGGTTCATGGGGCGCTGAAGTCCGCCTGCACGCTGCGAGGGCGACCGGGTCACTGCCCCCGCTGGAAGAACGGAATCGCTTCTGCAGCAGGTCTGCCCGGCGACTCCGTAGAGCCCCCGTCGGCGTCCGTAGGCTCACAGGATGTTCGCATTTCTGCCCGGCATCCCCGGGATCGACGACCTACGCGCGCTCGGCAGGCGCGTCGACACCGCCCGGCATCACGGAGTCCCCGACGGGTGTGTGCTGGAACTCGATCTGATGTCGGTGCCACAGGAGACCAGCGGCTTCGACCCGCATGGCGATGATCACCGGCGGTAACCGGCCGATGGTGCTGCGCGACGCCGTCGCGGCCATTCATCGCGCCGCCGACGATCCACGGGTGGCGGGGCTGATCGCGCGCGTCGAGCTTCCCGCCGCCGCGCCGGGACCGGTGCAGGAACTGCGCGCCGCCATCTCGGCGTTCAGCGATGTCAAGCCGTCGCTGGCGTGGGCCGAGACCTACCCGGGCACGCTGTCGTACTACCTCGCATCGGCATTCCGCGAGGTGTGGATGCAGCCCTCGGGCACTGTCGGGCTGATCGGATTCGCCACCAACGCGATGTTCCTTCGGGATGCGCTCGACAAGGTCGGGCATCGAGGCGCAGTTCATCGCGCGCGGCGAATACAAGTCCGTCGCAAACCGTTTCACGCAGGACAGCTACACCGACTCGCACCGTGAGGCTGACAACAGACTGATCGAGAGCCTGCATGCCCAGGTGTGGCAGGCGGTCGCCGAGTCGCGCCATCTCGAGTCATCGGAAGTCGATGCGCTCGCCGACAAGGCGCCGCTGATGCGCGACGATGCCGTCACCGGCCGATTGGTCGACCGAATCGGATTCCGCGACGAGGCGTATGCCCGCATCGGCGAACTCGTTGGCGCACCCGGTATTTCACCCGAGACCGGCGACGCGGATTCCGAAGACGCGCCGCCTCGGCTGTACCTGTCGCGCTACGCGAAGGCCACCGCGTCGCGGCCGTCACCACCCATGCCGTCGGTGCCCGGCCGCAAGGGTAAGCCGACGATCGCGGTCGTCACGCTGCACGGCCCGATCGTCAGTGGCCGCGGTGGGCCGCAGGTGTTGCCGTTCGGCAATTCGAGCGCCGGTGGCGACACCATCGCCGCGGCGCTGCGCGAGGCCGCGGCCGACGATTCCGTCTCCGCGATCGTGCTGCGCGTAGACAGTCCCGGCGGATCGGTTACCGGCTCGGAAACCATTTGGCGCGAGGTGAACCGGGTCCGAGACGGCGGGAAACCCGTCGTCGCGTCGATGGGTGCCGTCGCGGCCTCGGGCGGCTATTACGTCTCGATGTCCGCCGATGCGATCGTGGCCAACGCGGGAACGATCACCGGTTCGATCGGCGTCGTGACCGGCAAGCTGGTCGCCCGCGAGCTCAAGGACCGCCTCGGCGTGGGCTCGGATTCGGTGCGCACCAACGCCAACGCCGACGCATGGTCGATCAACCAGCCGTTCACCGACGCGCAGCACGCGCATGTCGAAGCGGAGGCCGACCTGTTCTACACCGACTTCGTCGAGCGGGTCGCCGAGGGGCGCAAGATGACCGTCGAGGCCGTCGATGCGGTCGCCCGCGGCCGGGTGTGGACGGGAGCCGACGCGCTGGAGCACGGCCTGGTCGACGAGCTCGGCGGGCTTCGCACCGCGATCAGCCGCGCCAAGGTGCTGGCCGGCCTCGAACCCGACGACGACGTCCGCCTGGTCAGCTATCCGGGCTCGTCGTTGCATGGACATGCTGCGGCCCAAGCCGTCGTCGCAGCCTGCGGCCGCATCGGTGCCCGAGGCGCTGGCCGTCCTGGTGGGCCGCTCGGTGGCCGGGGTGCTCAGCCAGGCCGACAGGTCGCTCACCGGCGTCAGCGCGCTCTGGTTGGGCGACTACCGCTTCTAATTTCGACCAGCGCACTCACATCGGGTTCTGGCGCAGGTAGCCGTATACGGCGCCGAAGTTCTTGTTGACCTCGTCGGGGATCGGCACCGGTCCGCCGAGAGCCCGTGCACCCCAGACGATCTGCGCGGTGCGCTCGACCAGCGCGGTGACGTGCAGCACCTTGTCGGGCCGCGGCCCGACGGCCACCAGGCCGTGGTTGGCGATCAGCGCTGCGGCCCTGCCCTCCAACGCCTTGACGGCGTTGTGTCCGACATCGGGCGTGCCTGACGCGGCGTACTCGGCGCATCGGATGTCGCCGCCGCAGTACACGGCGAACTCGTCGACGGCGGCCGGAATCGACTGATGCGCAACGGCGAACATGGTGGCCCACACCGGATGACTGTGGATCACGCTGCCGATGTCGTCGAATGCGCGATAGCAGGCGAGGTGCAGCTCCATCTCCGTCGACGGGCCCCGGCCGTCCTTGGCGGCCAGCACGCCGCCGTCGGGGTCGACGAGCACGAGGTCGTCGAGCGCCATGTCGCGCGTAGTCGACCGACGACGGCGTGATGACGATGTTGCCGTCCTCGCGCCTGGCCGAGATGTTGCCCGCCGTGCCCTCGACGAGGCCGCGGCGCAGCATGTCCTTGGCCGCGGCGAGCACCGCGTCCTCGGGGTCTGTCAACGAATTTCATGAGGTCAGTACCTCCGGGTTGACGATGTGCTCGGGCGCGCGGCCGGACAGAAGCGCCTCGAGGCCGTCGGCGACGATCTGCGCCTGCCGCGCCTCAGTGTTCCACGTGGCCCCGCCGATATGGGGCGTGAGCACGACGTTGGGCATGCCCGTCAGCGGATGGTCGACGGGTAGCCACTCGCCGACGAAGTGATCCAGCCCGGCCGCGGCGATCTTGCCGCTGCGCAGCGCGTCGACCAGTGCGTCGGTGTCGTGTAGTTGGGCCCGAGCGGTATTGAGGAACACTGCGCCGTCGCGCATCTTCGGCGAACTGGTCGGCGCCGATCATCTCCGACGGTGTCCTCGGTGACGGGCGCGTGCAGCGAGACGACGTCGGACTCGGCGAGCAGCTCGTCGAGGCTGTGGCCGGCCTCGTCGTTGTACGGGTCGTAGGCGATCACCGTCACGCCGAGTCCCTGCAGCCGCCACCGCAGCGCGCGCGCCACCGCGCCGAGGCCCACCAGGCCGGCCGTCCGCCCCGCGATCTCCCAGGCCCGGAACCGTTGGTAGGGGATGGTGCCGTCGCGAAACACCTCGCCGGCGCGGACATCCGCGTCGGCGGTCAACACGTGGCGGGTGGCCGCGAACAGCAGGGCGATCGCCATTTCCGCGACCGCGTCGGCGTTGCGGCCGGGCGTATGCAGCACCGGTATGCCCGCCGCGGTCGCTGCCCGCGATATCGACGTTGTTGGGGTCTCCGCGGGTGGACGCGACGGCGCGCAACGGCAGGTCGAATACCGGCCCGCTCACCGAATCACCCTCCACGACAAGGATATCGGCGTGTTCTGCGGCCGCCCGCTCCGCGAGCTGCTCGGCGGAGTAGATCCGCAGCGGGCGCTGCTCGATCCACGGGTCGTAGACGACATCGACCAACTGCTCGCAGTTTGTCGAAACCCGGACCGCGAAGGGGTGCCGTCACGAGGGCGCGAAGTCGGGTCACGATTGCTCATGCTGGCGTACGGTGACGCGCGTGTCAGCCAAAGCCGTCACGATCGGCATCGACATCGGCACGACCGCCGTCAAGGCGGTGGCCGCCGACGAGGACGGCCGGGTGACGGCCAGGGTGCGGATTCCGCACCGGCTGCGGGTGCCCGCGCCGAACCGACTCGAGCACGACGCCGACGAGGCGTGGCGCCAAGGTCCGCTGACAGCGCTGGCCGAGCTGCGCCGACCCGATGCCGCGGCGGTGGCGGTCACGGCGATGGTGCCGTCGCTGACCGCCGTCGACGACGACGGCCGGCCGCTGACGCCGGGCCTGCTGTACGGCGACGCCCGCGGCCGGTCGGCCACGCGGCCCGGACACGCACGTTCCTGTCCGGTGAGGCGGTCGAGTTCCTGCGCTGGACGGTGGGGCGAGGCGCCCGACGCGCACGGGTACTGGCCGGCGATGGCGGTGGCCAACCACGCGCTGGCGGGCGAGGCGGTCATCGACAACTGCCACCGCGAGCACCGCCTATCCGTTGTTCGACGGCAACGGCTGGAGTGAGACGGTGTGCGCCGACTGCGGTGCGACACCGGACGGCGCATGCCCCGCGTGGAGGCGACGGGCGTCGCCGTGGGCCGGGTGCGCGACACCGACGCCGTGCTGGCGGCCGGGGCGGTCGACGCGCGTGTGCGAGCAGATGGTCGCGGGCGCCGACCGCGACGGCGACGTGCTGGTGCTGTGCGGCACGACCCTGATCGTGTGGGTGACTATCGGCGAGTACCGCGAGGTTCCCGGTCTGTGGACGCTGCCGCACACCGGCGCCGGGGAAGTGTCCAGATCGGCGGGCCGAGCAACGCGGGTGGTCTGTTCCTCGGCTGGGTGGACCGTCTCGTCGGGCCGGGCGGCGCCGTCGAGCCCGGGCGGGTGCCGGTGTGGTCGCCGTACATGCGCGGTGAACGCGCCCCGCTGCACGATCCGGATCGCCGCGGCGTGCTCGACGGGCTGAACCTCACCCACGACGGCGCATCGGTGCGGCGGGCCGCCTTCGAGGCGTCGGGATTCGTGGTGCGGCAGATCATCGAGATGAGCGGCGCGTCGGCGTCGCGCATCGTCGCGACGGGCGGCGGCACGCGCGTCGCGCCGTGGATGCAGGCCCTCGCCGACGCCACCGGGCTGCCGGTGAGCGTGTCCGGCGTCGCCGAGGGGGCGGCGCTGGGCGCGGCGTTTCTCGGCCGGATGGCGGCCGGGCTCGAATCGTCGATCACCGACGCCGCGCGGTGGGCGTCGGTCGAACGCGGTCGTCGACCCGGATCCGGCGTGGAGTGCCGCCGTCGAGGACCGCTACGGCAGGTTCCTCGAACTGGCGAAGGGCCGGGGATTGACTCTGCGTCCAGGTCGTATTTTCGGCACACATGGTGGCCTCAACGCAGAGTGAACGATGTAGCGGCTCGAAGGGGCCTGGAGGAGAACTAGCGCTTGACCGCGGTGACGTAGCTCAGGTCGGCGAAGAAGCCCATGGCGCTGTCCTCGGGGAATTCGAACCCGTTGGCGGCGTACGCATCCGGCATCGTCTGCGCGGTGACATCCCAGCCGTGCGCCGGTCAGGTACTCGATGACGTCGCTGCGCTCACCGTGGTAGATCAGGTCTGACATCTCGATGTCGTGGCCGTACTTCTTGAGCCGTTCGGTGATCTCCTGCGACCTCTCGTCGGAGAACATGCTGATGTCGGGGATGTGCTCGGTGGCGACGCGGCTACCGGGCGCGCTGAGCTCGTCGATCCGGTCGAACAGCAGATCCTGCGCCTCGGGCGGCAGGTAGATCAGCAGGCCCTCGGCGATCCACGCGGTCGGCTGGGTGGGATCGAAGCCGTTGTCCAGCAGCGCTTTCGGCCAGTCCTCACGGAGGTCGATCGCGACAGGCCGCCGGTCGGCGGTCGGGTTCGGCGCCCAGCTCGGCCAGCGTCTCGCTCTTGAACTCGATGACCTCGGGCTGGTCGAGCTCGTAGACGGTCGTGCCGTCGGGCCACGGCAACCGGTAGGCCCGCGCATCCAGACCGGCGGCCAGTATCACCGCCTGACGCACCCCGGCGGCGGTGGCATCGGTGAACAGCCTGTCGAAATGGCGGGTGCGGACTGCCATTCCCTCCGCCGCGCGGCGCATGTTGAACCGAGGGTCGACGTCGTCGAGGTCGATCTCACCGTCGAGCGCCCGGGTGAAGAAGTCGAGGCCGACCGCGCGCACCAGCGGTTCGGCGTACGGGTCGTCGATCAGTCCTTCACGGTTGCTCAGCACCCGCTGCGCGGCCACCATCGTCGCGGTCGATCCGACGCTGGATGCCAGATCCCATGAGTCGTTATCGGAGCGGGCCATGTCTCCTACTTCAGGATCGCGGAGAGGTAGCCGGAGTCGCCGGCCATCAGCCCGGTGAGCTCGTCGTCGGGAAGCTGAAAACCATTGGCGGCAAATGCTCTCCGCGGTTGTCTGACGTGTGACCTGCCACCCGAGCGACGACAGATAGTCGCCGGCGGAATTGCGCTCACCGGCGTAGAACAGCTCGGCCAGGTCGATCTCGGAGCCGAACCGGCGGGACCGCTCGGTGAGCACTCGGCGAAGTCCTCGGGCAGTGACCGCCATGTCCATGTGCTCGGTGGCCACCCGGCTGCCTGGCGCCGACAGCGCGGTGATGTTGTCGAACAGGCGATCCTGCGCGTCGGGCGGCAGGTAGACCAGCAGGCCCTCGGCGATCCACGCCGTCGGCGCCGTCGGGATCGAACCCGGCGTCGCGCAGGGCCGTCGGCCAGTCGTCACGCAGGTCGATCCCGACGGTGCGCAGCGTCGCGCCGTGGGGTCGCGCCGAGCCGGTCGAGCGTCGCGCTCTTGAATGCGATGACCTCCGGCTGGTCGACTTCGAAGACCGCGGTGCCCGCCGGCCACGGCAGCCGGTAGGCGCGGGTGTCGAGTCCGGACGCCAGGATGACCGCCTGACGCACTCCCGCTGCGGCGGCCGTCGGTGAAGAAAGTCGTCGAAAAACCTTGTCCGGACCGCGATCTGCTCGTTCATCGCCCGGCGGTTCAACAGCGGGTCGTCGTCGATCGAGCGATCTCGCCGTCGACCATCTTGACGAAGATGCTCCAGCCCGACGGCGCGGACCAGCGGGTCGGCGAACGGATCGTCGAGAAGGGCGTCGGGCCCCTGGAGGCCATCGCGCGCGAGGCGGCGACTGCCGTGGCGGTGGCTCCGACGCTGGACGCCAGGTCCCATGAGTCGTTGTCGGTGCGGGGCATGCGTATCTCCTACTTTCGGGTTGCGATGACGGCGAGCGAATCGCGCAGCGGTACAAGCGAATCGGTGTCGGGGAACACGCGGCCGTAGTCGGCGAACACATCTGGGCCGGAGCCGGGCGGACACCTGCCAGCCGTGCTCGGTGAGGTACTCGACGACGCCGTTGCGCTCGCCGTCGTAGAACAGCTTCGTGATGTCCATGTCGAACCCGTGCGTCACCCCACTGCGCCTTCATATCCCGCAGCGCGCGCGCCGATGCTCGCGGCGGCGTCGGGGTGGTACTCGGTGGCCAGCCGGCTGCCCGGCGCGCTGAGCGCGGCGATGTCGTCGAAAAGCCGGTCCTGCGCCTCGGGCGGCAGATAGACGAGCAGCCCCTCGGCGCTCCACGCCGTCGGCTGGTTGGCGTCGAAGCCGCTGTCGCGCAACGCGTTCGGCCAGTCCTCGCGCAGGTCGATGCCGACCGTGCGGTGCTCGGCGGCCGGGGATGCGCCGATCGACGTCATCGTCGTCGTCTTGAACTCGATGACCTGCGGCTGGTCGATCTCGTAGACGACGGTGCCGTCCGGCCACGGCAGCCGGTAGGCGCGCGAATCCAGGCCCGACGCCAGGATCACCGCCTGCCGGATGCCCGCGGCGCCGGCGTCGACGAAGAAGTCGTCGAAGAACCGCGTCCGCACCGCGATGGAGGTGGCGATGAACGCCGGGCCGCCCGGGTCGCCGTCGTCGGGCAGCTCGACCTCGCCGTCGACCAGCGGGGTGAAGAAGTCCAGGCCGACGGCGCGCACCAGCGGCGCGGCATACGGGTCGTCGAACAGCGGGTCGTCCTCGCGGCTGGCCACCGCGCGTGCCGCGGCGACCATCGTGGCGGTGGTGCCGACGCTGGACGCCAGGTCCCAGCTGTCGGTCGTCGCTGTCCGCGGCTCATGACTTGAGTATGCCGCTGACATATTGCAGGTCGCCGAAGTTGGCGAGGTCCTCGTCCTCGTCGAGCGGCGGCAGGCCGTTGTCGGCCAACAGCTCGCTTGACGCTGCTGCCGCTGAGATCTGCCAGCCGTGGTCGGCCAGATAGCCGGCCGCCTCGTTGCGGTCGCCGAGGTAGATGAGATCGGCGAAGTCGAGGTCGAACCCGTGGCTCGCGCCACCGCTGCGGAGGCCTCCTGCATCCGCTCGATCGCCTTCTCGTGGTCGGCCGGGTCGATGCTCGGCACGCTTTCGACCGCGACGCGGCTGCCGGTCGCGCTGAGCTCGGTGATCGTGTCGAGCAGCCGGTCCTGCGCCTCCGGCGGCAGGTAGCCGAGCAGCCCTTCGGCGCTCCATGCGGTCGGGCTGGCTCGGGTCGAAGCCCGCGGCGATCAGTGCCGACGGCCAGTCGTTGCGCAGGTCCATCGCGACCGTTCGGCGGTCCGCGGTCGGCTCGGCGCCGAAGTCGGCGAGCGTCCTGGTCTTGAACTCGATGACCTCGGGCTGGTCGATCTCGTAGACCGTCGTGCCCGCGGGCCACGCCAGCCGGTAGGCCCGTGCGTCGAGGCCGGACGCCAGGATCACCGCCTGCCGGATGCCCGCCGCGGTCGGCGTCGAGTGAAGAACTCGTCGAAGAACTTGGTCCGCACCGCCATGTTGTCGGTCATCCGCTGCATGCCGACCGACGCGCTGTCGGCGTCGAGATCCTCGGCGCGCAGCTCCCCGCTGGCGAGCGGGTGAAGAAGTCCACGCCGACCGCGCGCACCAGCGGTTCGGCGAACGGATCGTTGATCAACGCGTCGTCGGCCGTGGTCGCGATCGCGCGCGCCGCGGCGACCATCGTGGCCGTCGCGCCGACGCTGGATGCCAGATCCCAGGTGTCGTTGTCAGTCCGTGCCATCAAGAAGCCCCTAGTCGAGTCATTACTTAGTGGATATAACGAGATGACACCCACGTTATGTTCCCGAGCTGAGAGGGACTGTGAGTGAGTCCGGGCAGTCGGATGCAGGGCAACGGACCTGCAACTGTTAGTCTCGTAGACTGTTTGACGCGTGACTTCGCAGGCTGCGCGCCTGACGGGGGTCGCACCCGACTTAACCAAGAACGCTGGTCAGACCAGCCCCATTCGCACGCCGCTAGCCACAGGTCGGCTGCGCAGGAGGAAGAGTGCTTTCGGCTTTCATCTCATCACTGCGGACAGTCGACCTGAGGCGAAAGATCCTGTTCACCCTCGGCATCGTCATCCTGTACCGGGTCGGCGCCTCGATCCCGTCGCCCGGCGTCAACTACCCGAACGTGCAGCAGTGCATCGCAGCAGGTCAGCGGCGGTGACTCGGGACAGATCTACTCGCTGATCAACCTGTTCTCCGGCGGCGCGCTGCTGCAGCTGTCGGTGTTCGCGGTCGGCATCATGCCCTACATCACCGCCAGCATCATCGTGCAGCTGCTGACCGTGGTGATTCCGCGGTTCGAGCAGCTGCGCAAGGAGGGCCAGTCCGGCCAGACCAAGATGACGCAGTACACGCGTTATCTGGCGATCGCGCTGGCGCTCCTGCAGGCCACCAGCATCATCGCGCTGGCCGCCAACGGCGGCCTGCTGCAGGGCTGCACGCTGGACATCATCCAGGGCCAGAGCGAGGGCCTGAACATCTTCACCCTCGTCGTCATGGTGCTGGTGATGACCGCAGGCGCCGCGCTGGTGATGTGGATGGGCGAGCTGGTCACCGAGCGTGGCATCGGCAACGGCATGTCGCTGATGATCTTCGCCAGCATCGCCGTCGGCGATCCCCGGCGAGGGCAAGTCCATCCTGGACAGCCGCGGCGGCCTGGTGTTCGCCGTGGTCTGCGCGGCCACGCTGGTCATCATCGTCGGCGTGGTGTTCGTCGAGCAGGGCCAGCGCCGCATCCCGGTCCAGTACGCCAAGCGGATGGTCGGCAGGCGCATGTACGGCGGCACGTCGACGTACCTGCCGCTGAAGGTCAACCAGGCCGGCGTCATCCCGGTCATCTTCGCGTCGTCGCTGATCTACATCCCGCACCTGATCACCCAGCTGATCACCAGCGGAAACCCGAACGCGGGCAACGGGTGGTGGTCGAGGTTCGTCGCCGAATACCTCACGAACCCCGCTGACCCGGTCTACATCGCGGTCTACTTCGGACTGATCATCTTCTTCACGTACTTCTATGTGTCGATCACGTTCAACCCCGAAGAACGTGCCGACGAGATGAAGAAGTTCGGCGGGTTCATCCCCGGTATCCGCCCGGGCAGGCCGACCGCCGACTACCTGCGATACGTGCTCAACCGGATCACCCTGCCGGGCTCCATCTATCTGGGCGTGATCGCCGTGCTGCCGAACCTGTTCCTGCAGATCGGCAACACCGGCTCCGTACAGAATCTGCCCTTCGGCGGTACTGCGGTTCTGATCATGGTCGGTGTCGGCTTGGATACCGTCAAGCAGATCGAGAGCCAGCTGATGCAACGCAACTACGAAGGGTTCCTGAAGTGAGAGTCGTTCTACTCGGACCGCCCGGGGCGGGCAAAGGTACCCAGGCGCAGAAGCTCTCCGAGAAGCTCGGCATCCCGCAGATCTCGACCGGGGACCTGTTCCGCAAGAACATCAGCGAAGGCACCGAACTGGGGGTCGAGGCCAAGCGTTACCTCGACGCCGGCGACCTGGTGCCCAGCACCCTCACCAACGCGCTCGTCGAAGACCGGATCGAACAGGAGGACGCGGCCGCCGGCTTCATCCTCGACGGCTACCCGCGCTCGGTCGAGCAGGCCGAAGGCGCTCGACGACATGCTGAAGAACCACAACACCAAGCTCGACGCCGTCCTGGAGTTCGCCGTCTCGGAGGACGAGCTGTTCACGCGGCTCAAGGCCCGTGGCCGCGCCGACGACACCGAAGACGTCATCCACAACCGGATGCAGGTGTACCGCGACGAGACCGAGCCGCTGCTCGAGTATTACTCCCACAACAACCTGCAGACCGTCGATGCGGTCGGTGCGCTGGACGAGGTGTTCGCCCGGGCGTTGCGGGCGCTCGGCCGCTAGCCGAACGGAGCGTCGATGATCGGCCTGCCAGGGCTACGCAGCCGCCGGGTCGTCCCGCAGCGCAGCCCCGCCGAACTCGATGCGATGGCCGCCGCGGGCGCGCTGGTCGCCTCCGCGCTGCTGCGCCGTGCGCAACGCCGCCGTCCCCGGAGTGTCCACGCTCGCGCTGGACGAGATCGCCGAGTCGGTGATCCGCGACGGCGGCGGTATCCCGTCGTTCCTCGGCTATCACGGCTTCCCGGCCAGCATCTGCTCGTCGGTCAATGACCGTGTGGTGCACGGCATTCCGTCGGCGAGCGAAACCCTGGCATCGGGCGATCTGGTGTCCATCGACTGCGGGGCGATCCTCGACGGTTGGCACGGCGACTCGGCGATCACCTTCGGTGTCGGTGCGCTGATCCCCGTCGACGAAGCGCTGTCCGCGGCCACCCGCGAGGCCATGGAGGCCGGCATCGCCGCGATGGTGCCCGGCAACCGGCTCACCGACGTGTCGCACGCCATCGAGGCCGGGACGCATGCCGCCGAGGCGCGGTACGACCGCAAATTCGGGATCGTCGCGGGCTACGGCGGTCACGGCATCGGCAGGCAAATGCACATGGACCCGTTCCTGCCCAACGAGGGCGCGCCCGGCCGCGGTCCACATCTGGCGCCCGGGATCCGTGTTGGCCATCGAACCGATGCTGACCCTGGGCACCACGAAGACCGTGGTCCTCGAGGACGAATGGACCGTCGTCACCGCCGACGGATCCCGCGCGGCGCACTGGGAGCACACCGTGGCCGTGACCGACGACGGACCGCGGATCCTCACGCTCTAGACGCCGACGGCGTCGCCGACGGCGGCGGCTCGCGACACTGAACCGGATGACCGGCAACCTCGTATTAACAACGGAGGTTGAAATTTGGACGACCCGGAGACCGCCGAAGGCAGGTCATGCGGGTGCTCTACCAAGAGCACGCCGCAGCTCTGTGGCGCTATGCCGTGCGGCTCACTGGGGATACAGCTCGGGCGGAGGATGTCGTGCAGGAGACGCTACTGCGTGCATGGCGCCATCCCGAGGTGACCGACGACAGAGAGAGATCCGCGCGGGCGTGGCTGTTCACCGTGGCGCGTAACCTCGTCATCGACGAGAGACGAAGCGCGCGGTTCCGCAGCGAATCGGGCACGCCCGACATGGAACAGGCGGCGGACCACGCGGGGCCCGACGAGGTGGAGACGGCGCTGGACCGGATGTTGCTCAGCGAGGCCATGGCCCAGCTGTCCGAGGACCACCGGGCGGTCATCAGCCGCGCGTACTACCAGGGCTGGACGACCGCACAGATCGCCGCGGACCTGCGAGATCGCCGAGGGCACCGTGAAGTCGCGGCTGCACTACGGGATGCGGGCGCTGCGGCTCAATCTGCAGGAAATGGGGGTGACACGATGACACAATTCGGGCTACCCAGAGGGCGGTGAAGAGGTGGACGACGATCGCTATGTGACGTGGGACGCCGCCTACGTCCTGGGCTCGTTGTCGAGCCGACGAGCGCCGCGAATACGAAGCGCACCTGGGCACGTGTCCGCGCTGCCGCGCCGCCGTGGCCGAGCTGAGCGGAATCCCGGCGCTGCTGGCCAAGCTCGACCGCGCCGACGTCGGGGCGCTCGACGAGGAGCAGCCGAGCCGCCGCTGCGACCCGAGGTGCTCGACTCGCTGCTCGCACGCGTCCAGCGCGCGGCGCAGGCGCTCCCGGTGGGTGACCACCGCTGCGCTGGCTGCCGCGGCCGCCGTGCTGGCGGTCGGGTTGGTGATCGCGATCCGTCCCGAGAGCCTGGGGCTGCAGACGGGCACGGACCAGGCCGCCGGGTCCGCGATGGAGATGACGAAGGTGTCCCCGACGCCGATCAACGCGACCATCAGCATGACCGGCTACGGCTGGGGCACCCGCATCGACATGGCGTGCACGTACGGCGACTGGGGCCGGCGCGACGCACCGCCGCAGAACCTCGGGCATGGTCGTCGTCGGCCGCGACGGCAGTCAGAGCCAGGTCGCGACATGGCTCGGGTTGTCCGGTGCGACGGCGTTGCCCAGCGCGAACACACCCCTCCCGTGGAGGAAATCGCTGCTGTGCAACTGGTTTCGTCTGACTCGGGCAGGTACTGCTCGAAAAACAGCTGTGATTCGAGCCACTGGGTGAACCGAATCCGCTAGCCACTCGTGTCCTCTATGAAGCAGCGCGAAGAGCGAAGAGCGACAGGTGAGCACATGGCCAGGCACCGGGTTGTCGACCACATCGTCGAGCTATCTCGCCGCGATCGGCGTCGACTACATCTTCGGTGTCGACGGCGCCAACATCGAGGATCTCTACGACGCGGCGTTCTTCCGCGAGGACATCACCGCGGTGCTGGCCAAGCACGAGTTCTCCGCTGCGACAATGGCCGACGGCTACAGCCGCAGCGGCGCCGGGCTCGGCGTGGTGGCCGCGACGTCGGGCGGCGGCTGCCTGAACACCGTGCCGGGCCTGGGAGAAGCGTTCGCCAGCCGGGTGCCGGTGCTGGCGCTGATCGGACAGGCGCCGACCTCGCTCGACGGCCGGGGCGCGTTCCAGGACACCAGCGGCCGCAACGGCGCACTCGACGCGCAGGCGCTGTTCTCGGCGGTGTCGGTGTACTGCAGGCGGGTGACGACGCCCGAGGACATCATCACGGCGCTGCCGGAGGCGATCGCCGCCGCCCGCACCGGTGGACCGGCAGTGCTGTTGCTGCCCAAGGACATTCAGCAGGCGACGCTGACCGCACGTCAACGGCGGCGACGTCGTCGATCGACCAAGCGTGACATGCACATCGGCGATCCGCATCCGATCGCGCGGGCGCTTCGGCGCGCCGACGGGCCGGTCACGATCATCGCCGGCGAGCAGGTGGCACGCGACGACGCCCGCGCGGAACTCGAACAGCTGCGGTCGCTGCTGCGGGCCCGGGTGGCATGCGTGCCCGACGCCAAAGACGTCGCGGGCACGCCCGGGATGGGGTCGTCGTCGGCACTCGGGGTGACCGGCGTGATGGGTCATCCCGGCGTCGCGGAGGCCATCGCCGACAGCGCGGTGTGCCTGGTGGTCGGCACCCGGATGACGGTGACGGCGCGGGCAGGACTGGACGACGCGCTGCGGTCGGTGCCGGTCTACTCGATCGGTGCTGCGCCGCCGTATCTGCCGTGCACCCACGTGCACACCGACGACCTGCGCGGATCGCTGTCGCTGCTGACCGCCGCGCTGTCGGGCCACGGCCGCCCGGCCCGTGTCCGCGTGCCCGACGCGGTGCGGCGCTCCGAACTGCGCCCGCCGCCGCACGACGGGCCCGGGATTCGGTACCGCGATGCGATGGCGGTGCTCGACCGCGTGCTGCCCGACGGCGCCGACATCGTCGTCGACGCCGGCAACATCGGCGCCTCGGCGATACATCACCTGCCGGTGCGCCGCGATGGCCGGTTCATCGTCGCGCTGGGCATGGGCGGCATGGGATACAGCTTCGGCGCGGGCATCGGCATGGCGTTCGGCCGCGATGCGGATACCGGGGGCCGCACCGTCGTCATCGCCGGCGACGGCTCATTCTTCATGCACGGCATGGAGATTCACACCGCGCTGCAATACCGGCTGCCGATCACCTTTCTGCTGTTCGACAACCACGCGCACGCGATGTGCGTGACCCGCGAGCAGCTGTTCTACGGCGACCGCTACAGCTACAACCGGTTCGGGCCGAGCCGGCTGGGCGCCGGGCTGGCCGCGATGTTCCCGGCGCTGCGTCGGTGGACGTCGACGATCTCGACGCACTGCCCGCCGCGCTGAGGCCGCGCTCGACGTCGACGGCCCGTCGGTCATCAGCATCGAGTGCTCGGCCGACGAAATCCCGCCCGTTCGCAGCCTTTCTCGGCAACGGCGCCGACGCAGTCAGTCAACCGCCATCGCACAAGGAGGAGCAACTCCAATGTCGCTGCCCGCACTTGAGGACATCACCGTCCATCGGGGTACCGCCGATCCGATCGACGGCGTGATCCGCGTCGAGACCTCGCCGAGGGAGAAGGCCACCCCGATCATCATGGAGATGATGCGGTCGGTGTATCCGCACGACGAGGTGTTCGGGGCATACTGCACCGTCAACGATTACATCGACTGTCCACCCGACGAGCTGTTCGACTACCTGGCCGACACCCGATGCCTGGAGGAGTGGACCTACAGCCTGCGCGGCTTCGAGCCCGACCGAGGAACCGGGACTGTGGCTGGCCTACGACAAACTCGGCGGCGAGACCGGCAGCCCGATCTACACCCGCACCGTCGCCAACCGCGAATGCGCGGACCGTCGACTACCACTGCGCCTGGGATCAGGGCAAGCACCTCTGGATGATCTACCTGATGCGGATCGTCGACGCGCAGGTGGTGTTCGACAAGCCGGGCTCGGTGGTGCTGTGGACCAACTGCCACCACCCGTTCTACGACCAGAACCCCTACCCGGAGACCGCGCCGCCCGAAGCGGCCGGTGTGGGTCGGGGACTTCTGGGACATGTTCGGCCCCGGCCACCTACTGGAGTTGAAGAACCTCAAGGCGATCGCCGAATACCGCCACCACAACGGCCTTGCCGTCACAGCCGGACTGGATGAAGTGAGGAACTCATGAGCGTCAGCCTTGATCGATGTGTCGACGTATCTGCCCGGGGAGCCGATCGGCGCCGACTACTACGCGCAGTTCGCCGAGTCCGACGACCTGCGGGACAACCTGATGTTCCGGGCGCCGAAGTTCCGCCATCACGTGGCCGAGGACGAAACCGCCATCGACATGGTGGAGCGCGCCGCGGCCGGGTCTGATCGAACGCCACGGCCACGACACGATCGCGGGTGCCGACGTGCTGATCACCCACACCCAGATGCCGGACATGCCGTTCTACGGCGGCGGCGGCGGAATGGCGCATCGCCTTGGCATGAAACCGAATTGGGTGCTCGATCTGCACAACGGCGGCTGTGCGGCGTTCGTGCTCGGGCTGAAGGTCGCCCGCAACCTGATCGAATCGGGCGAAGGGCGCACCGCGCTGATCGCGATCGCGCAGAACGCGGCCGGTCAGGTGTTCGACCAGCCGACGGTTCGGCGCAAGGCGCAGGCGTCGGTTCCCGGCGACGGCGCCGCGGTCGGGCTGGTGACCCTGTCGGACGAGTCGCCGATCCTCGACATCGAATGCCGCACCTACGGCGAGTTCGCAGGCGATATGACCCTCGCGGTCGATCCGCCGCGCAAGTGGTGGCAGCCCGGTCCGGGGGAGGGCTGCATCGGGTTCACCGAAAGCAAGATCACCAAGGTGCTGGCCCGGGGCAACCGGCAGGTGCCCGAGGTGTCCTACGCGGTGTGCGACCGAATCGGCGTGAAGCCCAAGGATCTTGACCTCCTCGTCACCAATCAGCCGAATCGGGCGTTCCTGCGGAACTGGCGCGAGGCGCTGGAACTGCCGAAGGAGCGGCACCGCGACACCTTCGAGGACTGCGGGAACCTGTTCGCCGCGGGCATTCCGATCAACCTGGACCGCGCCATCACCGACGGCCAGCTGAAGAAGGGCGACGTCGTGCTGATGGCGGCGTTCGCGCATGCCGGGGACTTCGCCGGAGCCGCCGCGGTCCGGTGGGGCGGTCGGGGCTGATGTCCACGCCGAACCGCGAAGTGACCGATGCTGCAGTCGGCGCTCTGCCCGACGCGGTGAACCCAATGGCGTTGTCGCTCAACGAGAATCCGTTTCCGCCACTGCCTGCGGTGCGGTCGGCGCTGATCTCCGCGATCGACTCGGGCAACCGGTATCCGGAGTTCCTGCCCGAGCGGCTCCGCACGTTGATCGCCGGCCACGTCGGTGTGCGCGACGAGCAGGTGGTGATCGGGGTCGGCGCCACGGGCGTGATCATGCAGGTGCTGCACGCGGTGACCAGCCCGGGTGACCCGATGGTGATGACGTCGCCGACGTTCGACGGATATCCGATCTTCGCCCAGATGGCGCGGCTGGAGTCGGTCACCGTCGCGCTCGATGCGCACGGTCACCACGATCTCGATGCCATGGCCGACGCGGCCGCGAACGCCCGGGTGGTGGTGGTGTGCCGGCCGCACAATCCGACGGGCACCGTCGAGTCGCCGGCCGACATCGAGCGGTTCCTTCGCCGGGTCCCGACGGAAACCGTCGTCTTGCTCGACGAGGCGTACGTGGAGTTCCTCGCGCCGCACCACCGCATCGATGGCCCCGCGCTCGTCGCGCGGTATCCGAATGTCGTGGTGGTGCGGACCTTCTCGAAGGCGTACGGGCTGGCCGGGCTTCGCGTCGGCTACGGCTTCTGCGCCCCCGAGTTGGCGCGCAGGCTGTGGACCATGCAGCCGCCGTTCGGCATCGCCATCACCGGGCTGGTGGCGGTCGCCGCGTCGTACGACGCGGAAAGCGAGCTGCGACAACGCATCCGGATGATCACTGCAGAGCGTCGCTATCTGCGGATGCGGCTGCGGGCGATGGGGGTGTACAGCACTGACGCGCACGCCAACTTCGTCTACCTGCCGTCGTGGGGTCGGCAGTGGCGGGAGGTGTTCGACGGCACCGGACTGCAGGTCCGCCACTACGCCGACGGTGGCGTGCGCATCACCGTCGGTAGCCGCCAGTCCACCCGCGCAGTGCTGACCGCGGTGGGCGCCGCGCTCCACTGACGCGGGCGGGTCAGTACTGGACCCGGAATCCGCCGATCAGGCTGATCGTGTTGCCGTCGGGATCTGTGATTGCCGACAGGTGCACGCCCTTGTTGGCGTCGGTGATGTCACCGGGCTCGAGTCCGCGCTGTCGAAGGCCGGCCACATGTGTCGGCAGGTCGTCGACGGCGAAGTTCAGCAAGCCGGAGCCCGCGCGTGCGCTGTCGGTGAAGATCTGGACCCATGCGCCGGGCACGACCTGCCATTCGGCGAGTGTCGGCATGGGGTTGTTGTCGGCCGGGCGCCCGAACAGTGCCTCATACCAGCGACTGCTCACCTGCAGGTCGGAGACCGGCACGACGGCGAGTACATGCTCGATCGACATCGAATTCCCTTCCTTGTCATAACGACAGACTCGTGGGCGACCCAAAAGTCATCACGGGGACCGAAGCGTGCCGCGTGCGGTATGAAGAGGCGTGCCCTCCCAACCTCCGTGGCCGCGCAAGCGCGATCCCATCGCGTTGGCGCGCACCAACTGGGAGCGCTTCGGCTGGGGCGAGGTCGCCGACGGCATGGTCGCGGTCACGTCGGTGATGCGGGCGCACCAGATTCTGCTGGCCCGGGTCGAGAACGCGCTGCGGCCGTACGACCTCAGCTTTTCCCGATACGAATTGTTGCGGTTGTTGGCGTTCAGCCGCGGCGGCGCGCTGCCGATCACCAAGGCGTCCGACCGGCTGCAGGTACACGTCACCAGCGTCACGCATGCCATCCGGCGGCTGGAGGCCGACGGCCTGGTCGAGCGCACCCCCCATCCGACCGACGGCCGCACCACGCTGGTGCAGATCACCGACCTCGGCCGGTCGACGGTCGAAGACGCCACCGTCACGCTCAACAGCGAGGTGTTCGCCGATATCGGCATGTCCGACAGCGAGTCCCGCGCGCTCGCGGAGTCCATCGAGACACTGCGCCGCAACTCGGGCGACTTCTAGGTGCGGGGCAGCGGGATCGTCGCCGTGACCGCCGTGCCCGAACCCGGGCGCGAGCGGATGTTGAGCCTGCCGCCGACGATCTCGGCTCGTTCGGCCATCGACAGCAGGCCGTAACCGCCCATCTCGTCGCTGCCCAGCGGATGCTCGAATGTGTCGAAACCGACTCCGTCGTCGACGATTTCGAGCCGGGCGATATCCCCGGTATCCCCGGCGTCGACCGCGAAGGTGAGCCGCGCGGACGTGGCCTTCGCGTGCTTGACGACGTTCTGCAGGCATTCCTGAGCGATCCGGTACAACGCGATCTCGATGTGGTCGGGCACGCGGGTTTCCACCAGGTCGACGTCGATACCGATCTGGGGGATGGAGCGCGCGAGGCTGGCGAGCCCACCGGCAAGGCCGAGGTCGTCGAGCACCGGAGGTCGCAGCCCACCGATCGCGGCGCGGGCCTCCTGCAACGTCAGGTCGACCAATTCGCGGGCCTTCTCCAACTGTTCGGCGGCAGCCCTCGGATCGTCGGGCACCGAGCGACTCGCCGCGTCGAGCCGGTATGACAGGGTGACCAGCCGCTGCGAGATGCCGTCGTGAATGTCGCCGGCCAGCCGCCGCCGCTCGAGTTCCTGCGCCTCGATCACCTGCTCGACGAAGTTCTCGTGCGCCCGTTCGCGGGCCACCAGCTGTCGGTGCAATCGGGCTTGATGCAGCGCACCGGCGATCAGCCTGCCGATCACCAGAAGCAGTTCGACGTCACGAGAGGTGAACTCGCGCCGCTCGACGGTGTGGACGTTCAGCACGCCGACCAGCCCGCCCGGGTCGGTCTCCATCGGAACCGACACCATCGACGTGAAGTCCTTGCCGCGCAGCGACTCGAAAGGCATATAGCGCGGATCGGTCTCCTTGTCCTGGGTGATCACGACGGGCTCGCGGTGGCTGGCGACCCAGCCGGAAATGCCCTGGCCCAACGGCAGCCGGATCTTGCCCACTTCGGCGTCGAACGGCGGCGTCGCGCCGGCGAGCGTCAGCGACCGGTCGCTGTCGTCGAGGACGTGCACGAAGCACACGTCGCTGGCGGTGGCGGCGGTGATCATCCGCGCCGCCGCGGCGGCCAGCGGCTCGACGCCGGGCCCCTTGGACGCGGCCTGGATCAGTTCGCGCAGCAGCGCGAGTTCGCGGTCGGCGTCGACGAGGTCGCGAACGGCGTTGGGGGGACGGGCGCGGCCTCACTGGTAGATGCCCTCGCGCAGGGCTGTCGCCACGGCGCCGGTGCGGTCACTGACTCCGAGCTTGCGGTAGATGGAGCTCAGGTGGGTCTTGACCGTCTCCTCGCCGATCACCAGCTTGGAGGCGATGGCGCGGTTGGACAGGCCGTTCACGACGTACGACAGGATCTCGCTCTCCCGCTGCGTCAGCCCCTGCCGCGCGCCGGGCCAGAATTCGTCGCGCTGCATCCGTGCCGCGGTGTCCACCGCCCTGGCCGCCATGCTCGGGATCGATCGCCGTCTCGCCGCGGTGGACGAACTCGAGCTGACGAACCAGCTCGTCGCTGCTGATGCTCTTCAGGAGGTATCCGGACGCTCCGACCCGCAGGGCCTGAAACAGGTACTGCTCGTCGTCGTAGACCGACAGCATCACGACCTTGCGCTCGGGATCCCGCTCGCGCAGCTCCATGCACAGGTCCAGCCCGCTGGAGCCGTGCATGCGCACATCCGACAGCACGATGTCGGGGTTGAGTTCATCGACCACGCTGAGCGCCCGCTCAGCGCCGATGGCCTGTCCGACCACCTCGACGCGCTCCTGGAAGGCCGCGAGCATGGCCTTGAGGCCCTCGATGACCATCTCGTGGTCATCGACGAGCACAAGACGCACCGGAGGGCTGCCGGATGTCATGTGCACCACCTTAGAGCTGGCGTTTTCCGGGGCAGGAGAAGTTGGCATCGCCGATCCCCCAAATGGGGGAGGTTGGAATGCTGTGATGTGGGCCACCCTAGCTGCATGCCGACAACGCAGGAGACGACTTGGCGCGCGGGCCGCTTCTGGTGGGACTCCGCCGCGCCGGCTAGGAACCGGCTGTCCGCTGCGCGCGGTGATCTTCGACCTCGATGCCCTGACCGACATCGAATGCGACGGCCACCGGGAGGCGTACAACGCGGCCTTCGCCGCGCACGGTCTCGACTTCCAGTGGTCGGTGACGCGTTACCGGCAACTGCTGGCGCTCACCGACGAACGGCAACGTGTCGCGGCTGAACTGCGCAAGCGTGGCGTGGCGACCGAGTCCGATGTGCTGACCGAAGCTGCTCGCCGACGAGATCTACACGACCAAGACGATGATGTTCGACGAGCTGATCCTCGACCGCGATCTCGCCCCGCGTCCCGGCCTCGTCGACTTCGTCGCAGACACATTCGCGGCGGGCGTGCAGGTGGCCGTCGTGACGAGCGGGCAGCGGAGCTGGGCGGAGCCGCTGGTGCGGCAGCTGGTCGGCGAGGGAATCGTCGAGACGGTAGTGACCGCCGAGGACGTCAAGAAGCACGATGCCGAATCCCGAAGCCCACCGGCTGGCCCTGTGCGAACTCGGAATCACCGCCGAGAATGCGCTCGCGGTCAGCGGCTCGGCCTCCGGGCTGCGCGCGGCCAACGGTGCCGGGCTGGCGACCGTCGTCATCACCGGAGAAGGTGTGCCCGAAATCCCGGCCGCCGTCGCGGTGCGGCCGGACTTCGGCGGCGATGCGCCGCTGCGGGTCGCCGATTGCCAACGGATGCACGGCCGTTGGTGGTCGACGCACAAGCGCGTCCGCCGCTTAGCCGAAATTGCGGTTCCCGCCGCGTCTGCGCAGATAAAATTCCCGCGCACGGCGGTGTGTCGTTGGCTGAGCGCCGCCGTTTAGGCGGTGAACTAGGTCATGGCTCAGAGAACCAGGGTCACGCCCGAGCTTGTCTGCGGTGACGTCGATGAGGGCTACGGAAAAGTCGCCGACGCGTTTCGGCTCAATCTGGCGGGCGGTGCGGAGGTCGGGGCCGCGCTCGCGATCTACCGCGATGGACGCAAAGTCGTGGATCTTTGGGGTGGATTCCGCAACGGGACCACTCGAGCGCCGTGGACGGACGACACGCTGGTCAATACGTTCTCGACGACGAAAGGTGTTGCCGCACTGACTGTGGCGCTGGCTGTGTCGCGTGGGCTGCTGGACTATGACGCAGGAGTGGCCGACTACTGGCCTGAGTTCGCGCAGGGCGGTAAGGAAGCGGTCACGGTGCGGCAACTGCTGGCCCACCAGGCCGGGCTGCCGGTGATCAAACCGCTGCTGACCCTTGCCGATATCGCTGCGCCCGAGAGGCTCTCGGAGAGGCTGGCGGCGCAGGTTCCCGCCTGGCCGCCGGGTACCCGACATGGCTATCACGGCGTCACGCTCGGGTGGTACGCGTCCGAACTCATCCGGCATGCCGATCCCGATGGGCGCACGCTCGGCCGGTATTTCGCCGACGAGATCGCAAGGCCGTTAGGGCTGGACTTCCACATCGGCTTGCCGGACTCCGTCGACCGGGATCGGGTGGCGCATCTGCACGTGCCTTCCCAGATCGCGACGCTGATGCATCTGCATGTGTTGCCACCGAAATTGGCGGCGGCCTGGTTCATTCCGATGACGTTGACGGCGCAAGCGGGTGTCGCATTCGAAGGGGCCAGCGGCCTGTCGACGTTCAATCGGGAGGAAGTCCGTATCGTCGAGATACCCGCCGCCAACGGAACGGGCACCGCTGAATCGGTGGCCAGACTCTACGGCGATGCCGCGATCGGCGGCCCGGGAATCGGTTTGACCCCAGACGGTGTTCGAGGCGTTGACGGCGCCCCCGGTGCGATCCGACGAAGGGATTGCGCGACAAGGTGTTGCATGTCGACACGTTGTTCTCCCTCGGCTTCGGCAGGCCCATCCCGAAGAGCACGAAGTATGTGATCGGATCCTCGGACAAGGCATTCGGGGCGCCGGGCGCGGGCGGTTCGGTCGGTTTCGCCGATCCGGATACCGGTGTCGGGTTCGGCTACGTGATGAACAAGCTGGGGTTCCATCTGATCAGCGACCCGCGAGCACTTCGCCTGCGCCAGGCGCTGTTCCGCGATGTTCTCGGTGCGAGACCCCAGAGGTGAACGAAAGACCACTCATGGGCGGTGACGCCGACGAGGGTTATGGAAAAGTCGCCGACGCATTCCGTCGCAATCTCAGCAGTGGCAAGGAGATCGGTGCCGCTGTCGCGGTATACCGCGACGGCCGCAAGGTGGTCGATCTGTGGGGCGGCTACCGCAATGGCAAGACCCGAGCGCCCTGGGAGCAGGACACGATCGTCAACGTCTTCGACCACGAATCGCGATGCCAGCTTGGCCGAGCGGGCGTAAGACCGAGTTATGCGCGTTGAACTCCTGACCGCGCCCGGCTGCCCCAACGCTGAGTCGCGCAGGGTAGAAAAGTACTCGCCGACTGCTTGGCAACCATCGGCATGAATCAAGCGATCATCGAACGGGTCGGTCGTTATCCATCACCGAGTGTGCTTGTCGACGGCGTGGACGTGATGCGTCCCGACGCGGGTCCACCGAAGGGAGACGTATGCCGCCTGGACCTGCCGACAAAGCAACGGGTGATCGCCGCAATCCGAGCGGGCTTGGATCGGCACCAAACAAATCGCTGAGCGCAGGACCTAACTGTGTCATAGGTCTAGGTCCGGCAAGCCAGGGGTTCCAGAGGCCTCAATATGCCACTAGCGTGTTGGTATGGCTGCTGGGGACAGCACCAAAATTCACGCTGCGCTAGCCGACGACTTAGAGCGGGCGCGTCGCGAACTCCATCGACTGCTCGCAGATGCGGAGCGGGTGGACCTTTGGACCAAGCCGACACAGGGCACGCGCTGGACCAACGAACAGTTGTTGTTCCATATGGTGTTCGGCTACATGGTCGTGCAACGCCTGCTCCTCCTCGTGCGCGTTATGGGGCGATTGCCAGATCGAGTCAGCCGCGTTCACGCCCGCGTTCTCGACGCCGGAACCCGCCCGTTTGACCTGATCAATTACTACGGCTCTTGCGCCGCCGCGACCGTTTACAACCGTCAGCGGATGGGCGCGAAGATGGATCGCGTGATCGCCTCACTGCAACGCAGCCTTGCGCGGTCAACCGACGAAGCCTTACAGCGCGGAATGCACTTCCCGACGCGGTGGGACCCGTTTTTCAACGATTACATGACGCTCGCGGACGTCTATCGTTACCCAGCGAAACACTTCGACTTCCACCAACGTCAGCTCACCCTGAACCCGGGAACCGGGTAGACGGCTGGTTCGTCTCCGAAGGCATGCCCGCGATGCAGGGGGATGATGGACAGCAGGTAAACGGGGCCTCGGCCTCGCTAGACCAACCGACGTACCCGCGCCGCCGAGTCTGCCTCGCGAATCAGGTCCGAAACATGCAACCAAGCACCCGCCCCGTTCTAACCCTTGCGGATCAGCTCGATGACCGCGCTGAAGTCCTTGTCGGAGTGGTCTTCGTTGAACTTTGCGTAGATTTCGGCGGCGTGGGTGCCCAGCGGCGCCGTCGAACCCGTCGACTTGACCGCATCCATCGCCAGGCCGATGTCCTTGTGCATCAACGCGGTCGCGAAGCCCGGCTTGAAATCGTTGTTGGCCGGCGATGTCGGAACCGGTCCGGGCACAGGGCAGTTCGTGTGGATCGCCCAGCAGTTGCCGGTCGCACCGGTGATCACGTCGAACAGCGACTGCGCAGACAGGCCCAGCTTCTCGGCCAGCACGAAGGCCTCACCCGCGGCGATCTGCTGGACGGCGAGCACCATGTTGTTGCACAGTTTGGCGGCCTGGCCCGTCCCCGAGGCGCCACAGTGAATGACCTTGCCCGCCATCGGATCCAGCACCGGTCGGGCACGCTCGACCGCGGCATCCTCACCGCCGACCATGAAGGCCAGCGTGCCCGCCGTCGCGCCCTTCACCCCACCCGACACCGGCGCGTCGAGCTGTGCGTGCCCGTGTTCGGCGGCCTGGCGCATGGATGCCGCGCGCGTCGTCAACCGAGATGGTGGAGGTGTCGATGAACAGCGTCCCTTTTGGCGCCGCGGGCAGCGCATCGGCGTACACCGCCTTCACGATGTCGCCGTTGGGCAGCGAGGTGATGACGACGTCGGCTCCCGCCGCCGCCGCAGCGACGCTGTCGAAGACCTGCGCACCTTGGCGGCCGCGGCATCCTTCAGCGCGGCAACCGGATCGAAGCCGTGCACGGTGTGGCCCGCGGCGACCAGGTTGGCCGCCATCGGGCCGCCCATGTGGCCCAACCCCAAGAACGCGATCGTGCGTCATCTATTGCTCTCCCTGATGCAGACGCGCGGGCCCGGGCGGCTTCGGCCCGACCGATGACCACACGCATGATTTCGTTGGTGCCCTCGAGGATTCGATGCACCCGCAGATCGCGGACGATCTTCTCAAGCCCGTATTCGCGCAGATACCCGTAGCCGCCGTGCAGTTGCAGCGCCTGATCGGCTACGTCGAAGCAGGCGTCGGTGACATAGCGTTTGGCCATCGCGCACAGTTCGACCTTGTCCGGATGGTTCTCGTCGAGCGCGGATGCCGCGCGCCACAACAGGGTTCGTGATGCCTCCAGCGTCGTCGCCATATCCGCGAGGGTGAACCTGATGGTCGGCTCGTCGAGAAGCGAGCCGCCGAACGCCTGCCTGTCGGCGAGGTAGCTGCGCGCCTTGTCGTGGGCCGCCTGGGCGCCGCCGAGCGAGCACGCGGCGATGTTGATGCGGCCGCCGTTGAGCCCGTTCATCGCGATACCGAAGCCGGTGCCCTCGCCCTCGGCGCCGCCGAGCATCGCGTCGGCGGGAACTCGCACACCTTCGAAGATCACCTGCGCGGTGGGTTGGGCGTTCCAGCCCATCTTGTCCTCGTATGCGCCGAAACTCAGTCCCGGCGTGTCCTTCTCGACGAGAAAGGCCGAAATGCCGCGCGGGCCCTCGCCTCCGGTGCGTGCCATCACCACGTACACGTCGGACGCTGCCGGCCCCGGAGATGAACTGTTTGACGCCGTCGAGCACGTAGTCCGTCAGCCGTTCCGTACTGCCTTGGTGCGCAACGCCCCCGCATCCGATCCGGCGCCCGGCTCGGTCAGGCAGTAACTCGCGATCGCCTCCATCGAGGCCAGCCGCGGCAACCACGACTTGCGCTGCTCGTCAGTGCCGTACGTGTCGACCATCCACGCACACATGTTGTGGATCGACAGGAACGACGCGATGGTCGGGTCGGCCATCGCCAGCTGCTCGAAGATCCGCACGGCGTCCAGCCGGCGCAGCTCGCTGCCGCCGACATCCTCCCGGCAGTAGATCGCCGCCATCCCGAGTTCGGCGGCCTCGCGCAACACGTCGGTGGGGAAGTGGTGGCTTTCGTCCCACTCCAACGCGTATGGCGCGAGCCGCTTCTCGGCGAACGCGGCCGCCGTCTCGGCGATCACGCGTTCGTGTTCGTCGAGCCCGAAGTAGTCCATCACAGGCTTTCTGAGGCCTGGGCCTACTTCATGGTCGGGATGACGAACTCGGCGCCGTGGCTACCCGCGGGCCAGCGCTGCGTCACCGTCTTGGTCTTGGTGTAGAAGATGATCGACGACGGGCCGTGCTGGTTGAGGTCGCCGAAGCCGGACCGCTTCCAGCCGCCGAAGGTGTGGTAGGCGACCGGCACCGGGATCGGCACGTTCACGCCGACCATGCCGACCTGCACCCGGGACACGAAGTCGCGGGCGGTGTCGCCGTCGCGGGTGAAGATCGCCACGCCGTTGCCGTATTCGTGCTCGGACGGCAACGCGAGCGCCTCTTCGTAATCCTTTGCGCGCACGATGCACAGCACCGGGCCGAAGATCTCGTCGGTGTAGATCGACATGTCGGGGGTGACGTGGTCGAACAGCGTCGGGCCGATGAAGTAACCGCCTTCGACAGGTCGCGTCGTCGAAGGTCAGCTCGTCGCTGGCGCGTTCACGGCCGTCGACGACGGCCTCGGCGCCTGCCGTCCACGCCCTGCTGGATGTAGTCCTTGACCCGGGCCAGCGCGGCCTCGGTGACCAGCGGGCCGTAGTCGGCCTTCGGGTCCAGGCTGTGGCCGACCCGCAGGTCGTTGACGCGCTCGACGAGCCTGGCGCGCAACCGGTCTGCGGTCTGCTCGCCGACGGGCACCGCGACGCTGATCGCCATGCAACGCTCGCCCGCGCTGCCGTAACCCGCGCCGATCAGCGCGTCGACAGCGTTGTCGAGGTCGGCGTCGGGCATCACGATCATGTGGTTCTTGGCGCCGCCGAAGCACTGCGCGCGCTTCCCGTTGGCCGCGGCGGTGGAGTAGATGTACTGCGCGATGTCGGAGCTGCCGACGAAGCCGACGGCCTGGATGACCGGGATGCTCGAGGATCGCGTCGACGGCCTCCTTGTCGCCGTGCACCACCTGGAACACGCCCGGCGGCAGGCCGGCTTCGAGGAACAGCTCGGCCAGCCGGACAGGCACCGACGGGTCGCGCTCGCTGGGCTTGAGGATGAACGCGTTGCCGCACGCGAGCGCGGGGCCGGCCTTCCACAGCGGGATCATCGCGGGGAAGTTGAACGGGGTGATGCCGGCGACCACGCCGAGCGGCTGGCGCAGCGAGTAGACGTCGATGCCGGTGCCCGCGCCCTCGGTGTACTCACCCTTGAGCAGGTGCGGGATGCCGACGGCGAACTCGATGACCTCGATGCCGCGCTGGATGTCGCCCTTGGAGTCGGCGACGGTCTTGCCGTGTTCGAGCGACAGGAGTTCGGCCAGCTCGTCGACGTTCTGGTTGACCAGCTCGATGAACTTCATCATCACGCGGGCGCGACGCTGCGGGTTCCACGCCGCCCACTCCTTCTGCGCCTCGGCGGCTCCGGCGACCGCCGCGTCGACGTCGGCCGCGCGACGCCATCGGCACCTTGGCCTGCACCTCGCCGGTGCTGGGGTTCATGACGTCGGCCGTGCGCGTGGATTGCCCGGCCGCGCGCTTGCCGTCGATGAAATGCGAAATCTGTGTGGTCATGTGTCGTCCCTCGCTGCTAGATACTTGGATATCCTAGTAATGCCCGGATCGCCTGCGCAAGGGTGCAACGGAGGAGCCGAGCTAGCGTCGCCGCAACTCGTCGACGAACGCCCGCGTCTCGTCCCACGTCGGCAGCAGACCGGCGGCCTCGGCCTCGGCGAGCGTCGGCGCCGCACGGTCCCGATCCGACAGAATCGGCCCGCCGTCGACCGTCGGCCAGCCGATGTCCAGCGCCGGATCGAGCACGTTGATCGTGTGTTCGCGTTCGGGGCTGTAGGGCGCCGAGCACAGGTACATCACCGTCGAATCGTCTTCCAGCGCAAAGAAGGCGTGGCCGAGGCCCTCGGAGATGTAGATGGACCGCCGGTCGCGGTCGTCGAGGACAACCGAATCCCACCGTCCGAAGGTCGGCGACCCGACCCGGATGTCGACGACCACGTCGAGCACCTTGCCGCGCGGGCATCCGACGTACTTGGCCTGGCTCGGCGGCAGCTGGGCGAAGTGCACGCCGCGCAGTGTTCCGGCGGCCGACACCGAGCAGTTGGCCTGACGCAGATCGAACCGATGCCCGGCGAACGCGGTGAACTCGGAATCGGTGAACCATTCGAAGAATGCGCCGCGTGAATCGCCGTGTACTCGAGGGGTGATCTCCCACGCGCCGGGCACCGAAAGCTCGCGGAACGTCATTGGTTACGCCCTGCGTAGCCGGCTTCGACGCCGTCCTTCAGTGGGGCCCACCATGATTCGTTGGCGCGGTACCACTCGATGGTGTCGCGAAGGCCATCCTCGAAATCGGTGTGCTGTGGGCCTCCAGCCCAATTCGTCGCGCAGCGGCGACGCGTCGATCGCGTACCGCAGATCGTGGCCGACGCGGTCGGTGACGTGGTCGAAGTCGTCGGGATCGCGATCCATCAGCCGCAGGATCGTGCGCATCACAGTGAGGTTGTCGCGTTCCCCGTTTGCGCCGATCAGATACGTTCGGCCGATCTGCCCGTCGGACAGGATGCGCCACACCGCGCTGTTGTGGTCGTCGACGTGGATCCAGTCGCGCACATTGGCGCCGGCGCCATAGAGCTTGGGCCGCCGCCCGGTCAGCACGTTGGTGATCTGGCGCGGAATGAACTTCTCCACATGTTGGTATGGCCCGTAGTTGTTGGAGCAGTTCGAGATCGTCGCCCGCACACCGTAGGAACGCACCCAGGCGCGCACCAGCATGTCGCCCGCGGCCTTGGTCGACGAGTACGGGCTCGACGGGTTGTACGGCGTCGACTCGGTGAATCGCTGCGGGCTGCCCAGTTCGAGGTCGCCGTACACCTCGTCGGTCGAGATGTGGTGCAGCCGAACCCCGTGCGCGCGGACCGCCTCCAGGATGGTGAACGTGCCGACGACGTTGGCGTGCAGGAACGGCTCCGGTCGCGGCCAGCGCGTTGTCGACGTGGGTCTCGGCGGCGAAGTGCACGACGGCGTCGGCCTCGGCGACCAGCTTGCCGACCAAATCGGCGTCGGTGATGTCGCCCTGCACCAGTCGGATCTCGTCCTCGACCGGCGCCAGCGACTCGCGGCTGCCCGCGTAGGTCAGCGCATCGAGAACCGTCACTGCGTGTTCACGCGCAGCAGCATGGACGAAGTTGGCGCCGATGAACCCCGCACCGCCAGTGACCAGCAACCGCATGGTCAAACCCTAACTGTGCGGCGCGTGTCTCCTCACGCTGGGCATGTCGCTCGACTCCTCCGCCTCGGTGAGCAAGATGAGCCGCACCGAACGCGCTCGCCGAACTGTTCGCGGAGCTGAAATCAGCGCTGAACGCTGAGTGACGTCCAGGCTGGTGAACGGCCGAGATGAGCGAGTACCCGGTCCATATCGCTCACTTCGCCTTCGACCGCGACGGCGCGACGGAACGGGCTGCTCTCCTCGGCGCGGAATTCGCCATCGGGAACGGCAAATGCGATCGGCAGCACGGCCTCGATGACGTCGTTCGGAAGCTCGAATGATGCGCCGATCGTGCGAGCGACGTCCCAGCCGTGCACCACATAGTCGACGAAGTGAAAACCGATGGCCATCGCTCCGGGAAATGTTGCGCCGGGCCCGAACTCAGGCAGTGCGAACGTCGCGTCGAGCACGCCGTTGGCCTCGAACGCACTGAGCACATCGTCAGCGGCCGCCGAATAGGTACCGGCGGGGTCTGTGGCGACCGCATCGGCGACGGTCGCGGGATCCCACACATCGAGGTCGCTGCCGCCGCGGGCGGCTGCCGCGAAGCCGCGGTGCTGGACGGTCATATGCGCGAGCAGGACGGCGAGATCCCAGCCGGCACACGGCGTCGGTCGAGTGAGATCGTCGCCTACGACCGCATTGACCACGTCAACAGATGCCAGGACCGCGGTGCGGTGGAGAGAAAGCGTTTCCGAAGTGATATGCATACATAGATCGTAAGCGTATGCCTATGATAGGTCAACGCTTAGCCCCCAGGTCCACGCCGACTCCAAGACCTGCTTGAGGCTTGACCTTGCCGCTACGTCAACTCTTGAGCCCGAGGGGGCCCGCCAGTTCTTCCAAGGTCGGCAGCAGGTTGTCCCAGCCGCCGAGCACCTGGATCGCGACGTGATCGGCCCCGGCTTCGAGGTGCTCGTTGAGCTGCTTGGCGATGTCATCGGGGGTGCCGTGGGCGACGACCGCGTCGATCAGGCGGTCGCTGCCGGGCTTGGCGATGTCGTCGTCGGTGAACCCCAGCCGCTTCCAGTTGTTCAGGTAGTTGGAGAGGTTGAGGTAGAAATCGACGGTGTCGCGGCCGATCTTCCGGGACGCTTCGGCGTCGCGCGCCAGCACCACTTTGTGTTCGGGAGCGAGAAACACCGTCGGCCCCAAGATGTTTCGAGCTTCTCCGGTGTGCTGCGGGGTGGTCAGGTAGGGGTGCGCGCCTGCGCTGCGCTGCGCCGAGAGCTTGAGCACCTTCGGCCCGAGTGCCGCGATGACCCGTCGGCTCGTCGGCACCTTCAGGCTGTCGAGCACGTCGAGGTATTCGACCAGCACGTCGTAGGGCTTGCGGTACTCCTCGGTGTGTTCCGGGTGGCCGATACCGATGCCGAGCAGGAACCGGCCCGGGTACTTGTCCTCGATGCGGTGATACGCCTCGGCGACCTGCTCGGCCGGCGCCTGTCCACACGTTGACGATGCCGGTGGCCACCTGAAGTGTCTCGGTGGCGTCCAGAAGCGGTTCGACGTATTCGAGATCGCCCGCCGGTGAGCCGCCGATCCAGATCGCGCCGTAGCCCAGCTGCTCGATCTCAGCGGCCTGCTCGGCCTTGGGCGTGCCGAACGTCCACACCCCGTAGCGGCCGAGATCGGGTTTGAGCTCAGTCATGTGTTCCCCTTCACTGGAGTCCGAGCGGGCCCGCGAGTTCGGTGAGCGCGGGCACCAGCTTGTCTGTACCCGTCAACACCTGAACCGGAACATGATCGGCGCCGGCGCTCAGATGCTCGGTGAGCCGTGCCGCGATGGCGTCGGTGGTGCCGTACGCGACGACCGCGTCGACGAGGCGGTCGCTGCCCGGCTTGGCGACGTCGTCGTCGGTGAAGCCAAGCCGCTTCCAGTTGTTCAGGTAGTTCGCCAGATTCAGGTAGACCTCGAGCGCCTTGCGGCCGACGGCGCGCGCCTTGTCTGCATCCGTGGTCAGCACCACCTTGTGCTCGGGGGCGATGAAGGCGTCGGGACCGACGAGCTCGCGTGCCTGCGCGGTGTGCTCGGGCGTGGTCAGATAGGGATGCGCCCCGGCGCTGCGGCGGGCCGACAGCTTGAGCACCTGCGGGCCCAGCGCGGCGACCACCCGGCGGTCCTTGGGAACGCCGTACTCGTCGAGCTTGTCGAGATAGTCGCTGAGCGCGTCGTACGGCTTCTTGTACTCCTGGTGCGCCTCGGGATGGCCGACGCCGATGCCGAGCAGGAAGCGGCCGGGGTAGGCCTTCTCGATGCGGTGGAAGGACTCCGAGACGGGGCCGGCGGCGGCGGTCCAGATGTTGACGATGCCGGTGGCGAGTTGCAGTGAATCGGTGGCGCCGAGGATGGGGTCGATCCAGTCGAGCTCGGCGGGCGGTGAGCCGCCGGCCCAGATCGCGCCGTACCCGAGGGCTTCGATGTCCTTGAGCTGCTGCGGGGAGAGCTGCTGCCACCCCGAATAGTGGCCGAATACGCCGAACTTGCCGAGGTCAGGTTTGGTCATGGTTGCTCCAACCTTCCAGGCGCAGATGCCTATTCCGTTCGGCGCGCGGTGAGTCGAACTATTCGGTACCCGCGGCCGAAAGCTCGCCGGGCGTCGGCGTGATCGGAGCGGGCGCCACCAGCGGCAGGCACACGATGAACCGGGTGTCGCCCGGTTCGGACTGCACCGCCATGTTTCCGCCGTGCTTCTCGACGACGATGCGCCAGGCCAGGTCCAGCCCGAGGCCGGTGCCCTCACCGAACGGCTTGGTGGTGAAGAACGGGGTGAAGATGCGGTCGATGATGTCCTCGGGGATCCCGGGACCGTCGTCGCAGATTTCGACGCGGATCATCTCGTCGTTCTCACGCGCCGTCCGGATGGTCAAGGTGCCGTGCCCGTCCATCGCCTGAATGGCGTTGTCGATGATGTTGGTCCACACCTGGTTGAGATCGCCTGGGTAGCACTGCAATTCGGGCAGCGACTTGTCCATGTCCTTGACCAGTGTGACGGGCCTGCCCTTGCCTGCCATGCCGATCTTGTCGCCGAACATCATCAGCGTGCTGCGCAGCAACTCGTGGACGTCGGCGCTGCCGTAGGAGCCGCGGTCCATCTGCGAGTACTGCTTCGCGCCGGCGAGCAGCGCCGAGATGCGCTTGCTGGCCTCGGCGATCTCGTTCATCCGCAGTTCGTTGTCGATCGTGTACTTCAGCCAGCCGATCGCGCCCTGCAACGACGCGGTGTCGTCGACGTCGTCGACCGACGCCGAACACCCGCTCGAGCCAGTCGGTGTCCAGGCCCGGCCTCCACGAACGTCGGCGCGTAGTCCCAGGCGCCGACGATGCCGTGGTCCTCCAGCCAGTCGCCGATCTGGTCTTCGCGATCGGAGGCCTCGAGTGCGGTCAGTTCGTGATCCTTGGTCTTGGCCACCTGCTCGGCGACCTCGTCCTGAATGCTCACCAGCACGCCGCAGCGCCTCCGGGGTGAACTTGGCCTCGGCCAGCATCGCGAGCTTGTGCCGCATGTGGCCGACGCCCTCGCGCAGGTCGGCCACCGCGCGTGCGGTGGCCGCGGCCGGGTTGTTGAGCTGGTGGGTCAGGCCGGCGGTGATGGTGCCGAGCGCGAGCAGCTTCTCGCGCTGCCCGATGATCTGGGTCTGTCGGCGTCCGCCGACGAGGTGGCCCTCGAGCAGATGGACGGCCATCGGGAACTGCGTATTCATGAAATCGGCGAACTCGTTGGAGTCCAGCACGAAGCAGCGTGACGGCTTGGTCAGCCGTACCGAGGCCTGGTAGGTCTGCTCCTCACCGGGGATGTAGGCCGACCACGCGCCGAAGTACACGCCGCGCTGAGAGGTGCGGTTGGTCTGGATGTCGACGCCGCCGGAGCGCTTCGACATGATCAGCTCGCCGTCGATCATCACGTAGAAGCAGGTCGCCGGTTCGCCCTCCTGAACGACGGGCCCGGCGGGGAACGTCTCGATGTGGCCGGCGGCGCACAGGATGTCGAGCTGCTCGTCGGACAGGTCCTCGAACAGGAACAGGGTCCGCAGCTCGTCGCGCAGGCATTCCTCGTCTTTTTGTGCGCCCATCGGTCGTCCTCTCAGCTCGCCGGCGGTGCCGGCAATCACGCTTCCGCCAAATACCTGTGCACCAACATCACTGCCATCGACCCTTCGCCGACGGCAGCCGCAACCCGCTTCGCGGACTCCGAACGCACGTCTCCTGCAACAAACACACCCGGCACACTTGTTTCCAGAGTGGTGCGGCGGGCGATCCAGCGTCCAGCCGACCTTGTCGCGCAGATCGGGTCCCGACAGGATGAAGCCGTGATCGTCGCGGGCTATTCCCGCTTCTTCGAGCCAGTCGGTGCGGGGCGTCGCGCCGATGAAGCAGCACATCCGATCGCAGGTGACGGTCTCGGTCTCTTCCGGTCCGCTTGTCGAGTAGCACCAGCCCCGACAGGTGGTCGTCCTCGGCGACGGTGTTGACGACTTCGGTGCAGGTTCGGACCGTGATGTTCGGGGTCTTGAGGATCCGGTCGACCAGGTATTGCGACATGCCCGCCTCCAGCGACGCGCCGCGGATCAGCATGGTCACCGATTTGGCCGTCTGCGACATGTACATCGCGGCCTGGCCCGCCGAGTTGGCGCCACCGACGATGTAGACGTCTTCGCCGGCGCACTCGCTGTTGTCCGAGACCGACGCGCCGTAGAACACGCCGCGGCCGATGTAGTTGCAGTTCGGATCCTCGGGATCGTCCCAGCACCCGGTGATCTGGAGCTGGCGGTAGTCGACGCCGGTGGCCAGGATCACGGCGCGCGCGCCGATGGTGTTGTCGTCGTTGAGGTGGATCGAGTGGGCCGCGCCCACCCCGTTGATCTCGAGCCGGCCCGCCTCCTGGGTCGTGATGACCTCCGCGCCGAAGCGTTCGGCCTGGCGGCGTGCCGACGTGGTGAGTTCGGCACCGGATACGCCGGTGGGGAAGCCCAGGTAGTTCTCGATCTTCGAACTGCGGCCCGCCTGCCCGCCGGTGGTGGCCTTCTCGATCAGGACCGTCTTGAGGCCCTCCGATGCGCCGTATACCGCCGCGGCCAGGCCCGCGGGGCCGCCGCCGATCACCGCGAGGTCGTACATGTCCAGCTGCGGGCTGGTCGACAGGCCGAGCAGCGTGGCCAATTCGACGTCCGTCGGCTCGACGAGGGTTTCGCCCTTCTCGGTGATGACGACCGGGAGCCGGCTGTCGTCGAGACCCGCGGCTTCGAGCAGCTGTTGGCCCTTGGGTTCCTCGGCGTTGACGGCGCGGAACGAGTACTCGTTGCGCGCCAGGAACTGCCGCACCTCCCACGACCGCTCGCTGTACGGGTGGCCGATGACCTTGGTGTAGGGCATGGCCCGGTCGCCGACCGCGCGCCACCCCTCGAGCAGGCCGTCGATCACCGGATAGAGCTTCTCCTCCGGCGGATCCCACGGCTTGAGCAGGTAGTGGTCGAGGTCGACGACGTTGATGGCGTCGATCGCGGCGTGGGTGTCCGCGTATGCCGTCAGCAGCACGCGGCGCGCGAGCGGGAAGAAGTCCATCGCCCTCTCGAGGAACTCGATGCCGCTCATCTGCGGCATCCGGTAGTCGGCGACGAAGACCGCGACGGCGTCGCCGCGCAGCTTGAGTTCCTTGAGGGTCTCGATGGCGTCGGCGCCGGACTCGGCACGGACGATGCGGTATCTCTCGCCGTAGTGGCGACGGAGATCGCGGGCGACGGCACGCGACACTGCCGGGTCGTCGTCGACGGAGAGAATGACGGGTTTTCGGGCCTGCGGCGGAAGGGGCGGTCATCGCATATAAGTATGCGCCCGTCGTCCAGCCGATATCACGGTCAGCCGGAGGGTTCGCCGTGAGCGAACCGGTTGACCCGCTCGCCGCCTGCGTCGCGCGGTCCACTGCTGAGCTGCGAGTTCAGCGATTTTGGGAGCGACGGCCGAGCGGGTAGTATGGATCGACGGTGCGGTATCCGCGCCGGCTCTTTGCGTGCTCTTCCTCGAATCGCTGGAATTTCTGGCTACAGGCTCACGTTTTGTAGTCGGAGAGAATGCTGCGCCGACAAGGCGCCAACGATTCGTCAGGACACGGAGGATCTCCGAAAGATAATGGCCAAGAAAGACGGTGCCATCGAGGTTGAGGGTCGCGTGGTCGAGCCCCTGCCCAATGCGATGTTTCGCATTGAGCTGGAGAACGGTCACAAGGTTCTCGCCCACATCAGCGGCAAGATGCGGCAGCACTACATCCGCATCCTGCCCGAGGATCGTGTCGTCGTGGAGTTGTCTCCATACGACCTTTCTCGGGGCCGCATCGTTTACCGGTACAAGTAACTAGAAGCACAGAAGAAGGATCGACACAGCCGTGAAGGTGAACCCGAGCGTCAAGCCCATCTGCGACAAGTGCAGGGTGATCCGTCGGCATGGGCGGGTCATGGTGATCTGCTCTGATCCTCGCCACAAGCAGCGACAGGGCTAATCAAGGTTTCCACACAGTCTCTGCTGCACACAACTTAATGACGAAATCCCAGCACCACTGAGCGGATAGGCCGCTCGCCCACGTCCGGCACGGAGGCCGGACCCCGACGCCGTCGGGAACGGACTGGGAACAGACCTCCGCAACGAGAAGGAACACACCACTGTGGCACGTCTAGTGGGCGTCGACCTCCCGCGCGATAAGCGCATGGAGATCGCCCTGACCTACATCTACGGCGTCGGCCGTACCCGCTCCCAGGAGATCCTGGAAGCCACCGGCATCGACCGGGACCTGCGCACCAAGGACCTGACCGACGATCAGGTGACCCAGCTGCGTGACTACATCGAGGGCAACCTCAAGGTGGAGGGCGACCTGCGCCGCGAGGTGCAGTCCGACATCCGCCGCAAGATCGAGATCGGCTGCTACCAGGGTCTGCGGCACCGCCGCGGCCTGCCGGTGCGTGGCCAGCGGACCAAGACCAATGCGCGCACCCGCAAGGGCCCGAAGCGCACCATCGCCGGTAAGAAGAAGGCCAAGTAATGCCACCCGCAAAGAAGGCAGCAGGCGGAGCGCCCAAGAAGGGCTCAGAAGACCCGCCGCCGGGAAAAGAAGAACGTCCCGCACGGCGCCGCTCACATCAAGAGCACGTTCAACAACACGATCGTGACGATCACCGACCCGCAGGGCAACGTCATCGCATGGGCGTCCTCGGGACACGTCGGCTTCAAGGGTTCGCGTAAGTCGACCCCGTTCGCCGCACAGCTGGCCGCCGAGAACGCCGCCCGCAAGGCGCAGGAGCACGGCGTCAAGAAGGTCGACGTCTTCGTGAAGGGCCCGGGCTCGGGCCGCGAGACCGCCATCCGTTCACTGCAGGCCGCAGGCCTCGAGGTCGGCGCGATCGCCGATGTCACGCCGCAGCCGCACAACGGCTGCCGTCCGCCCAAGCGGCGCCGGGTCTAGGAGGACTAGAGAACAAAATGGCTCGTTACACCGGACCCGCAACCCGCAAGTCGCGTCGCCTCGGCGTCGACCTGGTCGGCGGAGATCAGTCGTTCGAGAAGCGCCCCTACCCGCCCGGCCAGCACGGTCGCGCGCGGATCAAGGAGAGCGAATACCGTCAGCAGCTGCAGGAGAAGCAGAAGGCCCGCTTCAGCTACGGCGTGATGGAGAAGCAGTTCCGTCGCTACTACGAAGAGGCCAACCGGCAGCCCGGCAAGACCGGTGACAACCTGCTGCGCATCCTCGAGAGCCGGCTGGACAACGTCGTCTACCGCGCAGGCCTGGCCCGCACCCGCCGGATGGCGCGTCAGCTGGTCAGCCACGGCCACTTCACCGTCAACGGTGTCAAGGTCGACATCCCGAGCTACCGGGTGTCGCAGTACGACATCATCGACATCAAGGAAAAGTCGCTGAACACACTGCCTTTCGAGGTCGCGCGGGAAACCGCGGGCGATCGTCCGATCCCGGGCTGGCTGCAGGTTGTCGGCGAACGTCAGCGCATCCTGGTGCACCAGTTGCCCGAGCGCGCGCAGATCGACATCCCGCTGACCGAACAGCTGATCGTCGAGCTCTACTCGAAGTAAGATCTTCTCGGCCGCGGCGGATCGCCGCGCTGGAGAATCTCAAACGGCATCAAATAGCGGGTGCCGAGGAGGAGAAAAGAAAAACATGCTGATTTCTCAGCGACCCACACTGTCCGAAGAGGTCAAGTCGGAGAATCGGTCCCAGTTCGTCATCGAGCCGCTGGAGCCCGGATTCGGTTACACGCTTGGCAATTCGCTTCGGCGCACGCTGCTGTCGTCCATCCCGGGCGCAGCGGTCACCAGCATTCGCATCGATGGCGTGCTGCACGAGTTCACCACCGTTCCCGGTGTGAAGGAAGACGTCACCGACATCATCCTGAACCTCAAGGGTCTGGTCGTGTCCTCGGAGGAGGACGAGCCCGTCACCATGTACCTGCGCAAGCAGGGCCCCGGTGCGGTCACCGCGGGTGACATCGTCCCGCCGGCCGGTGTGACGGTGCACAACCCCGAGATGCACATCGCCACCCTCAACGACAAGGGCAAGCTCGAGGTCGAGCTGGTTGTCGAGCGCGGCCGCGGCTACGTGCCCGCCGTGCAGAACAAGGCGTCGGGCGCCGAAATCGGCCGTATCCCGGTCGATTCCATCTACAGCCCGGTGCTCAAGGTGACCTACAAGGTGGAGGCCACCCGCGTCGAGCAGCGCACCGACTTCGACAAGCTGATCCTCGACGTCGAGACCAAGAACTCGATCACCGCTCGGGACGCGCTGGCGTCCGCGGGCAAGACGCTGGTCGAATTGTTCGGTCTGGCACGGGAACTCAACGTCGAGGCCGAGGGCATCGAGATCGGCCCGTCGCCCGCCGAGGCCGATCACATCGCCAGCTTCGCGCTGCCGATCGACGACCTGGACCTCACGGTGCGGTCGTACAACTGCCTCAAGCGCGAGGGTGTGCACACGGTGGGCGAGCTCGTCGCCCGCACGGAGTCCGATCTGCTGGACATCCGCAACTTCGGCCAGAAGTCCATCGACGAGGTGAAGATCAAGCTGCACCAGCTGGGTCTGTCGCTCAAGGACAGCCCGGCCACGTTCGATCCGTCCGAGGTCGCCGGTTACGACGTCGCCACCGGCACCTGGAACAGCGATGCAAGCTACGACCTGGATGACAACCAGGACTACGCCGAAACCGAACAGCTCTAAGAAATCCGTCCCGGTCCTACCTGATACGGGGGCCGGCCCCATTTAGGAGAAGTCGCAATGCCCAAGCCCACAAAGGGTCCTCGCCTCGGCGGGTCGTCCTCGCACCAGAAGGCGCTTCTGGCCAACCTGGCCACGTCGCTCTTCGAGCACGGCCGCATCAAGACGACCGAGCCCAAGGCGCGGGCGTTGCGGCCCTACGCGGAGAAGCTCATCACCCATGCCAAGAAGGGCACGCTGCACAACCGGCGTGAGGTGATGAAGAAGATCCGCGACAAGGACGTGGTGCACACGCTGTTCGCCGAGATCGGTCCGTTCTTCTCCGACCGCAACGGCGGCTACACCCGCATCATCAAGGTGGAGGCGCGCAAGGGCGACAACGCCCCGATGGCCGTCATCGAGCTGGTGCGGGAGAAGACCGTGACCGACGAGGCCAACCGCGCTCGCCGTGCAGGGGCGTCGAAGAAGGCCGCGCCCGTCGCGGCTGCCGCGGCGCCGCAGGCTGCGGTTGAGCCCGAGGCTGCGGTCGGTCCGGAAGAGACCGTCGAAGAGGTCAAGGCCGAGGACGCCGCGATCGAGGAGGGCCAGGAAGCCAGGCCGCCGAAGAGGTCGCCGAAGCCGAGGCCGAAGAGAAGGCCGACGACGCCAAGTAGTGAAGCTGTGAACGAGCCCGCCATCGACAACGGTGGCGGGCTTGTTCGTCTTCGTCTCGACATCGCCTACGACGGAACGGACTTCGCGGGCTGGGCGGCACAGACCGGGCAGCGCACAGTGGCAGGTGTGCTCGACGACGCCCTGTCGACGGTGTTTCGCACCCGGGTGCAACTGCGGGCGGCCGGGCGCACCGACACCGGCGTACATGCCACGGGGCAGGTCGCCCATGTCGATGTGCCGGCAGACGCGCTGCCGCACGCGTATCCCCGCACGACCCGACCCGGTCAAAGCGAGTTTCTGCCGCTTGTCCAACGGCTCGCCCGGTTCATCCCCACCGATGTGCGGGTGCTCGACATCGACCGCGCGGCACCGGGTTTCGATGCTCGGTTCTCCGCGCTGCGCCGGCACTACGCCTACCGCCTTTCGACGGCGCCGTACGGCGTCGAACCGCAGGAGGCACGCTTCGTCACGGCGTGGCCCCGGCCGCTGGATGTCGACGCCATGGCGGCGGCGTCGCGGGATCTGTTGGGGCTGCACGACTTCGCGGCGTTCTGCCGCCATCGCGACGGCGCCACCACCATCCGCGATCTGCAGAGGCTGGACTGGTCCCGCGACGGAGACCGGGTCACCGCGCATGTCACCGCGGACGCGTTCTGCTGGGCGATGGTGCGGTCGGTGGTGGGCGCACTGCTGGCCGTCGGCGAGCACCGCCGCGAACCCGGCTGGTGCGCCACGCTATTGGAGGCGACGAACCGGTCCAGTGAGTTCGCGGCGGCACCGCCGCAGGGCCTGACGCTCGTCGGCGTCGACTATCCGCCCGACGACGAGCTCGAGGCCCGTACGAAGGTCACCCGCGATCTGCGGGTGATCGACTAGATCCGGCCCGCGACGAAGTCGGCCGCCTGGTTCGCCATTCCCGCGTCGATGTACGCACCGGCGAGGTGGGCGGGCCAGTTGTCTTCCCACGTGTTCGGATCGGCCGGGTTGCAGATGGGGTCGGCGCCGTGGCACAACTCGATGGTCCGCTCGCGGTAGAGCGGATTGAAGTTCGTGATGGGCCCCACCCAGGCGGCGCCGTTCCCGAACAGCGCGACCGCGGCGATATGCGTGTCGGCGCCGGGTGGCAACGGGTTGTCCCAGCCGAAGAAGGCGAACGGCACTGCGAGCACCACGTCGGTGACCGCTGCGCCGAGCGAATAGCCCCCGAGCACCAATCGCGTATTCGGGCAGGTGTTGATCATGTGCTGGATGTGGCCGCTCATGTCGTTGGCGCCCACATCGATCTCGCTGTCGGCTGGGTACTGCACCGCATAGACGTCGATGTTCTTGTTCGTCTTCGAGCGCAGCGCGCTGATGAACGCGTTGCCGAGCCTGCCGACACCCGGCAGATTCCAGCCGGCCGCGGGCGAAGATCACCTCGACGTCGGGGCACGACTGGGCACTCGCCGACGGCGTCAGCGAGGCGACAGTTTGCAGGAGCGATGAGCAGGGCACCGAAAACGAGCGCAGCGACGAGACCGGTGAGCAGATGGCGGCGGATCACCACACGGATGCTAGTGGAAGATGCTTGACGCACTCGCAAGTCGCGATGTAAGGCGAGGTCAGAGGTGCCCTGCGACGAAGTCGGCGGCCTGATTGGTGGGCCCGCCGGCGTACGCCCGGTGTGCGGCGACATCCTCGCCGTTCGTCTGGCAGATCGGATCGCCCGGGTTGCACAGATCGATGGCCCTGCCGCCCCAGACGGGGCTGACCGTGAGGGGCAGACCCAGTTTGGCGGACGGATTGCCGAACACGGCGATCGCGGCGACATGCTCGGGCACATTGGGCGGCAGCGGGTTGTCGAAGCCGATGCCGGGTACCGGCACGGCACTGATCACGTCGATCACCGCCGCACCTTGCGAGTACCCGCCCAGCACCAGCCGGGTGTTGGGACAGGTGTTGACCATGTACTGGATGTGGCCGCTCGCGTCGTTGGCCCCGGCGGCCGCCTTGAGGAAGTCGAACGTCGCGGGGTAGTTGACGGCGTAGGCGCCAACGGATCTGCCGCCGACCTTGCCCCGCAATTGGTCGACGAAGGTGCCGCCAACCACGCCGAGGCCGGCGTCCTCATTGGTGCCGCGCGCGAACACGACCTCGATGTCGGGGCAACCCTGGGCCGATGCGGTCGGCAAGGCCACCAATCGGCATGGGGGACAAGGCAGGCGCGAGGAGCGCGGCGGAGGCGGTCAGCGTGGCGGCTAGCGCGGTGATGAGCCGGCTGCGAAGTCGATCGAAGGTCACAAGATCAACAGGGTAGCGGCAAACGCCGTCAAACCCGTCCAGCGACAAAGTTCGCCGCCTGCTGAACCATGCCGGCGGACACGTAATCGTTGTGTGCGAACGGGTTCCTGCCGCCCGAACAGATGGGGTCGCCGTCCTTGCACAGGTCGATCGCCCTACCGCCGAATACCGAACTGGTGAGCGGATTGCTGAACTTCGTTGCGGGGTTGCCGAACACGGCCACCGCGGCGATGTTGGATTGCAGGCTCGCGGGCAGCGGAGCCGCCGAACCGACCTCGCCGATCTTGTTGCCCAGCGGCGGGACGCCCGGCCAGCATGTCGATGACGGCGGCGCCCTGCGAGTATCCGCCGAGCACGAGCTTTGTCGAGGGGCACTGCTGCGACATCATGGCGACGCGGTTCTCGGCGTCGCTGGCGCCGTCGGCAGCGGCCAAGAAGTCATACGACGCGGGATAGTTGACCGCGTAAGAGCTGACGGTTCGGCCGCCGACGAGCGGGCGCAGCGCGCTGACGAACGCCGAGCCGGGCGTTCCGAGCCCCGGTGTGTCGTCGGTTCCGCGCGCGAAGATGACCTCGATGTCGGGGCATGACGAAGGCTGAGTGGCGACGGGGC
Organism: uncultured Actinomycetota bacterium; assembly: GCA_963720345.1. Taxonomy (GTDB): domain Bacteria; phylum Actinomycetota; class Actinomycetes; order Mycobacteriales; family Mycobacteriaceae; genus Mycobacterium. The sequence goes on from CAVRFN010000046.1 coordinate 119,911, forward strand.
CGGGTGCATTCGCCGCAATCGGCCCTGGCGCCGGTCCCGGCCCAGGCACGGGCCCGGGCTGATTTCCTGGTGGGCCAGCGCCGACGGGGCGACGAGCGCTGAAGCAGCGCAGACAACGGTCGAAACGGCCGCGGCCAGCCGTGATGACATCCGGAGCAAAGTCACGTCGGCCATTTTCCCACATCGGAGCCTGTCGCGGCCAACCGCTTACCCGCGGAGCTACCGCACGACGGCACGCCTTCGGGCAGCGTCACGTCGGCCGACTCCTCGCTCCGGTCGCCCTGACGCGCCAGCGCCAAGCCCACCAGGACGATGGCTCCGCCGACGGCCTGAATCGTCGTCATCGCCTCGCCCAGCAGCACCCAGGCGGCCAGCACGGCGAACATCACCTCGGACAGGCCGACCAGTGAGGCGAACCGCGGACGCAACCATCGAGATGCCCATGATGCCGAGCGTGTAGGCGACCGCGGTGGCCACCACTCCCAGCGCGACGACCGGAACCACCCACGACGTGGTCCACCCCGCGATGACGGTGTCGTTGGTCGTGAACGTCAGCGGCATGATGCCGACGACGCCCAGCAGCGTGACCGCCGCGGCGCCGACCACCAGACCAGCCGCGGCCAGGGTGATGGGGTTGACGCCCTCGCTGTCGGCGGAGCCGTTGCTGGCGTTGGCCGACATCACGAAGTAGCACGCGGCGCACACCGCTGCGGCCAGCGCCCAGCCGACGCCGATGAGGTTGATGTGAGCGCCGCTGAACACGTTGAGCACCAACATGATTCCGGCCACCGCCAAGGCGACACCTGCGAGCGTCAGGTTGGTCGGCCTGCGCCGCGTGGTGATCCAGACCCAGGCGACGACGAGGATCGGCGCGGTGTACTCCAGCAGCAGTGCGACGCCGACGGACAGGTGCGCGACCGCGTTGTAGTAGAAGAGCTGCGCGCCGGCGATCGGGATCACGCCGTACAGCGACCACGGTCTTGGTGTGGCGCAGCGCTTCGCGGACCCAGCCGGGCCGCACGATGGTGGCGAACACGGCCATCACCAGGGCGCCGCCGGCCAGCCGGGCGACGACGGCTGCCGTCGGGCTCCAGCCCGCCTCCATCAGCGCCTTGGCGAACGGACCCGATGACCCGAATGCGAGCGCCGAGCCGACGGCGAGCAGCAGGCCGAGCCGGAAATGGTCGACGGACGCGCGTTGGTCGAGCTGGTTCGCGGTCATGGGTGCACCTCCGGCATGTAATGAGTAAAATCAACTTTGGTCATGACGCTAGCCGGGAAGGGGGTCATGAGTCAAATGCTTTTTAGTCATGACACTGAGCTCACACTGCGTGCCGCGTGTGTGCTGGTCAACAGCGACCGGATCGACGGTGAGCAGCTCGCTGACCTGCCGGCGCTCGATGCGTATCTGGACGGGTTCGGCTGGACCGGTCGGCGCGACCACGACGCCGCCGAACTCGATTCGGTGCATCGCCTGCGGGAACGGCTCGGCAAGATCTGGTCCGTCGCCGGCGACGAGGAGCGAGCGGTGGATCAGGTGAATGCTCTGCTGAGCGACACCCAGGCCTCGCCGTGGCTGACCCGCCATCCGGAGATGCCGGAGTGGCACCTGCACCTGGCGTCGGTGCACGATCCGCTCTGGCAGCGGATGGGTGCGGAGATGGCCATGGCGCTGGCCGACCTGATCCGTATCGGCGAGCTGCGCCGGCTCAAGGTCTGCGCCGCGTCGGATTGCGACGCGGTGTTGGTGGACCTTTCGCGCAATCGCTCGGGAAAGTTCTGCGACACCGGAAACTGCGGAAACCGCCAACACGTCGCGGCCTATCGCGAGCGCCGCGCCAAGTCCGACTGAAATCGTGACGTAGCGCCCTGCGGGCGGCCTTTAGGCTGGTTGCGGGGGAGGGATGGCTGGGCGAACGACTACCGGTATCCAGGTCAGCGGGTATCGCTTCCTGGTGCGGCGGATGGAACACGCGCTGGTGCGCGGCGATGTTCGCATGCTGCGACGATCCGCTTCGTGCACAGTCGCTTTCGCTGGCTGCCGGGTGTGTTCTGGCGGCCATCGCGGTCGCGGTGTGCGCGGTTCTCGCGCTTTTCCAGCCCAGAGGTGATGTCGGAAGCGCCCCGATCGTCATGGCCCGCGAATCCGGTGCGCTTTACGTACGTATCAGTGACACCATGCATCCCGCGCTCAATCTGGCGTCCGCGCGGTTGATCACCGGCGCGCCCGACGAGCCCGAACTGGTCAGCACCTCGGCTCTGGACCGGACCAAGCGCGGGCCACTCGTGGGTATTCCGGGCGCACCAGACACGATTGGGGCTCCACTCGGCGCGGACGAATCGATCTGGACGGTTTGCGAAGGCGCCGCGGAGCGCACCACGGTGCTGGTCGGCCGTCCGCCCACACATCTGGATTCGAGCCGGACTGCACTCGTCACCGCTCGAGGTGAGAGTGCGGCGACGACCTACCTGCTCTACGACGGGCGGCGAGCGAGGGTAGACCTGCGGAACCACGCCGCTGTCCGCGCACTGAACCTCGACGGCATTGCACCACGGCCGGTTTCACGTGCACTGCTCGACGCGGTACCGGAGTCGCCCGGTATCACCACGCCTGTCATCCCTGCGGCCGGCGGCTCATCGGTACTGCCCGGATCTCCGGTCGGTACGGTGGTGCGTCTGACTCGCGCCGGTTCCGCGGAGTACTACGTCGTGCTCGCAGACGGCGTCCAGCGTGTCGGCGAGGTCGCGGCCGACCTCATCAGGTTCACGTATTCGGCCCGGCGCGACATCGTGACCGTGGCACCGGATCTCATCGGCAACGCGCCGATTGTCAACGAACTTCCCGTTGCCACATTCCCCGATCGCGCTGGCGTCGCCGAAAGTCCTCTGCTCTGTACGCAATCCGGAGCCGTGCTCGTCGGTGATTCACTCCGGTTCGAGGACGACCACGCCGTGCCACTTGCCCAGGCCGACGACACGGGCGTAAATGTTGACAGTTTCGCCATGCAGCCCGGGCGGAGCGCATTCGTCCGTGCGACGAGTGTGTCGGGTGAGGGCGCCGCGACCGGCACCCTCTACTTCGTCAACGACTCTGGTGTGGTGTTCGGGATACGCGACGCGGATGCGGCGCACCGCCTGGGCCTGGCGAACCCGGTGTCTGCGCCGTGGACGCTGCTCGCTCAGTTGCCGCGCGGTCCCGAACTCAGTGTCCAGAGCGCGTCAGTCGAGAGGGACAGCGTCGGTGCGACGTCGTAGTCGCCTCGCCGACGCTGTCGCTGCAACCAGCCCGATCGACGTCGCGACACAGAGGGCGGCCCCTCGCATCGCAAAGTGGTTGGCGGGGCTCAGCCGGCTCGGCCCCCGGCATCGGCAGCGGCCGAGGTGTGCTTCCGTCGCGGTGCGACCCCGGGCCTGCACTCACCGCTGCGACCGCGTCGACCGTTCCGTTGCCGACAGCGGGATCCCAACCGGCCGAGTGGCCCTGCGCCGTGTCTTCGATGCGTTGCATGACCTGTCGCGCGGTCAGTTCCGGTGCGCGCGACCGCAGCAGAGCAACGATTCCACTGACGACAGGTGCGGCGTAACTCGTTCCCGAAATCGGTCTTTCGTCATCGGCCGCGGTGAGCCTGTCGATCAGTCCTTCGCCGTCGGGGTCCAACGACACGATCTCTTCGCCCGCCGCGGCGACGTCGACCCACGGTCCCGCGAGGCTGAACGGTGATGGCGTACCGTCGCGGCCCACCGAGCCCACGGTCAGCACATAGTCGTCGTACCAGCCAGGAGTGACCACAGTGTTGACGTCGGACCAATTGGGCATGCCAGGCCGGCGCGGGTCGGTCGTCGGATTCTGCTCGGAACACTGGCCGGCCGAGCCGACGTTTCCGGCCGCGGTCACCACCACCGCGTTCTTGACGTCGACCGCGTAGGCCAGCGCTGCGCCCAACGCGCGGTCATCCAATTCGTCATTTGTCGGCAGGCATGCGACCGTCGACACGTTGATCACGGTCGCTCCCATATCGGCCGCGGTACGCACCGCCATCGCCAGGGTGTCGACATCGCCGAACCCGATCCCGGACGGATCGTCGAATGCCCGGAACTTGTTGCTGGACTGGCGGATGCCGATGATGGTGGCTTCGGGCGCAATTCCACTGAATTCGTTTTCCGGGTTCGGGGACGCACCGATGATCCCGGCGACAATCGTGCCGTGACCATCGCAGTCTGCGGTGCCGTCACCGCTCGATACGTAGTCACCGCCGGGGACGAGATGGGGGAGCAGACGGTGTCGTGATCACGCCGGTGTCGATCACCGCGACTGTTTGACCCGCACCACGCGTGAGTGGCCAGACATCCTCCAGCCCAAGCAGATCGTTGACGGTGCTCTCAATGGTGCCGTCGGTAGGAACGACGCACTGCCCCTGTTGTTCGGTGCGCTGCGGCGGTGCAGGCGATCCCGGCTTGGGCAGTATCGACATGTCCACCACCGGTGGCGTCACCGCAACTGCGGCCGGTGCAGTCCACAGCGGCATGACTGCGAATGCACTGGCTCCAACCAGTCGGACGATCGTCGTCATATCAGGTTCATTTCCCGAGCCCATCCGTAGATTCCGCCGACCCAGCAGGCCAATGGAACGACTGCAGCGAGAGCGAGATACTCGACGACCTCTACAACGCGCAGCGCGATTGGGCTTACCGTCGGCCTGACCACGCAGCCCAGTGCCGCAGCACCCGCGGTGGCAGCGAGTGCGCTGACAACATGCGCTTGTGCCGGATAGGAGATGACAGCCGCGGCGAAACCCGCTGTACCAGTGAGTACTGCGGCGGCGGCGAGGCCGATGCGACGTGTTGGATCGATATGGGTGCGCACCCGCAGCAGGAGCACTAGCGCGACGATCGCGGCGAAGGCGGTTCCGCGAAGCGCCGACCCCGTGTCACGGATCTCCCCAATGGCAACCGATGTGGCGCCGAGCGCCGCGCCGATCGACGACCCCACCACCAGACCGGTCAAAATGCGATGACACAGCTCGACGTTGGGTGCCGCGTCCGGCGCGGTGCCGCTGAGAACCATTGACAACCTAGGCGCAAACGCGAGCGTCGCGAATGACACGCTGACAAGCGCCGCGCCGCTCGCGTTCAGTGGCAGGCTCCACGTCACAGCGGCGGTCGAGGTGGCTGCCACCACCGCGCAGACGGTCGCCAGTGCTGTCAAACAGGTTCTGCCGCAGCCGGTCACGCGCAATAGGAGAATCGCCGCGGAGAACATGACCGCGGATGCGAGCAGCAGGCCGGAGGCGTGCGAGCCCGGCGGTACGCTCAGAAAGCCGATGGCCCCCGCGTAAAGCACTGCGACCAGGCTCAGGGGTACACATGTCAGCGGGTCGCCGTGAACGCGCCGAACGACGGCCGCCCCAACTGCTGCAGCGACTGCCAGACACGTGCCGGTGAAAAGGCCGGTGGTGTCGGCACGCGTCGCAGGCAGGACCAATGCCACCGCACCGAATCCGCCGAGCAGGACGCAGCAGATGGCAGGGAGGATTCGCGGGAGGGGCGCAACCGCGGTCCCGGCCGCGGCAATGGCGTGGCATGGGTCGTAGTCGACCCATTCGGCGACCGGAGGCTCGACGGTCGTGAGCACCAATACGTCGCCTGCACGAACATCGTTGTCGTTCAGAGTCATAGACTCGTCCATCGGCAGATCGCCCAGCCTCGACAGCCGCCAGTCGCACGCGGTGTCCGGTTCGGCATCATGGTGAACGATGTCGACGATCTGCGGCAGCAGTTGGCCGATGTGCATATCGGCCGGCAACCGTCAGATCGATCGCGCGATGTGTGTCAGCGGTACAGACCGCAACGGTGAGCGGGCACAGCGAATCTGGCATCGATCCCCCCTCGGGTGTCTGATGTCGCCGCCGGGGCGGCTCGGAAGCCGCGAAGTAACCGTAACCCCGCTCACGGGAAGGCAATCGCGTGCAACTTCACGGGCTGGGGATGGACTGCGGATGGAACCAGATCGGCGATGGCGGCGTCCATAATTCGATGGATTTCGTTCGCGAGCCACGAGTGCCGGTGCCGTCCATGGCACGCGGCCCCGTTGTCGTCGATGCGCCACCGCAGATTCCGGCGGCTACGCCGGCGAATCTGCTCGCCCGACTGCTGCCAGTGGCCATGCTCGCCGCGGCCATCGGAATGATGGCGGTGTACTTCACGTCGGGTACGCAGACGATGCGCAATCCGATGTATCTGTTCTTTCCCGTGATGATGCTGACGTCGGTGGTCGGGACGCTGGTCTACGGCGCCCGCGGAACCAACCGCACCGCTGACATCAACAAGGATCGGCAGAAATATCTCAACTACCTCGACACGCTCGATCAGGCGACCACAAGCACTGCCGACGCTCAACGGCGCTCACTGCGGTGGTGTCACCCTGAACCGCGAGCGCTCTGGACCCTGGCCGGGGGCAGACGGATGTGGGAGCGAAGGCCAGAAGATCCGGACTATTGCCTTCTCCGGGTGGGCATCGGCGACCAACCACTGTCGACGGCGTTGATCGAACCGGACCTGAGCAGCGTCGACGAACTGGACCCGGTGACTGTGACCGCGATGCAGAGTTTGATTCGGAGTCGGTCGACCCTCGCCGATACGCCAATCACGCTGGCTCTGCACCGCTTCTCGGTGGTCACCGTCGACGGTGACACGCAGGTCGCGAGGGCGCTTCTTCGATCGTTGATCTGTCAACTTGCCGTCCTGCATGGTCCTGACCACATCGTGATCGATGCTGTCGTCGGTGCCGAGACGAGCAATGAATGGGATTGGCTGAAATGGCTGCCACACCATCAGCACGTTCTGCCCGAAGGTGGTGTCGAACAGCGTCACGTCGTGATGATCCTGGACGGCGGCGACTCGTCGGGCCTCGAAAGCGAGCTCTACCAGTGGAATTCCGCCACCATCGTCGAGTTCGGAACGTCGCTGGAGACGGCCGCTTACACAAAGCGATTGCACCTACGCGTCGATGCAGAAACCGTAGCCGTCCGCGCTCAGGACGGCGATGAGGTGATTGCGCGGCCCGATCTGCTTTCGATGACCCAGGCATCGGCGTGTGCTCGGCGTCTCGCGCAGTACCGACCCGCGGCGGACGGGCACACGGAGCCGCACGGCTGGCTGGACCTGATGGGGATCGACACAAACCGTCTCGATCCCGAGAAGTATTGGGAGACAGCAGGTGACGGGCATATCAGGGCGGTGCCCATCGGTGTCGCGGAGGACGGAACTCGCGTACAACTCGATATCAACGAGGCGGCGCGAAACGGGATGGGGCCGCACGGCTTGTGCGTGGGTGCCACCGGCTCCGGAAAGTCTGAACTGCTGCGCACGCTGGCCCTCGGGATGATCACGTCCCATCCTCCGGATGTCCTCAACCTCATCCTGGTCGACTTCAAAGGCGGCGCGACTTTCCTCGGGCTGGAGCGGGCAGCCCATGTTGGCGCCGTCATCACCAATCTGGCCGGCGAAGCGCACCTCGTCAGCAGGATGAACGATGCGCTCGCCGGTGAGATGAACAGACGCCAGGAGCTACTTCGGGCGGCGGGGGGATTCGCGAATCTGGCTGAGTACCGACGGGCAGGGTCGCGGGGTGCCGAGCTACCACCAATGCCGACGTTGTTCATCCTGGTGGACGAGTTCTCCGAACTGCTCAGCCAGCATCCCGACTTCGCCGAACTGTTCGTCGCGATCGGGCGTTTGGGCCGATCGCTGGGCATGCACCTGTTGCTCGCCAGCCAACGACTGGACGAAGGCCGATTGCGGGGACTGGAGACCCATCTGTCGTACCGGATCTGCCTGAAGACCTTCTCTGCCGGCGAGTCTCGAGCGGTCCTCGGTGTTCCCGACGCGTACCACTTGCCGACCACACCTGGGGCGGCCTATCTCAAGTCGGCTTCGGGTGAGCTCGTGCGGTTTCAGACCGCATTCGTGTCCGGTGCTGACAGCGAGCGGCGCAGCGCGCCGGTGTCGACGACAGCGGCGGTCCCACGGGTGTTCACGGCCGTGCAGGTGAGAACGATCAGCGAACCGGTCGATACCGAACAGCCACACCAGCCGGTTTGCACCGTGTTGGACGCGATGCTGGACCGGCTTGCGGGTCACGGCCCGTCGGCGCATCAGGTGTGGCTGCCGCCACTGACCCAGTCACCGACACTCGATGCGTTGATGCCGGGGCCGGGGCATCGCAGACTGACTGTGCCGATCGGCGTGGTGGATAATCCGTACGAGCAGCGCCGAGATCTGCTCGCCGTCGAATTGGACGGCCCAGCAGGAAATGTCGCGATCGTCGGCGCACCGCGGTCCGGGAAGTCGACAGCGTTGCGCACGATGCTACTGGCGTTGGCGCGACACCATGATCCGGCGGATGTGGGGTTCTACTGCCTCGACTTCGGAGGCGGAGCCTTATCGTCCCTGCGGCGACTGCCGCATGTGGGCTCGATGGCCGGCCGTTCTGACATCGACCTGTGCCGCCGCACCGTTGCGGCGGTGGCGTTCGATGTTGCAGCGGCGAGAGTCGTCGTTTCGAACAGGCGAGGATTCCTTCGGCGACGTGTTTCTGGTCATCGATGGCTGGGCGACGCTGCGCCAGGAGTTCGATTCGCTTGAGGGTCCGATCACCGCGATTGCCGCCCAGGGCCTTTCGTTCGGCATTCATGTCGTCATCGCTGCATCGCGCTGGGCCGAGTTACGGCCCGCATTGAAGGATCAGATCGCGACGCGCATCGAGCTTCGGCTCGGCGACCCGTCTGAATCCGAGATGGACCGCAAGCGTGCGCGTGACCTGTCGGCCCGACCGCCCGGACGCGGCATCGCGGCGAACCGCCGGGAATTCGCGATTGCCTTGCCGCGGTTCGACGGCAAGCCGACCACGACCGGGCTGGCCGAAGCGATCGCTGCCGAGTGTGAGCGCTTGCGCGACCGTTGGGCGCCCGAACTCTGCGCCGGTGGTCCAGTTGCTACCGAGGCGAATCCCGAGTGAGGACCTCATGGTTCAAGATGGGCGGCCCGGGTCACAAGTCTTGATCGGCATCGGCGAGAACGAATTGAAGCCCGTTCACGTCGATTTCGCAGAACAGTCTCACCTGATCGTGCTCGGAGACGCCGGGTGCGGGAAGACGGCGGTACTTCGGCTGCTGTGTCGAGAACTGATTCGCACCAACACCGCCGACGAGGCTCAACTCGAGATCGTCGACTTTCGCCGGACCCTGCTCGGCGTCGTCGAGTCCAATCACCTCACCGGTTACGCAATGTCGCCAGCATCTCTGGCGTCTCGATTGCCGGCGATAGTCGGCAGGCTGGAAGCGCGTATGCCCGGCGAGGACATCACCCAGCAGCAGCTGCGCACGCGGTCTTGGTGGTCAGGGCCCGACATCTACCTCGTCATCGATGACTACGACCTGGCGGCAGGAGCGACCGGTAACCCACTCGCTCCGCTCGCCGACTTCCTACCGCACGCCAAGGATCTCGGACTGCACGTCGTCGTCGCCCGGCGCTCCGGTGGTGCAGCACGTGCGATGTTCGATCCGGTTCTCGCAAGGATTCGCGAACTCGGCTGCATGGGGTTGATGATGAGCGCGAGCCCGGAGGAGGGGGTGCTGCTCGGGGCGGTCCGACCATCAGCGCTTCCGCCCGGGCGGGGAACGTTGATCACTCGAAGTGACGCGGATCAGCTCATACAGGTGGCCTGGACCGATCCACCGTGACGGAAGTCGTCATCGAGGTTGGGCCCGGGACGATTCGAGGGGTCAACGATGTTCGGCCGGAATGGGTTTCAGCGGCGCTCGATTGCATCGACGACGAAATCGCGTTGCTCGACGACCGCCCCGTGCCGGTAACTGATGTGTGGGATGACGTGATGAGTGCTGCCGCGGGTAGCGGCGTCGACATCGCTGTCCTCGTCTGTCCCGCGTGGTGGTCGTCCGCCAGGATCGACAGGGCGCAGCAGGCCGCACGCACCGTGGCCACCGACGTTGTCCTGCTGGAACGAGTAGCGATGCTGCGGGAAGGCGTCTCGGCTGACACAACCATCGTCGAGATCACCTCGGATGTCGCGATCGTGACCGTCTTCGAGAAGATCGTCGCTGTCGTACCACGGCAGGGCGAGCCAGTCGCGGACGCCGAGGCGGTAGCGGTCGCGGTCGGTGCGCCCGCGGGAGTGTTGGTGGACGCCCCGGCAAGCGTCTTCGGCGCCGGACTGCTCGCTGCGTTGGTCTGCGATCGCATGCGCGCCATCGGAGTGCCGGTCAGGATCGCCGACGACGGCTGGATCCGGCGCGCCGCCGCGGCGCAACGATCACACGTTCAGGCTCAACCCGCGGAGGTCGCCATTCGAGGGTCGGCCTGGCTTCGCGACCGGAAGACGCTTGCTGTGCTGTTTGGTGTGCTCTCGACGGTTGTGCTGTGCGGGGGTGTCGCGGCCGTGCATGGCAGCAGTTCGGATCGTGTTCACGATATGCCGATGACGTTGCTGATCGAAGGCAGGATCGGTCTGATGGTGCCGGCGACCTGGACGGCACAGCGCATCACGTCGGGGCCGGGATCTGCTCGGGTGCAAGTGGTTTCACCGACTGACGGTGACGTCGCCCTGCACGTCACACAGTCTGTCCTCGCGCAGCCTTCCAGCCTCGCGAAAACGGCGGATACTCTGCTCGCAGCGTTGACGGAGTCGGCCGACGGCGCCTTCGTGGATTTCAATCCATCGGATCGTCGCGCGGACAGGGACGCGGTGACGTATCGCGAGATCCGACCGGAGCGAAACATCGCATGGACGGTATTGATCGACGGGACCGCGCGCATTGCGATCGGCTGCCAGAGCCTGCCGCACCGTGAGCACCTCGTACGGGACGCCTGCGATCGAGCGATTCGTTCCGCACACGCCGTGTCCTAGACGGAACCGAATGGCCGGCCAGCACGTCGAACTTTCATAACACCGCGAACGGAACGAAAGGACACCGATGACGACACCGGCAGGTGGCTCACTCAACACCGACTTCGACCTGATGGCGGCCATCGCCGGGAAAACGGATGCGCGAAATGAGGAGATCCGGGCGATGCTCCAATCCTTCATCGGGCGCATGGGCGGCGTGCCGGCATCCGTCTGGGGTGGGGTAGCCGCGTCCCGCTTCCACGACGTCGTCGATCGATGGAACGCCGAATCGGTCAAGCTCCATGCGGCACTGCAGCAGATCGCCGAAACGATCCGCCTGAACCAAGCAACCCTTCGCGATGCCGCGGAGACCCATTCGCACCAGATCGGCGCCGTCGCCACCAACCTTTGAGGAGTCCGACATGGAGAACGTGCTCTCGTACAACTTCGGTGAGATCGAATACACGGTCCGGCAGGAGATCCACACCACCTCGGCCCGACTGAACGCTGCGCTGGATGATCTGCGCGCCCAGATCGCGCCACTGCAGGAAATCTGGACGCGTCAGGCCGCCGAGGCCTATCGCATCGAGCAGGCCCGCTGGGAGCAGGCGGCGGGTGCGCTGAACGACATCCTGGTCAGATTGGGCAACGCAGTCCGCGACGGGGCCGACGAGGTCGCTGCGACGGATCGGATGGCGGCCAACGCTTGGGGCGGATAGCCCATGAAGTCTGTGCGGTCCCGTTTGGAGGGGAGCCAGGGGATTCGCCAGTGAAAGGTTTGGGCCACCGTGGCCGTTTGGAGAGGCGGCTACGGTGGCCCAAACTCGTTTGAGCTGCGGTTATTCGCAGGCGATGCCGTCACTGTCGCGGTCAAGGTGCTCGGCGTACCCGTCCTGGCCTTGCAGGATCGGCGTCACGCCGGCGTCGCGAGCAGCATCGCAGTTCTTGTAGTAGGTTTCGGCGTTCGCGACCGAAGCGGCGCCGACAGCGGCGGCCGCGGCAACCAATGCTGCGGCGATGAAAGTACGAAACATGTTGACTCCGTGGTGATCTTGATATGGGGAGCGGATCTATGGCAAACGCCACGGGACCGCCGCACACGAAGCTACGGCGGCATGGTCGACGGAGAAATCGGGTGTTTCCCTATGTTTGTCTGAAGCCTTTGGTCGAGGGTTGCCGTTCCCTCGGCGCTCCGCCCCAGGTCAGAGAGTGCGATGCGGCCGCGGAAGGCGTTTTGACCTGCGAGGACGTCCGCGGGTAAGCTGCCTCGTTGGCGTGCGGTACGCCGGGGCCTTGGGTCTACGTCGGTCGCCGAGGATTCCCCACCGCAATGCCAGACCGACCCCCGGGTCACTCCGGGATTAACCCGATATATGGAGAGGTAGCGCTGTGTCTACGTACACGCCGAAGGCGGGTGACACCACACGTTCGTGGTACGTCATCGACGCCACCGACGTGGTGCTCGGCCGGCTCGCCGTCGCAGCAGCGAATCTGCTGCGTGGCAAGCACAAGCCGACATTCACGCCGAATGTCGACGGTGGCGATTTCGTCATCGTCATCAATGCAGACAAGGTCGCCATCAGTGGCGACAAACTCACGAAGAAGTTCGCCTACCGCCACTCGGGTTTTCCCGGCGGTCTGCGCGCGCGTGCGCTCGGTGACGAGATGGAGAAGCACGCCGACCGGGTCGTCGAGAAGGCGATCCTCGGCATGATCCCGCACACCAAGCTCGGTCATCAGATCCAGAAGAAGCTGCGGGTCTACGTGGGTCCGGATCATCCCCACACCGCTCAGCAGCCCATTCCTTATGAGATCAAGCAGGTGGCCCAGTGACCGAACCGACTGACACGACCGAAGAAGTGACCGAAGCCCCAGAAGCAGCAGAAGCCGCCAGAAGCAACAGAAGCTGTGGCCGAGGCCCCCGCGGAGGAGGCCGCGACCGAGGCAGCCGCGCCTGAAGCGGCTCCTGCGCGCGAGCCGGTCATCATCGACCGTCCGATCCAGACCGTCGGCCGCCGCAAGGAAGCCGTGGTCCGGGTGCGTCTGGTGCCGGGCACCGGCCAGTTCCACCTGGACGGCCGCTCCCTGGAGGCCTACTTCCCGAACAAGGTGCACCAGCAGCTCATCAAGGCTCCGCTGGTGACCGTCGACCGGGTGGACGCCTTCGACATCCACGCCCACCTCGATGGCGGCGGCCCGTCCGGGCAGGCCGGTGCACTGCGCCTGGCCATCGCCCGCGCGCTGATCTGGTGCAGCCCGAGGACCGGCCGGCACTGAAGAAGGCCGGCTTCCTGACCCGCGATCCGCGGGCCATCGAGCGCAAGAAGTACGGCCTCAAGAAGGCCCGTAAGGCGCCTCAGTACAGCAAGCGCTGATCGACCCCTCGATGGCCGCCGGGTACGCGAATTCGCGTGCCCGGCGGTCTCGCGTTTAGCGGCCCAGGAAGCCACCGAGGATGTTGCCGGCCGCACTGCCGGCCTGCTGTCCTCCGCCGCTGCCGCCGACGAACGATGCCGCGCACCTCTTCAGAGGGCTGCACGACGACGAAGCCCTGGCCGGAGAACGACATCGTGAAGGCCTCGCCGGTGGTGCGGCCCATCAGCGTGCCGAGGCCGAACTGTTCGGCACTGTGAAATCCGGTCTGCAGCGATGACGACCAGCACACGGCGGCCTGCGGGTCGGCGTAGGTCGGTTGGTCGACGTTCAGCACCACCGGAGTGCCCTTCGTGGTGATCGCGATGCGGCCCTGGCCCGAGAACACGCAGTTGAACAGGCCGGCGTTCGACAGCATCCCGGCGCCCTGCACCCGTCGGATGTCATAGGACAGCGTCGGCTCGAAGGCGAGGACATTCTTGCCGTTGATCGTGAGTCCGTCGTGCGGACCCTCGAGGTCGAGGAGATGGATATCGGAGGCCAGGTCGGCGAGAAAGAGATCACCGGCGCCCGTGCACTTCATCAGCGGCACGCCCTCACCGGTGAGCTGCTGCTTGACGAACTTGCCGATGCCGCCTGCGCCCTGCCCCTGGAACTGGATATTGCCCTGGTAGGCGACCATCGCCCCCTGGCGCACCATCATCTCGCCGTTGAGCGCGATTTTGAGCATCTTGCCGTTCTGCAACTTCATGCCGGGCTGTTGCATCTGGGCCTCGGCGTTTTGCGGGGAGAACAGGTCGCTGCGCATGGAAAGTCCTTTCGACGTTGGCGGCGACGTTATCGACCGGTCCGCCCCAGGTAAATAGGCGATTTCCCGACATTCGGCGTGTTTGCATTCAACGACGACCAGCTCACAATTCCTAGGTTCTCGTTTGAGTCCGGCTCCGATCGTGAATACAGCTCGCCTCGGAGGTGGCGGCGCCGCATGCGCGGAAGGGCCGCATCAGCCATCCGTGCAATCCCAGCCACGTCGTTGGGAACCGGGCTGTCGCCTCCTGACTGAAGGGAGTATATCGATGAGGAACGTCATGAAGAACGTCGCAGCAGGCACCGTTATCGGTGGGTCGCTGCTGTTCACCGCAGGCCTGGGCATCGCGACCGCGCAGCCGGAGACCGCGGGCCCGACGGCCTGGTCAATGTGAGCCTCGGCAACGCCGGTGTCCTCGAGGACGTGAAGGCCGCCGACGCCGCGCAGATCGCCGCTGGTGTCTGCGACCTGGAGGTCGACCAGGTGACCACGTTGGCCGAAACCACCGAGGCCGACGGCACCGAGCAGAGCGTCTGCACCAACAGCCTCGGTTCGGTCCTGATCCAGCAGAACGGTGCGGGCCAGTCGGAGAGCGCACCTGGCCACGCTGAGGGCCTCCCGGGCCAGGCTGAGGGCACCCCCGGCCAGTCCGGTGACGAGGTTCCGACCACGGAGCCCGCAACGCCTGCGGAGCCGTCCGCTGAGCAGGGCAGCTAAGACAAGCGACCTCACCGCCCGTATCCACCCGGATGCGGGCGGTGAGTCGCGTTTGGGTACCGATTCGGCGGCGGCACGGGCCCCGATGTCGCTGGTTGGCCCTTTGGGCTCCACTTATGAGAAGTTTGTCGGCATGGGTCGACTGTTCGGCACCGACGGGGTGCGCGGCGTCGCCAACCAGGATCTGACTTCTGAGCTGGCATTGGCGTTGGGTTCCGCGGCGGCTCGACGGCTTGGCAGCGTCGGTGGACGCGCCCGGCGCGTGGCCGTGGTCGGCCGCGACCCGAGGGCCAGCGGCGAGATGCTCGAAGCGGCGGTGATCGCCGGCATCACCAGCGAGGGCGTGGACGCACTGCGGGTCGGGGTGCTGCCGACCCCGGCCGTGGCCTACCTCGCAGGTGCGTACGACGCCGACTTCGGCGTGATGATCAGCGCGTCGCACAATCCGATGCCAGACAACGGCATCAAGATCTTCGGGCCTGGCGGCCACAAGCTCGACGATGCGGCCGAGGACCGGATCGAGGAGCTGGTTCACCAAGGACCCGGCCAGCGGCCGACCGGCGCAGGCATCGGCCGTGTCGTCGACGCCGAGGACGCGTTGGACCGATACCTCCGACATGTCGGCAAGGCCGTCACGACTCGCCTCGACGGGCTGACCGTCGTCGTCGACTGCGCACACGGCGCCGCTTCGGCGGCCGCGCCTCGCGCCTATCGCGCCGCAGGCGCCAACGTCATCGCCATCAACGCAGAGCCCAACGGGCTCAACATCAACGACGGCTGCGGCTCCACGCATATGGAGGTCCTTGCAGGCCGCGGTCGTGTGCCCACGGTGCGGACCTCGGCCTCGCACACGACGGCGACGCCGACCGCTGCCTGGCCGTGGATGCGAGCGGCCAGACCGTCGACGGCGACGCGATCATGGTGATCATGGCGCTCGCGATGCAGGAGGCCGGCGAGCTCGCGTCCAACACATTGGTCGCCACTGTCATGAGCAACCTCGGTCTGCACCTCGCGATGCGCGCGGCGTCGATCGAGGTACGCACCACCGGCGTCGGCGACCGCTACGTCCTCGAGGAACTGCGCGCCGGGGAGTATTCGCTCGGCGGCGAGCAATCGGGTCACATCGTCATGCCCGCGTTCGGCACAACGGGTGACGGCATCCTCACCGGCTTGCGCTTGATGTCGCGGATGGCGCAGACGCGTACATCTCTGGCCACACTCGCCGAGCCGATGCAGACGCTGCCGCAGGTGCTGATCAACGTCGAGGTCGCGGACAAGGCGACTGTCGCAGAAGCGCCGTCGGTGCGCACCGCGGTCGCAGAGGCCGAAGCCGCGCTGGGCGACTCGGGCCGAATCCTGTTGCGACCCTCGGGGACTGAACAGGTGGTCCGCGTGATGGTGGAGGCCGCCGACGAGGACACCGCGCGTCAGCTCGCCGTCCGGGTGGCGGAGTCGGTCAGCGAACAGCGCTGAATCCGGTGGGAACCCGCGGGACCTCGCCCGCGTCCTAGCTCTACATGGGGGAACGAGACGCCGCACGCGTCGACGTCGCCGCGCTGCTCGGCGTGGCCGGCGAGTATGAATCCGTAGCCGACGCTGTCGACGCCGTCGTCCGCACTCGGCTCGCGGGCTTGCAGTTCGGTGGCGCCGGTGCGGGCCGGATGCACGTGGCGCGCGGTGAGGCGGTGCGTATCGCGGTCGACGGTATCGCCGACCGACTGCGCGAATGGTCGCGGGCGTCGGCGGAGATCGCGGCGACGTTGCGAAACACCGCGGTTCGGTACGACGAGGCCGACGTCCGCGCCGGCCGACTGGTGGGATGAGCGGTGGTCGAGATGTTCGATGCTGCTTCACGATTGGCCGAAGGGCGGCCCGCTGTCGACGCCGTCCAGGACTACGTATGGGCATGCCATCTGCTCGGCTTCCAGGATCCGGACTTGACTCTGCACGCATCACAGGTACGCGACTGGTACGGCAGCGAGGACGGAATCGACCTGCGCGCGCTTGACGCCGACTGCGAGGCGCTGAGGGCGGCCGCCGCAGCGGCCGAGGGGGTGCTCGCCCGTCAGGATGCCCAGCTGGCATCGATGTCGGTCGCGTGGCACGGTCGCGGGTGCGCAGGCGTCGCGGGATTTCCTGCGCCGGCACGGTGAGGCGTCGGCTGCCGTGGTGGCTGCCGTGCGCGCGGCGGCCGAATCGCTGGCGTCGTTGCGAGATCGGTTGTGGCACAGCGTCGACCGGAAAGTGGCTGCGACCGATGGCGGCGGAGAGCCGGGGCGCACGGCCGGATTGGCGGGCCGCGGCGCAGACAGTCACCACCGGTGCCGGCGATCGTGCGGCGGCAAGCGAGCTTGTCGATCAAGAGGTCAAGCCGTTCGTGGACAACGAGATTCGGTCCGAGTGGTTGACGGCGATGCGGTCGGCGATGGCCGCTGTGGTGGAGGCCTACGATGCCGCGGCAGACGAGCTCACCTCCGAAGCGGCCGTTCCGTTCGATGTGCCCGGCGACTTCGGCCCGTCGTGGTCGCCGACACCAGGCGACGGTGTCGCGACGGCACCTGCAGGCGTCTCGAGCACCGCTGGAGCCTGTTGGCGCTGGACCTGTTGGCGCGGCTGCGCCTGGTGCTGCGGCTGCTCCTGCTGGTGCGCCGCCGGCGTGGTCCGCTCCGCCTGCGCGCAGCCCAGCTTTCGGCACCGCCGCCATCCCCGCCGCTGCCACCGCCGGTCGACCCTGCCGCGATGGCGCCGCCGTCTTTGCCGTCGATGGGCGGAGGAATGCCCGATATCGGAAGCGGATTGTCTGGATTCGGAGGGCAACTCGGCGACCTGCTGGGCGGCCTGATGGGAACGTCGCAGGACGCGCTGGCCGATCTGCCCGAGCCCGACGAGTTGGACGAGCCTGACGAGCCTCGACCCGCTCGATGAGGACGAGCCCGACGAGGACGAGGAGGAAGACGAGGAGGACGACGAGAGACGGCGAAGAGGCCGAGGCCGAAGAAGCAGAGCCGAGGACGGCAGCCGAGATCCGAACTGCGACGGACGCCGCCGGCGAGCCCGCCTCGGACGAGCCGCCCGCCGAGCCGCTTCCTGCCGCCGTCGAACCGGTCCCGCCGCCCACACCGGCTCCACCGCCGATAGAACCCCTTGCCGCGCCAGCACCTGCTACGGCAACGGGCACGCCGTGCGAGATCGCGGCCGATGAACTGCCACAGGTGGGTCAGTGACGAGGTAACGTCCGCTCGGTGAAGTTGCGCGCGCCTGAACTGCTGGTCCTCTTCTTAGTGGGGGCAGCGGCATCACTCGTCGGCGATCACAGTCACGTCGTCACCGGCACCACGGAGTACTTCACGGACGCGGTGCCGTTCGTGTGGAGCAGCCCGATCTGGTTTCCCGTCATGGTCGGCGCCGCGACTGTGTCCCTGGCCGAACTGCGACTGCACCTGCCCGACCCGCGCACCACCGTCACAGCACGGCAAGGGCTTGCGGGTATCGCCGCGGTTCTCGGTACCTACGTCACGACCGCCCTGGTGCACAGTGCGCCACCGGTACCCAGTACGACGCTCATCGTCGCGATGGCAGTGATCACCTGGTGCGCGCTGGGGGACAAGCCCTCAGTGGTGTGCGGTGTTCTGGCCGCGATCATCGGACCCATCGTCGAGATCGTGCTCGTCAAGGTCGGCGTGTTCGCCTACAACGCCGACTCCGACGGACTGTTCGGCGTCGGACCATGGCTTGTCCCACTGTATTTCGCGTTCGGTGTCGTCGTCGCGATGCTCGGCGAGATCGCGGCCAAGCAACGGCAAACCGAGGACGTCGCCGTCTAGCTCCTAACCGTTAGAACGGTGGCGGGTCCGGGTCGTTCTGTGGCTGCGAGTTAGGTGGCGGGCCCGTATTGTTTTGTTCGCGTTCGGCTTTGATGCGTGCGGCGCGGTCTGCGGCGCGGGTGCGTTTGCGTTGGGGCATCATCAGACCCCGATCGGTGCTGAACGCTGTCGGCTGCGGTGTCGGTGGTGGTGGGAGTTCGCCGGTGTCGGTGTCCCACTCGGGAAAGTAACTTCGACACCCCGGATGGGTGGTGTAGGTTCGCCCGGTCGGTGACGTCCACACCGCGGCGCCATCGGGGAGCAGCTTCAGTTCCCAGTCGCCGGTCCAGAACGTCTTGAGGTGGTGGTGTTTTCGGCACAGGCACGCCAGGTTCGACGGATGGGTGGCCCCGAGCGGATACGGGATCACATGGTCGATATCGCAGAACTCCGCAGCCACCGTGCACCCCGGGAACCGGCACGTCAGATCCCGCGCCCGCACATGACGCGCCAATTTCGCCGACGGCCGATAACCCGGCTCGGGCTCGGAGTCTTTCTCCGGCGGGCACAGGGGTCGTAGTTTGGCGCCGTTGCGCAGCAGCTCGGCCAGCAGCGGTGTCGGCATCACCTCAGTACCCGACAGAAGTGCCGTGCCCGCCGACACGAGGGTCGAGGGTGCGGGGGTCTGTGGTTCGGCGGTCGCCGTCGCCGCCTGCACACCGTCCACGGCAGCTTGGTCGGTGTACACATTGACGACCACCGAGGACTTCGGCGCGGGCTGTTCTGCTCGGGCGGGGCAGTCCGGCGACTGCACAGGCACACGGCAGGTGATCGTTGCCGTTGGCCAACGCGCCCAACGCATCAGCGCGGCGCTCCTTGACCGAGCGGGGATCGTCATCGCACACCGTGGCCGCCATCGCGGCCACCTTCTTGTCCAGCACCGCGGCATCGGCGGCCTGCAGCGATGCCCCACACCGACGCGACACCAGCCTCGTCGTCGAAATGGCCGACAAGGAAATCTCGGGTACGCGCCACCTCACGGCTCTCGATCAGCGCCGCCCTGTCGAACTCGAGCACCAGCGCGTCCACCGCGGAGATCAGTTTTCTCCGGGAGCGGACCCCACTGCAGAGCCCGCTGCGCCAGCGCGGCATCGATCAACGCCCACACCGCATCATCGGCAATGAGCCGCGTGCGCCAGGTGATCGTCGAGACCACCCGGGTGCTCAACCGGCCTTGTCGATACAGTTCGGCCACCGCGGGCAGGTGATCGCGCAACGTCTCAGCGATGCGCATCTGCCCTGAGGCCCTGCGCGGGCTGATATTCATCGCCGCCGCCACCTCCGCAGCTGCGGAATCCCACATGTCGCACGCCCACCACGCCCGCGGATCATCGCCATCGTCATCGACGCGGCGGCGGGCCAGTTCAGCAGATCGCGGCCAGCCGGCGCGCAGCAGCGGCGGCCTCAGCCCGCGCGCTCGTCCTCGATGGCAGCCACGACCGTGGCGTCATCTGCCCTCGAGAACTCGTACTCGAACATACATTCGAATATAGATCAGCCCACCTGACACAGTCGGGCGACCGTTCTACGACGTTGGTGGGGCGCCTACGACGGTTGTTCGGGTTCGGGCGGCGACGGCGACCCTGGTGCGGGCTTGGCCGGTGCGGGTCGGCTCGGGGTGGCAGGCGCGATCGGCTTCCCGAAGGTGCGCTCGCCCGGGGCGATCTCGTGCAGCACCGGATGCGACGGGCCGCGGAAGCGCGTGATCGTCGGCTTCACGCCGGCCTTGCGCGTCAGCTGCCGCACGTCGGACACCTGCTCATCGAGCATCAGCGTCACGACGGTGCCGTCGTTTCCGGCGCGCGCCGTCCTGCCGGACCGGTGCAGATACGCCTTGTGCTCGACCGGCGGATCCGCGTGCACGACGAGAGTTACGTCGTCGACGTGGATGCCGCGTGCGGCGATATCCGTCGCGACCAGTACCCAGGCCGAACCATCGGAGAATGCCGCGAGGTTGCGCGTGCGGGCGTTCTGAGACAGGTTGCCGTGCAACTCGACTGCAGGAACTCCGCGCGAATTCAACTGGCGGGCAAGGTTCTTGGCACCGTGCTTGGTGCGCGCGAAGACGATCTTTCGTCCGGGCGACGCGGCGAGGTCGGCGAGCACGTTGATGCGGGCCGCCTTCTCGACGTGCAGCACGTGATGGTCCATCGCCGCGACCGGCGACTGCTCCGAGTCGACGCTGTGCACGACCGGATCGGTCAGGTACCGCTTGACCAGAACATCCACACCACCATCCAAGCGTGGCGGAGAACAACATTCGTTGTCCGTTGCGAGGCGTCTTGTCCATCAGTCGCTTCACCGGAGGTAGGAAGCCGAGGTCCGCCATATGGTCGGCCTCGTCGAGCACGGTGATCTCGATAGCCGACAGATCCGCATGGCGCGATTTCACGTGGTCTTCCAGGCGGCCGGGGCAGGCGATGACGATGTCGACGCCGGCGCGCAGCTTGTCGATCTGCGGCTGGTGCCCGACGCCGCCGAATACGACGACGGACCGCAAGTTCGTCGCGGCGGCCAACGGTGCGAGCGCGGCGTCGATCTGGGCGACCAGCTCGCGGGTCGGGGCGAGGATGAGCGCGCGCGGACGGCCCGGTGCTCGCTTCGTCTGGCTCGCTGTGAGTCTGCGTCACCATGGGCAACAAGAACGCATAAGTCTTGCCGGATCCGGTGCGGCCGCGGCCTAGTACGTCGCGGCCGGCCAATGAATCGGGCAGCGTCGCGGCCTGGATGGGGAACGGGGTGTCGATGCCGTTGCCGGCAAGGACGTCGACGACAGCCTGGGGCAGGCCGAGGTCGGCGAAAGTGGGCACGGTTGTGCCATCAGTGATTTGAACAGACAAGGTTAAAGCTCCGAAAGTCTAGTGTGGTCGTCCTGCCCGGCGCGGATCAGTCCGCGGCGCTCGGTATGACGATCGAGAAACGGCAAAAGGCAGAACAGACGATGCCGCTGATGATCAGTCTACAGGCTGAACCGCATTCGGCTTAATCGGCTACGGGAGCAGCTCGCGCAATTCCTCGACGAATCGCAGCGTTTCGGCGCGGTCACCCGAAAGCGGCTGCAGCAGCAAGCGTGGTGGTGCCGGCTTCTGCGAATGCGGCGAGGCGCTCCTTGACGTAACCGCGCGGGCCCACCAGCGATACGGCGCGCACCAACTCGTCGGGAACGGCCGCGATGGCTTCGGACTTCTTGCCCGCCAGGTACAGGTCCTGGATGTGGTTGGCGACCTCGCCGTAGCCGTAGCGCGTCGCCAGGTTGTGATAGAAGTTCTTGCCGCGTGCACCCATGCCGCCGATGTACAGCGCCAGTTGCGGTTTCGTCCACGCCAGTCGGTCGTCGACGTCATCCCCGATTGCCAGCGGAGCGCTGACCATGACGTCCAGCGGGCCCAGTGCCGGATCGCGCTTCGCGAAGCCTGCGCGCAGGGAGTCGCCCCACACGTCGTCGGCCTTCTCCGGGAGGAAGAACACCGGCTGCCAGCCCTCGGCGATCTCGGCGGTGAGTTCGACGTTCTTCGGGCCGAGTGCGGCGATGTTGATCGGAATGCGATCGCGGACAGGGTGATTGATCAGCTGCAGGGGCTTGCCGAGGCCGGTGCCCTGATCGGCCGGCAGCGGAATCTGGTAGTGCTTGCCGTCGTAGGTCACCCGTTCGCGGCGCCACACCTGCCTGCAGATGTCGACGACCTCGCGGGTGCGGCCCAGCGGTGCGTCGAACGGCACGCCGTGGAAGCCCTCCATGACCTGCGGGCCGGAGGTGCCGATGCCCAACCGGAACCTGCCGTCGGACACATAGTCGAGCCCCGCAGCAGTCATCGCGAGCAGCGTCGGGGTGCGGATGTAGATCGGGACGACGCCGGTGGCCAGTTCCATCCGCGACGTCTTGGCCGCCAGGAAGCCGAGCTGGCTGATCGCGTCGTAGGAGTAGGCCTCGGCGACGAACGCGACGTCGACGCCGATCTTCTCGAGCTCGACGATCTGGTCGACGGCCTCGAGGAAACCGCCTGCGTAGTTGAGGAAGATCCCGGTGCGCATCGAGGACATGTGAGCTTTATACACCCAACCGGTTGGTTGGCCACCCTCAGGGCTTCAAGAGTGCGACGACTTTGTTCTCGAGATCCACCGGATCGTCGGCGAACGGGTCCAGCGTCGCGGCCTTGGGCAGCGCGACCTCGGGGTCGGCGAAGTCGCGGTAGGCCTTGTCGCCGGTCAGCGTGTGCAGGAGATATCCGGTCATCAACGCGCGCACGATCTTCTGCGTGCCGCGGTCGGCGCCCGGCAGTCCGACCACCTTGGCCAGCCGGCGGCCCTCGACGAGCCCACCGGCCTTCACCTTGCTGACCGCGCGCAACGTGCCGCTCTTCCACACCCGCGCCAGTTCGACAGCGTTGGAGCGCAACGACATCGGGTCCCCGGGGTCGGAGAGGATCAGGCCGGGCACCTGCAGCGTCGCCGCGGGCTCTTCGGCGCGCGGCTTGGTGACCGTCGGGAACGCCGCCACGACGGCCTTCAATCTGCCGGGCATCCCCGCCGCGGCGAACACGGCCGCCGACCCGCCGAAACCGTGTCCGGCCACACCGAGCTTGGTGGGATGCACGCTGATCTTGCCCGGCCCCAGCCGCACCCCGGCGATGATGTCGAGCGTCGTGCCCAGGTCGAAGGAGAGATTGAGCACCGACGGTGCCAGGCCGGTCTCGGTGGCGGGCGCCGCGGCGACGATGCCCCATGACGCCAGATGTTCGAGCGTTCCGTAGTAACGGTCGTCACGTGTGAGCCAATCGTGACCGAATGCCACACCCGCGAGATTCATCCCCGACTCCGGGGTGAAGACGACGCCGGGCAGTCCGGCAAATGCCAGGTCACCGCGCAGAACGCGGTGCGGGCCGCGGCGCTTCAACGCATTGAAGAGCTTCGCCGTCCGCGCCACCAGACGACCGTAGCGCAGGTGGTTGCCGGTCGCTCTTGCACTACCCTGAAAGGCTATGTGCGGAATCGTCGGCTACGTCGGGCAGCGTCCTGCCTGCGACGTTGTCGTCGACGCGCTGCGCCGGATGGAGTACCGCGGATACGACTCGTCAGGTGTGGCCCTGCTCGACGGCAACGGCGGGCTGACGGTGCGGCGCCGGGCCGGGCGGCTGGCCAACCTCGAGACCGCGCTGGCCGAATCCGACGCAGGCACCCTTGCGGGCAGCACCGGCCTCGGGCATACCCGCTGGGCGACCCACGGCAGGCCGACCGACCGCAACGCCCACCCGCACCGCGACGCCGCCGAGAAGATCGCGGTCGTCCACAACGGCATCATCGAGAACTACGCCGTCATGCGCGCCGAACTGGAAGCCACGGGCGTGGAGTTCACCAGCGACACCGACACCGAGGTGGCCGTGCATCTGGTGTCCTGGCAGTACCGCCACGGACCCACCGCAGGCGACTTCCCGGCTTCCGTGCTGTGCCGTGCTGCGCCGGCTGGAAGGCCACTTCACCCTGGTCTTCGCCAACGCCGACGATCCGGGCACGATCGTCGCCGCCCGACGCTCCACGCCGTTGGTGCTCGGCGTCGGTGACGGCGAGATGTTCGTCGGCTCAGACGTCGCCGCGTTCATCGAATACACCCGAGACGCCGTCGAACTCGGCCAGGACCAGGCGGTGATCGTCACCGCCGACGGCTACCGCATCACCGACTTCAACGGCGCCGACGACTCCGCGAATGCCCGGGAATTCCATATCGACTGGGACATCTCGGCCGCCGAAAAGGGCGGCTACGAGTACTTCATGCTCAAGGAGATCGCCGAGCAGCCGGCCGCGGTCTCCGACACCCTGCTCGGCCATTTCGTCGACGGCCGCGTCGTGCTCGACGAGCAGCGCCTCTCCGATCAGGAGCTGCGCGAGATCGACAAGGTATTCGTCGTGGCCTGCGGCACGGCTTTCCATTCCGGCTTGCTGGCCAAGTATGCGATCGAGCACTGGACCCGGCTGCCTGTCGAGGCCGAGCTGGCGAGCGAATTCCGTTACCGCGACCCGGTTCTGGACCAGCACACGCTCGTCGTCGCCATCTCGCAGTCCGGCGAGACCGCCGACACGCTCGAAGCCGTGCGGCACGCCAAGGAGCAGAAGGCCAAGGTGCTGGCCATCTGCAACACCAACGGCTCGCAGATTCCGCGTGAGTGCGACGCAGTCCTCTACACGCGCGCCGGTCCGGAGATCGGGGTGGCGTCGACCAAGACGTTCCTCGCGCAGATCACCGCCAACTACCTTGTCGGACTTGCGCTTGCGCAGGCCCGCGGCACGAAGTATCCCGACGAGGTGGAGCGTGAGTACCGCGCTCTGGAGGCCATGCCCGACCTCGTCGCACGGGTACTGGACACCGTCGAGCCGGTATTCGAGCTGGCGCGGCGCTTCGCGCAGTCGCAGACGGTGTTGTTCCTCGGCCGCCACGTCGGCTACCCGGTCGCGCTCGAAGGCGCGCTCAAGCTCAAGGAATTGGCGTACATGCACGCCGAGGGCTTCGCCGCCGGCGAGCTCAAGCACGGGCCGATCGCGTTGATCGAGGACGGCCTGCCGGTCATCGTGGTCATGCCGTCGCCGAAGAACTCCCCGACGCTGCACGCCAAGCTGCTCTCGAACATCAGGGAGATTCAGGCGCGCGGGGCGATCACGATCGTCATCGCCGAAGAGGGCGATGACACCGTCCGGCCGTACGCCGACCACCTGTTCGAGATCCCTGCGGTGTCAACGCTTTTCCAGCCGCTGCTGTCGACGATCCCACTGCAGGTGTTCGCCGCCGGTGTCGCTCAGGCCCGCGGCTATGACGTCGACAAGCCGCGCAACCTGGCGAAGTCCGTCACCGTCGAGTAGTGCCGAGTCCCAAGGTTGGGCACTTCCGCAGCGATGCGGCACGTGCGCATTTCCTCGCGACCTATCAGGACTGCCTGGCTGAGCTGCCGCCATACGACGAGACATTCGACATCCCAACTGGTTTCGGCACCGTCCGGGTGTATCGCTTCGGCGGGCCTCGGCGGGCGTCCGGTCGTCCTGCTGCCCGGCCGCAACGCGTCCACTCCGATGTGGGGATCCAACCTGCCCGGCCTGCTGGCCCACCGCACCGTGTTCGCTGTCGACCTGCTGGGTGAGCCGGGGTTGTCGGTACAGGAGCGTCAACTCAGGACTGCCGAGGACCAGGCGCAGTGGTTCGACGAGATGCTCGCCGGACTGGCGTTGACATCGCCGCATCTGATGGGGGTGTCCTTCGGCGGGTGGACGGCCACCAACTACGCCGTGCGCAGGCCGGGTCGGGTGGCTTCGTTGACGCTGCTCGACCCCGTGATGACGTTCGCGCCCATCCCGATCCGGTCCATGCTGATGATGCTTCCCATGGCTTTACCGACCGTGCCCGAGGCGTTGCGGCGCAGGGTGTTGAGGTGGATCGCCGGCGGTGCTGAGGTCGACGATTCCGTTCCGGTTGCGGCACTGATCGCCTCGGGCACCAAGGATTTCGTGTTGCGTCAGCCTGTGCCCGCCCGATTCACCGCTAGCCAGTTGCGGGCGCTCGACGTCCCAGTCCTCGCCCTGATCGCCGGCCGCAGTGTGATCCACGACGCCACGCGCGCCGCCGCGACCGCGCGAAACCTGTTGCCGCGCGGGCAGGTCGAGCTGTGGCCTGACGCGTCGCATGCGATCAACGGTGAGTATCCCGAAAAGATCACCGAGATGGCCGCGGCCTTCTGGACGGAGTCCGAAGGCTAGCCCGGCCACTGCAAATTGGTCTTGATCGCTACGTGTGGTGGTCGGAACCCGCTGGACGGCTCAATATTTCACGATGTTGTTCGTCGAGCTCGCCACGCGCCAGTACGGCCGTCTCCTCAAGAACGTCCTCCAGGGCCGCGGCCCAGCTTCGCCAGTACGGTCGCGTGTCGTCGTCAGCAATGCAACGGATCAACCGCTTCCGAAATGTCTCCCAATCGCAGGCACCCGATCGGCACATGGCGACCGTCAGCCCGAAAACCCTGCGTTCCCATGGTGCCGCGAAAACGATCTCACCGTTGTCGCGGGGCGGGGACAACGGGCCCACCAGATCGGTGTCGAGACTCGGCGAATCAGCGCTCATCTTCGACGGCGGGGGACAGGGGCCGCCCCACCCCGATCATCGAGTCGCGCGTGACGAGTCGAGCCAGTTCTGCCTCGTCCAGTCCTTCGGTTCCGGCAGGCCGCTCGGGAATCACCAGATAACGCGCTTCCGCCGAGCTGTCCCAGACCCTGACGAGCACCTCGGACGGCAGCTCGAGCCCCATCTCCGAGAGGAGGGCTCGTGGCTGGGCGACCATCCGCGAGCGGTAGGCCGGCGACTTGTACCACCCCGGCGGCAGCCCCAGCACGGGCCATGGATAGCAAGAACACAGAGTGCACACCACGACGTTGTGGACAGTGGGGGTGTTCGGTACAGCGACGATCAGGTGGCCCTCGGGGCCGCCGAAGCCGAGCTCCGCGACGGCACGTGTGCCGTTGGCGAGCAGTCGCTGCCGGTACCCGGCATCGGTCCACGCCCGGGCGATCACCTTGGCGCCGTTGAGTGGTCCCACGTTCGTCTCGTAGTGGTCGATCACCTCGTCGACCACGCTGGAATCGACGATCCCCTTTTCCGCCAGCAGGGCTTCCAGAGCCTCCACTCGCGCTGCCATCTCGTCGCTCACGCTGCCACCAGATACGACTCGTAGAGGTCGACACGCACCTCGGTGCCGGCCTCGGCGGCAGCGCCCCACAAGTCAGCAGCCTGGAAGGCCACGGTGTAGAGATGTTGGGGCAATGCGTGCCTGCCCGTCGCTTTTGCGTCGGGAAACACCGTCGCGCCGAGCTTGGCGACGATCACGCCGGGCTTCCCGGTCACGTATCCCGGCTGTCGGGTGTACGGCACCGCTCGAATACTGCGCACCCGAACGTGGTCGCCCGGTGCGAAGCGCCCGCGGCGCAGCGCCGGTCGCGACGTGCCCAGCAATCGGGGAAGCACCCGACCTGCGTACCAGCGGGCAAGTGTGGGATGTAGGAGCGAGCCCACCGCCCGTGATGTGACGTTGAGGCGCAATCGCGAGATGCGCCGCCGGGCCGGCGCGGATCGGCCCGCGATTCGGGCCTCGACCTCGCCGGGGGTGAGGTACCCGGCCTGCTCAAGCAGCGTCTCGAAGCCCCCGAGCCAGCGTCGGTAGTAGCTGGACAGGTACACCTCGCGAGGCACCTGCTCCATGCCGAAGCGGAGGATGTCCACATTGCGGCCGAGCAGCGGCAGCAGAAAGTTGGCGAAGCCGAAGACTCGGCCCTCCCACCGTTCGTGGAACACCGGCTCCTCGGATTCCCGAACGACCGGGGCGAAGAATTCGGTTCGGCCGCCCATGTCGCTCGGCGCGGTCATGGCGTGACCATACGCTCGATTTCGGGGGCATGACCGCTTCAAACACATATGAATCCGGCGGTGGCGACATAAATGCGCGCAAGCATGGTTACCTGTAACCGATGCGGCACTACTACACCGCCGACGCGATCCGGGAAGCCGAAGCGCCGCTGCTGGCGATCCTTCCCGATGGGGCTTTGATGCGCCGCGCCGCCTACGGCCTGGCCAATGCGATCGCCCGCGAACTGACTGCACCGGCGGCGTCGCCGGTCGCACGGGTCTGCGCCGTCGTCGGCTCCGGCGACAACGGCGGCGACGCCTTGTGGGCGTCGACCTTCCTGCGCCGTCGCGGCGCGTCGGCCGCCGCAATACTGCTCAAGCCGGAGCGCACGCACGCCAAGGCGTTGGCCGCGTTCACGCGCATCCGGCGGCCGGGTCGTCGAAAGCATCCCGGCAGCAACCGATCTGGTGATCGACGGCGTCGTCGGGATTTCCGGCTCCGGGTCGTTGCGGCCCGACGCCGCCGAGGTGTTCGACGCCGTCGACGCCGCGGGATTCCCGTGGTCGCCGTCGACATCCCGAGCGGCATCGACGTGCACACCGGGGCCGCAGATGGCCCGCACGTGCGCGCCGCGCTGACCGTGACCTTCGGCGGCCTCAAACCGGTTCACGCGCTGGGTGATTGCGGCCGCGTCGAGCTGGTAGACATCGGCCTGGACCTGCCGCCGTCCGACGTACTCGAGTTCGAGGCCGCCGACGTCGCCGCGCGGTGGCCCGTCCCCGGCCCGAAGGACGACAAGTACACCCAGGGCGTCACCGGCGTTCTGGCCGGCTCGGCCGACCTACCCGGGTGCGGCCGTGCTGTGCACCGGTGCGGCGGTCGCCGCGACGTCCGGCATGGTGCGCTACGCGGGAAGCGCCGCACAGCACGTGATTTCGCAGTGGCCCGAGGTCATCGCCGCGCCGAGCGTCGCCGCGGCGGGACGAGTGCAGGCCTGGGTGGTCGGACCCGGGCTGGGGACCGACGAGACGGGCGCGGCGGCGCTGTGGTTCGCACTGGAAACCGACCTGCCCGTGATCGTCGACGCCGACGGGCTGACGATCCTCGCCGCCCACCCCGACCTCGTCGCCAATCGCGCCGCGCCGACGGTGTTGACGCCTCACGCGGGGGAATTCGAGAGGCTGGCCGGCTCGCCGCCCGGTGACGACCGTGTCGGCGCCACCCGCAAGCTCGCCGACCGCCTCGGTGTCACCGTGTTGCTGAAGGGAAACATCACCGTCATCGCGGAGCCCGGCGGGCCGGTCTACCTCAACTCCGCGGGCCAATCATGGGCGGCCACAGCAGGTTCCGGCGACGTGCTGTCCGGCATCATCGGCGCGCTGCTCGCAGCGGGGTTGCCACCGGGCCAGGCCGCTGCCGCTGCCGCATACGTCCACGCTCGTGCCGCCAACCTGTCCGCCTCCGACCCCGGGCCGCGCCCGGCACCAACGTCAGCATCACGCATCCTGGCCCACGTCCGGGCCGCCATCGCATCTCTATAACGAAAGGTCTTGCCATGTCGCGCAAGCGCACTCACGCTCCGCTGATCTCCCCGGCGTACACCGGGCGGTTCGCGATGGCGCCCGTTCCCGCGCTGCGGATGCCCGACGAGTGCATGGACGCCGCCGCCGCATATCGCTTCATCCACGACGAACTGATGCTCGACGGCAGCAGCCGGCTGAACCTGGCGACCTTCGTGACCACGTGGATGGACCCCGAGGCCGAGAAACTGATGGCCGAGACGTTCGACAAGAACATGATCGACAAGGACGAATACCCGGCGACCGCGGCGATCGAGCAGCGATGCGTGTGCATGGTGGCCGACCTGTTCCACGCCGAAGACCTGCGCGACGACGACCCGGCCAGCGCGATCGGCGTCTCGACCG
This sequence comes from uncultured Actinomycetota bacterium, assembly GCA_963720345.1. Lineage (GTDB taxonomy): Bacteria > Actinomycetota > Actinomycetes > Mycobacteriales > Mycobacteriaceae > Mycobacterium. Next base: position 149,874 of record CAVRFN010000046.1, read on the forward strand.
TCGGGTCCAGCGAGGCCGTGATGCTCGCCGGTCTGGCGATGAGCTGGCGGTGGCGCGCGAAGGTCGGCGACGGAAAGGACGGCTGGCGCGCCCGTAAGCCGAATCTGGTGATGGGCTCCAACGTCCAGGTGGTCTGGGAGAAGTTCTGCCGCTACTTCGATGTCGAGCCCATCTACCTCCCGATGGAGGAGGGGCGCTACGTCATCACGCCCGAGCAGGTGCTGGACGCGGTCAACGAGGACACCATCGGCGTGGTCGCCATCCTCGGCACCACCTATACCGGCGAACTCGAACCCATCGCCGAGATCTGCGCCGCATTGGACAAGATGGCCGCCGACGGCGGTGTCGACGTTCCCGTGCACGTCGACGCGGCCAGCGGCGGCTTCGTCGTGCCATTCCTGCACCCGGACGTGGTGTGGGACTTCCGGCTGCCCCGGGTGGTGTCGATCAACGTCAGCGGCCACAAGTACGGCCTGACGTACCCGGGCATCGGCTTCGTGGTGTGGCGAAGCGCCGAGTACCTGCCCGAGGACCTCGTCTTCCGGGTCAACTACCTGGGCGGTGACATGCCGACGTTCACGCTGAACTTCTCCAAGGGCGGCAACCAGGTCATCGGCCAGTACTACAACTTCCTGCGGCTCGGGAGATCCGGCTACGCCCAGGTGATGTCATCTCTGTCGACTACGGCGCGCTGGCTTGGCGATCAGCTCAGAGAGAGCCAGCACTTCGAGATCATCTCCGACGGCTCGGCGATCCCCGTGGTCAGCTTCCGGCTGTCCGGTGATCCCGGTTACACCGAGTTCGACGTCTCCCACGCCCTGCGCTCATTCGGCTGGCAGGTGCCCGCGTACACCATGCCGGACAACGCCAGCGACGTCGTCGTGTTACGCATCGTGGTCCGGGAGGGTTTCTCCGCCGACCTGGCCAGGATGCTGCGCGACGACATGATTACCGTGCTCGCCCACCTCGACGCACTGAAGCCACAGGGCCACTTCGACGAGCTGCAGCCGTTCGCGCACTGACGCGGCGTCACGAGCGCGTCGACGTCCGACTTCGGGAAACGGTTGAGGTCGAGCTACTTTCGATCGTACGGTTGCGGCGCTGAGTCGGGTCCGACGGGAATATCGCCGATCTTGATGTCTGCACTCCGCAGATTTTCTATCCTCGATGTGCAGCAGCCACCAACGAGTGACATCGGAGGGGACGCGAAATGACCGACGAAGCCCTGGTCGATGGCCATCGCCAAGATCGCGTCTTCCATTTCGATCGCCACACCCCGCAGTACCGGGACCGGTTCGAAGCCATCACCTCGGAAATGCAGAGTCGCTGCCCGCTCGCATGGACGGACACGTACGGCGGGCACTGGGTGGCCGCGGGCAACAAGGAAGTCTTCGAACTGGCGCGGTGCCCGCACGTCTCCAACGACAACGACATCACCGGCGAGCGCAAGGGCTACATCGGTATCAGCATTCCTCGCGGCGACGTCAGCACGACGTTCCGCGGCGGGATGCTGGAGATGGACGAACCCGAGCATCGGGAGTACCGGACACCGCTGAACGCGTATCTGTCGCCGGCCGCGGTGCAACGGTGGGTTCCCGTCGTCGACGAGATCGTCAAGGCGTGCATCGACGAGAAGATCGAGGACGGCCGGATCGACTTCGTCGACGACCTCGCCAACATCGTGCCCGCGGTGCTCACGCTCGGCCTGTTGGGCGTGCCGCTGAAGGACTGGGAGATCTACTGCGAGCCCGCCCACGCGCGGTGTACACCCCCGCCGACTCGCCGGAATATCTCCGCGTCGCCGATCTCGCGATCGCGTCGGCCATGGGCATGATGCGCCACGTCGCGGAGATCCGGGAGACGCCGAGGCCCGGGCTGATCGATGCACTGGTCAGGTGTCGGATCAACGGCGAGCCGGCACCGGACGCCGAGATCCTCGGCATGCTCATGTTGCTCATCGGCGGCGGCTTCGACACCACCACCGCGTTGACGGCACATTCGTTGGAGTGGCTCTCGCAACACCCGGATGAACGGGAGCGGCTGAGCCGCGATCGCGACACGCTGCTCAACCCGGCGACCGAAGAATTCCTGCGGTTCTTCACGCCTGCGCCGGGCGACGGCCGCACCATCGCCGAGGATCTGGAGGTCGACGGCGTCGTGCTCAAAGAGGGTGAGCGACTGTGGTTGTCGTGGGCGATGGCCAACCGCGACCCCGAACTCTTCGAGGATCCCGATGAGGTCATCCTCGACCGGACAGGCAACCGCCACTTCAGTTTCGGGCTCGGCATCCACCGGTGCATCGGCTCCAATGTCGCCCGAACGGTCTTCAAGTCGATGCTCACCGCCGTCCTGGACCGCATGCCCGACTTTCACTGCGATCCCGACGGCGCCGTGCACTACCAGACGATCGGCGTCATCCAGGGCATGCAGCACCTGCCCGCCACCTTCACCCCGGGCCCCCGACTCGGCCCCGGTCTGGACGCCACGCTGGAGAAACTGCAGCGCATCTGCGACGACCAAGAACTCGCCGCGCCGATCACCGTCAGGAAGGCCGCCGCGGTCATCGCGGACTGAGCCGTATCCGCCGTCACGTGTGCGCGAAGGCACATTGCTCTAGGCGAGGACGAAACCGTAGGTCAGCCGCCCTGACACCGGTCTGCGAGGCCCCGCCGCACGTCGTGACCCGTCGCCTTCGGCGGCCGACATCAACGGTCTGGGACAATCGGCCATGGTGACATGACAATGCATATGACCGGAGCGACGACATGCGCGGCCCCCGAGGCGGTCATCGACCTCGACGCCGTGGCACACAACGTGGCCCTGCTGCGCGAGCACGCGGGTTCGGCGCAGGTGATGGCTGTCGTCAAGGCCGACGGGTACGGCCACGGTGCGACGCAGACCGGCCGCGCCGCCCTGGCCGCGGGTGCGGCGGAACTGGGCGTCGCCACCATCAAGGAGGCGGTCGCGCTCCGCCGCGACGGCATCACGGCTCCGGTGCTGGCGTGGCTGCACCCGCCGGGGACCGACTTCGCACCCGCGCTCGAGGCCGACGTGCAGATCGCCGTGTCGTCGCTGCGCCAGATCGGCGACCTCCGCGACGCGGTCGAACGCACGGGCCGTGCCGCGACAGTCACCGTCAAGGTCGACACCGGCCTGAATCGCAACGGTGCAAGCCCGGCGGAGTATCCGGCGATGCTCACGGCACTGAAGCGCGCCCTCGCCGAGGATGCGTTCACGCTGCGCGGCCTCATGTCGCATCTGGCGCATGGCGACGACCCCGACAACCCGCTCAACGACGTTCAGGCGCGACGGCTCAAGGAGATGGTCGGCCAGGCGCGCGACCAGGGCTGCAATACGAGGTGGTGCACCTGAGCAACTCGCCGTCGGTGCTGACGCGTCCGGATCTTGCGTTCGACATGGTTCGGCCCGGAATCGCGGTATACGGACAGACGCCGATTCCCGACCGTGGCGACATGGGGTTGAAACCGGCGATGACGCTGAAATGCCCTGTGGCCCTGGTGCGCCCGGTACGGGCGGGTGACGGTGTGTCCTACGGCCACACCTGGATTGCCGAACGTGACACCACGCTGGCGCTGCTCCCCATCGGCTATGCCGACGGTGTCTTCCGAAATCTCAGTGGCCGCATCGACGTGTTGATCAACGGCAGGCGGCGCCGCATTGCCGGACGCGTCTGCATGGACCAACTGGTGGTGGACGTGGGGTCCGACGGCGATGTCGCCGAGGGCGACGATGCGATCCTGTTCGGGCCGGGCACCGATGGCGAACTCACCGCGCAGGACTGGGCGGAACTGCTCGGCACCATCAACTATGAGGTCGTCACGAGCCCTCGCGGCCGCGTCGTCCGTACCTACCTTGGATCCCAACGTTGAGTGATCAGGGTGCCCGCTGGCTGGCGGGCGCGGCAGGCGTCACCGCCGTCGGCACCGCCACCGCGGTGTCGGTTGCCCGGTCGCTGCGCCGACGTGTCAGCAGCGATGATCCCTACGAGTACGAGGATTTCAGCCTTCTCGACGCCGACCGCAGCGTTGTCGTCACCACACCGGACGGTGATCGACCTGGCGGTTCGCGAAGTGGGCGACCAGAATGCCCCGCTGACGGTGGTTTTCGCACACGGCTTCTGTCTACGCATGGGCGCCTTCCATTTTCAGCGTGCCCGACTGACGGAGGAGTGGGGTCCGCAGGTGCGGATGGTGTTCTACGACCAGCGTGGACACGGGCAGTCCGGCATGGCGTCGCCGGATACGTACACCGTCGAGCAGTTGGGCAAGGATCTGGAGACGGTGCTGGCGGTGATGGCGCCGCGCGGACCCGTCGTACTCGTCGGCCATTCGATGGGCGGCATGACCGTCTTGTCGCATGCCAGGCAGTTTCCGAAGCGCTATCCCACCCGGGTCGTCGGCGCCGCACTGATTTCGTCTGCAGCCGAGGGGGTTTCGCGTTCCCCACTGGGGGAGATCCTGAAGAACCCCGCGCTGGAGGCGGTTCGCTTTGCCGTCCGGTACGCGCCGAAGACGGTGCATCGCACCCGCGGCGCCGCCAAGTCGGTGATCGCTCCGATCCTGCGGGCGGCCTCCTACGGCGACGAGAAGGTCAGCCCGAGTGTCGTCGAATTCTCCGAGAAGATGATGCACGACACCCCGATCGGGACGCTGGTCGAATTCCTGCACGCACTCGAAGTCCATGATGAAGCCGACGGACTCAACACCTTGGCGAAGGTGCCCACGCTGATCGCCTGTGGCGACGAGGACCTGCTCACGCCGATGGAGTACTCGCAGGACATGGCTGACGCCCTGCCGAAATCCGAGCTCGTGATCGTCGAGGGCGCAGGACATCTCGTGCAGCTCGAACAGCCCGAGATCATCGACGACGCGCTGGTCCGCTTGGTGGAACGCGCCACTCCCTCCAAGCTCGTCGCGATGACCCGCCGCGTTCGGGACCGGGTTCGTCACCATGGCTGAGCGTGGCGCCGGGACTGCGGAATTGCCGACGGCTGACGACACCATCGCCCTGGGTGCACGGCTGGGCCGGCAACTGCGCGCAGGGGACGTCGTGGTGCTGTCCGGCCCGCTGGGCGCAGGAAAGACCGTGCTGGCCAAAGGGATTGCACAGGCCATGGATGTCGACGGTCCGGTCATCTCGCCGACGTTCGTGCTGGCCCGCGTGCACCGGCCGCGAAAAGCCGAGGCCCCGGCCATGATTCACGTCGACCTCTACCGGTTGCTCGACGACACCTCGGTGGACCTGCTCGCCGAACTCGACTCGCTGGATCTGGACACCGACCTCGACGATGCGGTGGTCGTGGTGGAGTGGGGCGAGGGCGTGGCCGAGCGGCTGTCCGACAACCACCTCGACATCCGCCTCGAACGCGGCACCGACACCGAGGTCCGCACGGCGATGTGGCAGTGGAGCGCGTCGTGAGCAGCCTGATCCTGGTGATCGACACCGCCACACCTGCGGTCACCGCCGGGGTGGTCCGTCGCGACGGCGACACGATCGACGTGCTGGCGCAGCGGGTCACGCTCGACGCCCGCGCGCACGCCGAGCAGTTGACACCGAACGCGGTCGGCGCGCTGGCCGACGCCGGGATCGACGTCGGGGATCTCGAGGCGATCGTCGTCGGGTGCGGGCCGGGGCCGTTCACCGGCCTTCGCGTCGGAATGGCCACCGCCGCGGCGTACGGCCATGCGCTCGGCCTGCCCGTGCACGGCGTGTGCAGCCTCGACGCCATCGGTATCGGCACCGCCGGAGACGTCCTCGTCGTCACGGATGCCCGCCGCCGCGAGGTGTACTGGGCCCGTTACCGCGACGGTGTGCGCGTCGAGGGGCCCGCGGTCTCCGCCCCTGCCGAAGTGCCAGGCGCGGACGAGGCGCTGGCGCAGCCGCCCCTGTACCCGACCGCGGCGGGGCTGGTGCGGGCCGTCGCCGACTGGAGTTCGGCGCCTGCGCCGCTGGTGCCCCTGTATCTCCGTCGACCCGACGCCAAGACGCAGGCCGAGCGGGAGGCGGCGGCTGGATGACCGTCGTCTACGGCAAGCTGACACCGTCTGACGCCGCGCGATGTGCCGAACTGGAGTCGTTGCTGTTCGAGGGGGACGACCCGTGGCCCGAGCGGGCGTTCCTGGCCGAACTCAAGGCCAAGCACATCCACTATGTCGCCGCGCGCAGTGACGACAAGCTCGTCGGCTACGCAGGGATCGCGCGGCTGGGCCGAACACGGCCCTACGAGTACGAGATTCACACCATCGGCGTCGATCCGGCCTACCAGGGCCAGGGCATCGGCAGGCGCCTGGTGAGCCAACTGCTCGAATTGGCTTCCGACAGCGTGATCTTCCTCGAGGTCCGCACCGACAACGCGCCGGCGATCGGGCTCTACGAGAGCTTCGGCTTCGTCAACGTCGGTCTGCGCAGACGCTATTACCGTGCCAGCGGAGCCGACGCCTATACGATGAGCGACGAGATCCGCCATGACAGTCATCCTGGCCATCGAGAGCTCCTGCGACGAAACCGGCGTCGGCATCGCCGAACTCAGCGCAGACGGCTCGGTGACGCTACTGGCCGACGAGGTGGCGTCAAGCGTCGACGAGCATGCCCGATTCGGCGGCGTGGTTCCCGAGATCGCGTCGCGCGCCCACCTCGAGGCGCTGGGCCCGACGATGCGCCGCGCAATGGAGACGGCCGGAATCGACAAGCCCGACATCGTCGCGGCGACCATCGGACCGGGACTGGCCGGCGCGTTGCTGGTGGGAGTCGCTGCCGCCAAAGCGTATTCGGCCGCGTGGCAGGTGCCGTTCTACGCCGTCAACCATCTCGGAGGGCACCTGGCCGCCGACGTGTACGACCACGGCCCGCTGCCGGAGAGCGTGGGTCTGCTGGTGTCGGGCGGGCACACCAACCTGCTGCACGTGCGGTCGTTGGGCGAACCGATCGTCGAACTCGGCAGCACCGTCGACGACGCCGCGGGGGAGGCCTACGACAAGGTGGCGCGCCTGCTCGGCCTCGGCTATCCCGGAGGCAAGGCGCTCGACGACCTCGCTCGCACCGGCGACCGCGACGCGATCGTGTTCCCGCGCGGCATGACCGGGCCTCGCGACGACCCGTATGCGTTCAGCTTCTCCGGGCTCAAGACCGCCGTCGCGCGATATGTCGAGAGCCACCCGGACGCATCGCAGGCCGACGTCGCCGCGGGCTTCCAGGAGGCCGTCGCCGACGTGCTGACCCTGCAAGGCCGTCCGCGCCGCGAAGGACCTGGGTGTGTCGACATTGCTGATCGCCGGTGGGGTGGCGGCCAATTCGCGGCTGCGTGAGCTCGCCGAGCAGCGTTGCGCCGAGGCCGGCCTGACGCTGCGGATTCCGCGCCCGCGGCTGTGCACCGACAACGGCGCGATGATCGCGTCGTTCGCCGCGCATCTGATCGCGGCGGGTGCGGCGCCGTCGCCCCTGGACGCGGCCAGCGATCCCGGTCTGCCGGTGGTGAAGGGACAGGTGTGGCATGAGCCGACATCCGTCGCCGACAAGCTGGACATCATCGAGCTGCTGTACCGCTACGCCGAGCTGATCGACGCGGGTGACTTCGACGGAGTCGGCGAGCTGCTTTCCCGCGCGTCGTTCGGCGGCACCGGTCCGCAGGGTGTGTCCGGCGCAGAGAACATCGCCGAAGCTGTTCGCGGCCACCACCCGCCGCTACCCCGACCACGGGAACACACCGCGGACGCGTCACCTCGTGCTCAATCCCATCGTCGAGCTCACCGGTGACACCGCGGTCGCACGCTCCACCTTCTGCGTCGTGCAGGACACCGAGTCCGTGCCGATGCAGCCGATCGTCGTCGGGCGATATTTCGATTCGTTCGGCCGCGACGGCGAGCAGCGGTTGGTATTTCACCGAGCGCAAGGTGGAAATCCAGATGCTCGGCAATGTGTCCGATCACTTGATGGTCGATCCGACGAACTTCTGACTGTCGCTGCGGCAGACTTCCTGCCGTGCACTACGACCTGCGCCTGCGGCCCGCCCAGCCGGCGACCCCGGCACCGGATGCGTTCACGATCCACCGCCGTGAGGTGCCGCCGAGCGAGGGCCGCGACGGGTTGTCGCTCGCATTCGTGCATGAAGGATCCGGCGGCTATCCCGCTGCTGCTGCTGCACGGATACCCCGAGACCAAACGCATCTGGTGGCGCAACATCGGTCCGCTGGCCGAGGCCGGCTACGAGGTGATCGCCCCCGACCTGCGCGGCTATGGCGACTCCGACCTGTCGACCGACGACGTGTACGACCTGGCGGCGTGGAGCCGCGACTCTATCTGCTCGTGCACGACGTGCTCGGCCACGAGCGGTGTGGCGTGGTCGGCGGCGATCTCGGGGGCGCGATCGCCTGCGACCTCCTGCACCGCTATCCGGGCATTCGTGGAGAAGCTGGTGTACTTCAATACGGTGCCGCCGTTCGTTTCGACGACTTCGCCGCGGCCGGAATCGACGTCGTGTCGATCCGCGCGATCGGCGACGGGCCGACGGCCGACTACCGCCACCTGCAGGGGGCGACGCCGGACGCACTGGCCTGCAGAACTCGATACCCCGGCCAAGCGCCGGCCGCTACATCGCCGGAGATGTACGGGCACCGGCTGTGGGCCTCGCCGGGCACGTTCACCGCGGACGACGCGGATTTCATGACCGAACCGTTCTCGACCGAGGAGCGGATGCGTGCGGGCTGGGCGTGCTACCAGCTCATGCACGGCCGGCCGATGAGCGAGCCGCCGATCCTCGACCGCAAGGTCGACGTGCCGACTTTGATCCTCTACGGCATGGACGACCAGGTGATCGGCCCGGATTTCCTGCACACCTGCGAGGTGGCGTTCACCAACCGCACGGGGCCGGTCGTGGTCCCGGGCGCGGGCCACTTCCTGCAGTGGGAGCGCGCCGACCTGGTCAATCCGCTGGTCGACCGCCTTCTTCGGCGACCTGCGTGTTCGCCATCGGCGATAGGCAGTGGGCTGATCTTGAGTGCTAGCACTCTCATGTATAGAGTGCTAGGTGGCAGGCGACCAACCCCTGCGCCGGCACCCGCGACGACGGCGCGAGGCACGGACGCTATGCCGAACACCTGGTAATTGAGAACCCGGGATCCCCCGGGATCGACAACCCGAAATTAGTGGAGGGCTCCATCGTGGCGAGCGTGAACATCAAGCCACTCGAGGACAAGATCCTCGTACAGGCCAACGAGGCCGAGACCACGACCGCTTCCGGTCTGGTCATTCCCGACACCGCCAAGGAGAAGCCTCAGGAGGGCACCGTCGTCGCAGTTGGCCCCGGCCGCTGGGACGAGGACGGCGAGAAGCGCATCCCCCTGGACGTTTCCGAAGGCGACACCGTCATCTACAGCAAGTACGGCGGCACCGAGATCAAGTACAACGGCGAGGAGTACCTGATTCTCTCCGCCCGCGACGTGCTGGCTGTCGTCAACAAGTAAGCACCCGTGTCCCGCCCCGGAGCTTCCCGTATCGACGGGTGAGTTCCGGGGCGGCACTCGTTTCGAGTCAGTTCGAGTCAGAAGGACATTCATGAGCAAGCAGATCGAGTTCAACGAAACTGCGCGCCGGGCAATGGAAGCCGGGGTCGACAAGCTTGCCGACGCTGTGCGGATCACGCTGGGGCCGCGCGGCCGCCACGTGGTGTTGGCCAAGGCGTACGGCGGGCCAGTGGTGACCAACGACGGCGTCACCATCGCCCGCGAGATCGAACTGGAGGACCCGTTCGAGAACCTGGGTGCCCAGCTGGTCAAGTCGGTCGCCACCAAGACCAACGACGTGGCGGGCGACGGCACCACCACGGCGACGGTGCTCGCACAGGCGATCATCAAGGCGGGGCTGCGCAACGTGGCGGCGGGCGCCAACCCGATCGCGCTGGGCCAAGGCATCAGCAAGGCCGCAGACGCCGTCTCCGAAGCACTGCTGGCGGCGGCGACGCCGGTCAGCGACAAGAAGGGGATCGCCCAGGTCGCCACCGTCTCCTCGCGCGACGCAGGAGGTCGGCGAGCTGGTCGGCGAGGCGATGACCACCGTCGGCGTCGACGGCGTGGTGACGGTCGAGGAGTCCTCGACGCTGAACACCGAGCTCGAGGTCACCGAGGGCGTCGGCTTCGACAAGGGCTATCATCTCCGCGTACTTCATCACCGACTTCGACGCTCAGGAAGCTGTGCTCGAGGACGCGCTGGTGCTGCTGCACCGCGAGAAGATCAGCTCGCTGCCCGATCTGCTTCCGCTGCTGGAGAAGGTCGCCGAGTCGGGCAAGCCGCTGCTGATCGTGGCCGAGGACGTCGAGGGTGAACCGCTTTCGACGTTGGTGGTCAACGCGATTCGCAAGACGCTGAAGGCCGTTGCCGTCAAGGCGCCGTTCTTCGGGGACCGGCGCAAGGCGTTCCTCGACGATCTGGCGGTCGTCACGGGCGGACAGGTCGTCAACCCCGATGTCGGTCTGGTGCTCCGTGAGGTCGGCCTCGAGGTGTTGGGTACCGCGCGCCGTGTCGTGGTCGACAAGGACAGCACCGTCATCGTCGACGGCGGCGGCACGCAGGACGCCATCGAAGGGCGCAAGGCACAGCTGCGCTCCGAGATCGAGGCATCCGACTCCGATTGGGATCGCGAGAAGCTCGAGGAGCGTCTGGCCAAGCTGTCCGGTGGCGTCGCCGTCATCAGGGTCGGCGCGGCCACCGAGACCGACCTCAAGAAGCGCAAGGAAGCGGTCGAGGACGCGGTCTCGGCAGCCAAGGCGGCCGTGGAGGAGGGCATCGTCACCGGTGGTGGCGCAGCGCTCGTCCAGGCCGGCTCGGTGCTCGGCCCGCTGCGCGAGTCGCTCAAGGGAGACGAGGCGCTGGGCGTCGACGTGTTCGCCGCCGCGCTGTCCGCGCCGCTGTTCTGGATCGCCACCAACGCCGGGCTCGACGGCGCGGTCGTGGTGAACAAGGTCGCCGAGTTGCCTGCCGGGCAGGGCTTCAACGCCGCCACGCTCGCCTACGGCGATCTGGCTGCCGACGGCGTCGTGGACCCGGTCAAGGTGACCCGGTCAGCGGTGCTGAACGCGGCGTCCGTCGCGCGGATGGTGCTGACCACCGAGACGGCGATCGTCGACAAGCCGGCCGAGGCTGAGGACGACGGCCATGGCCACGGCCACGGTCACCACGGCCACTCGCACTAGAAGACGCGGTCACGAAACACCCCCGGTCCTCGTTGGGCCGGGGGTGTTTTGCTATTTGCGGGTGATGGCGTAGCCGTATGCTCGGCCACGTGAGCATGGCCTACCTTGCGCAACCGGAGCAGCAACAACAACTGGAATGGCTCGACGGCGGCACGCTGGCGATCCTGCTCGACGGCAAGGCCACCGATGGCCAGTTGATGGTTGGACGATTCGATGTCAGCGAGGGCGAAGCACCTCCGTACCACAAGCACACGCGAGAGGACGAGGTCTTCATGCTGATCAAGGGGACCGCATTGCTCTGGTACGACGACCAGGAGATGGAACTCTCGGAAGGCGGGATCGTCTTCTTGCCCAAGAACATTCCGCACGCATACCGAATCACATCCAAAAAAGCGGATCTGCTGATGATCAACACCCCTGCGGGAATCGAAGGTATGTTCCGATACGCCGGTCGTGACAGAGCAACGCCACGCCCGGAGGGTTTCGAAATCTCGCCCTCACTTTTGGCCGAAGGGGCGGACAAGTTTGGGCAGGTCATTGTTGGCCCACCTCGCTAGCGCTCCGATCGCTGGCGTCAGCGTTGTCAGGTGAGCGCTCCTGCGCCGACGCGCGGCGTGGACGACGTCTCTCGCGCCGGATGCCACGCGTCAACGACTAGCAAGGCGAGTGCTCTCTATGCGAACGTCACAGATCTTTCTGCTGTCCTGTGCGGCTCTGTTGGTGGCCTGCAGTTCACCGACGGCCGCGCCATCAGTCGGTGGACATCCCGCGGCGGAATTCCGCCCGGCTACCCAGTCGATGTCGACGTAGTGGCACCCCTAGTTCTCACGACGCTTTCTCCCGACCCGATCCCGGTCACGGGGGCAGACGGAAAGATCCACGTCGCCTATGAGATCGAGGTGCTCAATTCCGGGCCGAAGCCGGCGACGATCACACAGATCGAGACCCTTGCCGGCGGACCTGACGGAGCCACAGTGGCCACCGTCGGATCGCAGGAGATCGCGGCGAGGACCATCCTGATCCCCAATCTCCATCCCGGCCCCGTCACCGAAATCCCCGCAGGACGTACCGCGGTGCTGGTGCTCGACGACGTCTACGACACCAGAGCCGAGGTCCCCGCCGAGGTGACGCACCGGGTGGGCATGACGCTGGGTCCCGCTCTGCCGGAGTACCAACCCGTCAGCTCCCGGTATCCCGATGCCGTCACGCAGATCGGTGGCGTCGTGCGCACCAGCGCGGGGTCACCGGTGGTCATCGGTTCGCCGCTCGCCGGCGACGACTGGGTTGCGCTCAACGGATGCTGCGGCGTCACATCGCACCGCGGAGCGGTGATGGGGGTCGGTTCGAGGCTCAATTGGCAGTGAGCGTTACGCCATCGACTGGGTGCGCGTGGACCCGATGTCAGTTCCAAGGGTCCGGCCACCACCTTCACCGGCGACGGAAAGCGCAACGAGGACTACCTCGCCTTCGACGCGGAGCTGCTGGCGGTGGCCGACGGCACGGTGACGACGGCGGTGTCGGACCTGAATGAGGCTGTGCCACAGGTCATCACGGCCAACCAAGCCTTCGATGAGCTCGGCGGGAATCACATCATCATCGATATCGGCGACGGGCATTTCGCGTTCTATGCCCATATGATTCCCGGGTCCGCCTCGGTGAAGGTCGGCGACAAGGTCACGCGCGGCCAGGTCATCGGGCGGCTCGGCAATTCGGGCAACACCAGCGAGGCTCATCTTCACTTCCACGTGTCCCGGGGGCCGGTTCCGCTGTCCAGCGACAACGTGCCGTACGAGATCGATCGGTTCTCCTCGCCGGATCGATCGACGGCGATCACGTCGTGTCGGAACCCGCACCCAGTGAACGCGTCAACCAGCTGCCGCTGGACGGGGGTGTCGTCAACTTCCCGTCGGCTGAATAGACACCAGGCGGAACGACCCCGACTGGGCGTCGTCGGGCGTGAAACGCACCGTCAGGGTGTCGGGGGGAAACTGGCTGGCCAGGTCGTTCAGGGTCCTGGGCAGAAATGCCTTGGCCTTGGCGTTGCCGTACCAATTGGGATCGGACGGGTCGACGCTGAGGCTGTTCACGCTGTCGATCGTCTCGTCCCAGCGCTGAACCGGGTCCGGCGACGCAGCTCCGAATCCCGTCGACTTGAGGTAGGCATCTCCTTGTCCCGCAACGGTAATCGCCGTCCCGCCACCGACCGGCGTCCCGGTGATCGTCCCGTTGACAACATCGGCTGTCACTGACGTCAGCCGCGCGGTGCAAACGTTGTCGATGACGCTGGGCGGCACGCAAAAGCCGGGCAGCGGGGCAGCCTGAGCCGGGGCGATGTTCAGGACGACCGGCGCAACAAGGGCGGAGACTGCCGCGCCGATGGCCGTCACACGGCTGCAATCGATCGACATCGGGATGTCCCTCCTTTGAGAAGCGCCGACCCGCTGGGGTCACTGAACTGTATTCGCGTCGTTCATCGCCGCAGTTACAGGCGCGAACCCTGGGGGTCTTCGTTTGCGCCGATCCGGGCCTTGAGGGGCACCTCGGTACGTAATATTTCCGAGTGCCGTCGGTGAACATACCGACTGGCCAGTGATGCCCCGGCTGGGGAGGTGTGGTGGACCTGCGACGCAACAGGAGAACGCCCCGGCCGATGTGGTGATCGAGGTCGCCAATGCCGAAGAGCTGTTCTATGCCGATCCCAGCGGCCTGCTCGCCGGAGCGCGTCGCATCGATAGCGGTATGGACGAATTGGTCGAGCGGATGCTGGCCCAGCGAGGGATCAACGCTGACCAGCGCATCTTTCTGGATATCGCGAGCGTGTGCTCCGACGAGGAGGCTGCCAAGGTGGTGGCGGCTGTCCGCCGCTATTTCGAGCTGCGCCTGCGCCGAGCCAAGCGAGAACACGATCTAATCTGGCGCCAGGGGAAGCGATCGCTGCTCAGCGGCTCGCTGCTGTTCTTCGTGGGCATTGCATTGTCGTTCCTGTTCACGCGACCAGGGATGGGTGCATTCGCCAACGACCTGATCGGAAGTGGCGTATTCCTCGTCGTCGCGTGGGTCGGCCTCTGGTATCCGCTCGACTTGTTGTTCATCGCCCGAGAGCAGGCAAAGCGCGAGATCGGCGTACTCAGCAAGATGACCGATCTGCCGGTCGTCGTTCGCGCCCAAAATCGCGCACTCCCCTCTGCAACGGTGCCTGCGTCCCCGCCGGTGAAGCAGGGCTTACCGCTGAGCCTGGAGGCCCGATTCCGGCGTTTTCGTGGGCCATCCAAGTCGGGCATTTAGGCGGTCAACTGTGACGATTCGGCGTTGCGCACCGGCGGTGCTTGTTGCCGCTGCGGTCGCGGTCGCATGTGCGCTACCCGCCGGTGCCGTCCCTATGGACCCGATCCCGGGGAACGGTTTCTTTCTCGTCGGGCCCGACATCTCGCCGGGCCTCTACCAAACGGGAGGCACGGCATCCACCTTCGGGGTTTGGATAAACGACGTGCCGACGCAGGACTCGATGTGTGTGTGGTTCACGTACAGCACGCCGGACACAAACAAGGACAATGTGGTCGCGACGAATATGTCGATCGGTCCGATGTTCGCGAATATCAATACGACGGTGATGGCCTTCGAGTCGCGGAACTGCCAGCCCTGGACCCGGGTCCCCTGACGTCCACGGGTTGCGGAAATGGGTGACAAGCCAGAAGCGGGGTACCCAGGGTTTCATGGCGGAACAAGAAGGCGGCCAGTGGAACGTCGCCGCGAAAGAGAACACGGTGTACCTCGAGCGTGTGTCCGAGGACAACAAGCGGTTATTCGACGACTCGTTGGCGCCTGAGGAAGCCCGTCAACTGGCTCGGCTTCTGACGAAGCACGCCGACAAGATCAGTGAATCGAGCGACTCCGACGAGGACTCCGACGACGACGAGGCCAAGGACGACGACTCGGACGAGAGGACTCGGACGAGGAGGACTCGGACGACGAGGCCAAGGACGACGAGGACAAGGACAAGGACTCGGACGACGAGGACAAGGACAAGGACGACTAGTTCGCCCGGTGGGTTTTATTGCACACGTTCTGCCGAAATGAAAACGTTCGCCGGCGCTGTGTCGGCGTCGTTGACCCGGCCATGCTCAGCCATCAGCTCGTCTGAGTTCGTCTCCGATACCCGCCAACCGTGTCCCTGCAGCCACTGGCCGACGTCGGCTCGCTCTTCGGCGTACCAGAGCTCGTGAAGATCGGGCGCGTCGGCATCACCCAGCCTCGCGGCCGCGGCCTGCATGCCCTTCGCCACTTCGCGGTCGCGCTGTAAGTGCACAGGATCCAGTACGTCTATGGTGGGCGCGTTGAGGGCGATCCGACTGCCCTCGCAGCTGAGTTCGTGTATGCGCTCGAAGAGCAGATCTTGTGCCTGCGCCGGTAGATATCGCAACAGCCCCTCAACGGACCATGCCGTAGCTTTCGCTGGGTCGAATCCCGAATGTCGCAGTGCCGACGGCCAATCCTCCCGCAGGTCGATCGCAACCTCGATCCGCTCTGATGTCGGCTGCGCGCCGTGCGCACGAAGCGTGGACGATTTGAATTCCAATACCTGCGGCAGGTCCAATTCGTATACCCGAGTGCCGGCCGGCCAGGGTAGTCGCCAAGCCCGGGCATCCAGCCCGGCGGCCAGGATCACGACCTGCCCTAGTCCGGCAGCGGTTGCGGCACTGAAGAATTCATCGAAAGATGCGGTGCGACAGGCAAACCAGTCGCCCAACGCGCGCATCCGCGCGGTGATATCGGGGTCTACATCAGCCGGGTGGGCGCGTAACTCGTTGCTGTCGAACATATTCCAGATTCCCGCGCCGGCCGCGTCGAGGAAAATTCGCGCGAAAGGGTCACGAAAGAGTGGGCGTTCACTGTCGGTCTCGGCGGCGCGTGCGGCGGCCACACCGAGGGCGGTAGCGCCAACGCTCTCCGTTATCTCCCAGCTGTCATGATCGGTTCGCGGCATCCTTCAAGGTTCCTCGCGGTGCACACGACCCGCATTGCAGTTAGCCGCCAAACTTTTCGGTGCGAGGAGTTCGCGGCCCGCGATTCATTTGCGCCATCCCAGCGCCCGTCGACGAGGAGACTGAAGACATGAGAGCGATCATCGCGCGCGAGCGCGCCGCGGGCATCGACGGCCTTGCGCCGGGGGAGATGCCATATCCGCATGCCGCCGAGAACGACGTCATCGTGCGGGTGCACGCGGCAGGGTTCACGCCGGGCGAACTCGACTGGCCGAGCACCTGGACCGACCGTGCCGGGCGCGATCGGACGCCGACCATTCCCGGCCACGAGGTCTCCGGGGTCGTCGTCGAACTCGGTTACGGAACGACCGGCCTGACCATCGGCCAGCGCGTGTTCGGGGTCACCGACTGGGCGCGCAACGGCACACTGGCCGAATTCGTGGCAGTTGAGGCCCGCAACCTTGCGCCGCTGTCGGCCACGGTGGACCACATCACGGCTGCGGCGCTACCGATTTCAGGTCTCACGGCATGGCAGGGGCTGTTCACCCACGGCCAGCTCGAGGCTGGACAGACCGTCTTGATTCACGGCGCCGCAGGCGGTGTCGGCTCGGTAGCGGTGCAACTGGCGCGAGAGGCGGGGGCGCGGGTGATCGGTACCGGCCGCGCTACCAGCCGGGACACCGTCCTCGGGTTGGGAGCCGAAGGCTTCGTGGACCTGGACCGCGATCGCCTCGAAGGCATCGGTGATAGTCGATATGGTCTTCGATGTCATCGGGGGTCAAATCCTCTGCCGATCAGCGGCGTTGGTCCGTTCGGGCGGTGTGCTCGTCAGCATCGCAGAACCGCCGCCAAACCCGCCCGAAAGCATCCGGGCCGTCTTTTTCGTGGTCGAGCCAGATCGTGCGGCGCTCACCGAGTTGGAGCGCAGGCTTAGAGACGGGCGGGTGCGTCCACTCGTCGGAGCGATACGACCCCTCGAAGAGGCCGCTGCCGCGTTCGGCCTTCGTGGTCGCGGTAAGACGATCATTCGAGTCGCCGATGATGTGCCGGAAACCATTGCCGACAAGGCGGTTTCATGACCGCACCGTCGTCCCGCCATCCTGCGGAACATGCACGCCGCCGCCGAGAACCTGTGAACGTTGACGTCACGTATCCGCAGACGCCGGCGTCGCATGCCGCGCTGTTGGTGGCTGACCGCTTCTACACGCCCGCGCTTCTGAACCACTGCCTGCGCTCGTACCTGTGGGCAGCGAAATACGGAGCGGCGCACGGCATCGCCTTCGACGAGGAACTTCTCTATGTGTCGGCGATGCTTCACGACCTCGGTCTGACCGATGCGTTCGACAGTCACCGAATCGACTTCGAGGTAGCCGGTGGAAACCTCGCGTGGGTCTTCGGGGTGGCGGCGGGTTGGCAGGCTGAGCGGGCCGCGAGGGCAGAGGAGATCATCGTGCTGCACATGCGTCCCGAAGTGTCTGCTGCTGAGGACCCCGAGGCCCACCTCTTGCAGGTTGCCACCAGCTGGGACGTCGCCGGGCGCCGACCGGAGGAGTTCCCGGCGCAGCTGCGCGCGGCGATACTTGCACGCCATCCCCGAGAAGGATTCGGCGGCGAGTTCATCGCGTCCTTCGAAGACCAGGCGCGGCGTAAGCCGGGCAGCGCCGCCGCGACGTCGATCGCAAGCGACGGCCCCGGCCGGATCAGGGCCAACCCACTCGACGGCTAGTTCACGCCGTCCAAGGCTATCCAACCAGCGAAAATGGTCGAAGTTCACAGCTAATGGCATGGTGGCTCACATGAGCCGGACTTCCTGCAGTTTGAACCGCAATTCGGTGATGTTGGCGATTGCGAGCATCGCGACATTAGGTCTCCTGACGGGTTGCTCTGGGCCGGGGCCGTCCCACAGCGGCAGTACGCCGGACAATGCGCCCGCCTCGCGCCTGGCGGATGGCACCGTCGCCGGTGCACCGGAAGCCCCACCCGAGCAGGGGCCCGCGCCAGTGGAGGACGCCACGCGCGACGTCGTCAAGACCGCATCGATGACCATCACGGTTGCCAATACCTCCGAGGCCGCGGACAAGGCGGCCGTCATGGTCGAGGAGGTCGACGGCCGGGTCGACAGTCGCAGGAGGATGCGGGTTCCGACCGTGGATTGGCCCGCACCTCGGTCGTGCTGCGGGTCCCGTGGCGAAGCTCGACAGCGTGGTGCGGGAGCTCAAGACGCTGGGAACCGTGCAGACGGCCGAGACCACATCGGAGGATGTGACGGCTCAACGGGTCGATCTCGACGCGCGCATCAAGGCTCTGCAGACTTCGGTGGATCGGCTTCTGGCCATCATGCGCGACGCCCGGGATCCCGAAGCTCTCATCCAGCCGAGAACGCACTCTCGCAGCGCCAAGCGGATCTGGACAGCCTGCGGGCGCAGCGCGAAGCACTCGGTGACCAAATCGACTACAGCACTGTCAATGTCACCTTCGTCGCCGAAGCGGTCGGCGGGCCGTCACCGCAAGGAGTACCAGGGCTTTCCCGGGCAGGTTGAACGGGGCTGGGACAACATGGTTTTCGTTGTCGGCAAACTGGTGCTGCTGTTCGGCCTGCTGCTTCCCTGGTTGATCGTATTGGCCGTTGCCGTCGTGATCGTCTACGGCGTAATCCGGCTGGCGGGCGCAGGCCGGTCGAAGAACGCGGCGGTGAACAAGCCTGCCGCTGAATCAGACGCGGCCGTCGCGGCGCAGCCCGGGCCTCACAACCCGCCGCCAGTTGACCAACAGCACAACGGGAATGAGTAGCAGCGACGTTCGGGAGATGAACTGGGTGAGGTCATCGTCCTTCATCAATCCTGGTCCCGCGAAGTAGCCGAAGAGCAGGAGGGTCGCCGTCACCAACACCAACGCCCGACCTCCCGGGCTGCGGATGCCGCTGGTGTCGAGCGACTCCGGTAATACGGTTCGGTAGAAGTCGATCATCGCCCATAACGTCAGGTATCCGATGATCACGTACAGCCACCACCACGACTGGTGGGTCCCCACGGTCCAGTTGTGCATGTCACCACTCGGCGAGGCGACTCGGATGGGGACGTAACAGAAGAAGTTGCCGACCTCCATGCACAGCAACCAGAACGTCGAGTAGGCGACGAGCCGGCGCGGACTTGTGCGCCATAACGGCGCGGCTAAACGAAAAACGAGGTACAGCAGAGCATTGACCCCGATGCCGGAAACTGCGACCACAGCGACTGCCAGATTTTTACCGGATGCTATCGCAGCGTCGTAGTCGACGTGTTCGTCAACTTCGGAGAGAAACAAGAAGTTGCCAATGGTGTTGCTCCCCCATGTGATTGGCCATGGGCTCGATTTGATACCCAGGATCCACGCGGCGAAGGAGTGGCCGTATTCGTGCGTCATGAAGGACACGTAGTAGGTGACGAGCAGTATTAGCGGCGTGGCTGCCAGCAGCAGCCATGATGTTGTCCGTCGGATACTCGTGTCCTCAAGCACGCGGGAAAATCAGACGTGGACGTCGCGCAGCCCGACGGCGAACCGCAGGCCTGAGCAGTTGTAGCACCCCACACACCCGACGCAGTCTGTGCAGCCGACGCAGCCCAGGCACACACGGCATTTCTTGCAGAATGCGCACGCCACACACGCGATGCATCCGGCGACCGCGAGTGACATCGCGGTGACGATACTTCCGGCGACGGCGGCACTTCCGGCCGTCGCGATCGATCCCGCAACCGCGGTGCTGGCGACGGTGGCAGCTGAACTGACCACGCCGGCACTGGCCACAGTCGCTGCCGAACCGGCGACCGCGGTGCTCGCCACCGTCGCTGCCGAGCCGGCGACGGCGGAACTGGCCGCCGTGGCCACCGCCCCGGCGACCGCGGTGCTGGCCGTCGGGTCTTCGGATTCCACCAAGCTGCTTTCAGAGTCCAGGGGTTTGACCACGGAGCTCATTCTGGGTCAGGGACGGTCGATTGTCTTGTGTTGGCGTCGCGAGGATCAGCCGCGCGCCCATTGCGATGTCAGCTCCGGCGCATGCCGCGGCGTATGTCGAGGGCAGGCGGGTGGCGGCCGCGTCGTGGGTGAAGATCGCGTCGTATACCGCGTGTGCCGCCCACCCGACGCCTAGTACGCGGCGGGCGGTCCGGTCGGGCACACAGGCCGCGGTGATTGCGACTGCACATGCGGCGGCGAGCGTGACGGTCTCACGGGTGTTCATACCCAAACGTCGGCGTGACACCGGATAAGCCGCGGCGGCCGCGACCAGGCCGAGGGCTGCAACTGTCGTGCGCCTGCGGGGTATCAGTCGAGCCATCGCGATGTCAGCAGCGAGTGCGAAACCTACGCCCTGAGCGAGTGCGACTATCTCGGCGCGATCGTTCACTGGGCAATGCTAAGCGACCGCTCAGCATTTAGGGACGCATTGCTGGGATTGTTTCCGCCGATCACGCACGGACCAAAAAGGCCCCATCCCGTATGCCGGGGGGGCCCTTTTCGGATCTGTTGGATTGGATTACGAGGCGCGGCGGATACCCCGCTTCAGCAACAATTCGCGCTCGGACTCGGATAGGCCGCCCCAGATGCCATAGGGCTCTCCGACCGCCAGTGCGTGCGTGCGGCACTGCGCGATCACCGGGCAACTACGGCACATCTCCTTGGCGCGCATCTCGCGCTGTGCGCGGGCGCGTGCCCCGTTCGCCGTCAGGGTGGAAGAACATGGACGAGTCGACGCCTCGGCAAAGGCCTGCATCTGCCAGTCCCAGATGTCAGCGTTGGGTCCGGGAAGCTGTTGCGGCTGTGGCATTGGAAAACCCCTCTCTACACACCCATTTCGCAAATATGCGAGTGCGGGAGCGTTGGAACCGAACCGAGCACAAGTCGCCGATGACTACTCGTGCACACAAACTAGGGGGGCTCACGAAATTCCGTCAATAGCCTGAGCATGTGCTTATTGACATAACGGCAGGTCCAGAATTTACGTCACGTTCATCATTGGGACCCACGGTCAACGAGTTGCATGTTAAGCAAACGTGTCGCGGCGGTCGATGAGGCGCATATCTCCTGATCGCGTCCGAATGTCTTCCTCCGGCAATTTTTCTCGTCGCGACGCCGGCTTACATGGAATTAACATTCACAGCACCAACTGTTAACCAATGTGATTTTCATGCTCCTTCCTTATGTGCCCACCGGTACCGGGTATCGCGCCGCGGCGTTGATACCGTCGCGGCACCGATGACCACCTCCACCGCAGTGCTGTCGAACGCCGCTTTCGGGGACGACCCAGGCCGCTGGCCGCTGCCGCCGCGACGACCCCGCACGAGCTGTGGTTGCGTGCGGTCGCAGCCGGCGGTCAGGGGCGCTACGCGGGCGCGCTGGCCGATCTTGCCGCGCTGGGCCACGAGCCGCGGGGCCCAGTGGCTTCGCTGGCCCACAGCACCCGTGCGTCGTTCCTGCGGCAGCTCGGCTGGCACGACCGGGCCCGCGCCTGGGACGGCCGGGCGTGGGCCGCCGCCGGACCCGATCCGGAGGCCGGTGCCGATGCATTGATCGGGCTGGCCGCCGACGCTCTGGGCGTGGGCCGATTTGCGGTGTCGGCACGGGCGCTGGAGCGGGCTGCCGAACTCGTGACCGAATCGGTACCGGCGCGGTTGCAGGTGCGGCTGGCCTGGGTGTGCGCCGAGCTGGCCATGGGCCGCGGCCAGGGCTCGACGGCGATCGAGCACGCCGAGCGGGCGGTCCAGGAGGCCGCGGCACTCGGTTCGGCACGACACGCCGTGAAGTCAGAGGTCGTCAGGGCTGCGGCGCTGTGCTGCGCCGGGGACCTGGACAGCTCACGGCGCGTGGCGGACACCGCCCTGACCGACGCCGACCGTCTCGGAATGATCCCGCTGCGCTGGGCGTTGGCGAGCTTGCTGGCCGGTATCGGAAGTGCGGCGCATACAGAAGCTGAGGTGGTAGCCATCCGAGACGAGGCTGCTGACACAGTCCGGTCACGAGGCGGCGTGTGGGCCGCCCGCTGAGACGGGAGCACGTCATCCTGAAAGTTATTGTTTAGCTGAGCCAACTGCCCACCGGTAAGTGTCCTGCAAGTAACGCTGGAGAGATCGCCCACGATGACAATTTCGGGA